>NZ_LASA01000328.1 GCF_001562015.1 Endozoicomonas arenosclerae | reverse complement strand
AGCCAAGGAAAGCGCCAGAGACTACTTGCTGAATCCAGACAATAAGCCGTCTGAAGCAACACCTACCAAGACGTCCTCTCAGCCAACGATTGAAGTGACCACCACTCAGACCACAACCACTGTGCCCACGGACACACCAACAGAAAGCACCAAGCCAACAGGCAGCAGTCAGTCATACAGCAGTCGTTTATACACCAGCATTTTTGGTAACACATCGATGCCTGAAGATGTCGATAGAACCACTGAAACTGTGACACCCACGGCTACTGAAACTGTTTCAAAAACAACTGAAGCACCYACCACGACTTCYTCTCAGSAGACTAGTGAAGCGACYTCCACTCAGAGCACAACAACTGAGCCTACTGTCACTCCAACAGCTACTACCAAGCCAACGAGCAGCAGTCAGTCCTACACCAGTCGTTTATACACCAGCATTTTTGGCAACACATCCATGCCTGAAGATGTCCCARCWACMACAACCCCTGAAACACCCACCGCTGACTGAAAGTGTTTCAAAAACAACTGAAGCATCTACCACGACTTCTTCTCAGGAGAGTAGTAAAGCGACTTCCACTCAGAGCACAACGACTGAGCCCACTGTCACTCCAACAGCTACCACCAAGCCAACGAGCAGCAGTCAGTCCTACACCAGTCGTTTATACACCAGTATTTTTGGCAACACATCCATGCCTGAAGATGTCGGGAGAACCTCTGAAACTGTGACACCGACGGCTACTGAAAGTGTTTCAAAAACAACTGAAGCACCCACCAGTACCACAACCT
>NZ_LASA01000327.1 GCF_001562015.1 Endozoicomonas arenosclerae | reverse complement strand
GAGTTGGAGTCCTGTGAAGCTGAGTGGTTCATAGCTGAAAAGCCCRGCATCTTGAAAGAGCTGAAGAAGCATCCCCGAAAAAATAAGGTGCCCATCAAACTGGAATTTACCAAGGCCAGTCTGAGAGCAGCAGTCGAACACCCCTTCAGAATCATTAAGTGTCAATTTGGATTTATAAAAGCCAGGTATCGAGGKWTGAAGAAGAATGACAATAAACTGTCTACTTTATTTGCCCTGGCGAATATTGTTCGACTGGATCAAATGATCCGGGCACAGGGTTAGTCCGCCCTGAAGTCACGAAAGTGGCTAAATATCATACAAATAAGGGGTTGAGACCTCTGATTTCAGTCCTACTTCGAACTCGATTCAAGAAGGGAAGTAAATTAGAGGTTATTCGCAGGTTCCCTAGGGAACCTGCGAATAAGTCCCTGATCATGAGATAATAATCTCAGCAGCTTGAGCAGAGGTAGTCATGGAACAACAACTCTCTTTTTCCGACAGTGAATTCAGCCAGAAGCGACGCAGAACTCGTAGGGAAATTGTTCGTGAAAGAATGGAGGTTCTGATTCCATGGAAACGCTTAGGGTAATAGGGCTCGATTACGGCCTCTAAGCGTTTCCATGGAATCAGAACCTCCATTCTTTCAAGAAAAATTTCCCTACGAGTTCTGCGTCGCTTCTGGCTGAATTCACTGTCGGAAAAAGAGAGTTGTTGGTCCATGACTACCTCTGATCAAGCTGCTGAGATTATTMTCTCATGATCAGGGACTTATTCGCAGGTTCCTTAGTATTTAGATGGAGTATTTCCGAAGACGTAAAAACTATAGTAATCGAGTTGCCTGTAATCCAATTCTTCTGATTGTTATTTGATATGACTTCTTTTCTGCTAGCAATCAAAAGTTTTATTAGATG
>NZ_LASA01000326.1 GCF_001562015.1 Endozoicomonas arenosclerae | reverse complement strand
AATAACTGCCATCAGAACACTTGAGAATATATACAAAAAAAGCCATTTTTCTCCCTTGCTCTCTGATCTTCCGGATCATTGTCGAAGGATGCGGTTAATACACTTCGACAAGCTCAGTGCAAACGGTATGGAGTTTAGCGCTCAGACATACCCCGTTCATCCTGAGCTTGTCGAAGGATACTGGCAATGCACTTCGACAAGCTCAGTGCGAACGGTATGGAGTTTAGCGCTCAGAYATACCCCGTTCATCCTGAGCTTGTCGAAGRATACTGGCAATGCACTTCGACAAGCTCAGTGCGAACGGTATGGMGTTTAGCTGAACTAGGAGTCTGAAGGTTCTCAGGCTGAAGCTGGCACACCGCTATGAAAACGAAACGCTTCATCAGCCGACTCAATTGCTTCCCGCTCCAC
>NZ_LASA01000325.1 GCF_001562015.1 Endozoicomonas arenosclerae | reverse complement strand
TATCGCCATCCTGTGTCGGCATTGGAGCCGCTGACGGATCAAAACCTGGTGCACCTGATGGAGCACCCGCACGAGCCGGACGATCTCCATCACGACGCGGTGGACGATCTCCGTCACGACGCTGCTGAGGACGATCTCCGTCACGACGCTGCTGAGGACGATCTCCGTCACGACGCTGCTGAGGACGATCTCCATCACGACGCGGTGGACGATCTCCGTCACGACGCTGCTGAGGACGATCTCCATCACGACGCTGCTGAGGACGATCTCCATCACGACGCGGTGGACGATCTCCGTCACGACGCTGCTGAGGACGATCTCCATCACGACGCGGTGGACGGTCGCCATCACGACGAGCCTGCTTCTCTTCAGGCTTCTGCTCTTCAGCCTGTTCGTTCTTGACGTATGTGCGCTTCTTGCGAACTTCTACGTTAACAACTTTTTTCTTGCCAGCGCCACCGCCGCCAGACACTTTCATCTGA
>NZ_LASA01000324.1 GCF_001562015.1 Endozoicomonas arenosclerae | reverse complement strand
CAAGGTTGGTCAACAGCCAGGTATTCCCAGTCGAAACTCGGTGGGGTTCTTAATGACTTGTCGGAAATTAACGGCCCTATTGAAACCCTCACAAAACCCGTTCGGGCTGAGCCTGTCGAAGCCCAATAGCACGACCCTTCGACAAGCTCAGGGTGAACGGAATCCTGTGTAAATCTGTGAAACAAATCCTAAAACAGAAACTTGACAGAACTCCATCCCCAATAAATAGTGACTTTCCAGCTTTCCAGCTTTCCAGCTTTCCAGCTTTCCAGCTTTCCAGCTTTCCAGCTTTCCAGCTTTCCAGCTTTCCAGCTTTCCAGCTTTCCAGCTTTCCAGCTTTCCAGCTTTCCAGCTTTCCAGCTTTCCAGCTTTCCAGCTTTCCAGCTTTCCAGCTTTCCAGCTTTCCAGCTTTCCAGCTTTCCAGCTTTCCAGCTTTCCAGCTTTCCAGCTTTCCAGCTTTCCAGCTTTCCAGCYTCMARAATGAAGACAAAGAACAAGCACAGCAGAAGCCACAGCGATAGTGAAGCCTCCTTTTAAACCGATCAAAGGCTCGCTTGACTCAGTCTGACTC
>NZ_LASA01000323.1 GCF_001562015.1 Endozoicomonas arenosclerae | reverse complement strand
CCTCTCAGCCAACGATTGAAGTGACCACCACTCAGACCACAACCACTGTGCCCACGGTCACACCAACAGAAAGCACCAAGCCAACAGGCAGCAGTCAGTCCTACACCAGTCGTTTATACMCCAGYATTTTTGGCAACACATCCATGCCTGAAGATGTCKAWAGAACCACTGAAACTGTGACACCCACGGCTACTGAAASTGTTTCAAAAACAACTGAAGCACCCACCACGACTTCTTCTCAGGAGACTAGTRAAGCGACCTCCACTCAGAGCACAACRACTGAGCCCACTGTCACTCCAACAGCTACCACCAAGCCAACGAGCAGCAGTCAGTCCTACACCAGTCGTTTATACACCAGTATTTTTGGCAACACATCCATGCCTGAAGATGTCGATAGAACCACTGAAACTGTGACACCCACGGCTACTGAAAGTGTTTCAAAAACAACTGAAGCACCCACCACGACTTCCTCTCAGGAGACTAGTGAAGCGACCTCCACTCAGAGCACAACAACTGAGCCTACTGTCACTCCAACAGCTACTACCAAGCCAACGAGCAGCAGTCAGTCCTACACCAGTCGTTTATACACCAGCATTTTTGGCAACACATCCATGCCTGAAGATGTCCCACATCAACTACCCCTGAAACACCTACCGCGACTGAAAGTGTTTCAAAAACAACTGAAGCATCCACCACGACTTCTTCTCAGGAGASTAGTAAAGCGACTTCCACTCAGAGCACAACGACTGAGCCCACTGTCACTCCAACAGCTACCACCAAGCCAACGAGCAGCAGTCAGTCCTACACCAGTCGTTTATACACCAGYATTTTTGGCAACACATCCATGCCTGAAGATGYCGGGAGAACCWCYGAAACTGTGACACCGACGGCGACTGAAAGTGTTTCAAAAACAACTGAAGCATCTACCACGACTTCTTCTCAGGAGAGTAGTAAAGCGACTTCCACTCAGAGCACAACGACTGAGCCCACTGTCACTCCAACAGCTACCACCAAGCCAACGAGCAGCAGTCAGTCCTACACCAGTCGTTTATACACCAGTATTTTTGGCAACACATCCRTGCCTGAAGATGCCGGGAGAACCTCTGAAACTGTGACACCGACGGCTACTGAAAGTGTTTCAAAAACAACTGAAGCAYCCACCAGTACAGTGACGGTTTCC
>NZ_LASA01000322.1 GCF_001562015.1 Endozoicomonas arenosclerae | reverse complement strand
ATGCCAGCCTTTTGATCCTGTGCCTCGATAAGAATTGATCAGTGGAGACAGGTCGAGCTGGTCAACAACATCCACCACAAAGCGAGCCATATGACCTTCTGGAAGATAATCCTGGATGCTGGCAGGGAAAAGGTCGGGAGTGTTTCGGTCGACCGGTTTGAACTTCCACTTATTCATAGTGCTTTGAGTGTTACTGGTACTGGAATCAGGATTTTACCTGTTTTGCTGGTTAAGTCCGACAGGCTCCTAGTGCAGCCAAGCGTAAATGCCAATATATACTCCGTTCATCCTGAGCTTGTCGAAGGATACTGATAATGCACTTCGACAGGCTCAGTGCGAACGGTATGAGGTTTAGCGCTTAGCTGCACTAGATAACAGTCAGGTCTATTTATTTATTTCATTAAACAATTTCTTTCGGACAGACTTACTAGCCCTTAAACCTTCATTTTCTTTATCCGCTTCATTAAAGGATCTAAGGAACCTGCGAATAACCTCTAATTTACTTCCCTTCTTGAATCGAGTTCGAAGTAGGACTGAAATCAGAGGTCTCAACCCCTTATTTGTATGATATTTAGCCACTTTCGTGACTTCAGGGCGGACTAACCCTGTGCCCGGATCATTTGATCCAGTCGAACAATATTCGCCAGGGCAAATAAAGTAGACAGTTTATTGTCATTCTTCTTCAAACCTCGATACCTGGCTTTTATAAATCCAAATTGACACTTAATGATTCTGAAGGGGTGTTCGACTGCTGCTCTCAGACTGGCCTTGGTAAATTCCAGTTTGATGGGTACCTTATTTTTTCGGGGATGCTTCTTCAGCTCTTTCAAGATGCTGGGCTTTTCAG
>NZ_LASA01000321.1 GCF_001562015.1 Endozoicomonas arenosclerae | reverse complement strand
GGGCTACGGCGAACAGGTGTTATGCCCTGTCTGCCAGCAAAAACTGCAACAGAAAGAACGACTGTTCAGAGGCAGGGACCCAACCACTCAATGGGTCTTCATACTGAATAACCTGACAGCACTGAATCTGACTGCCTGAAGCCAGATAAGGGCAACGTTTATATTAGCGCGGTAAAAGGCATGAAAGCAGAATATAATAAGGGATATTTATACTCAAAAATGATCCCATTCACCGGCCCTGGGATTATAAGTCTCGTGGCTGAGGCTCAATAACGACTCAAGTCGTACAAAGATAAATACATAGAAGGGCCCGTGCAAGGGCGCGTCCAACAAGACGTTGTAATCCGACCCAATGAACTTCAGAGTGTTTTGCCTAAGTCTTGTGGCGCTTCGATTACTTGCAGTGGGCGGTTAAACTAAGGAACCTGCGAATAACCTCTAATTTACTTCCCTTCTTGAATCGAGTTCGAAGTAGGACTGAAATCAGAGGTCTCAACCCCTTATTTGTATGATATTTAGCCACTTTCGTGACTTCAGGGCGGACTAACCCTGTGCCCGGATCATTTGATCCAGTCGAACAATATTCGCCAGGGCAAATAAAGTAGACAGTTTATTGTCATTCTTCTTCAAACCTCGATACCTGGCTTTTATAAATCCAAATTGACACTTAATGATTCTGCAGGGGTGTTCGACTGCTGCTCTCAGACTGGCCTTGGTAAATTCCAGTTTGATGGGCACCTTATTTTTTCGGGGATGCTTCTTCAGCTCTTTCACGATGCTGGGCTT
>NZ_LASA01000320.1 GCF_001562015.1 Endozoicomonas arenosclerae | reverse complement strand
GACCACCCCAGCTAACGAACATGACCTGAATCAGGCAGAGCAGCTGCTGCACGGGGATGAGMAATTTATCTTTGCAGATGCCGGCTATCGCGGGGCCGAGAATCGGAAAGAGTTGGAGTCCTGTGAAGCTGAGTGGTTCATAGCTGAAAAGCCCAGCATCTTGAAAGAGCTGAAGAAGCATCCCCGAAAAAATAAGGTGCCCATCAAACTGGAATTTACCAAGGCCAGTCTGAGAGCAGCAGTCGAACACCCCTTCAGAATCATTAAGTGTCAATTTGGATTTATAAAAGCCAGGTATCGAGGTTTGAAGAAGAATGACAATAAACTGTCTACTTTATTTGCCCTGGCGAATATTGTTCGACTGGATCAAATGATCCGGGCACAGGGTTAGTCCGCCCTGAAGTCACGAAAGTGGCTAAATATCATACAAATAAGGGGTTGAGACCTCTGATTTCAGTCCTACTTCGAACTCGATTCAAGAAGGGAAGTAAATTAGAGGTTATTCGCAGGTTCCCTAATCTACCATCAGCTCATATTTGGAGTTCACCATGAAGAATCAGCTCACGTTTGCCGACTGCGAGTTCACCCAAAAAAAGCGACAGACTCGTAAAGAGAAGTTCTTACTCAGAATGGAGAAGCTGATTCCCTGGTCTCGATTAGAAGCCGTCATTGAGCCTTTTTATCCAAAGCCAGGTAATGGAAGACGCCCTTACCCGCTAGCAACCATGTTGCGTATTCACTGCTTACAACACTGGTACAGCCTGAGTGACCCAGCAATGGAAGATGCACTTTATGAGATAGCCTCAATGCGATTATTTGCAGGCTTATCTTTGGAGAACCCCATTCCTGATCACTCAACCAT
>NZ_LASA01000319.1 GCF_001562015.1 Endozoicomonas arenosclerae | reverse complement strand
AACGTATATTTAGATGGTATGCCAGCGGGTAGCTCCAGGAAAGTTCTGAACCAGTCCTCCTTGCAGTGGCCAAAATCCTCCATGTCTTGCCACTCGTCCGCTCCACATATGACTGCGCATACAGCAATGATAAGTATATCGAGCAGGTTGTGATCACACATGCCGGGGCAGCGAGGATCAGGAACTTTGGCTAAAAAATCAGCTAGTGGCTGGTACTGCTTGGCTTCCATGCGGATGAACTACTCTAGGAGCCTGTCGGACTTAACCAGCAAAACAGGTAAAATCCTGATTCCAGTACCAGTAACACTCAAAGCACTATGAATAAGTGGAAGTTCAAACCGGTCGACCGAAACACTCCCGACCTTTTCCCTGCCAGCATCCAGGATTATCTTCCAGAAGGTCATATGGCTCGCTTTGTGGTGGATGTTGTTGACCMGCTCGACCTGTCTCCACTGATCAATTCTTATCGAGGCACAGGATCAAAAGGCTGGCATCCTGCCATGATGGTTTCACTACTGTTTTATGG
>NZ_LASA01000318.1 GCF_001562015.1 Endozoicomonas arenosclerae | reverse complement strand
GACAATACCTGGCCGTTTCAATGCAGATGTTTTTATACGCTTCCTGAAACAGATGCTGAAAGGCCATGATCGTCCAGTCATAGTAGTAGTCGATGGTCACCCGGCACACAAAGCAAAGAAAGTTCAGAATTACCTCAAATCAGAATCTCGATTATTGGGAATACATGTATTGCCTGCCTATTCCCCAGAGCTCAATCCTGATGAATTTGTCTGGGGATTCCTGAAATCAGGATGTATAGGAAGAATGATCTTAAGAACGAAAGATCAATTTCTTAAAGCCATTTCATCAGGCCTTAAGAAGCTTCAGAGGAGTCAAGGTATCATTCTTGGTTTCTTTAGAGCAGAGCATACTGCCTATGCATGCTTGGAGACGTTTTCGGGTAGTTAATGCACACATCAGTAAGTCAGGCCTAGGAGCCTGTCGGACTTAACCAGCAAAACAGGTAAAATCCTGATTCCAGTACCAGTAACACTCAAAGCACTATGAATAAGTGGAAGTTCAAACCGGTCGACCGAAACACTCCCGACCTTTTCCCTGCCAGCATCCAGGATTATCTTCCAGAAGGTCATATGGCTCGCTTTGTGGTGGATGTTGTTGACCAGCTCGACCTGTCTCCACTGATCAATTCTTATCGAGGCACAGGATCAAAAGG
>NZ_LASA01000317.1 GCF_001562015.1 Endozoicomonas arenosclerae | reverse complement strand
TTTGGATTTGTAAAAACAGCGTATCGAGGCATCGGGAAAAATGACAATAAACTGGCCACTCTTTTTGCTCTGGCTAATGTGGTTAGATTGGATCAAATGCTACGTAGGGGTTAATCTGCCTATCAGCCGAGAAAACCGGCTGAAAAGTAGATAATGAGCGACCCTATCCTCGCTTTTAGTTCTAAGAATTGTGTTTTAGAACATGCTCAAAGGATTGATGGACTTCTTCACACCTTCCTTAGTAAAAGTCGAGTACTAGATGACAGCTCTACGTCTAGGGAACCTGCGAATAACCTCTAATTTACCTCCCTTCTTGAATCGAGTTCGAAGTAGGACTGAAATCAGAGGTCTCAACCCCTTATTTGTATGATATTTAGCCACTTTCGTGACTTCAGGGCGGACTAACCCTGTGCCCGGATCATTTGATCCAGTCGAACAATATTCGCCAGGGCAAATAAAGTAGACAGTTTATTGTCATTCTTCTTCAAACCTCGATACCTGGCTTTTATAAATCCAAATTGACACTTAATGATTCTGAAGGGGTGTTCGACTGCTGMTCTCMGACTGGCCTTGGTAAATTCCAGTTTGATGGGCACCTTATTTTTTCSGGGATGCTTCTTCAKCTCTTTCAAGATGCTGGGCTTTTCAGCTATGAACCACTCAGCTTCACAGGACTCCAACTCTGTCCGATTCTCGGCCCCGCGATAGCCGGCATCTGCAAAGATAAATTGCTCATCCCCGTGCAGCAGCTGCCCTGCCTGATTCAGGTCATGTTCGTTAGCTGGGG
>NZ_LASA01000316.1 GCF_001562015.1 Endozoicomonas arenosclerae | reverse complement strand
GAAAACAGAACCGAACGTGGCGTCATGATCTCGATGATTTTAAGATCCTTGAAACGCAACATGTTCTTCATCAGATCCGACTCGGCGCCCATCAGAGCCCCCTCTTCCTCACCAATGTCGGCCATGGCACGGATCTCGTCACGAAGGTAAGGATTTTTCTTATCCTTAGGCGACAACTTCTTGGTAATAAGCTCAGTCATCCAGTTAAAGGTAGCAAAGCCTTAACCATGACAAGTATTTTCCAATCCTGAAATGAGCCTGAAGGCAGGTACTACTACCTAACCCTCGGCTTGTCGCTCATGAACTAATTGAAACAGGATTTCTCTGGCTTGTTGCAGCTTTCTGGCCGCTTCATTATCGGTCATGGCTTCCGCTTTGTCCTTTAGTTTGTCCAGTGTAATCCCTTCTTTCAGGTACTGTTCTGGTTCCTTCAGTGACAGGAACTTTTCGTAAGGGGTCATCATGTTTTCATAGCGGTACACCTTCTTCTCCTTGCCCTTGGCGTCCATCCGGGTTTCTGGATAAAAACAGGGGCGGTGGTAGTTCAGATAAGGAGTCAGGTCGTCCCGGTCAAACTGATTAAACTGTTTGGCATGGTGCCGGGGTATATGAGCGTGACCCAACAGCTTCCTGA
>NZ_LASA01000315.1 GCF_001562015.1 Endozoicomonas arenosclerae | reverse complement strand
GTGCCAGTTTGGATTTGTAAAAACAGCGTATCGAGGCATCGGGAAAAATGACAATAAACTGGCCACTCTTTTTGCTCTGGCTAATGTGGTTAGATTGGATCAAATGCTACGTAGGGGTTAATCTGCCTATCAGCCGAGAAAACCGGCTGAAAAGTAGATAATGAGCGACCCTATCCTCGCTTTTAGTTCTAAGAATTGTGTTTTAGAACATGCTCAAAGGATTGATGGACTTCTTCACACCTTCCCTAGTGGCTGGTACTGCTTGGCTTCCATGCGGATGAACTACTCTAGGAGCCTGTCGGACTTAACCAGCAAAACAGGTAAAATCCTGATTCCAGTACCAGTAACACTCAAAGCACTATGAATAAGTGGAAGTTCAAACCGGTCGACCGAAACACTCCCGACCTTTTCCCTGCCAGCATCCAGGATTATCTTCCAGAAGGTCATATGGCTCGCTTTGTGGTGGATGTTGTTGACCAGCTCGACCTGTCTCCACTGATCAATTCTTATCGAGGCACAGGATCAAAAGGCTGGCATCCTGCCATGATGGTTTCACTACTGTTTTATGGCTATGCAMCCGGTGTCTTTTCCAG
>NZ_LASA01000314.1 GCF_001562015.1 Endozoicomonas arenosclerae | reverse complement strand
CCCGGCACCATGCCAAACAGTTTAATCAGTTTGACCGGGACGACCTGACTCCTTATCTGAACTACCACCGCCCCTGTTTTTATCCAGAAACCCGGATGGACGCCAAGGGCACGGAGAAGAAGGTGTACCGCTATGAAAACATGATGACCCCTTACGAAAAGTTCCTGTCACTGAAGGAACCAGAACAGTACCTGAAAGAAGGGATTACACTGGACCAACTAAAGGACAAAGCGGAAGCCATGACCGATAATGAAGCGGCCAGAAAGCTGCAACAAGCCAGAGAAATCCTGTTTCAATTAGTTCATGAGCGACAAGCCGAGGGTTAGGTAGTAGTACCTGCCTTCAGGCTCATTTCAGGATTGGAAAATACTATATGTGGGAGTAAAATATGTGGGCAAATATGATCGCCGTAAAGGGTTGATTTACCAACAGTTTTTAGACCATTAGTTCATCACCCCTCCGGCACAGATCCGTACGTGCACTACTAATGCATACGGCTCCTACCATCAATCAAACACACATTCGCTGATTTGGGTATGGGTGTGTGAGTGTACTGCTCGGGATGAAGTATTTGATGAGTTTCGTCATCTTTGTCCACGTCAGGGTGTGGCGCTGGCTGCGTTTTCGCAGGGCTCTCAGCCAGTAACGGCAGATTTCCCTCCTGAAGAGATTAATCGCTTTCAGGTTTCCGGGCA
>NZ_LASA01000313.1 GCF_001562015.1 Endozoicomonas arenosclerae | reverse complement strand
GACTCATAGTCTTTCAACTACGCCCGCAAATGACCATGACCTTAATCAAACTAAGAATTTATTGCATGGAGATGAGTCCTTTATTGGGGCGGATGCTGGATACCGGGGGGCAGAGAAACGAGAAGAACTGAGCGACTGTGAAGCGGAGTTTTTCATTGCTGAGCAACCCAGCAAAGTGAAAGCCCTGAAAAAGCATCCCCGAAAAAATAAGGTGGCGATCAAGTTGGAGTATTTGAAGGCCAGTATCCGAGCGAAAGTTGAGCACCCCTTCAGAATCATCAAGTGCCAGTTTGGATTTGTAAAAACAGCGTATCGAGGCATCGGGAAAAATGACAATAAACTGGCCACTCTTTTTGCTCTGGCTAATGTGGTTAGATTGGATCAAATGCTACGTAGGGGTTAATCTGCCTATCAGCCGAGAAAACCGGCTGAAAAGTAGATAATGAGCGACCCTATCCTCGCTTTTAGTTCTAAGAATTGTGTTTTAGAACATGCTCAAAGGATTGATGGACTTCTTCACACCTTCCCTAGGGAACCTGCGAATAACCTCTAATTTACTTCCCTTCTTGAATCGAGTTCGAAGTAGGACTGAAATCAGAGGTCTCAACCCCTTATTTGTATGATATTTAGCCACTTTCGTGACTTCAGGGCGGACTAACCCTGTGCCCGGATCATTTGATCCAGTCGAACAATATTCGCCAGGGCAAATAAAGTAGACAGTTTATTGTCATTCTTCTTCAAACCTCGATACCTGGCTTTTATAAATCCAAATTGACACTTAATGATTCTGAAGGGGTGTTCGACTGCTGCTCTCAGACTGGCCTTGGTAAATTCCAGTTTGATGGGCACCTTATTTTTTCGGGGATGCTTCTTCAGCTCTTTCACGATGCTGGGCTTT
>NZ_LASA01000312.1 GCF_001562015.1 Endozoicomonas arenosclerae | reverse complement strand
GGAGCGGTAACGGAAATGACTGAGAGTTAACTCTATCCATCGGTAACACTCATCTTTAGACTCCCAGCCAGGTTCTATGTCTGGGACATGTTCAAGGAAGTCGCTGACCTGATCCAGGGTCTTGATGAGTTTGGTGTTCATGATAATCTTCATCCTCTCATCATGAACGACATCCTGGACCTTTACAGGCTCAGTTCGTATTGGAAACCGGGCTTTTGTTCAGGCTCATTTTATATTGGAAGAGACTCAGTGTCAATGTCAAGTCTCTTCCAATATGAAATGAGCCTGAAGAAGGGGCTGGTTTCTAACATGAAATGAGCCGACTTCAGCACTGTCGTTCATGATGAGGATATGAAAATCATCATGAACACCCATTTCATCAAAACCCTGGAGGATGTAAGAAGCCTCCTTTCACAAGCAGACTGTCTGGAGCCCGGCTGGGACTCCAAGGA
>NZ_LASA01000311.1 GCF_001562015.1 Endozoicomonas arenosclerae | reverse complement strand
GGAATGGGGTTCTCCAAAGATAAGCCTGCAAATAATCGCATTGAGGCTATCTCATAAAGTGCATCTTCCATTGCTGGGTCACTCAGGCTGTACCAGTGTTGTAAGCAGTGAATACGCAACATGGTTGCTAGCGGGTAAGGGCGTCTTCCATTACCTGGCTTTGGATAAAAAGGCTCAATGACGGCTTCTAATCGAGACCAGGGAATCAGCTTCTCCATTCTGAGTAAGAACTTCTCTTTACGAGTCTGTCGCTTTTTTTGGGTGAACTCGCAGTCGGCAAACGTGAGCTGATTCTTCATGGTGAACTCCAAATATGAGCTGATGGTAGATTAGCTCACAAGGAACTTGTTCACACCTTCCCTAGCTGATTTTTTAGCCAAAGTTCCTGATCCTCGCTGCCCCGGCATGTGTGATCACAACCTGCTCGATATACTTATCATTGCTGTATGCGCAGTCATATGTGGAGCGGACGAGTGGCAAGACATGGAGGATTTTGGCCACTGCAAGGAGGACTGGTTCAGAACTTTCCTGGAGCTACCCGCTGGCATACCATCTAAATATACGTTCCGTAGAGTCTTTTGTTTACTTGATCCGGTGGCTTTCGAAG
>NZ_LASA01000310.1 GCF_001562015.1 Endozoicomonas arenosclerae | reverse complement strand
AAGAAGGTGTACCGCTATGAAAACATGATGACCCCTTACGAAAAGTTCCTGTCACTGAAGGAACCAGAACAGTACCTGAAAGAAGGGATTACACTGGACCAACTAAAGGACAAAGCGGAAGCCATGACCGATAATGAAGCGGCCAGAAAGCTGCAACAAGCCAGAGAAATCCTGTTTCAATTAGTTCATGAGCGACAAGCCGAGGGTTAGGTAGTAGTACCTGCCTTCAGGCTCATTTCAGGATTGGAAAATACTGTCGCCGTCCTCATCTCGTGCATATTCACCGGCTCCATGGCAGACAGATTTATGGCCATAACCCCATTCTGCCAGTTCGTTGTAAATCGCGTATTCATCCGTGTACACCAGAGTGCCTGGCTCTATAGTAGCTCTGATCAGTGGCTTGATGGTTGCCCGTTTAACATTGGCAAGCATACGGATCACTACCTGGCCACCTCGCTGAATCATACCAAAGATGGGTGGTTTCTCTTTTTCCAAGGTTCCTCGGCCACGAGCAGCTCTCAGTCTGTTTCTTCGTCCTTTTCGACGTTTTTTTTCACAGCCTCTGGATGACCTTTGTGGCCAGCCACCACATAAACCTCATCACATTCTACCTCACCACTGAGGACTACCTCAGGGCGCTTATCGTATACGGACTGCCTGAGTTGCCGAGTCATTTTTTGTACGTCACTTACGTTCAAATCGAGCTCACGGGCGATCTGCTGATTCGAAAGATTGAGTGACA
>NZ_LASA01000309.1 GCF_001562015.1 Endozoicomonas arenosclerae | reverse complement strand
GTCTTGCGTATAACTTGAGGCGGATGTTCAGCCTGAAACAAGTGAATGAAGAGCAGTGGTTGGAACTGGTCTTGTTGGCGACTTATCTGTGGCACTATTGGGCTGATCTGAGGCCAAGAGTGAGAAAAATCATAAGGACAAGTTGAAAATGTAATGCGCCGGAGAGGGTTTTATAAGTTCTCTCCGGAATAGTCAGAGTCTGAAATTACTTGAACTGCGTTTATGGGTTCAAGTCCGACAGGCTGCTAGGGAACCTGCGAATAACCTCTAATTTACTTCCCTTCTTGAATCGAGTTCGAAGTAGGACTGAAATCAGAGGTCTCAACCCCTTATTTGTATGATATTTAGCCACTTTCGTGACTTCAGGGCGGACTAACCCTGTGCCCGGATCATTTGATCCAGTCGAACAATATTCGCCAGGGCAAATAAAGTAGACAGTTTATTGTCATTCTTCTTCAAACCTCGATACCTGGCTTTTATAAATCCAAATTGACACTTAATGATTCTGAAGGGGTGTTCGACTGCTGCTCTCAGACTGGCCTTGGTAAATTCCAGTTTGATGGGCACCTTATTTTTTCGGGGATGCTTCTTCAGCTCTTTCAAGATGCTGGGCTTTTCAGCTATGAACCACTCAGCTTCACAGGACTCCAACTCTTTCCGAATCTCGGCCCCGCGATAGCCGGCATCTGCAAAGATAAATTGCTCATCCCCGTGCAGCAGCTGCCCCGCCTGATTCAGGTCATGTTCGTTAGCTGGGGTGGTCGTCAAGC
>NZ_LASA01000308.1 GCF_001562015.1 Endozoicomonas arenosclerae | reverse complement strand
GAGGGATAAGCGCTCCATTATAATAACTAGCGCCATATTCTCCAAAGCGACTATTGATGAGAAATTTAAAAGCCATTAAGCTCAGCAGGGTCTTATAGGGAGTAGAAGGTTTCAATGAACTACCCCGCAGCAAGCTGCGGGGTATCCTCAGTGCAACTTGAGTGGTCAGTCCATAAACAGACTGATTTGGTTCGGACTTATTTCCTTCCGGTGTAGCTGCTTGTACTCCGCATTGCCTTGGTTTTTGACATAATTTGCAATTACATCTTCATTACCATGCTGGCCGACAGTATTCATAAAATATCCTGAACTCCAGAATGCTCCACCCCATAACTTTTGCTTAACTTCAGGGTTTTTCTTGAAAACTTCACGTGCCGTGATGCTCTTTACTTTCTGAGCGATCGACTTCGGACTCATGGTCGGTACCGACTGTATAAGAAAATGGACATGATCCTTATCAGCACCAATTTCT
>NZ_LASA01000307.1 GCF_001562015.1 Endozoicomonas arenosclerae | reverse complement strand
GTCTCGGCCAGTAGTCTGGCATCCGCTTTGGTGTAGCGAGGCTTGAATCCATTGGAGAAACAGGGGCAGCGACGGACAGTGCCTTTGGACAGGTAGGCCGTTAAAAAACGGGTGACCTGCGCTCTGGAGTAACCCGTGACAGTCGCCACATAGCGGCGTACCAGACCTTTTTGAGCCTTTCCAAGGGAGCGGTAACGGAAATGACTGAGAGTTAACTCTATCCATCGGTAACACTCATCTTTAGACTCCTAGCCAGGTTCTATGTCTGGGACATGTTCAAGGAAGTCGCTGACCTGATCCAGGGTCTTGATGAGTTTGGTGTTCATGATAATCTTCATCCTCTCATCATGAACGACATCCTGGACCTTTACAGGCTCAGTTCGTATTGGAAACCGGGCTTTTGTTCAGGCTCATTTTATATTGGAAGAGACTCAGTGTCAATGTCAAGTCTCTTCCAATATGAAATGAGCCTGAAGAAGGGGCTGGTTTCTAACATGAAATGAGCCGACTTCAGCACTGTCGTTCATGATGAGGATATGAAAATCATCATGAACACCCATTTCATCAAAACCCTGGAGGATGTAAGAAGCCTCCTTTCACAAGCAGACTGTCTGGAGCCCGGCTGGGACTCCAAGGACGAATGTTACCGTTGGATTGAGCTAACCCTCAGCCACTTCAAATACCGTTCCCTGAGCAAAGGAGACAAAGGCTTGATCCGCCGCTACCTGACCATTGCCAGTGGCTACTCGAGAGCCCAGGTGACTCGACTGATCAACCAGTACATCAGTA
>NZ_LASA01000306.1 GCF_001562015.1 Endozoicomonas arenosclerae | reverse complement strand
ATACAGCGGTAACTTCTCTTGTGATATACCCCGATGAGGACGCAACCAGGAACGCAACAGCGACCAGAACCCCTCCATTGTATTCACATGAATCTCATGAAAACCGTCGCCGTCCTCATCTCGTGCATATTCACCGGCTCCATGGCAGACAGATTTATGGCCATAACCCCATTCTGCCAGTTCGTTGTAAATCGCGTATTCATCCGTGTACACCAGAGTGCCTGGCTCTATAGTAGCTCTGATCAGTGGCTTGATGGTTGCCCGTTTAACATTGGCAAGCATACGGATCACTACCTGGCCACCTCGCTGAATCATACCAAAGATGGGTGGTTTCTCTTTTTCCAAGGTTCCTCGGTCACGAGCAGCTCTCAGTCTGTTTCTTCGTCCTTTTCGACGTTTTTTTTCACAGCCTCTGGATGACCTTTGTGGCCAGCCACCACATAAACCTCATCACATTCTACCTCACCACTGAGGACTACCTCAGGGCGCTTATCGTATACGGACTGCCTGAGTTGCCGAGTCATTTTTTGTACGTCACTTACGTTCAAATCGAGCTCACGGGCGATCTGCTGATTCGAAAGATTGAGTGACATCAGGTGCAGACAGCTTACCCACACTTTCAAAGGCTTATGGTGTCCTGAAAAAACAGAAAGTGTCAGGTCATCAAAACGACGCTGACATTCTTTACAAGAATATCTCTGTCTGTCAGGCTGTGAATCGTCCTTGCCTTGGCGGGTTATGTCTGAGCTGGCACAGTGAGGGCATTTCACCCCGTCAGGCCAGCGAATCTGGCGTATCTGTTCAAAGCACTTGGCGTTGTCGAGGAGGTCATAAAGTTTCATGACACTTTTGTACAAGAAAACGTCTTCTATTCATAGTCAAATAACTCGTCCTCAACCAGCTCCCCAGAATCCATTAAGAGCCWWYSTTTAAWTGCCTGACTMAGACTTGATCAGGGATATTTCTCACAACAATTAATCGTTATTCGACGATTAGCGAAGAAGAGATCAGCCATGGGTATTTTTGAACGTTATCTCAGCATTTGGGTGGCCC
>NZ_LASA01000305.1 GCF_001562015.1 Endozoicomonas arenosclerae | reverse complement strand
GCGATGTGTCATTTCACTTCCGAGTTCGGGATGGGATCGGGTGGTTCTAACACTCTGTGGCTATCAGGCAAATTCTGCTTGTTCAAAGTCTTACTGTTCAATGCTTTGAAACAMAAAYGCTGGAATGWRTCGGGCWTTTTATATTTAGTGCCTGGCGATGACCTACTCTCACATGGGGAAACCCCACACTACCATCGGCGATGTATCGTTTCACTTCCGAGTTCGGGATGGGATCGGGTGGTTCCAACACTCTATGGTCACCAGGCAAAACTGGTTTGAAGTTCGTCGTTTCCGACGGCCTTCTGGAATCCGTTTTAACTTAAGCTGTTTTTTACTTCTTGCTGCCCACTCTCGCCATGTGTATGGCTTATCTCCACGGATGGAGTGTATGCTGAACAACGTCTGGAACGTTGTCAGTAAAATCGCTTTGGCGTTATATGGTCAAGCCTCTCGAGTCATTAGTACTGGTTAGCTCAACGCCTCACAACGCTTACACACCCAGCCTATCAACGTCGTAGTCTTCAACGTCTCTTATGGGACCTCAGGGTCCAGGGAAGTCTCATCTTGAAGGGGGCTTCCCGCTTAGATG
>NZ_LASA01000304.1 GCF_001562015.1 Endozoicomonas arenosclerae | reverse complement strand
GTGCCAGTACGGTGGAGTGGATGCAGTGGCGTCTGCAAACACGAGAAGGACGGGCGATTTACAGCCAGCGAAAACATACGATAGMACCGACMTTTGGGATACAGAMAGAAGCCATGGGGTATCGGCGTTTCATGGTGCGAGGGTTGGACAATGTGACAAAAGAGTGGTCGCTGGTTTGTCTTGCGTATAACTTGAGGCGGATGTTCAGCCTGAAACAAGTGAATGAAGAGCAGTGGTTGGAACTGGTCTTGTTGGCGACTTATCTGTGGCACTATTGGGCTGATCTGAGGCCAAGAGTGAGAAAAATCATAAGGACAAGTTGAAAATGTAATGCGCCGGAGAGGGTTTTATAAGTTCTCTCCGGAATAGTCAGAGTCTGAAATTACTTGAACTGCGTTTATGGGTTCAAGTCCGACAGGCTGCTAGAGTAGTTCATCCGCATGGAAGCCAAGCAGTACCAGCCACTAGCTGATTTTTTAGCCAAAGTTCCTGATCCTCGCTGCCCCGGCATGTGTGATCACAACCTGCTCGATATACTTATCATTGCTGTATGCGCAGTCATATGTGGAGCGGACGAGTGGCAAGACATGGAGGATTTTGGCCACTGCAAGGAGGACTGGTTCAGAACTTTCCTGGAGCTACCCGCTGGCATACCATCTAAATATACGTTCCGTAGAGTCTTTTGTTTACTTGATCCGGTGGCTTTCGAAGCCTGTTTTACGGACTGGATCAGACAGACATTGACTGAAATTGCAGGCAGTCACCACCTTGCTATTGATGGAAAGGCAATGAGGGGTTCCAAAGCTCAGGGTAAGAAACCGGTACTTCTGGTCAGTGCCTGGAGCGTTGAG
>NZ_LASA01000303.1 GCF_001562015.1 Endozoicomonas arenosclerae | reverse complement strand
CTATCCAGCTGAGCTACGAGCGCGAAATTTATATAACGATCTGTATTTACTGCTACGACATTTGTCGCTGCTTTCAAAATGGCGCGTCCGGGAGGATTCGAACCTCCGACCGCCTGGTTCGTAGCCAGGTACTCTATCCAGCTGAGCTACGGACGCTCATATTTGAAAACTTTTAAAATGGCGCGCTCGGGAGGATTCGAACCTCCGACCGCCTGGTTCGTAGCCAGGTACTCTATCCAGCTGAGCTACGAGCGCGTTGTTTCTTCATGGCATACTTAAATGGCGGTGAGGGAGGGATTCGAACCCTCGATACGGCTACAAACCGTATACTCCCTTAGCAGGGGAGCGCCTTCAGCCTCTCGGCCACCYCACCKTTTCAATCTACCTTAACGAMATTTKKCGTTGTTTTMAAATGGCGCGTCCGGGAGGATTCGAACCTCCGACCGCCTGGTTCGTAGCCAGGTACTCTATCCAGCTGAGCTACGGACGCTCATATTGAAAACATTGATTGGCGCGCTCGGGAGGATTCGAACCTCCGACCGCCTGG
>NZ_LASA01000302.1 GCF_001562015.1 Endozoicomonas arenosclerae | reverse complement strand
CCAGCAGCCTGACGGTAGCGGGCATTACCTTTGCGGGCAGTCAGAGCTACACCGGTGCTGCGGATAAGACGGATACGGTGACAGACAGCGCCAATGCAGGCTGGAGTATCACCGGTAACCGTGCTTTAACCGATAATACCCGTACGCTGTCGAATGTGGAGCAGATCAATACTTCTGGCGACATCACTGACAATGGCAACACAGCCTGGTCGGTGGATGGTCAGAACCTCATTGCTTCAGTCGATCAGGGCATTACTGTATCCGGTACTGGTAAGCTCACCACCCAGGGCAATATCACGGATACCACGAATAAGGGTTGGGCTGTTCAGGGCGATAACCTTGCCTTCTCCAGTGACAATGACCTGACCGTAGCAGGCAGCAGCCAGATCACGACTACGGGTAGTGTTACTAACGACAGTAACASTGATCAGGCRGTKACKCTGAAYGCSARCAGYCTGRYGGTWGCGGGTATKACCTTYGMGGGCAGYCAGARCTACACGGGTTCGGCTACCARCAMGGATACGGTSACWGACAGTATYAATGCWGSCTGGAGTATCACCGGCAACCGTGCGTTAACGGATAATACCCGTACGCTGTCGAATGTGGAGCAGATCAACACTTCTGGCGACATCACYGACAATGGCAACACGGCCTGGTCGGTGGATGGCCAGAACCTGATCGCTTCRGCCGACCAGGGAATTACAGTTTCCGGTACCAAAAAGCTCACCACCCAGGGCAATATCACGGATACCACGAATAAGGGGTGGGCCGTGCAGGGCGATAACCTTGCCTTTTCCAGTGATAATGACCTGACCGTAGCAGGCAGCAGCCAGATTACGACTACCGGTAGTGTTACTAACGACAGTAACAGTGATCAGGCAGTGACACTGAACGCGAATAGTCTGGTGGTTGCCAGTATGACCTTTGCGGGCAGTCAGAGCTACACAGGTTCTTCTAACAGCACGGATACGGTGACTGACAGCGTCAATGCAGGCTGGAGTATCACC
>NZ_LASA01000301.1 GCF_001562015.1 Endozoicomonas arenosclerae | reverse complement strand
AAAGAACCATCCTGACTACAAATGTCTAACCATTGAGAAGACACATCAATACCAATGAAGTTAAGTATTGTTTCCATAACGGTCACCTAGATCTAATCTTCATACGGGGGGGGGTGACCACAAGCTGGCGTTAGCTTGCAAAAATTGTCTACCGTAAGGTAGGAGTGCTCCTAATCGTCGCTCATGCTTGTGGGTGGGGATTTCTCAGTCAGTCTGTCCGAAAGGCAGTAAGCAGTCGATGCCCCTCACCCCCGCCTCTAACCTTATACAAATAATTAGAGACAGGTTAAACATACAAGGCAGTAAGCAGTCGATGCCCCTCACCCCCGCCTCTAACCTTATACAAATAATTAGAGACAGGTTAAACATACAAGCTTGTCGAAGGGTAGTGGTGTTGGACTTCGACAGGCTCAGCCCGAACGGGTTTTGAGAGGGTTTCAACAAGGAGGCTATTTCAGGGCTTTTCCTAATTACTGAAAGCGCTTATCCACTGCCAGATGCTCATTGAAATACGAAGAGTTCAT
>NZ_LASA01000300.1 GCF_001562015.1 Endozoicomonas arenosclerae | reverse complement strand
GTGTTGGAGTCGCAGTTGTTGAACTGTTTGTCACAGCTTCAGTATTGGAAACCGTCACWGWAGGGGTGGATGCTTCAGTTGTTTTTGAAACACTTTCAGTAGCCGTVGGTGTCACAGTTTCAGTGGTTCTCCCGGCATCTTCAGGCATGGATGTGTTGCCAAAAATACTGGTGTATAAACGACTGGTGTAGGACTGACTGCTGCTCGTTGGCTTGGTGGTAGCTGTTGGAGTGACAGTGGGCTCAGTTGTTGTGCTCTGAGTGGAAGTCGCTTCACTCGTCTGCTGAGAAGAAGTCTTGGTAGGTGCTTCAGTTGTTTTTGAAACAGTTTCAGTAGCCGTGGGTGTCACAGTTTCAGTGATTCTATCGACATCTTCAGGCATCGATGTGTTACCAAAAATGCTGGTGTATAAACGACTGCTGTATGACTGACTGCTGCCTGTTGGCTTGGTGGTTGCTGTTGGAGTGACTGTGGGCTCAGTCGTTGTGGTCTGAGTGGGAGTCACTTCAATAGTTGGCTGAGAGGACGTCTTGGTGGGTGTTGTCTCAGCCAGCGTTTCTGATTCAGTCTTTGGACCAAAGGTTGTGGTACTGGTG
>NZ_LASA01000299.1 GCF_001562015.1 Endozoicomonas arenosclerae | reverse complement strand
GTTTGGATCATTTACTGCTTACTGTCGCAGCCAAACAGTTTCGGTGCGGGATGGAGCAGCCTGGTAGCTCGTCGGGCTCATAACCCGAAGGTCGTCGGTTCGAATCCGGCTCCCGCTACCAACTAATGACACTGATACTCATCTACCAGCCAATTGCACGCCTGAGCTCGTCGCGGGCCGGCTTATCCTGGAAGCTAGTCGGGCTCATAACCCGAAGGTCGTCGGTTCGAAKCCGGCTCCCGCTACCAACTTATTCAACGGCAATTGAYTACCAGMCRTTTGCTGAAAAGATTTGGTGCGGGATGGAGCAGCCTGGTAGCTCGTCGGGCTCATAACCCGAAGGTCGTCGGTTCGAATCCGGCTCCCGCTACCAACTTATTACAACGGCAAGTGACTTCCAGACAACTGCTACACAGATTTCGGTGCGGGATGGAGCAGCCGGGTAGCTCGTCGGGCTCATAACCCGAAGGTCGTCGGTTCGAATCCGGCTCCCTCTACCAACTTATTTCAACGGCAGTTGATTACCAGACAATTGCTGGACAGATTTCGGTGCGGGATGGAGCAGCCTGGTAGCTCGTCGGGCTCATAACCCGAAGGTCGTCGGTTCGAATCCGGCTCCCGCTACCAAATAATAAGCCGGTTTATCCGGCTTTATTTTTTTGTGTAAAATTTTTCTTTGCCGCTCCCTGAAGCAAGCGGCATGAGAGATGATTAATGTTGTTCATGGCTGTTTGGAATCTCGATGCAGAAACAAAAGGTCAAATCACCCAACAAAACGGCACTTGTCGTTGAGGGTGGAGGAATGCGCGGCATTT
>NZ_LASA01000298.1 GCF_001562015.1 Endozoicomonas arenosclerae | reverse complement strand
CCACGATGGCTATAGGCTGGTGAAAATGAAGACTGCCAACTCAGATAATATGCGGGCTAGTTATTAACCGAAGCATTTTAATCTTTTATTGACTTTAAGCATCATCGTCCATACTATGCGCTCCTCGTTGATGCGGGGTGGAGCAGCCTGGTAGCTCGTCGGGCTCATAACCCGAAGGTCGTCGGTTCGAATCCGGCTCCCGCTACCAACTTATTACAACGGCARCTGATTAACAGACAACTGCGGGGCCGATTTCGGTACGGGATGGAGCAGCCTGGTAGCTCGTCGGGCTCATAACCCGAAGGTCGTCGGTTCGAATCCGGCTCCCGCTACCAACTATT
>NZ_LASA01000297.1 GCF_001562015.1 Endozoicomonas arenosclerae | reverse complement strand
TGACGGCGCCCAATACCTTTGGCGTAGTAATGTACATCACTGGGGTTGAGCACATAGACTTCGTGGACTCTTTCGAACGCAATAGAGGCCAGTAGCTGGTGGTAACAGCCCTGGCTATGGAAGCAACGGGCTGTTACCACCAGCTACTGGCCTCTATTGCGTTCGAAAGAGTCCACGAAGTCTATGTGCTCAACCCCAGAGATGTACATTACTACGCCAAAGGTATTGGGCGCCGTCAAAAAAATGATAAAACAGATGCTGAAATCATACGGCGCTATTTGTGCAATGAATATGAGCACCTCAGACCCTGGGAGCCTGCTACAAGCAATCAGACACTCATCAGAGTACTGACTACCCACCGTGCAACGGTAGTCAGGCATAAGCAGGCTATTTCAATGACATGCAAAGATTTACCCATTGAGCTGGATGCCCTCAATGAGGCTTTGATGGCTCTGAAAAAGCTCATTGATGAACTGGAAAGAACCCTTGTCGCTGCTATGAAAAACGAAAGTACAGAGCAGCAGAAAAGTTTTAAGGCCATAAAGAGCA
>NZ_LASA01000296.1 GCF_001562015.1 Endozoicomonas arenosclerae | reverse complement strand
TGTCATTTGGCATTGCCAATATCATATAGTTTGGGTGCCAAAATACAGGTTTCGAGTCCTGACCGGGGCAGTGAAAGCCGAGGTTTATAACAGCATTCAGGTCTTTTGTAGTCAGCTTGGATGTACGGTAGTGGAACTGAATATCCAGAATGACCATGTGCATTTACTGGTAAAAGTGCCTCCGAAGGTTTCGATATCGAAGCTTCTGGGAACGGTGAAGGGGCGGACAGCTTTGAGGCTGTTTACGAAATTTCCGTACCTCAAGAAGAAACCGTATTGGGGTAATCACTTTTGGTCAAAAGGCTACTGTGTCGATACTGTCGGAGTAGATGCAGAAATGATCCGTAAATATGTGAAGTACCAAGAAAAGAAAGAACGTCTCCAGCAGGAGAGAGATTTCAGGAAATAATCTGCAATCTTGGGGCAACTCTCACCAGCCTTCTCTGAAGGCTGGCGGTTTCAGCCCCCTTATAGGGGGGGCATAAAGCAAAACCACGTTCTAAGAACGTGGATCATTTACTTTGGTCCAGTGTAATCCCTTCTTTCAGGTACTGTTCTGGTTCCTTCAGTGACAGGAACTTTTCGTAAGGGGTCATCATGTTTTCATAGCGGTACACCTTCTTCTCCTTGCCCTTGGCGTCCATCCGGGTTTCTGGATAAAAACAGGGGCGGTGGTAGTTCAGATAAGGAGTCAGGTCGTCCCGGTCAAACTGATTAAACTKTTTGGCMTGGKGCCGGGGGATATGRGCGTGACCCCACARCTTCCTGATGACCGRACCATTCTTGGYTTCTACCARGGCGTTATCGTTGCTATGACGGGAGCGAGACTTACTCAACTGGATGTTCAACTTGTTCAGCAACTTCGCCACGTTGTGGTTGATAAACTCTGACCCATTATCTGAATGGAACTCCAGCAGATTAAACGGAATCCCTGCCAACAAGCCCTCCAGAACAGGTATCAGATACCGTTCACTGATTTTTTCAACCGTGCAAACCACCTCATACTGGGTGACCTCATCAACTGCATTGATGTGATAGAGTCCCTTCACGCCGTCCTTATCACCCTGATGTACAGTATCCACGCGGATAAACCCTGGCTGTCCCTCGGGGTTCGGACGGCGGCGTATGCCAATAGTGCTTTGCGACGCCCGAGTAGTGTCTTTATGCCCTCTTACCCGTTCATAAGTGACCGACTTCCTGAGGTTGTAGAGATGGGAGATAGAGATAGTCGCCAGACGCTCGTAGCGTTGGTCGCCTTGCTGATAAGCCCGCTCACAGATTTTCTTTATGGCAGGGCCATTCAGGTCACTGTGAAGCCGATCGG
>NZ_LASA01000295.1 GCF_001562015.1 Endozoicomonas arenosclerae | reverse complement strand
GCCATAAAGAGCATCCCTGGATTTGGAGAATTAAGTGCTGCTTTTTTTGCCAATGAAATAGCCGGGGGGAATTTCAAGACAGTCGATCAATTCATAGCATTCCTTGGCCTCGATCTGCGATACAAGGATTCGGGCAAAAAGCACGGGCGTAGAAAGCTGAGTAAGCAGGGTTTAAGCGAAGGGCGCCGTTTGCTTTACAATGTGGCCATGGCAGCCAGTCGTGGGGCATTTAAAGCGATGTATGAGCACTATGCATCAAGAATGACTTGTACCCAGGCTTTGGTAGCCGTGATGCGCAAGCTGATACGTATAGCATTCAGCGTATGGCGTAGCCAAAAGACATTCGATATGGCTCAATATCATTCCCCCATTATGCAAAAAGCTATGCTGTCTGATTAAAGACCCAAGCCTCTTGCAGTGGAGAGTTTCTCACCGATGAGGCTCTAATTTCTTATGTAATTACTAAAAGCAGGTTGACAAGAAACATAGAGCCTCAGGATGAGCGGAGTATGTATAAGCGTAATTAACCGTACCGTTCGCACTGAGCCTGTCGAAGTGCATTACCGGCAYCCATCGACAAGCTCAGGATGAGCGGAGTCTGTGCGAGAATAACGCTTGTTGACACTAGCAGCCTGTCGGACTTGAACCCATAAACGCAGTTCAAGTAATTTCAGACTCTGACTATTCCGGAGAGAACTTATAAAACCCTCTCCGGCGCATTACATTTTCAACTTGTCCTTATGATTTTTCTCACTCTTGGCCTCAGATCAGCCCAATAGTGCCACAGATAAGTCGCCAACAAGACCAGTTCCAACCACTGCTCTTCATTCACTTGTTTCAGGCTGAACATCCGCCTCAAGTTATACGCAAGAC
>NZ_LASA01000294.1 GCF_001562015.1 Endozoicomonas arenosclerae | reverse complement strand
CGTCTAAAGACGTATAAGAATCTTCAACACCAACCACTCGCAGTGTTTTCTCAGCCCGGGTGTATTCACTGCCAACCGAGAGCGCTCTCAAGGATTCTGTAGAGAGCATGGGCAAAGCCAATAAATCACTGTGCGCCATAGAGTCGGTTTCACCTATAAACACTTCCGGATAAGCATAGGCGGAACCATAGAGGTAACGGCCTATCCCTTTCTGCAACAGCAAAGCTACTGAGGTATTTCTTGCCGTGTGGGTCTGCATGAAATGCAAGCGATCACAATAGAAATGGTCGAGGTTTGAATTAACCTTGATAAAAGGCAACCCGATTTTTTCAGCTACTGGCTTCAATGCTTCGTAGCGGTCATTGAAGAGTATTTCAGGGTTTGTCTTCTTGCCATGAGAGCCGACATTGTTATAGATCAGATGGGTTACTTTGAAGCCGGGCGAAACCTCTGAATAAAAG
>NZ_LASA01000293.1 GCF_001562015.1 Endozoicomonas arenosclerae | reverse complement strand
GAGATGGCCAGCTTTTAATCGACGGTCAGCCCGGTTCTTCAGGCGGAGAGTTTTTAGCGTCATGGGGTTACAACCAGAGCGGCAAGAGGGATAAGCGCTCCATTATAATAACTAGCGCCATATTCTCCAAAGCGACTATTGATGAGAAATTTAAAAGCCATTAAGCTCAGCAGGGTCTTATAGGGAGTAGAAGGTTTCAATGAACTACCCCGCAGCAAGCTGCGGGGTATCCTCAGTGCAACTTGAGTGGTCAGTCCATAAACAGACTGATTTGGTTCGGACTTATTTCCTTCCGGTGTAGCTGCTTGTACTCCGCATTGCCTTGGTTTTTCACATAATTTGCAATTACATCTTCATTACCATGCTGGCCGACAGTATTCATAAAATATCCTGAACTCCAGAATGCTCCACCCCATAACTTTTGCTTAACTTCAGGGTTTTTCTTGAAAACTTCACGTGCCGTGATGCTCTTTACTTTCTGAGCGATCGACTTCGGACTCATGGTCGGTACCGACTGTATAAGAAAATGGACATGATCCTTATCAGCACCAATTTCTAAGAAGTAAATTTCATAACGCTCTGAGATAGCCCAGCATACCTCCTTCAACGTCTTGTCTACTTCATCGCTAAAGACCACTCTTCGATACTTTGCTGGACAGACCAAGTGATACATAAGAACCGTGGCATTGTGGGATTTGTGGCTGAACCTACTTTTAGCCATCCACAAAATGTAGTCACAAGTTCATGCTGCGGCTAATGCCGCAGAAACGCAGTAAGCTGCGGGAAATATGACCCGTAGAGATTAAAAAAAGAGAAGGGCGCACATATCGAATAATAAGAGAAACCGTTTCCAGTAAAGCGCCAGATTCTATTTTTGAAGCATGTTGAATGAATAGAATCCTGAAGCGGTACTACAGCTCCATCCGATGGAACAACCAAAGCTCAAGAGGCATTGTAATCAGGGC
>NZ_LASA01000129.1 GCF_001562015.1 Endozoicomonas arenosclerae | reverse complement strand
TTTCATAACGCTCTGAGATAGCCAAGCATACCTCCTTCAACGTCTTGTCTACTTCATCGCTAAAGACCACTCTTCGATACTTTGCTGGACAGACCAAGTGATACATAAGAACAGTGACATTGTGGGATTTGTGGATGAACCTACTTTTAGCCATCCACAAAATGTAGTCACAAGTTCATGCTGCGGCTAATGCCGCAGAAACGCAGCAAGCTGCGGGGAATATGACCCGTAGAGATTAAACCTGAATACGCAGTATGAATATAAAAATAGATGACCTCAGTGGTAGGGAAATCGCCCAACTGCTTAAGGCACACCTTGACGACATGTACACTCACTCTCCAGCCGAGAGTGTTCACGCTCTGGACATCGAAAAACTGAAGTCACCTGACATCACGTTCTGGTCAGCCTGGGTCGGTAGTCACCTGGCCGGTTGTGGTGCACTGAAGATGCTCTCGCCCCAGGAAGGTGAGATAAAGTCCATGAAAACCGCCCCCCAATTTACCCGGCAGGGTGTTGCATCCTCTCTGTTAAAAACCATTCTTGATGAGGCTGAAAGAAGACAGTATCAGACGGTTTATCTTGAGACCGGCTCCATGGAACATTTTGAACCTGCCTGCCGACTCTATGAGCGCTTCGGGTTTCAGAACTGCGAGCCGTTTGGCGACTACAAAGAAGACCCCAACAGCCTGTTCTACAGCAAACAACTCTGAGTATTCTGTTTCTGGTGTTTCCAGTGTGGTGCATTATAGTTCTCTTTGCCCTTCTCCCCGTTTGAGAAGGGCACAACTGTTTTTCTTGCTCGAATACATCATCAGACGTAAGCAGGTGCACCCCATGATCAAACAGCTGCCTGAGAGTGAGGGCTCAGCCCTGGGCTTTGAAATCACTGGTAAAGTCTCACTGGAAGAAGAGAAAGAATGGATACAGAAGATTGAGGCGGTTCTGGAAAATCATCAGAAAGCCTGTGTTCTTGTTGTCCTTTCAGACTCAGCAAGCTGGGGCGTTCAGGCCGGATTTGAAGATCTGAAATGGGTTATGAGTCATCTGAAGCGGCTGGATAAAATCGCCATTGTATCCGACAGCAAAGTCTGGAAATGGCTGGTTGCTGCAGACAGTCCTTTTGCCGAGCTGTTTGGCATTCATGAAAAACACTTTGAACACGCAGACCTGAACAAAGCCTGGCAATGGATCAGGGAATAAAAATCCATGATCGTTTAAAAGAGAAAAGACAATCAGTCCAGGCGACTGATTGTCTTAATGCTTTTTACAGGTTGTAGCACTTGCCTGCAGAACTTCTCCAGGATTTTCCTCTGGATTTCACCTTGCAGTTATGGGCATCACGATGACTCAGCACCTTACCTTTACACTTTCTGGCGGAGTAACAGGTCTGGGATGTCATCAGAACTTCTTCCATAGAATCCAGGGTATTCTGGATTTCTTCCGGTGATCCGGTTTCATGAAGCCCTTCCAGTTTGTCTTCGTCCGCCATTACATTGAACGACAGTAGACCGACCAGCACAGCAAATATCATATTTTTCATGGTTTTCTCCTTGTTGTAATTCTTAGATTCTTTACAGGTTGCCTTGTTATTTCTGCACTTTTACAGCTTCTGAATGCACCTGGGGCTTGCCTTGCCTTTTACCAGCGTCAGTTCCAGTACTCAGTATTGCTTTCAGCGAAGTATGAGGGCTCTGGCTCAAATCAACCGGCACTTTCAAGATCTGCTGACCTTTGTGAATACCCCAGAGCGTCCGGGTCGCCAACACTTCCTGGATACCGTCTTCACTTTTATTGCCGGCAATAATCAGGTGCCTGAGTGAAGCGTCATGGTCATCACTCTGGATAGAAACATGGACAACATGAGATTCTGCGTTCTCGGGCTGACTGTTCTTCAGTACTTTCAGCGCAACAGAGGGGTATGATTGAGCAGCAAGAGAGGCTGTTGCAGCACCCGTTTTATCTTTGAAGATGTAGAAATAACTGCCGCCCCAGGGCCAGATACCTTTGTTATTCCCACCTTTCTGCTGATTACCTGAGAACAGATCACCACCGGATCCCGTAGACTCCACAGAAATCACAAAACGGTAAGGCGTAAATTCACTGCCCGCCAAACCCGTAGTATCCCAGACCGCAACCACTTCTTTTACAGCCTGTGCTGGCAGATTTATGGGGTTACTGGTTGCAAAGTGGACAGGTTTGCCAACCGGCTCTTTCGTCGATGGATCATAAGTCTGATAGGCGAAATGAACTTTCACCTGGGTGGCTGATGTATCCAGAGACAGATTGTAAGCTTTCGCCACTACACGAATCTTGTCGCCTTGTGTAGCGCCTCCGGTGAGATAGGGGTAACTTTTGATGGAATCATCATAGGTGGCCGATGTCAGGGCAACCCCTCTCATCCAGTGATAGCTTTCGCCGGGATTGAGTTCCCAGTCAGCATCCATCTGACTGTACTTTAACCGGTTTGGCAGGTTCACCGCAGGATCAGCAGCCCCACCATAAGTGCTCTGCCACCAGGCCTTACCCGAGTTGGAACCCAGAGGGTCAACGGCATGAGCAACCTTGATGCCACCGCCTTTGCTGATGTAGATCAGGGTTTTATAGTTGTAGGACTTGTCAAAAATACCATCCACTTCCGGCTGGTTCAGGGTTATACCCTTGGACTGCTTCATGGTTCTTTCTGACAGAGAACTGTTCTCCCAACTGGACTTGCTGTCCAGACTGACGGAACCTTCTGTCTCAACAGAGCCCTCTACAAACTCAATATCTGCCGACGCTGTAAAGCCAATGCTGACATCGGTGGTATTGGACAGATTGTAGTTATAGGTTTTCTCTACAGAGCCGCCTGATTCCTCGGTGTAGTTCAGCTCAAAGGTTTGCATGTTGCCATCAAACGTTCTTACCACTCCCGCATTCAGAGGCTTGGTGACTTTAGTCTTGCCCTGTTCAGTAGTGAACTCAAAACTCCCCAGGTCAGAAGGGAACTCGGGATCACTGATCAGCGGGTAACTAAGAGCATTATTATTAATGTGTCTTGGATTGAACCAGTCTACAGAACGACCGGCCGCTGAGAATTGCTGCATCACACCCGGAATCAATACATCGTAGTATGGATACTGTTTCTTCTCGCCCAGATCCAATCCATAAACAGGGTATCTCCAAATATCAATCAGCCTGGCATTCCAGATCAGATGATCATCCACTGTAGTGGAAGCAGAACGTTGGGTCAGAATGGATTGGTAACTGGTGTTCACCGATCGTTCCATGGTGCCATGCTCATAGGAAAATGCCGTTTTCTGGGTGGAAGTCACTTCCGCCTTGGCAATTTCCATAACATCACCACCCACTGTTTCACTGACCGAGAAGGAAGCACTGGAACCAAACTCAGACGACATCTGATCCGTCGATGTCTGTTGCAGGGTTTGCTCCTTGCTGTCGATCAGTTCGACATAGAACATGGTGTCACCGGAGATATTAATGATCTCGCAATCGCCGCCTCCTTCAGGAGGAATGCAATCCACATGTCTGGGAGGCATGTAAATCACATATTGTGGGTCAATCAGATCCTGAACCCGGATATGAGCCGGATTGCCGAGGTAAAAGCTTTTTCCCTGACTGTCGAGAGCCACCAGTGGCAGCCCATACTCCAGCCCTGACATTTCATAGAGCGGCTGTCGATCATCCCAGACCGGTGTCACCTTAAAGAAGCCTGCAGTCTGTTTCGAGTACTCGACTTTCGCCACTACCAACTCAGGAATAGAAGCCGTCGGGCTGCCTTCCGAAAGGGTAGGAATAGCTACTGCGATCTGGTCCAGAGGGCTGACAGCATCGTCATGCAAACCAATAAAATTACCGGCTGCGATAGTAGGTCCTACGCCATCAGTTCGAGAGACATGGCTTTTACTGCTGACGGTTTTCTCCTGACTGATAATAAATTGTGTCAACTCCTGAGAAGGCATAACAATCTGGGTTCTGACTTTCTTATCGGAACCCGCCCAGGTAATCGCCAGCTGTCGGGTATGGAAGGCAAAAGGCATATTACTGCCCTGAGTCTGGGCAGGGTCAAAGTGGAACAGACCTGCAGCCATATCAAAAAAGGAACCGTGAGCAGGTTTGCCAGTCAGCTTCGCCTTGATTTGGGCTGGATCAATTTTGAGTTTCTTGGCCAGAACGAAATAGGAAAGGTTAATCTGAGCCCCTTCCTGATCAGGATAATAGGCCAGCATCGCCTGATCGGATCCCAAAGAGCCAAAATCCCCTGAAACTAGCTCCAGAGAGCGAGGCCTGGCCGCCGTAGTTAACTGTTCTGCATCGGCGAGTTTCAGAGTTTGCTTTCGCGGCTTATATTGAAAGCTCTTGAGCAAAACTTTCCCTTTACCCCCAACTCCCGTAGTGGCATCTGCCGCTACAAGAATATCCAGCTGACTGTCATTGTCATAGTCACCCAGAGCCAGGGAAACATCGCCCGTTACTTTAGTGTCGGAAGAATCCACCCAGCTAGCCAGAGAAACCAGAGCTGCGGGTGAGCCCTTTTTAGCAGGCTTATAGCCAAGCACGTCCACCGTCAGATGATCATTGAGATTCTTGCGCGCCACCACTAGTTCCATATGGATCATGCCGTTTTTAAACGAAGCACGATCCATAAGTCCTGCTGCTGCATCAAAGTTTCGAGCATTACCTTCTGGACCTGGATCCGAAAAGTTATAGGCCAGAAAATCCCCGTTACCTATAGCACCAAAGCCTGTATAAAGGCTGACACCAAATGCCGTTGAACAAACCGCCTGTTCAAACAGGGGGCTGGATATACGACCCGAGGTTAATCTTCGGTTAGGTGTGGTATTACAGATATCAGTGGACTTAAGTTGCTGCCCCTGCTGGGACCAGACATTTAATTTCGAATCCTGGGCATAAAAGTCCAGTAATACACTCGAAGAGGCACTGTTTGTGGCAGTTATCAGACCAATGTCGTCGACATTGAAAATTGTCAGGTTATCCGGATTCCGGACAGGATTATCCTGCCCGGGATCCTGGTCTGAACCATCCGCTTGAACACTGCAGCTTGCTGATAGCAGAATACCCCCTGCCAGAGCAAAGCTGCTGAATAGTTCCTTGAACATTGCCATCCCTAGTTCATTCTGCAGAAGTTAGCGGTGTAGTATGGGGCCTGAACGGCACTGTCGTATTTTGAGCTGTCAGTATCTACAACCGTATTACCGGAGAAACCGGTATCGCCTGCACCTGCATAGCCATGGGCACAACAGCCCGAACCACCCGCTATATCATGCCCGGGAAGATTGATGGTACCGCCCATAGTGTGGTCATGAGTTCTGATTTCACCGGGATTCAGTGCTTTGCCACCAAAGGTGGCACCTGGTACGCCACTGGCTGGCAGACCCACAGGATAGCGACCGGATGCTGCATAAACAGGTGACCAGCTACTGGCTTCACATTGCGGCATCAGATAATACGTCATCAGGCCTGAAGGAACCGTTCCAGCCGAAGGATCTGGCGCAGCACTCTTCATACAGGCGTTGTACTGGATATAGGGCAGGTTTCCAGATGCTGATTCTGTCGAACCGGACATACTTTGAGTGCCTGAGTCACCCAGACTGTCGTTACAGCAGCCACCAATAAGAATGAACTCTTTGGAACTGGTCGTAATCGAACCCGTTGCATCAGCATGAACATGGCTGGGTGTTTGTTGCGAGGTCAAGGCTTCCCCTACAAAGCTGCCAACCCCTCCTCCCCTCATACTGGGTATAAGAAAACGGCCGTTAGCGGAAGCCAGGGATGTACTATCCCAGCCGTCAGGACAGGCACCATTAAAGAAGGAAATAGTGAACATGGGTAAGGCATCACTGGCAAACAATACCGGTGACAAAAAAGCTGTAAATAATGCAGCCGTTACTTTTTCTCGGAGGTTAATTCCAGTTTTCATAACTCTGCTCCTTGTTAATTTGCCTGACAAACCAGTAATTGAATAAATGGCAGTCCACTGGTTGAAGCACCACTGGTGACTGATTGAGAATGACTGCCTTTACTGGTGGCCTGACTGTTACAACAACTGGATGCACCCGAGATATGATGAGAAGGCAAATTAACGGTCATTGTTCCACTATGGGTATGCGTTCTGTCTTCCTGATCTTTCAGTGCTGTACCGAATGTTTTACCCACATCACCCACATTGGTTGTTACTAATAACATTCGCCCCGCTGCGTCTGCAGCAGCAGTACTGCCTGCAGGACAAGCTGTTCCTTCGGCAAAGAAAATCATTTTGGAAGGCAAAGCGGCTGCCATACTGGCCTGGGCAAAAATCAGCGAGCAGCAGAAAGCCGCGCAATAACTCAGCGATTTTTTTATCACGGTAAAAGTCCTTGTTGTTTGAGAAACTGGTTAGATTCCCTGAAGGCATTTTTTTTGATTAGTGTGTCTACTAAAATACCTTTTAATTCAATGAATGCAATCAATGACGACAACTGACTTGTTAAAAGAAAGATTTACTTTTAATTAATTTTTTGACTAGATAGTCTGGATTAAAAAGACACCCTCCGTTTAATCAATTGAACAACCTCCATATTAACTTTTTATTAATTTTTCATTTCTCATATTCAATGAAAAGCACTTCAAACTTATTTTCTTTCCTGTCTCTTATTAGGGAACCTGCGAATAAGTTCCTGATCATGAGATAATAATCTCAGCAGCTTGATCAGAGGTAGTCATGGACCAACAACTCTCTTTTTCCGACAGTGAATTCAGCCAGAAGCGACGCAGAACTCGTAGGGAAATTTTTCTTGAAAGAATGGAGGTTCTGATTCCATGGAAACGCTTAGAGGCTGTCATCGAGCCCTATTACCCTAAGCGTGGCAACGGAAGACCTCCTTATCCCCTACCCACTATGCTGCGAATTCACTGTCTCCAGCAATGGTATAACCTCAGCGATGAAGGTATGGAAGACGGTTTGTATGAAATAGCTTCCATGAGATTGTTTGCCCGATTAACTCTGGACAAACCTATACCCGATCGCACAACAATCATGAACTTTCGCCATCTTTTGGAAAAACATCATCTGGGTCGAGCTATTTTTC
>NZ_LASA01000128.1 GCF_001562015.1 Endozoicomonas arenosclerae | reverse complement strand
TTACCGTTACGAAGATATGATGACGCCCTATGAAAAGTTTGTTTCTCTGCAAGATGCCCAGCAATACTTGAAGAGCGGAGTCACCCTGAAAAGTTTGGAGGCGAAAGCGCATGTCATGACCGATAATGAAGCGGCACGAAGGCTTCAAAACGCCAGAGAGAACTTACTAACAGTCATCTATGAACGACCAGCCTGAGGCCGGAGTCATGCACTCTTCTTCAGGCTCATTTTTCAATTGGAAAATACTCGAACGATCATATTTTTTGAAACGTACTAAAGTACTATATTCTGAAAGCCCTTCCACACCTACAGAACTCCACCCAGTACAACTCCCTGCCCTTTAAAATCAGGCTCAACAATGCTTCCGTTAAGTATGCGAACACTCGTACATGGATGGATAATTTATCGACTGCTTTTTCCTGACAGCAGTAACTTTAATCGAAGCGCGTGCAATGCTCGAGGAGAGTCAGAATCTACAAAAAAATTTACAGAGTAGTTTTTGTCGTCCTCGCCTCGAAACCTTAGACACATCAGCCAGGGTAACACCAGCCATTCACCCTTAGGACAGCAAGACTGCCAACCTTTATTCGTTTTCAGAAACCAGCGATTCTTATACCAGCGAACGCTTAAAACACTACAAGGAAGTCGCTTGCTGAAGTGCAATTGATAGTAATAAGCACTGTATGCCACTAGCAAAGCGGTCAGAAAAAAGATGAAGAGAACGTTTAAAGAGGTGAGAAGCAGTGCCAGAAAAGCGAGGAGAAAACACGAAAGAGAAAGTATGAAGTGGCGAACAGAATAGCCTGCCCGCACTTCAATCAGGGTTTCATCAGCTGCTGAGGGCATCCTTCAAGCCGCTGTTCAAACCACCACGGGCATGCTGCACAACTTTATCAACCATGGCCGCCAGAGCCGGATCCTGGGGACGACCATCGCCCATAAACCAGGCGAACAGATCCGGATCCTCACAATCGATCAACTTCAGATAAACACGCTGATCTTCTTCCGACAGGCTTTTGAAAGCTTCATTGGTAAAAGGCTCGAGCAGGACATCCAGCTCCAGCATACCGCGTCGACTGTGCCACTGCAGACGTCTGAAATCATCAGCGCTCAACATTATCGGAATACTCCCTTGCTTGAGTTCGATAAACCGGGTCACAACAGCCAGTCTTGTCAACGTAACCGGCAATGACAAGTCTACTGTTATCCTGCGGCTGGCATTATACGGTTTAGTTAGGGCCCTGAATACTCTATATTATGGCAACCAACGTCCAACCCGCCTTTGCAAACCTCTCTGAGAGACAGCGAGTCTGGCAAAGGCACCAGCAATATGCCAGTTCCCCTGAATAAAGTTTTACTGGCCTGCACTGAAATCAGAACACAGTTTGAACGAACGCTGTCCAGAACCAACGAACAATTGTAGAGTATTGATCATGACCACCGATCGGGAAGAAAGGTTCCAACAATTTTTTATCGAGCGGGGCGCCCGTTATGAAAACGGCCAACTGCTTGGTTTCAGTGATAATGCTTCAACACTTGACCCCAATAGCCCCACTGTTTCTGTTCTTGACCAGAAAGCCCTGTTGAGCTTCTGTGGCCCTGACTCGCTGAAGTTTCTTCAGGGGCAGCTCACCTGTAACGTTGACTCTCTGTCCACCGACCAGTTCTCACCTGGCGCTGCCTGCACCCCGAAAGGCAGAATGTACACCAGCTTTACACTGCTCAATGCCGGTCCTGAACAATTTATGATGGCCATGGACAAAGGACTGATCGAATCCACAAAAGCGACACTGGGCAAATATGCCGTTTTCTACAAAACGGATCTGGTACCCGATGAAAAATACATCTGCCTCGGCCTGTCAGGCACAGATGCCGAACAGAAAATTGCCCAGGTATTTTCTGACGTACCCGATGGCAACAGTGCCCTGAACATCAATCAACAGGGCTGGCTCCTCAACGTTTCCGGCTCTCTTCCACGTTATCAACTCTGGATTACCCGGGAACAGCTGGAAATCATCTGGAGCAGCCTGACTGAACAGTTTAAACCTGCAGGGCAAAATCACTGGCAACTGCTGGACTGCCTTTCGGTTGAACCCAGTGTCACAGCAGCCACTGTAGACAAATACATTCCCCAGCACCTGAACCTGCCCTCACTGAAAAGCGTCAGTTTCAGAAAAGGGTGTTACACCGGACAGGAAATCGTCGCCAGAATGCAAAACCTGGGGCAACTGAAAAGCCGTTGCTACCGTCTGAGCTCAGACCAGAAACTCACTCTCGAAGCTGACACTCGTCTGTTCAACAGTGCCGGTAAAGGAATAGGTGAAGTGGTTGAGTGTGTAGAAGCGGGAGAAGGAACAGAAATTCTGGCCGTCATTCGCGTTGAAGCCGCTGAAGCGAATGATGTACACCTTGAAAGCGGAGAAGGACTTAAACTGACTTGCCATCCCCTGCCCTACGAAGTCGATCCCAAGCAGGAATTGCAGTATTAACAGATCACCGGGAGAGTCTCACTCTCCCGGCTCTTAAACTTATTAACTGTTAACTTTTTCTCAAAGCACCACTTCCGCCTGAATGTCTTCAAGAATCCGCTCAGCCTCTTCAAAATCATAAGACCGCATGCTCTTCTGAAGCCCTTCAAGCATTTGCTTGTCCGCCTTGCCTGCCAAGCCTCCAACAAGTTCTGAAAGCGATTCAGTGGCAGAAACATCCCCCTCCTGAAGCTGGGCAATCATGGCACTCAACAGATACGACAGTCGCTCCGTCTCAACCATACCTTCACCGAAGGTCTCTTCATCGACATCGTTTTCAACCAGATGCTTGAGACTTTCCATCACTTCATTGAAAGTATGCTCAAAGCTTTCAACCAATTCCTTGGAAGGTATTTCATCCTGAGTTCTTAGCGCAGCTTCCAGTCGAGCAGCCGTAATCTGTAATTGTTCCGCCCCCAGACTGCCACCGGCACCTTTGACACCATGAACAACAAAACGGGCTGTCTGCCAGTCTCGTTTATCAAGGCTGTCGAATAACTTTTGCAGATCTTCTTTCTGGTCCAGGTAGAAGTTCACCAGCAGCTGCCGGTAAAGACTGACATTGCCTCTTACCCGGCTTAAACCGTTGCGGAAGTGGATGCCTTCGAGCTTTTCAAGATCTTCTGTAGACTCACTTTCACCCTCAGACTCTGAACCTTGCTGTATTACAGCAGCATCCAGTGTCCTGCCTTCACCCTTTTCATCCAGCCATCTTGCCACCATTTCCTGCAGTTCAGCCGGATTCAACGGTTTGGAGATATGATCATTCATACCCACCTGCAGGCAGCGTTCACGATCACCGGTCATGGCGTGAGCCGTCATGGCAATAATTGGCAAATCACTATTGCCAAGATTTCGTCGTATAACCCGGGTAGCCTGGTAGCCATCCATCTGTGGCATCTGGATATCCATAAAGACGAGATCAAAGGTACGGGATTCCAGCTGATCCACAGCTTGCTGACCATTGTCGGCTAATGTAACCGTCAGCCCCATACCTTCCAGCAACTCTCTGGCCACCTGCTGGTTAATCTCATTATCTTCCACCAGCAAGATGTCGCCAGTGAACGTCTGCTTTTTGGCAATACTGTCAACACCTTTGCCAGTACCTCCTGAAGACTTGTAGTCCAGAGTCCGGAGAATGGTCTCAATCAACACTGAACTGCTGGCAGGCTTGATCAGGAAAGCATCTACCCGACCAGAAGCCCTGGCCATCACTTCTTCACGGCCATAGGCTGATACCATAATCAATGCGGGCATGGTCGCTAAATCCAGCGCCCGGATTTGTTCGGCCAGCTCAATACCATCAGTATCCGGCATTCTCCAATCCAGCAACGTCACCGAAACAGGTTCGTCGGAGTCCAGGTTATGCTTTCTGAGAACACTGAGAGCAGACTCACTGTCCTTGGCTTCCAGCGTTTCACAACCAAAGCTGTTCAGCTGGCTGACCAGTATCTGACGAGCTTCCTCTGTGTCATCGACGACAAGCACTCTTGTGCCCGCCAGAGCATGATCGGTGATACCAATAGACTCACCCAGCCCCAGCTCAACATCAAAGCGGAAGGTACTGCCGCGATCGATTTCGGATTCAACTTCAATATCACCGCTCATCATGTTCACCAGACTGCGGCAGATAGCCAGCCCCAACCCGGTACCACCAAACTTGCGTGTGGTTGACCCATCTACCTGGGAGAAGGATTCAAACAGTCTGGCCTGATGGTCGTGACTGATACCAATACCGGTATCACTGACTTCAAAACAGATTCTGGCGGTTTTCGAATTAAGCGACAGAAGTTTTACAGAGATCTTAACGGCCCCTTCATGAGTAAACTTCACCGCATTGTGGGTCAGGTTAATCAACACCTGTCCCAGGCGCAGTGGATCACCCAGAAGATGGCGGGGTACATCCGGCGCAATGTCATAGTTGAGCTCAATACCTTTTTCTTCAGCCCTGACGTTTGTGATGTCATAAACGTTGTCAAAGACATCCCCCAGGTCAAAATCAATGGTCTCCATATTGAGCTTGCCCGCCTCGATTCTGGAGAAATCGAGAATGTCATTAATGATTCCCAGCAAGGCATGGGCGGAAGATTGAATCTTGGCCACATAATCCTGTTGCTTGTTGGACATGTCCGTTTGCAGAACCAGATGGCTCAAACCAATGATGGCGTTCATCGGCGTACGGATTTCATGACTCATATTGGCCAGGAAGTTACTCTTCGCCTGGTTGGCCTGATCCGCCGCTTCCTTGGCTTTATGCAGGGTTTCTTCTGCATGCTTACGGTCGGTGATGTCACGACCGGTTGCAAAGAGGTAACCCTCTCCCTCGTACTCCATATAATTAGCGGTCACTTCAACCGGGAATACACGACCATCATGGGTTTTTCGCAGAGTTTCATAAGTCATGGCTTTGCGCATGGTCAACTGATCCCAGAGGCGCTCCCAGGAAGATTCTGTGACCGCCGGGTTGATGTCCATAATACTGAGATCCATCACCTGGTCTGTGGTATAGCCCAGAGAGCGACAAGCAGATTCATTCACATACTTATGACTGCCGTCATGACGGAACCAGTGAATATGGTCAGCAGCTCTGTCGAGCGTAAAGCGCGCCATTGAAAGCTCTCTCTCACGCTCTTTCTGCTCGGTAATATCCACCATGGTTCCCACTGCTCTCAGGGGATGGCCGCGGCTGTCTCTGAACACGACCTTACCTTTGTTACGAACGGTGGCATAACTGCCATCCTTTCGTCTCATGCGATATTCATAAACAAAGGATTCGTCAGAATGGGCAAACTGATCATTAAAGAAGTCAACGGTTATGATCTTGTCATCGGTATGGATCAGTCTTCGCCAGGCTCCCGGGGTATTTACCAGTTCACCGGAATCATAACCCAGCATGCTCTGATATCGGGGACTGAAGTAGATACGTTCATTGGCCACATCCCAGTCCCAGAGTCCGTCGGAAGCTGCATCCATAGCCAGCTGGTAACGTTCTTCACTGGCTCTCAGGGCATCTTCAGACAACTGTCGTGAACGTGCCACAGCCACGAGTTCACTGGCCCTTCGCAGCAGATCCACTTCATCGCTCAGTAACTCTTCGTCAGACTTGCGATTCAGCAATACAACGCCACCTATCTCCTCTCCAAACAAGGTCATGGTGACATTGATTCCGGAGATAGCACCTTCTTCGCAGATACTGGCCAGGGACTCACTGGCCGCCATCAGCTCATCATCCACCCAAAGCTTCAGGGCTGTAATGCCTTCTTCGGAAGGCTGTTCATTATGCCTGAGGGAATCTTTCAGCAGATTACCGAGATCCGCCAGATCAAAAGACTCCCTGCCCGTCCAGCAGTGTTCTATGGCGGCAATACCGTCAGTTTTGGAATAAACCAGAGCAATATCGTAGTTCATGAACACAGCCAGTTTGCGCAGGAAATACTGCACTGCTTCTTCCAAAGGCTTGTTCATAAACTTTCTGGAAATATCACTGAGTAATCGGTCAAGATCAGAGCGCGCTTTCAACTCTTCCTCTGCCCGCTCACGCTCACCAATCTCAAGAGTCAGCCTGCGGTTCCAGTAAATAATCAGAATCAAAGTCACAAGAACCAGCAATAAACCGATAAACAGTTCTTTATTGGGCTGCCAGCTCAACTCGGTAATAGACACCCAGCGACTGTTGATCTGAGCCTTCTCCGCCTCACTCAGACTGTCCACTGTTTTCTGAAGAATGGACCCCAATATCGGCCAGTCATTACGGCTGCCCAGGGCATATTCGTACTCGAAGCCCGCTTCACCCACCACATGAAGGTTGGTCACTTTCAAACGATCCAGCTCGAAGCTGGAAGAAGCTATGTTGGCAATCACCGCATCCAGAGCACCGCTGGACACTCTGTTGATGCCACTGCTCAGACTGGGTACCGGTTTGAAATGAATGCCAGGGTTCTTGGCCCGAAAATAATCCAGTGAAGCACTGCCTGGCACATAGCCAACATTCCGCCCTCTCAGATCCCTGATATTTTCAATGGTTTTATCCGACGTTCTGGCCAGAATGACAGAAGGCACCTTGAACAGTGGGCTGGTGAAGTCCAGATACCGACTGCGCTCATCGGTTTTTTGCACCATGCCCAACACATCGGTTTCATGGCGATAGGCTCGCCCCAGGGACTCTGTCCAGATTTTGGAAGGGCTCAGACTGAAGGTCACCCCAAGGCGACTCTCCAGCAGCCGAATGTAGTCAATGGCGATACCCTGATAATTCCCTTCTTCATCCTGGAACAGGAAGGGTGGGTTATCCGTTTGAACATCAATCCGGATTATATGATTGCGTCCCAGCCAGCGTCGCTCTTCTTCTGTCAGATTGACATTGGTCACCCCTTTGCCAAAGTAGCGATTGTCACTGTTTACGATCCAGCTTTCTTCAATGGTTCGATATTCTTCAGGAGAAATATCTCCCAGACCTTTATTGACCTGGGTAATCAACTCGTTATTTCTATCAGCGGCAACACCGGCGCCAATAGCTTCATTCATATTGAAGTATTTACTGCTGCTAACCTCACCAATCAGGCCGAGCACACCCAATGCTGATTCCACCACCACAGGCTCACCCATGAAGGCATCAATATCGCCCTTGAAAAGGCTCTGAATCAGTTCGGTTACATTATTACGAGTGACCAGGGTGACACCGAGCAACCATTTATTGACGAACTCTTCATGACTGGAGTCAGTCACTACCCCGAGCTTTCTACCTTCAAGCTCAGTGCCCAGATCATTAAGGGACTGGCTGCTGCGATAATATATTCTGGAGTTGATGCCATAGAATGGATTGGACATCCGCATCCATTCACTGCGGGCACGGGAAGGTGAAATACTGCCAAGAATATCGGCTTTACCTGCTTTCAGAGCCTGAATGGTCTCAGTGCGATCCCCCATTCTGAACCGGATAGGCGTTCCGGTTTTCTCTGACCATTTCTGCCAGATATCAACATACATCCCTGCTGGTTTGCCCAGGGCATTAACAAAAGACAAGGGGGCAGAAGCCGTCTCCAGGGCTATGACGGCTTTTCCGGAAGCGTTTCGGCCATGTCCCAGCCAGCGTTCAAACACCAGACTTTTACGGTCGTCCGGTATCATTTCCATCCCGCTCTCAATCAGAGAGCCCAGGGCCGATCGTTTACTGTTAACACCGGCAACCAGCGATACCGTAGGATCGAGGGGGGAATCATATGGCGAGTAATCCGAACTGATCCCACGGCTTTCAAGGTAATAGCCCAGAACATCAGCATTGCCGGCAAACAGTTTGACCTTTTTGGACGCAATGTCATCAATCATCAAGCGCTGATTGTCATACTCTTTAAGGCTGACATCCGGCAGCAGTTTGACGATTTTATCTCTCAGAATACCTTTACCGAGAATGGCGATCTGATTTTCGGACAGCAACTCTCCGACCGGTTTGGAGGAAATGTCATTGCGAATAAACAGTGCCCGGCGACTCTGGAGAATCTCGCGGGTCAAGACCCCTTTCTCAGAGACTTCATCTGCAGGGCCCAGCATGGCAATCACATCTATTTCGTTATTCTTGAGACGGGCCACCGCCTGCTTTCTGGCCATGGGATAGAACTGTACGGGGACCCCCACCTGCTCCGACCACTCACGCCAGAGATCAAGCACCAGACCATCGGGCTCGCCCGCGTCATTGGTAAAGGTCCATGGCAGAGAATCCTGGGTATAGGCAATCTTCAGGGGTTTGTAATACTTGGAATCTGCCTGAGGCTTGTTATCTTCAGCCCATGCGAACAATGACAAAGCCCAGAAAAAAAGCAGGCTGAAAAGGCAAAAGATAAGGCCACGTTTTCTTTTTTTTAGGGAAAAAACCGGACGACTCATGGTCAGCAGGCCATTTCCAAGCTCAAGGCTGTTAAGAGCGTTTGACATAAGAGCTCATTTTAGGTCTATACAAGGCTTAACCCGGGCATTTTACCTTGAATCATCCGGCATGCCACTGAGGGAAATACGCAATTTCACACATATGAGCCTTCAACCCTGTCGAACTAAAGCTTTGGAGCATGAGTTTAAGTAGAACGTACCAGCTTTTTTCTGGAACCTGGGCCGAAATTGTCTTAAGTCCGCCAGGCTCCTAGTATTAATGAAAGGAACAGCCATTCTGGATCAATAATGGATATTGAAAAGCAATCCCAGCAAAGCCTCGACGAGAGCAAGTGCAGCATCCTCGAAGCCCAGAACCTCATGGACAAGATGGCGGCTCTTCGGGGCAAACTGAACATCAAGGATGGCGCAGGAAGGCGCTATCTGCAAAGAATCAAACCTGATGAAGCCACCCTGAAAGCGGCCGAGAAAGAAATTGCCAGCCAGTACACGGGTAAAGGTGGCAACCCGGATCAGAAGAAAAAGAAGCGCAAGAATCTGATGAATGCCCTGCACAGGCATGGCAGAGCCTGATCAATAAAAAAACTGGCAGCTCCTCAGTTCTGCCAGAACTCTACCTCCCTCCCTGCTGTTTTCTTATTTGAGTTGACATAACCCGCCAGAGCATGAAGAGTTAGAAGCATCATTGATACAGGCTGATTCTCCTTTCGTGTTCACCATCTATCACTCCAACCAGCTTGACCTGCTGAAAGACCTGCTGATTGACCGGATTCAACGGGACCCTCTACCTAACCCACTGGAAGATGAACAGATTCTTGTTCAAAGCCCCGGTATGGCCCAGTGGCTCAGGCAGGAGCTGGCAGAGTCCATGGGCATTGCTGCTTCTCTGAATTTCCCCCTGCCCGCCAGTTTTCTCTGGGAAATGTTTGTTACAGTGCTTCCTGAAGTCCCCCGACGATCGGCCTTCAACAAGGAAGCCATGACCTGGAAGCTGATGACATTGCTGCCTGAAATGCTTGATCAGGAAGCCTTTCAGCCCCTGAGGCATTATCTTGCTGAAGACAATGATGATGTACGTTGCTACCAGCTCGCTGGCAAGGTCGCGGATATTTTTGACCAGTATCTGGTGTACCGCCCGGAGTGGATAGCCGACTGGGAACAGGGAAAGGACGATACCGCGAGAGACCAGCTATGGCAGCCTATGCTTTGGCGAGCTCTGGTTGCACGCACTGCTGACGCAGAACAATCCCACTGGCACCGTGCCAATATGCACCAAAGCTTCCTGCAGGCCCTGCAACACGGCGCTCATCAGGATAATTTACCTCGCAGGCTCTTTGTCTTTGGCATTTCCGCCCTGCCTCCACACTTTGTTGAGACCCTCAAAGCGTTGGGTCAACAAACCGATGTTCACCTGATGGTTTGTAACCCCTGCCAATACTATTGGGGGGATGAAAAAGACCCCAAATACCTGGCGAAGCTGGCAGCCCGGCTGTTTAGCAAGCAAGTCAGCAAAAAAATGGAACAGTCCGATTCAGGTTCTGTCGTACAAAATGATCTTTTTGAGACTCAGCTGGATGAGCCTCTTTCCATTGAGAACGGCAACGCGTTGCTGGCCTCTATGGGCAAGCTTGGCAGAGACTACATGCATCAGCTGCATGATTTGGAAGCCACCGAGATTATCGCTTTTGTTGAAGGACAGGAAGACTCCCTGCTCCATAGAATTCAGAAGGATATTCTGGATCTGACCAACAGAAGTCAGGAACAACCAGTGAGTTTCAATGCTGCGGATCAATCCCTGGTTTTCCATGACTGCCACAGCCCTCTTCGTGAAGTGGAGGTTCTGCACGATCAATTATTAAGACTGTTTGAACTGAACCCGGAACTGACCCCCAGAGATGTTGTCGTCATGCTACCGGATGTGGACCAATACAGCCCCTGGATTAAAGCAGTGTTTGGCGGTCTGCCCGATCACCAGAACGACTCCCGCTATATTCCTTTCGCCATTTCTGACCGAAGTGCCAGCCAGGAATTCCCGCTTTTGAAGGGGCTGCTGCAACTGCTGGATCTGGACAATCAACGTTGCGGCGCTCAGGAAATGCTGGAGCTTCTGGAAATCCCTGCCATCCAGAGGAAGTTCAAAATCGATGAAAAAGGTTTTGAACTGCTGCGTCGATGGATTAATGAATCCGGCATTCGCTGGGGTCTGAGCCCCGAGCATCAGAGTGGTTTCGGATTGCCACCAAGGGAGAGTAACTCCTGGTTGTTTGGTCTGAAGCGAATGTTGCTCGGTTACGCCCTGCCAGAAGAAAGCGGACTGTTTGCCGGTATTCTACCCATGGATTCCGCTCAGGGTATGAATGCAGTGCTGAGTGGGCAACTGGCAGCCTTTGTAGAAGAAGCATCAGAGCTGATCACCCAGCTCAATGATGCCCGTTCAATAGAAAACTGGACGCTCTTTATCAACCATATTCTGGAAAGCTTCTTTGATCCCGATGAAGAAGACGAATACGCCCTAAAGCTGGTCAGAAGTTCCCTGGAACATTTAACGGAACAGTTGAACGACGCAGAGTATGACAATGAGCTCTCCCGCCCGGTCTTACTGGATTATCTGACAGAAAGGCTCAACACGGAACGCAGCAGTCAGAAGTTTCTGTCAGGCCGGGTCAATTTCTGTACTCTGATGCCCATGCGTTCTATTCCGTTCAAGGTCGTATGCCTTCTGGGTATGAATGACGGTGCCTACCCCAGAAGCATTCCACCAGCTGGTTTTGACCTGATGACCGCCAGCCCCAGACGAGGTGACCGCTCACGCCGGGAAGATGACCGATACCTGTTTCTGGAAGCTTTATTGTCAGCTCGACAGACTTTCTATATCAGTTACACAGGACGCAACATAAAAGACAACAGTGAGCGCATACCTTCAGTACTGGTTACGGAACTTCAGGAATATTGCAGCCAGTTTTTCTCTGATGAAGAGGCTCACAAGCATCTGATCACTGAACACCGGCTGCAGCCTTTCAGTCAGGAAAACTTTACTTCTGACAGCGGCTTGTTCAGCTACGCAAAAGAGTGGCTACCAGCAGCGCTCAGCCAGACTGAAACCTCTCAGCCTTTTCTGGAGTCTGCCCTCTGCCGCCGGGAACTGCCTGAAGAGCTGGATTTACCCGAACTACTGCGTTTTCTCCGTAACCCAAGCCAATACTTCTGCAACCGTAGGCTTAAAGTCCATTTTGAGCAGGAAGACACCCTGCTGGAAGACACGGAGCCCTTTGCCCTTGATGCGCTGGATACCTATTGGTTGAAAGCTTCCATGCTGGAAACCCTGCTCACAGAAAACCGTCTTGATGACTTCACGGAAAAACTGAATGCTACGGGTACATTACCCCATGGGGCTTTTGGTGAATTATTGCTCGAAGACCAGCAAAAAGCCGTTTCCTCATTGGTTGAAAACCTTCGTGATGCCACCGCAATGCCTTCAGAGGACATTGAAGTCAACCAGACATTAGCGGGGTTAAAAGTCACTGGTTGGCTAAAACAACACTATTTATTCTCAGGTATCAATTGCTCGTCGGGACTGGTGCGATACCGCCCCGCCAAACTCAAGGCCAAAGACCGTCTGTTCGCCTGGATTGAGCATCTTTTTTATTGCACCAGTCAGGACTCACCAGGGCTTACACGACTTATGGGTCTGGATGGCGAAGTTCGATTCAATCCAATATCCGCCCAACAAGCCAGAACCTATCTGGAAGACATTGTGAGCCTTTATATTCAGGGACAAAACAGCCCGATTCCGTTCTTCCCCAATACCTCACTGGCCTGGCTGGAGAAGTCTGAAGATGAAGAAAAGGCCCAAAAAGCAGCCGAAAGCGCCTTTTACGGAGCCTATATGACCCGTGGCGAGATCGAAGATGCCTATATCCATCGAGTATTCCCAAAGCTTGAACCTGTATTCCAGGATTTCACTGATCTCAGTCGCCTGATTCTTGAACCTATGATCAAGACCATGGAAGCTGTTAAGGAGGGCGGAAAATGAACCGTTCAACGCCTGAAATACAGCAGCTGGATGCCAGGGAATTCCCATTACACGGCAATCGTCTGATTGAAGCCAGCGCCGGAACCGGCAAAACCTACACTATTGCCAATCTCTTCCTGAGACTGGTACTGGGTCATGGCCCGGAACAGAATCAGGAGCCTTCAGCTCATAAAGAGCCTTCAGCCCATAAAGAACCTTCGGCTCATCAGTGCCCTCTTACGGTAGATCAGATTCTGGTGGTGACGTTTACCGAAGCCGCCACAGAAGAACTCAGAGACCGGATAAGAGCCCGCCTCAACCAAGCCAGGGAAGCATTTGAATCCGGTCAAAGCGAAGATCCTTTCATTGAAACCCTGATGAACGATCTGGATCGACATCAGGAAAGAGCTAGCCTGTTATTGGCAGCAGAGCGGCAGATGGATGAAGCGGCTGTTTTTACCATACACGGCTTCTGTCAAAGAATGTTGAAACAACATGCCTTTGAGAGTGGCACACTGTTTTCCAATGAGTTGATTACCGATGAGTCTACTTTGCTTGAGCAGGCAGCTGCGGACTTTTGGCGAACGGAGCTTTATCCCTTAAACAAGCCTCTGGCAAGACTGGCCAGAACTTTGTGGAAGACGCCAAGTGACTTGTTGATCGCTATTCGAGGCCTGCTGGGTAAACCCGGACTGAAAGTAACCACAGGCCGAATGCCTGACACCATCGATAAATTCACTCATCAGTATGTAGAGCCCGCCCAGTCCATACGTGAGCTATGGCGTCATGAACGATATGCTATTGAAGAGCAACTGCTGTCCTGCGGACTGAAAAAAACCAGTAAACCGTTCAAACGAATCGCTGCCATGGCAGAGTTTGCCAACAGCGACGCTCTGTTTCCTGAGCTGGGGCGCAATGAAAGCTGGGAAATCTACGGCCGTGAAATTCTGGAAAAAGCCTTGTCCAAAAAAGGTGTCCTGCCGGAGCACCGCGTTTTTTCCATGATCGAAGACCTTTTATGTGAGCCTGCCAGCATTCAGGAAGCTTTCAAGAGTATGATGCTGGCCAGAGCCCTTTCAAGCATCCAACGTCGAAGGCTCAAGATTAAAAATCAAAAGCATCAGATGTCTTTTGATGACCTGTTGACCCGTCTTCATTATGCCCTACATCAGGATCAGGGTGATCAGCTTGCGACCACTTTAAGGGCTCAATTTCCGGTAGCCATGATTGACGAGTTTCAGGATACCGACCCACTGCAGTACGCCATTTTCAACCGGATTTATCCTGATCAGAGCTCTATCGAGAGAAATGCTGGTCTATTCATGATCGGTGACCCGAAACAGGCCATTTATGCCTTCCGGGGAGCCGATATATTCACTTATATGCAGGCCAGACGACAAGTATCCGCTCACTACTCTCTGGACACCAACTGGCGATCAAGCAGTGACATGGTGAACAGCGTAAATCGTATTTTTGAGTACAGCCAACTTCCATCAAGCGAACAGGATCGCTCACCATTTGTATACCAGGACATTCCCTTCTTATCCGTAAAGCCTTCACCCAAGGCCGATAATCAACGTCTATTTGAGGCGGGAGCGGAAGTCCCGGCCCTGTCAATCTGGTGGCAAGAGGGTGAAGGAACGGCGATTGGAAAAACCGATTACGAACAGACTATGACCCTGGCCACTGCTACCGAGGTGAATCGACTGCTCAGTCAGGCTCAGGCCACCTTGAGTTCTGACAGTGAAAATACACCTCTTCGTGCAGGCGACATTGCCATTCTGGTCAGAACAGGAAGGCAAGGTCTTATGATCAGGGAAGCTTTGGCTGATCAGGGCATTCCAAGCGTTTATCTCAGCAGCAGCGATTCTGTTTTCGCCTCGATGGAAGCCATTGATGCCCAACGAATTCTCACAGCCTGTTTGAATCCTGGTCATGACCGCACGTTAAGATCAGCGCTGGCAACCCCGCTGCTGAATCTCACCGCTGAAACCCTGGATGCTCTCAATGAAGACGAACAGGCCTGGGAGCAGGCTGTTGAAGAGTTTTCGGATTACCATCAGATCTGGATGAAGCAAGGCGTTCTGCCCATGCTCAGGGTTCTCATCCAAAAGCGCAAACTGGCTGAGACCCTGCTTACCAGCAATGATGGCGAAAGACGCCTGACCGACCTGCTCCATGTCGGTGAACTTCTTGCTGCTGCAAGCCTTGAACTGGAAAGCCCTCATGCCCTGTTGAGATGGCTCTCAGAACATATTCGCAAACCCGACACCAACTCTGACGAGCAACAGCTGCATCTGGAAAGTGAGCGCAACAGGGTACAGATTGTTACCATCCACAAGTCGAAAGGTTTGGAATACCCTGTCGTCTTCCTGCCCTATATTTGCAGCTTCAGAGAAGCCGGTGAACCGGTTTATCACGACAGCGAGCACACCACTCTGGATCTGTCCGGTGACGAGGAGGCCCTGATCAAGGCCGACGAAGAACGTCTCGCAGAAGACATTCGCCTTTTATATGTAGCGCTCACCCGATCGGTTCACCGCTGCTATATGGGTATGGCCCCTGTAAAGACTGGCTCTGGTCGCAAAACAGAGGTGACTGATCTGCACAGAACGGCCATCGGCTGGCTGTTAAATGGCGCAGAAGTTTTGGAGTACGATGCTTTAAAGCAGCATTTAGTGACTTTGGCTGACACCCATAAAGCGATTGAACTCAAACTTGTCGAAGATCTAGATATCCCTCCTTACCAGGAAGAAGCAGAGGCATCCCTGACGCTAGAAGCGGCAGAATTTGACGGAAGGATTCAAAAAGACTGGTGGGTAACCAGCTATTCGGCTCTCTCCAGAAACGCTCATTCCTACAAGGGGCAAGCGGCATCCCGGGAACCGGACGCTTCTCTGGAGACTGCAGGCCTTGATATTGAGGTCCTGACAGAAAATCAGGAGCCTCAGGCAGAAGCCGAGCAGCTCGACATTTTCACTTTCCCAAAGGGGGCTCGTCCCGGCACTTTTCTGCACACGCTGTTTGAGAACCTTGAACACCTTGAGCAGGGTCTTCAGTCTGATCTGTCAGACTGTTTATCTAGCTATGTGCTCCAACAACTTCAAAATGAAGGCTTTGAAGATAAATGGCAAGAGACACTGACCATTTTACTGGATGACTGTCTCCATACTCATCTGGACGACGAAGGTTTATCCCTGGCCACTCTTCCAAAGCATGCCAAAAAAGTCGAGATGGAATTCTACATGCCCATTGACCGGCTGAGAGCCTCAGAATTAAATGCCATTATTCGTTCGGAAGATACGCTGTCAGCCCAGGCCGGAGAACTGGATTTTGTCACCGTCAAAGGCATGCTTAAGGGCTTTATTGATCTGACCTTTGAATATAAAGGCCGCTGGTATGTTCTGGATTACAAATCGAACTGGCTGGGAGAACAGCTTTCTGACTATGACCGGGACAGTATGCAGTCCGTTATGATCGATCACCGATATGACCTTCAGTATCAATTGTATTCACTGGCACTGCACAGGCTTTTGAGCAGCAGATTACCGAACTACGATTTTGAACAGCATTTCGGAGGGGTTTATTACCTGTTTCTCAGAGGCATCAGAAAGAATGAACCAGGCCGGCCCGGTATTTACCATTGTCGTCCAGGCCAGACATTAATTGAAAAGCTGGACCGACTGTTTTCTGGAGATCACACCAGCCTTCAGGGAGTATCTTCATGATCTCAGCACTCAAAAAGCTCGATCAGGAAGGTCGAATTCGCCCATTGGACTACCAGTTCGCCCGATTCATTCATGAGCTGGATGATACTCCCTGCCTGGCTCTGGTGGCTGCTCTGGTGAGTTTTGAGCTGGGGCGTGGCAACCTATGTTTTGAGCTGGATCACCTGCTGAATGACACTCTGTTTGACTTAAACCGAACTGAAAGCAATCAACTCAGAATGCTGGCTAATATCGACAGTCAGTCGGCCACCGAAAAGCTGACCAGCGATCTACTGTCCAGTAAGGTCATCAGCAATGGTGGATTGAGCACACCTCTGGTTCTGGACCGCAGCAGGCTCTATCTTTACCGCTATTGGCAACATGAATGTCTGGTGGCAGAGCACCTTCTAAAAGAAACCCGACTCTTTGCGAACCTTCAGGAAACACGAGCCATTCTTGATCGACTTTTTCAAAGAAACTATCAAAGTCTTCTTGAAAACCGACCGGACACTAAAAACTCAAATGATCTTCAGGATTACCTGATCAAATGGCTGGACATTGAAAAACCTGATGGCATCGATTGGGTGACCTGCCAGCAGGTCCTCCTGTCAGCCCAGCAACCTCAAGACCTCGGCAAATTGGATCAACTCGTTCCACTTAGCCACTGCCTGAACTGGCAGAAGACCGCTGCAGCTATGGCCGCCACACAACCACTGGTGGTCATCAGTGGTGGACCAGGAACCGGTAAAACGACAACCGTCACCCGACTGCTGGCCATGCTGGTAGAAAAAGGTTTGAGCTGTGGCAAAGTACCAGACATACGTCTCGTAGCCCCTACTGGAAAAGCGTCAGCCAGACTGACTGAATCTATTGGTGGCGCACTCCCGGCCCTGAATTGCAGTGAAGAAGTCCGCAGCAAGATTCCAGATCAGGCCGGTACCATTCATCGATTACTGGGTGTGATTCCCAACCGGCCGGAATTCCGCCATAACATTAATAACCCCCTTCACCTGGATATCCTGGTAGTTGACGAAGCCTCCATGGTCGACTTGCCCCTGATGAGGCATCTTCTGGATGCCTTACCATCACATGCTCAGGTTATTCTTCTGGGGGACAGGGATCAGCTGGCCTCGGTGGATGCCGGAAGTGTACTGGGTGATATCTGTGCCGCAGCAGAAGGTGGTTACTCTGGGGATCAGGCCAACACCCTGGAACTCTTGACGGGTTTTAACCTCAAGGACTGGGCTTCAAATCAACAGTCAGAGCCTGCAGAGACCAGTAAGATTAATAACCGTTTCTGTCAGCTTCAGAAGAGCTACCGTTTTGATGCCCGTTCAGGAATTGGCACTCTGGCTAAAGCCGTGAATCGTGGCGATTTACAACAGACGGCCAATGTCTGGCAGCAGGGTTTTAATGATATCGCCCTGCACCCATTGGATGATGCTCACTATCAACAACTGATGCTACTGTGCGCCCAGGGCTATACCCCCTACCTTCAGGCCATCCATCAGCAGCAGGATGAAAAAGCGGTTCTCCACAGTTTTAATCGTTTTCGTCTGCTGTGCGCGCTGCGTGAAGGCCGCCTGGGTGTGGAAGGTTTGAACGAGGGCATTCGTCAGGCTCTGGCCCGTAAGAATCTGATTCCCTCAGAAGGTCTCTGGTATCCCGGCCGCCCGGTTCTTATCACCCGCAACGCTCACGATCTGGGTTTATACAACGGTGATATAGGCATTGCCCTGCCCGATCAATCCAGTCGGCTGAAAGTGGTATTTGAATTGCCCGACGGCAGCCTGAAACACCTGCTCCCCAGTCGTTTACCTGAACATCAGACCGTGTTTGCCATGACCATCCATAAAAGTCAGGGCTCGGAATTTCATCATACCGTAATGGCTCTCCCTGAGCAGATGACACCTGTGCTCACCCGGGAACTGGTCTATACCGGAATCACTCGGGCAAAATCAAAGCTGGACCTGTTTGCTTCCAGTTCTATTCTGGCAAAGTCGATTAATCAGAGAACTCTGCGGGCATCCGGACTTAAAGATCGGTTGTTAAACCCTCTTTAAACGTCCATGGCATATTGATAGACTGCCCCAAAGTCAAAAATAGAAAAATAACGAAGTTAAAGGGATTTCTATGGGTGTTCACCAGGTATTGGGTCATCATAATATCCAGTCACAGTCTTATGAAGGCGGCTTTTTACTCTTCGATCAGGATACCGATGGCCGTTGTGGCAAGCGGATACTGATCGATGCCCGCCTAGTCAATAAATTTTCAACTCTCATTAATAATGACAGCAAAGGCTCGCTGGTGATCCACGGCATCAAGCAGCTCAAGTCTCGTGGCGGTGGAGTTAATAGCTACAGCAGTACAGGTAAAGCTCACAAACATATGGATGTGATTGGTCATGTCATGGTGACTTATGAGATTCATCAATCGTCTCCAGATGACCCTTATGGCGGTATCCGCATTATAGATATTGACCTGGCGAACTTTGCGGGCAGCAGCAAACCGGGGTTTTATCATATGCGAGAAGGGGTAAAAGGTTGGGAAACTCCCAAAGACTCTACCACCACGATCTTTACCCAAAAAGCCGCCATCAATGGCTTGTCAGAAAATTTCGAACACGCCTCTCAAGAGATGATGCCGCAAATGCTGGAGCTGGCCTATGGTCCCCTTGATGCGCGAGGTTATGATTTTTTCTACCAGCCGAAATCCTTGCTCCATAATGGGTTAAGGTTCAGGACACCCGCCCAAAAACAGATCAATATCCATGTAGCCAGTCAATGGCTGGCTCAGGGATTGCTGAAAGCACAAAAAAAACAACAGCCCGTGGAGTGGCTGATTCATGGCAGAGGTCTCTGGCTGTTTGACAGTGCTCTGGACTTACTGGAAGGTCAAAAACTGGATCAGCACAAGATTCTAATTGCCGGAATACCCCGCTCCTATCTGGCACCGAAAATTGATCGAATGAAGCGGATGGGATTCCAGTTCCATGACGATGTCGTCAAGTTCAACAGCCACGACTGGAACTCGGTGGAGAACCGGCTGGATATTCAGGGTCGTCTGTACCAGACGATAGAATCTCTGGGAGAAGGTTATGAGGATCGGGCTGGGGGGCTCAGGCACCAGGCTAGGGATGACCGACTGAAAGCGCTCAACAGTTTAGTAGGCGCTTCCGGGTCGGGGGTGATTAGCGGTTTAATCATGGGGACTGCCCATCCTGAAGCCTTGCTGCCCGCCAGTGCGGCGGCCACGGCCTATGGCCTCTATGCGATGACCCATAAATTACGTTCCCTGCGTAATGTAGCGGGTAACCATCGCAATAATGCCAACCTGAACCCCCATATGCACCCGTTCAAAAGTCCGGCCCAGTTCAATCATCATGTAGAAAAAGCCCATGGCAGTGAAGCCAAAAGCTTCCTGGCAATGCTGGGTTTTAAAACCAGCCGATTTTAACGGAGAAGGTTTTATGTTGTGGCTGAAACGGCTGTTTGCCTCGAAACAAAGACTGGTGGGAACACCCAACTTTGACAGTGCCCCCTGGCGCACCCTGAATATTTCCGGAACCCTTGTGCGCTTTAAAAACCCACCTCAGACCTCAAGGGTGCCCAATAAATTCTGGCCAGAGCAGGTGGATCTCTACAAGGAAGATTATAGAGATTTGCAAAACGGTCGTTGGTTATCCAAAGCGGTGTTCAAAAACTTCTGGTCTTTTTCCAGTCACTTGATC
>NZ_LASA01000127.1 GCF_001562015.1 Endozoicomonas arenosclerae | reverse complement strand
TGCACGGGGATGAGCAATTTATCTTTGCAGATGCCGGCTATGGCGGGGCCGAGAATCGGAAAGAGTTGGAGTCCTGTGAAGCTGAGTGGTTCATAGCTGAAAAGCCCAGCATCTTGAAAGAGCTGAAGAAGCATCCCCGAAAAAATAAGGTGCCCATCAAGCTGGAATTTACCAAGGCCAGTCTGAGAGCAGCAGTCGAACACCCCTTCAGAATCATTAAGTGTCAATTTGGATTTATAAAAGCCAGGTATCGAGGTTTGAAGAAGAATGACAATAAACTGTCTACTTTATTTGCCCTGGCGAATATTGTTCGACTGGATCAAATGATCCGGGCACAGGGTTAGTCCGCCCTGAAGTCACGAAAGTGGCTAAATATCATACAAATAAGGGGTTGAGACCTCTGATTTCAGTCCTACTTCGAACTCGATTCAAGAAGGGAGGTAAATTAGAGGTTATTCGCAGGTTCCCTAGTTGTGGAGTAGGATATTCCCTGAAAAACAGACAAGGAGTCATAATGAATAATCTGAAAACCGTCGAGATCAAGGCCTTTATCCCTTCCAAAGATTTTGAAACCTCAAAAAGCTTCTATGCAGATTTGGGCTTCACTCAGGCTTCAGAAGGAGGCAGTGTCGCTTATTTTTACTTCGAACAGTGTAGTTTTCTGCTTCAGGATTTCTACGAACAAAAGCTGGCTGACAATCTTATGATGCACTTGCTGGTGGAAGATGTGGAGTCCTGGTATAGGCAAGTAAATGAGGCTGAACTTGTTGAAAAATACGGTGTGAAGCTCTCTGAAATTGAAACCAAGCCCTGGCAAATGCGTGACTTCGTTCTGTCTGATCCTTCAGGTGTGTTATGGAGAATTGGCCAGAACATCTAATTCATTGAATTTAAAATAAGAAAAGTATGAAAACCCTCTATGTAATATCCCACACTGAAGCGACCCATCATCTGGAAGGTGTCGTGGGTGGCTGGTATGACTCTGTGCTCACTGAGAAAGGTCTGGAAGATGCCCGAGCTATTGGCAGCAAGCTTTTGGCAGAGGGGGCTGTTGGTGATATTCATACGTCTGATTTGAAAAGGGCTGCTCAAACAGCAGAAGTGATTGCTGGCATTACGGGTGGGCAGTTGAATATCACATCAGACTTAAGGGAAAAAAGCTTTGGTGTGGCCGAAGGCAAACCCCAAGCCTGGCTGGATGAAAGGATTGTACCTGAGGATGGCCTCAACAGGCTGGATCACCGAATTATTGAGGGCTCTGAAACCACTCGCGAATTTGCCAGCCGAATCTATGGATACATGGATTCCATCTCACTGGGAGATACCACGGTTATTTCTACCCATGCCTTTGCAGCTACTTTTGTCATTGCCTGGTGGATTGGTATGTCATTGGAGTCCATTGGTTATGTCAATTTCAATATAAAGTCAGGGAAGATCAGTAAGCTGGTGGAAGACGACTTTTTCAAGAATCGTAATGTGGCTTATTTGAATCATTAACGATAGTTAGCAATCCCTCCATCCCCTGTTCTGAAAATAATAAGGTTTCAAATGATGAAGCTGTATCACCGTGTGCCTAAAACTTTAAAATTTGATCGTCTGCTGCCACTGAACAAGCTTGAGCACAGGGATGATGAGTTGTATGAAGAAAACAACTGGAAGTACCTCCATCGTCTGGAAGTGAAGAAAAAGCGGGTTCCCCACCTGAACTGCCTGTGGAACGATGTGATTCATATGACGCCGGTTCACCCTTCAGCGGTCAATGCTGCATTGAAACAGGCAGGATTTACACCAGGAAATAATTCAAAATGGTTTGAAATTTGCCCCAAGACGTTGGGCTTCTCGAAGCAGAACAGTGTTATTTATCTTTATCCAGAGTCAGCGGCCAACTCCCTTGAATCCCTGCCTGAAGACTATCTCCCCTTCGATCTGAATCAGCTCAAGGGACTGGAGGTTCTCAGAGATGAAGTGGAAGATTATTACCGGGTATCTAGAGAGAAAGGTGAGCGTCCTTTGACATTTCATCTGGTTCCTCATGTTCTTTATCACGGGGAGCTGCTTTTTGAGGACATGAATATTATTGAGGTGTAATCAGCCCAATACCACCACCCTTTGACAAACTCAGAGTGAGCGGCATCCGTCCGTAAATCGGGACGATATTTCGAGACAAATCATAAACGACCAAAGTAATAAATATTTTCTGAATTACCAGGGTATGCTGGACAGGTGAAGTAAATGAGTGACTTAATTATACGACGAGCAACAGATAAGGATATTAATAGCTTGCCGGCACTGATGTATGAGCTGGACCGTTTTCATTATGAGAACAATCCTGAGGTTTACCGAACGCCTGAAGCTATGCACAGCGAAAGGGTGGAGAGGAATATTTTTGATCACTATCGATCCGGAAAATTTGTGGTGTTTCTTGCGGTTGTCGATGGGAAAGAAGTGGGCATGGTCTCGGGCCTGATCAAAAAGATGAATTCCATTACCTCCTGGCCTAAAACGGTGGGCTTTGTGAATGAACTCGTTGTGCTGCCCGAGCTTAGAGGAGGTCAGGCCGCTACTGATTTGATGGCCAAGATAGAGCAATACTTTGCAGAGCAGGGGGCTACTGAAATGGGTCTGAATGTCAGCAGTTTTAATGAGAGAGCCCAGGGTTTGTATAAAAAATTGGGCTATGACTACGATTCTCATTTGATGATCAAACCACTGGCTGAAAGCAGGCAGTGAAATCAACGTTTAAAAACTGACAGTTGCTGCTACCTTGTAGATTCGGATCTATGAGTGGCAGTAATAATGATAACCTCTGGATGCTTCTTTCGTTCTGAAAAGGGACTTCTGTGTCTATTGCTTACCTTGCTGTTTTCGTTTCTTCAGCAGGCTATTTCCTCTGAGAACACTTATGTCATTGAGGTAGGCGGTGAGAAAGAGATAGGTAATGCCCAGTTATTTGTCGATGAAGCCCTGGATGCAGCCCAGGGTTACAACCTTTACCGTTCTGAAGTCAGTTTGAAAAACAGCTATTCAATAGAGTCCTGGTTTCGTCGTTGTGTTCGATCCTATCCTGCTATCAGTCTTGAACCGGATTTGATCAGTGGCTCTGTTTTTGACCGTAATCCTGTGGATCTGGTGCTTGATATCTACATAGCGGAAGGGAATTGTCTGGCGGATCATATCAGTCTTGAGGAAAGCTTTGATGAGCTCCTGCCCGTGTTTCGCAAGGTCCTTAATAATGAAGCAAGCGCGCTGGATTGGAAACTGGTGAGACGGTTGGAAGTGACCAGTCGTGTGATCCTGAAAAAGTACAATCATCTCCGGGGGCTGGAGTGGACGGCGCAACAGAGTCGGAGTTTAAATATTCCTATCGGTTATGCGCCCGGGTGGAGTCATTATCTTACCCAGGAAGTGATACACCATGATACATCAAAACCGGAAAACATCTTTCCCATGACTCAGACAGTGTCTGATTCCTCGATCCAGTCTCCTCGCCCGGCAAAGGTCATGACGCCTCTGGCTCATTATGCCTACCGTTACAAGGATCTGGAGCAGTCAGACGACAGATCACATGAGGATGAACAGCTTCTGAAAGGTCAGGTCTTTTTTCCAATGGACTGGCAGCTGGCAAAAACCACTGAAGGCCTGATGGCTCAAGCCTGGGTGACAGAGAGGCCAGATCTGTTAAGGCTTTATCAGGCCGATAAAATGGGAGGCTGGAAAAAGCAGGAAAAGCCTGTTCCGGTGATATTGCATCAATTCAGATTTATGCCGGGCTTTATAGAGTTAAAAATATGGAGCAAGGATGGTCATATAATACCTGTGGGTTGGGAGTATCGCAGCCTTTCTACAGACCCCCTGAGGTCCGGGATAACCAGACAAGACCGCTACATTCGCTATATCAGTGTCCAGCCTCTGGATGATGATGCCATTACTGCCTCAGTTGCAAAAAATATTCCTTTAATAACGACTGAGCCCGACGTTGGTGAAGTTAAAGAAAGCAACACAGAAGCAGGGAAGGTGAATTCAACTTCTGCCCACCAGGAGGTAATGTCCATAATGGAGAAAACAGAAGCGTTTTCCTTTACTTCTTTGGTGAAGTGGGCGCTGCCAATATGGCTGCTGGGCAGTAGGAAAGTTCCTGGTAGTCTATCTCATTAATCTCTCAACTCTACACCTGTTTCCTGATTAATTGAAAAGAGAGTGTGAGCGTATTCCGGAATAATAAAAAATGGATAATCATGATCAGATATGGAGCGAGTATTATCAAAGAGTCGCTGCATACCCCCATAAAGCAAAAACAGAGAAGGCCGTGACATATAATCAATCAGGACTGTCCAGGGCCATCGACTGTGGTTGTGGCACAGGTTCTGATACGGCCTTTCTGGTAAAACAGGGCTATTGGGTACATGCCTTTGACATCAATCAGGAATCTGTCGTTTTTTGCCAGAAACGGTTTGTAAAAGACTTGAAGGTATCAGTCTCCTGCTCTGACTTTGATAGCTTTGACTACCCTGATACGGGTCTGGTCATAGCCAATGCCAGTCTTTTCTTTGCAAAACCGGATTCCTTTCAGGCCTCATGGTTGAAAATAAGGCAGGCTATCCAAGCGGGTGGCGTGTTTTGTGGTGACTTTATGGGCTATGACGATGAGTGGCTTAAAGATAAAGGTAAGGTACTGAACCCATTGACGGAACAGGAGATCAAAGCCTTGTTTGCCGGGTTTGAACTGCTTGAATTCACTGAACGTAATTGTATTGGCCCAACTGCCAGAGGGCCCGAGAAGCACTGGCATACCTACTCGGTGATCGCCCGAAAGCAGCAGTAGAATGATAGAAATTAAATACAAAGACGTTGTCTTGCGAAATGCCCTGGTGGGTGAGAAGGAGCAACTGTTTGACCTGATCACCAGGGATGAGCGTTGGACTCAATTCAATGCACCTTACATTGTCTACCAGACTCCTACCAGAGATTCATTCAGAGAGGGTTTGTTCCTGGAGTTTCTGACGGGTGACAAAAAGAAAATTATTGAGTATCAGGGTCGGCCTGTTGGCTCCGTTTCCTGCTACTGGGTCGATGAAAATACCCGATGGCTGGAGGTGGGAATCGCCCTTTATGACAGTCAACAATGGGGCAAAGGTCTTGGACAAAAAGCGTTGATTGCCTGGGTAACTCATCTTTTTCAAACGTTGGAACTTGCCCGAATAGGAATGACAACATGGTCCGGCAACCCAAGGATGGTGGCTTGTGCGCAGAGTGTAGGCTTTCAGATTGAAGGACGGCTTCGTTCTGTTCGCTACTATCAGGGGGTCTACTATGACTCCATAAAACTCGGTGTGCTTAGAGAAGAGTGGCAGCAGCTTTACGATACGACAGAGACAGTGTGATAAGACGTATGGATACTCAGTGGAGCAGTAAAAACATCAAAATCAGTACTTTTTCTGAGCAAGAAATACCTTTGATGAAAACCCTGTTTGAGCAGAATAAATCCGTCAGCAAACAGGACCCTGTTCTCAATCTCTCCGGATTTTCAGGGTAAACAGCTGGGTAGGCACACCTATGAATCTATTGAGCAGCAGGTTCGTGCAAATGCTCAGATTCAGGAAATCTGGCTTGAGGTCTATACCCGCAATCAGGTCGCCCTTAAGTTTTGGGTCAAGCAAGGCTTTGACCGGATCGTTAAGGTGATGGATGAAACCGTTGAGGGTGAAACGCTGTCATCCATGATTCTGAGCAAATCCGTTGCACAATAGGAAAAACAGTCATCCATAACTGATTTCATTCCATCTTTTCCACTGACGTCTGGCTCTCATCAACACCCCGATACCGGACCGGGGTAGTATGCTGAGTAGCAACAGCGGCTGTGTCCATGATGTGAGCTTTAATACTGACTTCACTGCCGTATTTCAGAAGTGCATTTTTCAGTGCTTCATCGAGCTGACTGTGAGTCTCGTGTTTCCAGGGCTGATCTATTGTGCAACCAATGAAGCAATAGATGCCTTCGTTGGGATCATAAACAACCAGTTGCTGGGCGCCACCGGTATTGGGAACATCCCAGAGTTGAACGAGGCAGCTATGCTGTTCCTGGGAAAGATAAACCATCTTGTGCTCTCTTAGCAGTGCCTGCAAATGCTCTGTGTTTACAAAAGTCGCGCCCTCATGGTTGTAGCTAATCTCTTCTCCTGCCGTGATAAATTGATCGTGTTGCCTTTGCAAAAAATCCAGACGCTCGGGCAGGCTCTTATGATGCATCCAGCTGAAATTCGAGAGGCAGTATTTCTCAACTTTTTGTAGATAGTTGGTCGGGTGTTCTTCAGGATGCAGAGCCTGCCAGGACGCGTAGTCGAGGCAAAGTCCGCTGCAGACACCACCGGCTTTCATTCGGTCCGAGTGAAGGGTTGTCATTAAGTTCTGCGACAATCGGAAAAACTCCGGTTTGGCTTTTTTAGCAAGCCACGGATCTTGAACTAACCATTCCGTATCCTTGAGGAAGTGTTCCATTTGAACGACATCAAGCAGGCCTGTCTGTTGATCAGGATCAGGAACAGCAAGTGGGAAGCCTGGGTGATTCAGACTCTCCAGCATTTCCGGCTGGTCTTCACAGGAAGCGATGATGTTGCTCCATATTTCAGCCAGATTCGGCTCGTTTTTCATGCGGAAGTAAAATGTCGGATTCTTTTGGCAGAGATCACGTAGCATTTCCAGCGGGATCGTTGATAGCAATGCTGGCTGGTTCAGAAGCGCATCAGCGAATAGGGGGTGCTGATGACACAATTTGTACAGCAGAAGGCTGTTTGCTGTATTCAAAAAGCCTTTTTCCAGGGCGAGAACTGCCGCTCGTTTCTGGTGGGGAGCCAATAGCAGACGACCCAGGAAATCGATGTCAGTCGTGAGCTGTTCCGGTGACTGAAGGAAAGAGCCGGGGTTTTCAAACAGGGCCATAAGCGTGTGCTGGAAATGACCGGCAGCTTCCATTTTTTCGATATCGGAAAAGTTCGGATGCTGCATGACTTCCATAGCCAGAGTCCGACTTCTGAAGCTGGCTTCAATCACAACTTTATGAGGAACGGCCAGTGCGGGAGTCTCTATAGCCAGTGACATTCTGAGTGCTACCAGGCTGGGGTAAGCCGCCTGGAGTTGCAGGCTTTTCTCTTCTTCCAGTCTGTCCATCAGCTCTGGTTTTAGCAGTAACTGAAAGGCTTCCGGGTAAGGCATACTGCGTTGATAGAACTGACCCTGTTTCCTTTGGCTTCGCAACATTGCCAGAGCAGCAGGGTTGGCCAGTTCCGTCATTAATTCCTTTTTTGCATCAGGACCCAGACTTCTCAGAAAGAAACTGCACAGAACATTGCCCGCTGTGCTGGTATAACAGTCCATCAGGTTGCTGAATCCAGAGAGGTTCAGCTGTTGACCCATGGGTAGAATCACCATGCCCAGATTCGGGTAATGATTCAGTAGCTCCAGCTTTTGCTCAGTTGTCATTTTTGTTCGGATGTATTCCTGAGCGATATCCATAAACGAAATCAGGCTTCGGGTCAGCAGGAGAGAGGCAGCATCCTGGTCAGAGAGAATCTTTCTCAGGTCTATTCCCTCATTTTTCCTTAAATTCGGATAGCGGGACAGGATTTCCGCCATCATGATAGGCTGAAAGGCTTCGGTCATTAAATCCTTCATATCGGAGAGCCATTGAAGGGCAAGGGATTGATGACTCATCAACAGTCGCCATGCGGCTTGTTCATCATAAAGGCAGGGCGCTCCCATGTGATTGAAAATTTCAGTGACTAACTCTGCTTGAAGTATTTCAGCCCTTTCCATTGAATTCATGGCTAATGCGGCACGATGCCGATAGCCCAGATAAGTTAATGGCAGGCTATTGTTAAATACGGCTTCAGCCAGCTTTGGGCATTTCTGGCAAAGCTTGAACATCTCAGGCCATTCACTCTCCTGAGTCAGGCACTTGCCATTCATAACACACTGAGCCACCAGTTCGGGGTGAGCTTTGGCAACTGAACTAATTGCTTCAGCACTCATCAGGGGGAGATGACTTTCCAGAATCTGGCTGGCAATGACAGGGCGTGAGTGACGAGCAATATAAGCCAGGTCTTCACCACAGAGATACTGACCGAAATGCTCCAGTACATTGAGTCTGGCATTGTCTTTCACCAGCCAGCAGGTCATGCGGGCAATGGCCAGAGATCTTTTTTTATGGCTGGTGCTTTTCTGTTCCCGAATAGCCGACAGGAGAGCCAGATCATGATCATGGATGCTGGTTGCTTCAGCGACCGAATGCAGTGGCGCTTCACTGAAGTGACAATGAGCTAATCCTTTGCCGTAAAGCTGGTGCATGCAGGCGAGAAGATTTTCCTCCGATGTCTCATCAGGTTCTTCATTAAATTGATCAATCAGGCGACACAGTCTCTCTTTCTCTGCCCTTACCGACATTTGAGTCAGCTTTTTAATGGGTTTGCCAGAGCGATCGTAATCCCTTTTGGAGCGTACTTCAGTTTCCTCCGCTTCGGAGACTTCCATCATGGAGAATTGGGCGGAAACCTCATCCAGATCTTTTGGGTCAGTGGATGCACCCTCATTACTGCCTGCTGAAGTTGAAGTTCCTGGGTCTTCAGAGTAGCCACGAATCATTCGAAAAATTCCTTTTAAACAATGTAGAGACGGTCATTCAATGAAGAATCAGACCATCCTGAGGAAGAAAAGCTCGCAATAAAGAGTGAATTGGTTAGCAGTGATAACAGGATGGTTAGTGGGGGTGACAAAAGTATTCTTTTAGCGAAAGAAGAAAGGGCAAATTATGGTCGCCAGATGGTTGGAGGCTTTAGAGCAGATCAACATTACCTCAGGAGCCTGTCGGACTTATGCTCGAAAGCATAAGTCCGACAGGCTCCTTAGACATTCTGTATAGTTTAAATCCCTGTTTAAAAAAATAATCAGGGCCAGAAATATCCAAAGGGAAGAGGGGAAAAATAATGCTTAGGCAGCAGGTTATAGCCATGGGCGGTGGTGGATTTTCCATGGAGTCGTCCCCTTTGCTAGACGACTATATCCTGAACAGTGCGGGTGAGAATCCCCGTATCTGTTTTCTGGCCACTGCCTCTGGAGACAGTGCAGAGTACATTAATCGTTTTTATCGCAGGTTTACCCAGACCCATTGTCAGCCCACCCATCTTGAGCTTTTCCGCAGGGATCAGCGGGATCTGGAAGCTTTTCTGCTTTCTCAGGACATTATTTATGTCAGCGGCGGTAATACAGCCAATATGTTGGCCATATGGGCGGTGCACGGTGTTGACCGCATCCTGAGAAAAGCACTGGAAAAGGGTGTGCTGCTCTGCGGTCTCAGTGCGGGTTCCATTTGCTGGTTTGAAGAAGGTGTGACGGATTCTTTTGGGCAGGCATTGGCACCTTATCCCTGCCTGGGTTTTCTGTCGGGCAGCCATTGTCCTCATTTTGATGGCGAGTCAGAGCGGCGTCCGGCTTATCACCGTATGGTAAGAGACGGAGACATTTCACCAGGGCTGGCGGCAGACGACAGTGCAGCTCTGCATTATGTCGACGGTGAGCTTTATCAAGTAGTTTCTTCAAGAAAAGGGGCGTCTGCCTACAGGGTTGAAGAGAGTGATGGGGAGGCCGTAGAGACTCCTATACCCACTTTATATCTGGGTGAGTAATAACTTTTCTATTAAAAAGTCAGGGACGAATAAATGAACACAGATCGAATAGTTTCTTTTGAAGCCTGTATTTTTGACATGGACGGTCTTCTGCTGGATACGGAAAGGCTGGCGTATGAAACTTTTCTTGCTGGGAGAAGCATGATCTTGATGGGGTAAGTACCATCAGGAACTTTTTGAATAAGCGCCAGTCTTAACAGCATCGACCCTGCCTCTACTAAAAGGAGTTTTAGAGTGCTTGAAGGAACTGGCGAAAAATCAGCAACTCCCCCTATTCAGCATCCATTGCCTGCAGGTCAGGTGGTGCCTCCTGTTGCCGGTGTTGAGGTCGATCCTTCTATTCCCAAACCTTCCCCTTCTGATGAAGTTGAGCCTGTTAAAAGAAAGGTTGAGGTGGTTGTTTCAGAAGAGCCAACGATGCAGGAGGGGCTCACTGTCAGTCCCCGGGATCTTCTGTCTAAATTTCCAAAAATGATTGCTGTTGAATCTGAAGACCTCAGGAAAGACTTGATTTTATTGACCCTTAAGGTCAAACGTAAGCAATTCAAGGATGGACTGGTTGAAAGCCGGGAGATGCTGAAAAAAGTCTTAAAGGAATATCCGGAGAACATCGCACTCATCAAATACCTGGGATCCATGCTTTTGATGTGTCAGCTGAATGGTGACTCGGATATTGAAAATCTGGAAAAGATACTGTCTGAAAAAAACAGGGAAGAACGTATTCTATGGCATCTGGCTTTGGCTGAGGCGGCCGCAAAAGGAAGTGAATGGATTCAGCCGTGTAAGAAAAAGGAACTGTATTGCTATAGACATGCAGCTGATCATGGTTCGTCAGTAGCCAAACAGAAATTGATCAGGGAAGTGCTGTTTTCGGAAACGCCAACAACTTCCCCTTTTATGGACTGTGAAGCTCTGCGAATGATCCATCAGTTGTCTCGTGAGGAAGAAGGGGCTCTGCCCGAACCAGATGATGACAGAGACAAAGCGATTCTTGATCTGGTCAGGCTGGTGCGTGGTGGTAGATACATTGAGTTGACAGCTGCACGAGAACTACTCGAAAAACAACTTTTGAAAAGCCATGATGATAAATTGATTCGTCTGGCTCCCTGGCTTTATGTTGAAGAGGCTTTTGGGCCAGTTGAGCCACTCAAAGTTCAGGAATTAAATGGCCGGATTAACAAGTGGCAAAAGAAACTGAGAACATCTGAAGATAAAAAATATTTCGCTTCTTTCAGCAGCTACTGGGAAGCTCTCCTGTTAATGAAAACAGGAGACAGAAGAGAAAGCATTAAAAAGTTAAGGCTCTTAATGGATTCCGGGGAGTTATCCAAACAACACTCCCAGAAGACCGGTTAGAGCTGCTTTCCCGCGCTTCTTGATATTGTGCAGGCACTCGAAGAAACCCAAATACAGCGGTAACTTCTCTTGTGATATACCCCGATGAGGACGCAACCAGGAACGCAACAGCGACCAGAACCCCTCCATTGTATTCACATGAATCTCATGAAAACCGTCGCCGTCCTCATCTCGTGCATATTCACC
>NZ_LASA01000126.1 GCF_001562015.1 Endozoicomonas arenosclerae | reverse complement strand
GAGGATAAGGAGGTCTTCCGTTGCCACGCTTAGGGTAATAGGGCTCGATTACGGCCTCTAAGCGTTTCCATGGAATCAGAACCTCCATTCTTTCAAGAAAAATTTCCCTACGAGTTCTGCGTCGCTTCTGGCTGAATTCACTGTCGGAAAAAGAGAGTTGTTGGTCCATGACTACCTCTGATCAAGCTGCTGAGATTATTATCTCATGATCAGGGACTTATTCGCAGGTTCCTTAGTATTTAGATGGAGTATTTCCGAAGACGTAAAAACTATAGTAATCGAGTTGCCTGTAATCCAATTCTTCTGATTGTTATTTGATATGACTTCTTTTCTGCTAGCAATCAAAAGTTTTATTAGATGTGATTTTAAATTTTACTTAATTTTTAGAGCTGGTTAATTAAGGCTTTTTTATTGTGTGTGTTTTTCAGGAATGGAAAATTTTGAATGATAAATAGGATTTTAGAAACGCTTTTAGTTTGGGTTGTTTGTTGAGGAGTAAACCTGTTATTACATAGGGTGGTGCTATGGGCAAAATAAATGACCCATAATGTATTCGTAGATGGGGTAAAGAGGGAGAGAATAAAAAGTCAGGTTTGTTTCTGTCGAGATGTAATCAATTTTATTGGGATCTTGCTATTGATTAGAAGTAGATGTTGTCTTTTTCGATTATTAAGCCTCTGTTTTTATTTCTGGAATATGAAGAAATAAAAAATTCAGATTTTTAAATATGTTTTTACAGTAATGTTTATTAAACTTCAGGCTCTATCTGGCTGAGGTCTTAACATGCTTGATCGAAAAAATACCGCTCTCGTGATTGTGGATGTGCAGGGTAAGCTCGCCACCCTGATGTATAAGCAGGAGAGAATGCATAATGCTCTGGTGAAAATGGTCAGGGGGGCTCGAATACTTGGGTTACCTGTTTTTTGGTTGGAGCAACTGCCGGAAAAACTAGGTAAAACAACGCCCCGACTGGCAGAGGAGTTGAAGGGTATTGATCCCCTTGCCAAGTCATCGTTCAGTGGTTGTGGGCAGTCGGAGTTTGTTTCTGCATTGAAGGGTTCCGGCTGTAATCAGGTGTTGCTGGCTGGGATAGAAGCGCATATTTGTGTATATCAGACGGCACTGGACTTAACTGCGTCGGGTTATGAAGTTGAAGTTATTGTGGATGCATCGTCATCCCGGTCAAAGTACGATAAACGTCTGGCGTTGGATAAGTTGGCCAGAAAAGGCGTTGAGTTAACCAGTGTTGAAATGGCTTTGTTTGAATTAATGACGACGGCTGAGTGTGAAGAGTTCAGAGAGATTGCGAAGCTGGTGAAGTGATCTTCAGGCAGGGAAGAGGTAAGCCTTACCCAAAAAGGATAAGGCTTAATGCCATTAGCGACCCATATTTTCGTTCGCAAATGGGCGGATACGCTGCAGAACTTCTTTGAAGCATTTAGGGTTGGCGGCAACAATCTGGCCCTTGTCCAGGAATTCGTGCCCACCGTTGAAGTCACTGCACAAACCACCGGCTTCCTGAATCAGCAAAGAGCCAGCAGCCATGTCGTAGTTCTGTAAGCCGAACTCCCAGAAAGCATCCAGGCGGCCGCAAGCAACATAGGCCAGATCCAGGGCAGCAGCACCTGCACGACGGATGCCGGCTGTATCGCCCAGCAGGGAGCGCATCATGTTCAGGTAGCCGTCAATGTAATTCAGGTTGTTGCCTGAAAATGGAATGCCGGTACCAATCAGTGCGCCTTCCAGGCTTTTACGGTCACTAACGCGAATTCGCTTACTGTTCAGAGTGGCGCCTTGTCCACGGCTGGCACAGAATGCTTCGTCGCGAATAGGGTCCAGTACAACGGCATGTTCAATGCGGCCGCGGTATTGGCAGGCAATAGAGATGGCAAAAGTAGGGATGCCACGGATGAAGTTGGTCGTCCCATCCAGTGGATCAATGATCCAGAGGTAGTCCTTACCTTCACCTTTTCCTTCAGTAATGCCGGACTCTTCACCGTAGAATCCGTGGTCGGGGTATGCTTTCTTCAGAGCACTGATGATGGCTTTTTCGGAGGCTTTGTCTACTTCAGTAACAAAGTCATTCCGGTCTTTCGCCTGAACCTTGAGACTCTCGAGGTCCTGGTGGGCGTGAAGAATGATTTCGGCGGCCGAGCGAGCTGCTCGCAAGGCCATATTCACCATGGGTTGCATAGGCTGGACTACGTCTGACTGTGAAAGATCAAAATGCTGACCGAGGGATGTACGGCAGCCTGGTACAGACTGGTTTCCTATCTCCGGATACTTGATCCGGGTATTGGGCCAGTGACTGGAAAAACAGTCGGCGGAGTATAACAGATGTATTTTCGGTTAAAAACGCTTTTGGGTGACGGATAACCGAATATCCGATCTTGCGGGGTGCTGGAGGGCTATTTATAAGGGCGGGGTGACTGTCTATTGGCGTGCTTTCAAAGTAAATCCCTTCATGGCTGTTGGAATCGGTTTGGGTTAAACTTGCCGATTCGATCGTGTTTGACCATGAAAAATAAAGCATTATTAAGGTGTAAGTGTTTTTCATGGCAGTTTACCTAGTGGTGCAATTGTGCCCATTTGTTGGTCCAAGCGAGATTTCCCCCAGTGAGTGACTCAGTCGCAATTGAGCCTTCAGTGCTCGACAACATTTCTATTGTTCTGATCAATACCACCCATCCGGGTAATATTGGCGCGGCCGCCAGGGCTATGAAAACCATGGGGCTGAGCAAGCTGGTGCTGGTGGAGCCCCATGAATTTCCATCGGGCAAAGCTTATGCGCTGGCATCAGGTGCGGATGATCTCCTGGCTAATGCCAGGGTCGTTAGTACTCTGGAAGAAGCTGTTGCAGATTGTCATTTCGTTGTAGGAACCAGTGCCAGGGTGCGTGGGGTTTCTTTGCCGCTGGTGGATCCTCGAGCCTGCGCGGGCCAGATACTGGGCGAAGCGAGCTCGGGTCGTATTGCTCTGGTATTTGGTAGAGAGGATCGGGGTATGACCAATGAAGAGTTGCAAATGTGTCATCTTCAGGTTCATGTACCGACGAACCCGGATTTTAGTTCTCTGAATCTTGGGTCTGCTGTTCAGGTGATGACCTATGAGTTGAGAATGGCCTGGTTGGCTGCAAGTCAGGGAGAGGTGCCGCTGCCTTCACCAAGGGCCCATGATCTTGCTTCTCAAGATGATGTGGAGCGTTTTTATGAGCACTTATATAAGACGCTGGTACAAATAGGTTTTCTTGAGCACAGCAGTCATGAGAAGATCATGGCCAAGCTCAGGCGTATGTACGGTCGCATTCGTCCGGACCGTGTTGAGCTGAATATTCTCAGGGGTATATTATCAGAAACTGGTAAGTGTGCTGAGAAGGCGGGCAGGTTGGAAGCTTCAGGCAGTGACCTGGAAAAGTAATCCTGCGCTCAATCAGTCCTGAGTCATGAATAGCGCTTTTTTGGCATACAGCCATGAGTCGGAAAATGCCGCTTACTCTGAGCTATGTGAAATGGCTTGGTAGGCTTAAAAAGCGGTATTTCCATAGTAAGTAGCTTAGGCGCTGTTCAATTAAGAAAAACAACAATCTGTGGAATCCAGAAAAAACAAGCGACGATCTGACCCATGTTTGAACGATTAAAAGAAGACATTAGAACCGTTATGGAGCGTGACCCGGCTGCCCGGGGCACCTTTGAGGTTCTTACCAACTACCCTGGACTGCATGCTCTACTGTTGCACCGTGCTGCACACAGAATATGGAAGTCCGGATTCTGTTGGCTGGGTCGAACACTGTCTACCTTCAGTCGTTGGCTTACGGGCATTGAAATTCATCCGGGTGCCACTATCGGTCGTCGCTTTTTTATCGACCATGGTATGGGGGTGGTAATTGGTGAGACCGCGGTTATTCATGATGATGTCACTCTCTATCACGGTGTGACCCTCGGGGGGACTTCGCCTAATAGAGGGAAGAGTCATCCTTCCAATCAGGGTAAGCGACACCCGACCCTTATGGAAGGGGTTGTAGTGGGGGCGGGAGCCAAAGTGCTCGGTCCTTTTGTGGTGGGTGCTAATGCCAAGATTGGCTCGAACTCGGTCGTTGTCCGTGAGGTGCCTGAGGGGGCAACCGTGGTTGGCATACCGGGACGGATCGTCAAGAAGCGTGAAGAGGTAGACTGTCGACGCCAAATGATGGCAGAAAAAATAGGCTTTGATGCCTATGCGGTCACTGAGGACATGCCGGATCCTACCGCCAATGCGATCTCGGCCATGCTGGATCATATGCAAGCAGTAGACAGTCGGATTGAAAAACTTTGTCTGACTTTGCGGGAGCGTGGACTCGATTGCGGTGATAAGCAGCTTCCTGAGCTTCGGGAAGAGGACTTCGAAAGCGTTAAGTCCGAAGCTGAAGGCGAGACCGCTTCTCAGGCGTGATTTTGCTTGGATGCGACTCGGCTCTTGTATACAATAGCGGCGGCTTATAAGTCGCCGCTTTTATATAAGAGTTTGCTGCGGGTTGCTGGGTTTGTATCTTAGTCCGATCTCGCTCATCAGCTGGCGTTAAATGTCTAAAAAAATACCTTCCATTTCTATTCGATCAATCGCTTTGTTTCAGGCGAAAACCTCCCTTCCAAGCTATTATTTATAATACTTGACTAAATTACTCGGGTATTTCATAATCCGCTCGAATGCTGAGCCTGCTGCGACTTTTTGAGCGGCAGGGTGAAACTGCTACCGGGACAGTGGCAGAATCAGTGGATTGGATTCTTTAGATAACACCGGCTCTGGTCGGATAGTTCGGAGATGGTGCCAGCATGCGATTAACAACGAAAGGGCGTTATGCCGTAACCGCTATGTTGGATCTGGCTCTCCATGCAGGAGATGGTCCAGTGGCGCTGGCTGATATTTCCGAGCGTCAGGGCATATCGCTGTCCTACCTGGAGCAACTGTTTTCACGTCTCCGTCGAGGTGATCTGGTGTGCAGTATCCGGGGCCCCGGCGGGGGTTATCGCCTAAGTCGTGACGTTGAAGAAATCTATGTGGCTGAAGTGATTGATGCGGTGAATGAATCAGTCGATGCCACGCGCTGTCACGGCAGTGGTTCCTGTCAAAAGGGAGCCAAATGTCTGACCCATGACCTTTGGCATGATCTCAGTCAGCAGATCCACGAGTTTTTAAGTGGTATCAGTCTTGCTGACCTGGTGGCCAGACGTGAAGTTCAGAATGTTGCAGTCCGTCAGGACGAGCAGCAGGGACTGAAAAACAAGAGCGCGATCAACAGCCTCCTTTGATGAGGGGAGTGCAGCTTGATCGCAGGGACACAAACAGCCCTGAGCGGCTAAAACACCTTGAGCGTTGCAAACCTGAAAGTGGGTTTGGACGCCTGGAGATGTACGGGATGAAACTACCTATCTACCTCGATTATTCAGCGACGACACCGTGTGACCCTCGTGTCGCTGAGAAGATGAGTCAATGTCTGCTGTCTGAAGGCAACTTCGGTAACCCTGCATCCCGTTCACATGTATTCGGTTGGAAGGCAGAGGAAGCGGTTGAAAATGCCCGTCGTCAGGTGGCTGACCTCCTGAATGCCGATCCCCGTGAAATTGTCTGGACTTCCGGTGCTACCGAGTCCGATAACCTCGCTATTAAAGGTGTTGCCCACTTCTACAGCAAGAAGGGCAAACACATCATTACTTCCAAGATTGAGCACAAGGCCGTTCTGGATACCTGCCGTCAGCTCGAGCGTGAAGGTTATGAAATTACCTACCTGGAGCCTAATGCTGAAGGCATTATCTCGCCTGAACAGGTAAATGATGCTCTGCGTGACGACACCATTCTGGTCAGCCTGATGCACGTCAACAATGAAATTGGCGTGGTGACTGATATTGCGGCCATTGGCGAGATTACCCGTGCCAGAAAGATCATGTTCCATGTAGATGCTGCACAGAGCGTCGGCAAACTTCCTATTGATCTGGAAAGCCTGAAAGTCGACCTCCTTTCTGTATCCGGCCATAAAATGTACGGCCCTAAAGGAATCGGTGTGCTTTACGTACGACGTAAGCCGCGTGTTCGTATCGAAGCCCAGGTTCATGGTGGTGGTCACGAGCGTGGAATGCGTTCCGGTACCCTGCCTACACATCAGATCGTTGGTATGGGTGAATCAGCTCGAATCGCCAAAGAAGAGATGACGACAGATAACGAGCACAGTCTGATGCTGCGCCAGCGTTTCATGAACGCAATTTCCGACATGGAAGAAGTTCATGTCAATGGCAGTCTGGAACAGCGTGTGCCTGGCAACCTCAATGTCAGCTTTGCTTTTGTTGAGGGCGAGTCCCTGATTATGTCTCTGAAAGACATTGCTGTGTCTTCCGGGTCGGCTTGTACGTCAGCCAGTCTGGAACCGTCTTATGTATTGCGAGCGCTGGGTGTTACTGACGAACTGGCTCACAGCTCTCTGCGCTTCAGCTTTGGCCGTTTTACCCAGGCTGAAGAAGTGGATTATGCCGCCACCCAGGTCAGACAGGCTGTAGAAAAGCTGCGAGAACTGTCGCCTCTGTGGGACATGTATAAGGATGGCGTTGATCTGAACTCTGTTCAGTGGGTTGCGCACTAATTTCGAATTGGGTGGGAGGAAATTATCATGGCATACAGTGAAAAGGTTATCGATCATTACGAGAATCCTCGCAATGTCGGCAAGCTGGATGACAAGTCTGAAAAAGTCGGTACAGGTATGGTCGGTGCACCGGCCTGTGGTGACGTAATGCGACTGCAGATTCAGGTGAGCGAAGAGGGTGTGATTGAAGACGCCCGCTTCAAAACCTACGGTTGCGGTTCTGCTATTGCTTCCAGTTCTCTCGCCACCGAGTGGATGAAAGGCAAGACTCTGGATGAAGCAGCAGAGATCAGGAACACTGACATTGCGGAAGAGCTGGCGCTTCCCCCTGTGAAGATTCACTGTTCGGTGCTGGCTGAAGATGCCATCAAGGCGGCGATTGACGACTATCGCACCAAGCAGGATGAGTCTGCAGCCTGATCCTCAGGCGAGTTCAGGGCATATCTTGAACTGGCCTATTGGACTTATGTATTGAGTTGGAGTATTTCATGGCGATCACCATGACAGAAGCCGCAGCCCGGCATATAAGGGATCAACTGGAAAAGCGTGGCAGGGGTGTGGGTATCCGTGTCGCAGTGCGAACCTCTGGCTGTTCGGGCATGGCTTATGTGCTGGAGTTCGTAGATGAAGCAAGCAATGATGAGCTGGCTTTTGAAAGCAAGGGCGTCAATATTTACTCAGACCAGAAAAGTCTGGTTTACCTTGACGGCACTGAGCTGGATTTCGTCAAGGAAGGGTTAAATGAAGGCTTTCAGTTCAACAACCCTAATGCTTCCAGTGAATGTGGTTGTGGCGAGAGCTTCAACGTTTGAACTCTGACGTACAGTGATACACATGCAGCCTGAGCCCACTCAAACTTGAGTCTGATTAAAAAGTCTTTCGTCACCCTACTGATGAAAGACTTTTTGTCGTTGGGAGGGGCTGTTAACAGAATAATTTCCGGAATTTCAGGCTGTGGTCTGTTAATAAAATTCCGGCCTCCATCCATTCGGAATGTCCGGTATCGTGGTCGATTTAACTAAGAATTTTTTCGAGCTGTTTCAACTGCCTGTCGAGTACCAGGTGGATCAGGCGTTATTGTCCGAGCGGTATCGCGAATTGCAGAAATTGGTCCATCCAGATCGCTTTGCCGGCCAGGATGGGCGCCAGCAGAGATTGGCGGTTCAGTACGCTGCCTATGTCAATGAAGGGCTTGAAACCCTGAAATCGCCTCTCAAGCGCTCTCTTTATCTGCTCGAACTGGCAGGGCACCCCGTCGATCTGGAAAACAATACTGTAATGGATACGGTGTTCCTGATGGAGCAGATGGAGCTGAGAGAAGCAGTGAGTGAGGTGCGTGAGCATCAGGATCCGGAAGAAGAACTGGATCGTTTGATGGCTCAGGTGGATGACTCCATAGCGGGCTATCAGAATGACTTTGCCTCTCTCTGGCAAAAGGGTGATGAGGCTTCTCTTGGAAAAGCTGCGGCTGTCGTGCAAAAAATGCAATTCATGGTAAAGCTGTCGGCCGAGCTGGAGCAGCTTGAGTCCGAGCTGCTGGATGATTGAGAATCGAATATGGCACTTCTTCAGATATCTGAACCCGGACTGGCTCCGGAACCACATCAGCAAAAACGCGCAGTCGGTATCGATCTGGGTACCACGAACTCTCTGGTGGCGACTGTAAGATCCGGTTCTGTTGAGACACTGCCTGATCATGATGGTAAGCACATCATGCCTTCTATAGTTCGTTATGCAGAGCAGGGAATAGAAGTCGGTCTGGCGGCCAGACCTCACGTTATTGATGATTCACTGAATACCATTGTTTCTGTAAAAAGGCTGATGGGTCGTGGACTGGAAGATGTAAGCACTCTGGGTGAGGTCATGCCTTACCACTTCAGTCAGTCAGAAAGCAGTATGCCTCTGATTGAAACTCGTCGTGGGGCGGTCAGTCCTGTAGAGGTTTCAGCAGAAATTCTTCGTGCTCTGGCTGAACGAGCTCGTGAAAGTCTGGGTGGCGAACTGGATGGGGCGGTGATTACCGTACCAGCCTATTTTGATGATGCTCAGCGTCAGGCCACCAAGGACGCAGCCAGGCTGGCTGGTTTAAACGTCTATCGTCTTTTGAACGAGCCTACTGCGGCGGCTGTTGCCTATGGCCTTGATGAAGGCGCAGAAGGTGTCATCGCTGTTTATGATTTAGGTGGTGGAACTTTTGATATCTCTGTACTGCGTTTGCAGAAAGGGGTGTTTGAAGTGATGGCTACAGGTGGGGATACCGCATTAGGTGGTGATGACTTCGACAAAGCGGTGGCTCGCTGGATCCTCGAAAGTGCTGCTTTTTCAGACGCTGACCTGGACAGTAGCAGTCATAGAGCCATTATGATTGAAGCCTGTCGTGCAAAAGAGGCATTGACGTCCGCTGATCGTGTTGCTGTTGCTTTTGATGGCTGGAACGGTGAGTTATCTCGGGTTCAGTTTGATGAGCTGGTGAAGCCTTTGGTTTCCAGAACTATCCGATCGTTCAAACGTGCCTTGCGTGATGCCGGTGTGAAAGCCGCAGACATTCATGAAGTGGTTATGGTGGGTGGTTCCACTCGTGTGCCGTGTGTTCGTGAAGCGGTCGCTGAATTCAGTGGCAAGCATCCATTGACGTCTATTGATCCTGATCGTGTTGTCGCTATGGGTGCGGCCCAGCAAGCTAATGTGCTGGCAGGCAACAAATCGGCGGATGAAATGTTGCTGCTTGATGTTATCCCACTCTCTCTGGGTCTGGAAACCATGGGGGGGCTGATGGAAAAAGTCATCCACAGAAACACCACGATACCGGTGAGCAGAGCCCAGGAATTTACCACCTATAAAGATGGTCAGACCGCTATGGCTATCCAGGTTCTGCAGGGTGAGCGTGAGCTGGTTAGTGATAACCGTTCGCTGGCACGCTTTGAGCTAAGAGGCATTCCGCCACTGCCTGCTGGAGCCGCTAAAATACGGGTAACGTTCCAGGTGGATGCCGATGGCCTGCTGGATGTGTCTGCCGAAGAGATGGCTACGGGTGTCAAAAGCAGTGTTCAGGTCAAGCCCTCTTACGGGCTGACCGATGATGAGATTGCCCGAATGCTCAAAGAGTCCATGACCAGCGCAGAAGAAGATCGGGATGCCCGTAAGCTTCGTGAACAGGAAGTGGAGGCTGACCGTCTGGCAGAAGCTCTGTCTGCAGCGCTGGAAACCGATGGGCGTGAGCTGCTGAATGAAGATGAATTTAACCGGCTGGTGGCAGGCCTTGAGAATCTGGGCGTAGTGAAACGTTCAGGTGATGCCGAGGCGATCAAGCTGGAAATAGAGCGTATCAGCAAGGTCAGTGATGAGTTTGCTGCCCGTCGAATGAATTCGGGTATCAAAAAAGCACTCTCGGGCCATAAGATTGACGAATTCAAGGAGTCCTGAAAATGCCGCAGATCGTATTTCTGCCCCACGATGAAATCTGCCCGGAAGGGGCTGTGATTGAGGCTGAGCCAGGAGTAACCGTATGTGATGCGGCCTTGGCAAATGGCATTGAGATAGAGCATGCCTGTGAAAAATCCTGTGCCTGCACGACTTGTCATGTAGTCGTCCGTGAAGGTTTTGACAGCATGGACGAGGCGGATGAGCTGGAAGAGGATTTGCTGGATAAGGCATGGGGATTGGAGGCTGAGTCTCGTCTGAGTTGCCAGGCTGTGGTGGCAGAAGAGAATCTGGTGGTTGAAATTCCCAAGTACACCCTTAATCAGGTTTCTGAAAAGCACTGATAACAGAGAGCCCATCGTCTGTGATGGGTCTCTTTCCCTTCGCAAGTCATTGTATTGATCATCATTTATCAGGAAGGAATGCTATGAGGTGGACAGACATCTACGATATAGCTGCTGAACTGGCAGAAGCACATCCGGATGTGGATCCAAAGTTTGTTAACTTTGTTGATTTAAGAGGATGGGTGATTGCTCTGGAAGAGTTTGATGATGATCCGGAGCGTTGCGGTGAAAAAATCCTGGAGGCTATTCAGGCGGCCTGGATAGAAGAGATCGAGTGATTTTCTGAACGGATCAATGGCTTCTTCTGATGGCATTGATCCATTCTCCTTTCTGATTGAACTAGACGCTAAATCCCCATACCGTTCGCACTGAACACTGTCGAAGTGTCTTCAACAAGTTCAGGATGAACGGAGTATGTATCCGTATTAACGCTGTGCTGAATTAGTGTGGCTTAGATTGTCTCTGCTCTTTTCCTGCTCTTATCAGTATGACAATCCTGGCGTTTTATGAAGATAACTCAAGTCCTTGAGTTGTTTGAGCATAAAGTCTGCAACATCCGCCCGGGAGATTTTCAGTGCCAGTGGTTTTTCATTGTTAGAAAAGCCGTGCTTGTAATGCCCTGTTTTATTGCCTTCCACCAGATTGCCTGGACGAACAATAGTCCACTCCAGTGCGCTCTCCTTAATAAGAGTTTCCTGTTCGGCATGGTCTCTAGTGGCATGTTTTAAAATCACAGGAAAAATAAAATACTTAAGAAAGAAAGGCAGAATGTCTCTGGTCTCACCAAAGCCGAGTGAAGAAAGACAGATCAGGCGGTTAACTCCTGACTGTTTCATGGCCTTGATAATGTTATCGGTACCTCTTTTTCTGAGCATACTCTGGTCTTTAGGTGGGGCACCCAGAGCACATAACACAGCATCCTGCCCAGCGATCACAGCTTCAACATCATCAACATCTAAAACATCACCCTCTACTTTTGCCAATCTGGCGTGAGTGATTTCCAATCTTGAAGAGCTGCGAGTCAGGGCGGTTACTTCATGGCCCTGATCCAGCGCCTGTTTGACCAGTTGGATACCGGTTCTTCCTGTTGCTCCAAAGATCACTAACTTCATGGTGTTATAGATAACCTGGCAAAAGAGTGGTTAATTGTTGGGCGCATACCATAAGTCCGGCTGGACTCTGGATGCAAGTGGTACTGCAGGAAAGAAGATTCAGTGAGAAAGTAAATTTTTATACAAAAGAGACGAAAGTAACACAAGGAAAGTCAGATTGGGCGCAGGGAGCCAGCCATGAATTCGGATTTTATTGTATTAAGAGATCTTTACACCCGGACACAAGCTCTGCAGCAGAGGCGAGAGCATGAGGCTGAAATAGGGGTGGCCGATACCGGTGAAGTGGTTGACAGTACTCAGCAGCCAGAGAGTGGTTTGGGGTATTACCTCAGCTATGTAGTGTCTCAATCTCCGGTAACCGAAGCGACAAAGGCGAATGTCAGCGCTGTGTTCAATCGTTGTAGTGACCAGGTGGAGCAATTTAATGTTCGTGACCGATTTGTATCGTTAAGGGGAGCTTTACCAAGGCAGCTTGCTGGTAATACTTCTGGTGCAATGGCGGATCAGCTAAAAGCGCTGCTTGATAGTGAGTGGGGTAAAACCCATCAGCTGTTGAGCGATATCGAGACCTTTGTAAAAACCAGCATGAATGGGCTGGATTCGTTTAACCGTGTTCCCAAGGATATTGATGATCCTGGAGTAGATGAGGGTCTTCGTTCGACTTTCAAAATCATGGAGTACAACCAGAAAAAGCTGGTTGAGCGTATTGAAGATATGGTCAATCGCTCTGCTAACCCCGAAGCAATTAGAGCTGAATTGAAAAAACTGTACGAAAGGCTGAAGGATGAGAAGGTGGGGGCTGGTCAGGAAGAAGGTGACGAGCTGGCTCAAAGTAATCTGAAGCTGAGATTGATCAACCGTATGATGAATGTCCTGCCGGATCTGGCGGTGGCTCCCATTCCGTTACCAGAAGTCCGGGTCATAGAGCGTGATGCTGACAGTTGTCTGGAGGGTATAGCCCAGTACATTAATGGCGTAACGGATAATGCTTCAATGAGGGGGTTGAGAGGTGCGTATCTGGCCAAAGTGTCTCGAGATGCCGCTGCCAATATTAAGAGGTTGATTGAACGTAGTCATACTTCGTCAGGACAGAAGGTCTTTATCATGAATGTGATAAAGGCGGATCATCTTCAGAAACTGAAGAAGGTCAATGATCGTATTAGTGGAGGTCTTACACCTCTTATCGCCAGGCTTGAGCTGCTGGATGCTGAGTACAGAGCCAAAAATGAGGAGCTTGAAGCCTGTCCGCCGGTAGCTGTTGTGCCAAGAGGTGGAGCTGTTGATATCGGTCAGCTGGTTAAGGGTCAGGCTGATATAATTGTCCAGCACCTCAGAGCGGGTGGGGCTGGGCACGAACAAGGTTGGTGTGAGGTGCTCGCTCAAGCTGTAGCGGGCTATCCGCTGGAGGAACGTTCGAAAATACGGTTCGAAGTTGCCTCACAGATTGAGCAGCAAGTATCTGCCCAATTGAGTGACCCTGCTAAGGCAAAAGGCGTTTTCAATGTTCTCTATCATGGGGCAGGCATGCAGGAAACTCAGTCTGTAAGACTGAGTGGGCTGAGTGATCAATTTAAGAATTTGGCTCTTAATGGATTCCGGGGAGTTATCCAAACAACACTCCCAGAAGACCGGTTAGAGCTGCTTTCCCGCGCTTCTTGATATTGTGCAGGCACTCGAAGAAACCCAAATACAGCGGTAACTTCTCTTGTGATATACCCCGATGAGGACGCAACCAGGAACGCAACAGCGACCAGAACCCCTCCATTGTATTCACATGAATCTCATGAAAACCGTCGCCGTCCTCATCTCGTGCATATTCACCGGC
>NZ_LASA01000125.1 GCF_001562015.1 Endozoicomonas arenosclerae | reverse complement strand
GAACGGTATTTGAAGTGGCTGAGGGTTAGCTCAATCCAACGGTAACATTCGTCCTTGGAGTCCCAGCCGGGCTCCAGACAGTCTGCTTGTGAAAGGAGGCTTCTTACATCCTCCAGGGTTTTGATGAAATGGGTGTTCATGATGATTTTCATATCCTCATCATGAACGACAGTGCTGAAGTCGGCTCATTTCATGTTAGAAACCAGCCCCTTCTTCAGGCTCATTTCATATTGGAAGAGACTATTGGGACAGACTACTCAGTTTTTGAACTATAGTGGACTTGGTCTGGCAGGTCGGATTATCGATCCAAGAGGAATTGTCACGGATCTCGAGTATCACCCCAGAGGTTGGTTATTATCATCTACGGTTCAGCATCCCAAGGGAAAAACGACCCGAAATATTGTTACCTCATACGACTACGATGAAATTGGACAGGTCACTCGGATTAACCTGCCTGACCAAAGTTATTTGGACTTTGAGTACGATGATGCCCGGCGCCTGGTCTTAGTCATTAACAATCGTGGCCAACGAATTGAGTATCACTATGACGCAGAGGGAAATCAGGTCAGTGTAACTGTCAGAGATAGCCAAAATTCTATCGTTCGCAGTAGCTCTAGGACTTTCGACGAAATGAGTCGTTTATTAGAGCAAATACGTGGGGATGGGACTATCTCAGCATCCTATCAATACGATCTAAACAGTAACCCAACAGTACTGACTGACGGTAAGGGTAATCAAACAGTCCAGACATTTGATGCTCTCAATCGACTGAAACAGCAGGTCAGTCCCGACAATTCCTCAGTTGATCAAGCCTATAACGCCCAAAACCAGTTGACGGCGGTAACAGATCAGCGAAGCTTGAAGACAGAGTACAAATACAGTTCGTTCGGTAACATGAAAATCATCAACAGTCCTGATGCAGGATTGAGGCAGTTTGATTACGACGCTGCCGGTAACATGATCCAGAAAACAGATGCCAAAGGTGTGGTGAGCCAATACCGTTACGATGCCTTGAACCGGCTAATAGATATTAGCTATCCAAACCAGCCTGAGTTAAATGTCAGGTATGGTTATGATGAGACCAGGAAAGGAGTTGGCCGCTTAACCCGCATTGAGGATGTTACGGGTGTTCAGGCTCTACGCTATAACTTCAAAGGAGACATGACCCAACAGCAATACACTATTGGTGGCAAAACTTATTTATTGAAGTATGCCTATAACCGTATCGGACAGGTGAGGTCGATTACTTACCCTAGCGAACGCAGGGCCCTGTTTCGTTACGATGATCTGGGACAAGTATCGAAAGTGATTTGGGCTTCTGTCAAAAAAGAAGAACATCAAACTCGCATTAAGCTAGCAAAGAGACTGGAATACAAACCGTTTGGCCCTTTAACAAAAATGACACTCCACAATGGTCTGAAGCAGACTCGAATCTACGACTCGGATTATCGTCTGACCCGGCTGACCTTGGGACAGGGTGACAATGTCTTAATGGATCTTGGCTATGACTTTGACCTTAACGGCAACATCACCCAGATCAACGATCATCAAGACAGTAATCAAAGCCAGACTCTGGCTTACGACAAACTGGATCGACTGGATACCGCCAGTGGAGCTTACGGTGATCAGGACTACGACTATGATCCGGTGGGAAACCGGACCCAGAAAGTCAGCGGCATTGATACCCAGACCCTGAACTACGCCAGCGACAGTAACCGTCTTCTGAGCACTAGCAGTATTAGCTACCAGTACGATACTAACGGTAACATCATCCAGAAAACCGAAGGCCAGAAACAGCTGAACTTCGAGTACAGCCACAACAATCGTTTGACCAAAGTCACCCAACAGATTTCAGGTGAAGCAGCCATCACTCTGGCGGAGTATGTATACAACGCCCAGGGACAACGGGTCAAAAAGATCGTCAGCGGAAACACGACGGTGTACCTATACAGCTCGGAAGGTCAATTACTGGCAGAGATCGACCAAAGCACAGGCAAGGTAACCCGTGAATATGTCTACCTCTACGGTGCGCCCCTAGCATATATCGAAGCACAGGACAGTGGTGACCAGATTTATAGCATTCATAACGATCACCTGAATACACCCCAACTGTTAACCAACACTAATAGCCAGACTGTCTGGAGCAACACCGACACCCCCTTTGGCCTGCCCAGCCTGAATGAAGATGTGGACGGTGACGGAAACACTACAACCTTCAACCTGCGTTTTGCAGGGCAGTATTTTGATGTTGAAACCCAGTTGCACCAGAACTATTTTAGAGACTATGATCCCAGTAGTGGACGGTACATGCAGGCTGATTCCCGAGGAGTGTTACTAGACTTCAGTGACCCTCAAAGGGTTTTAACTGCAAGGCTTGGAGTGCCTATTCATATAAGTGATGGAGATAGACTTAACCATCTTTATGGCTATGCACTTCAAAACCCCTTAAGATTCAATGATCCAACAGGCGAGTTTGGCGTTGGGGCTTTGATTCCACCTGTTGCTGTAGGGGTGGGGTTTTATTGCTACTTTAAAGGACTGGAATCCTGTACAGAAAAATATCCAAATCATAAAAAATTAGACCATCCAGATCGGGCATTACACATACAATGTACTGCCAGTGTTACAGAAGTAATAGCGCGTGGAATGGGAATGAGTAGTGATCCGATTGGTACAGCGACTGGTGTAGTAGGAGAGTCTGCTGCGTGTTTAAATAAAAAACAATGTCAATGATTATGAATACTTTGGTAGCTGTAAATATCAATCTAGTTGTGGCGATTGTATGGGTAATTGGGACTTCAATTTTTCCATATATCTTATCGATGGATTTGTCACAAAATACAGTTTTTGACTATTTGGCAAGCGATTGGAAGCAATTCGGATTGAATACGCTTTTATCGGTATTCTCCCCGTTACTATTCTCTTTAATGATTACAATTCTACTTATATTGGCTCTTTTAAAATATGAAAGGCTAGTTTACATCGGAGTCATAACAACCTTCTTACTTATGTTAGTCTTTGTTCTGATTGTTAGCTACTTAGTACAGGTTCCTGTAATCACTTTAGCACTTTTACCACTGGGGTATAGCTGTTATTACTTAACAAGGGGCACATCAGTGTAGGGATATAAAAATGCAATTTGTTTGTGTTGGTTTTGATGTGAGGGTTTGGCCTTGGAATGGGCCATTTAATGTAGATGATACTGGATGGGAACAAAGTGATAGAATTTATGAAAACTTAAAATTAGATTTAAATCTCGATGAGAATGAGTATCAGCTTTTGAAGGTTGATAGTGAAACATTGCTCCATAGGGTTTCAGATTATATTAATAAAAGCTCAGAATGTGATCTGGTAGCTATCGAACTTCCTGTAGAAATCGTAAAGTTATATGATGCACAACATGGATATATGAGCAGTCAAACTAAACTGGATTTAGCTCAGTTCAAATCCCTTGGCTTTGATGTTTGTGATTTTAATGGTTTTTTTTCGATTTTACACAATAGCTACTTTTCGGAGCGATCAGGAAAATTGTTTTCGAATTCCAGTTTATTAAGTGCTTTAGAATGTTCACAAGTGGCCAATGTTATAGATCCTCAACATTCCCCATTTGTGGTGGCAAGGGTTTCTAGTCTAAAAAGCTGTAATATACTTGGCTAATTTTTATCTGAAGGGATAGCTCCTAGAACTCTCGCAAAAAACGAAGCATTCCGCACTGTCTCCACCGCCTGATCAGCAGGCGGTGCTTCCATCATCTCAGTCAGCTTCTGCCTGAACGTCTCAACATCCCCCGGTCTCTTCCATATAGCTGAGCAACTGCTCAATTCTCCGCCCATACATCTCTTGACACTTCGAGTCTAGGAGTTCTACCGCATCGACAAGTGCTTGCGTATCAGCCGTTTGAAACTAGCAAAATAAGTCTATTATTTGGTTTTCTTAATGCTGGAGTAACTTTATGGCTCCCCAGATTCACTCAGAGATGATGGTTAGGATTTCTGAATTCAAAACCAATCCCATGAACGTTGTAGAGAGAGCTAAAGGCCTTCCGTTTGCGGTGATCAACGGGGAAAAGGCGGTATTTTACTGTGTGCCTGCCAAAACATTTGAAGCCATGATGGATTACATTGAGGATATGGAGCTGCGGGGATACGCTCAAGACAGAGAAGCTGAAGAGTCAGTGCCGGTTTCTCTTGATAACATTTGAGTCTGGACTGGATTATTATAGGCCGCCACTATCCAGCGGCCTATAGGGTATCAAGTGGTTAAACTTAACTCAGACTCTTTAGCTCTCCATCTCTGAAACCAGCTTTTAAGATCATGCCCTGCGCCGATCAGGCAGGGGATAATGCCCAGAGTGATGAACGTAGCGAAAAGAATCCCGAAGCCCAGGGAGATTGCCATGGGGATGATCATCTGAGCTTCTCTGGAAGTTTCGAAAATCATTGGAGCCAGTCCGCCAAAGGTGGTCAGTGTCGTCAGGATGATGGGTCTGAACCTTCGGGTGGCTGCCTGAGTGATGGCTTCTCTCCAGTCTTTCCCTTCTGCTCTGTGCTTGTTGTAGGTAGTCAATAGCATGAGGCTGTCGTTCACTACGACACCGCAAAGAGCAATGACTCCCAGGAAACTGATCATGCTCAGGGTATAGCCCAGCATCATATGCCCCAGGAATGCACCTACTAACCCAAATGGAATCGCGGCCATGACCAGTAATGGTTGCGTGAAGCTCTGGAATGGAATCGCCAGCAGGGCATAGATCAGAAGCATAGCCAGCAAGCTCGACTTCAGCAGCGCACTCATACTCTCTGCAGCTCGTTTCTGGTCGCCCCCCAGATCAATCTGCAGTCCCGGGTACTGAGCCTCCAGGTGCTCAAATACATTCTTTTGCAGAGAGCTGATAATTTGTGGTGTTGAGCCTCTGGGGTTGACTTCAGCGGTGATATCAACGGTTCTGCTGCCATCACGTCGGGTAACGCTAGAAGGAGCAATGCTGTTTTCAATTGTGGCCACACGGGTCAGGGGAACGTAGCTGCCATCCGAAGTGCGGATCATCATGTTGAGCAGATCGGCCTCACTTTGCCTCAGTTCTTCACTCAGCTGAACCTTCACAGATACTTCATTTCTACCTTCCTGCTGTTTGATGGCGGTGACTCCGAACAAGGCGCTGCGAAGTTGTCGTGAAATATCCTCCGCCGTTAATCCCAGGGCCATACCCTCTTGGCTGATACGGATATCAAGTTGAGGATTGCCGCTGGAAAAACTGCTGGAAATATCGGCGACACCTGCAAATTGACCCAGTTGCTGGGAGAGTGTTTCGCTGGCTTGTCGCAGGACTTCTGTATCGGTATGGCTCAGCTCAACGGTCAATGCAGGATCACCGCCAGGGCCATGACCAGAGGTGTTGTAGCTGATACTGAGGAGTCCGGGCAGCTCACCATTCGCTTCTCGCCAGAGGTTGGCAACTTCACTGGTGCTGATAGGGCGAACGTCAGGCGCAGTCAGGTTCAGAGATACTTCAATAACATCGTTTTCGATCATGGAAGCAAAGCCACTGACCAGTGCCTCGCCACCATTTTCTTCGGCCACTTTTTTAGCACCGGTCTCAATGGTTGTCAGAGTATCCCTGATTTTGCTCTCCGGGCTGCCATAGGGAAGAGTTGCTGTGACTCTGACAAAGTTGGCATCCGTTCTGGGCATCAGATAGAAACCCAACCGGCCACTGGCCTGCCATGCCCCCACCAATACGACAATGGCCAGAGCAATGGACAGTGAAAGGTATTTACGATCAAGAACTCGGCCCAGCAAGGGCTGATATTTCGTATTAATAAAAGACTTTAGTCTTTTATCTACACGTTGCTGAACGCTGTCCATCCATTGGCCTGCTTTTCCCTTGGGCTTGTTTTTACTCTGACCGAGGTGAGCAGGAAGGATAAACAGGGCTTCAATCCAGGAAATAGCAAAGACGCTGATCACCACTAAAGGTGTAGCCTGTTGCAGTTTCCCCAGCATGCCCGGCAGTGTGAGAATCGGGAGGAAGGCGATCATGTTGGTCAGGATACTGAAGGTCAGTGGAACCGCTACATCCTTTGCACCAAGAATCGCAGCTTTGGAAAAGCTCATCCCTTCCTGGCGACGGTGATAAATATTTTCTCCGGCAATAATGGCATCGTCCACCACTATGCCCAGGGCAATAATAAAGGCAAACATGGAGACGATGTTGATGGATACATCCATGCCCGGCAATAGCAGCATTGCGCCCAGGAATGAAGTGGGAATACCCATGGTTACCCAGAACGCCAGACGATATTCCAGGAAAATGCTTAGAAGAATCAGTACCAGCAGAAGCCCCAGAAAGGCATTCTTCAACAACAGGTTCATCTGGTTTTTAAAGTTCAGGGAGTCATCGTCAGTGATATCAATGCTCACCCCGGGCGGTAAATCGGCCTGAATTTCAGGCAAGAGGTTCCTGACCGTATCCGACACCCCCATTGGGGTTTGGTCACCAATTCGGTACACCGTCAGTCCAGCGGCCAGTTGGCCGTTATATCTTGCTTCCATGCCATCGTCGTCCAAACCATTGGTCAGGCTGGCAATATCACTCAGTTTCAGAGTGTTACCACTGGACAGGGTTTTAACCGGGATATCGCGGAAGGCATCGGCCTGCTCTCGACGTTCCTGCACACGGACGCTAATGTCACCACCAGTAGCGGTAATCTCACCGGAAGTCTGATCAAATGCGTGTTTACTGATGGCCTCTGAAACTTCATCCAGAGTCAGTCCATAACGCTGCAATTGATCCTGATCAATACTGATCTGAACTTCATGGGCAGGCTCCAGATCAAGTTCTACCTGGGTTAAACCCGGGTCCAGCAGCAAACTGTCTCGAACATGTTCTGCAACGGTTCTCAGTACCTGCTTATCAACATCGCCGTAGATCATCATTTCCATGACGTCACGTTTCCGGCTTTGCAGAGAGATCTGAGGCTTTTCAGATTCTTCTGGAAGCGTGGTGAGCCGGTTTACAGCCTGATCAATTTCCTGAAGCAGTTGATTGGCATCAAACCCTTCAATGACGCTGACCGAGATATTGGCTTCCCCGGAGGCCGAAGTGGAATTGATCTCATCAATGCCTTCAATGCCCCGAATAGCATTTTCAACGGGTAGCACTATACCCAGGTCAATCTCTTCGGGTGTGGCGCCTGAATAACTGACGATGACCTGAACCCGATCAAGATTAAACTCGGGCATGATTTCCTTTTTGATGCCCCAGGTGACAAACAGGCCGCCAATAATCAGGAACAACATCAACAGGTTAGGGGTGACCTTGTCACGGGCCATCCAGGCAATAGCGCCTTTTTTATCGTTCAAGGTAGGCTGACTCATGGCTTTCTTTTCGCTCATGGCTGTTTACCTGCTACCAGAGGTTTTTCTGCGGTTCGCAGGGGTAAGCCGTTGACGGGCGTCGTGAGTGATGAACTGACCAGTTGATCCCCGTCATTTAAGCCTGACAGAAGAATGGCTTTGTCTGAATCTCGATAAACAGGCATCAGTGTTCGGATTTCGAGTGTGTCATCCTGGCTTAGCACCCAGACCTGATCGCTGTTTCTGATCAGTTCATCAGGAATGACAATGGCATCGTTGACTTTCTTGCCCGTGATTTCGGCGCGAAGCAGATCATTGACCAGAATGGGTGGTTTGCCCTGATTTACGTCCAGCCGAGCCAGAGGGTCTTTGATCTCAATGATGACTTTAGCCATGCGTGACCCGTCGTTTAGCTCGGGTGAAACAGAGATCAGTTCACCCTGACGGCTGTCTTTACCCCATTGTGGACTGGTAATCTCAACGGCACTGCCCTTATGATCTTCGTTGGCGAACTCAAGCCATTTCAGCTGTTCAACGGGAATCTCCAGCTCTATCCAGAAACTGTTCGTAGAGATCAGTTCCATCATTGCTGTACTGGTAGTGATTTGACTGCCTGGGTAAACCGTATTGCTGATGATCTGGCCATTGAAAGGGGCTTTGATTTGAGTACGGCTTAAATTCAATTCAGCCTGATCCAGGTTGGCCTGAGCTTGATTCAGTGTGGCTTTTGCTGCTTCCAGTTGAGGCTGACGGAGAACCAGAGCTTCTTCCTCGGGGGACAGTTTGTTGCCGGTCAGTTCGTATTCCTGTCGGGCAATGTTCTGTTGTCCCTGCTCCAGCTTCAGCTCCGACATAGCCTGGGCTACAGTTGCCTGTTGTTCCCGAACCAGTATTTGATACTCATCCTGATCCAGAGCGACAAGCAGGTCACCTTCTCTAACACTGGAGCCAGGCCGCAATCCTTTCAGGATATTCTCCACCTGCCCATTCACTTCAGGATAAAGTGTGACGATCTGACTGGGGATAACAGTGCCGAGGCCGCTGACACGGATATTGACGGCTTGCTGTTCTACAGTGATGGTGTCGACCAGACGAGCTTTTTTCTCGGGCTCAGCTCGACTGGCTTTAGGGGAGGTCGCCATCAGCTGCCATGCTGCGGTGCCGGAGATGGCAAGAATCAGCAAAGGCACGGCAAGCTTTTTCAGGTGTTGGGTTGATGGATTCATATTCATATCAGTTATTGACCTGAGCCTTATCTGTTTCTGTGCTGGCGGTGCTGCCCTTGCGGGTGAGTTTTTCTGCGTTCAGATCACCTGCCAGTGACCTGTGTAACTGAATTCGTTCAGCCAACAGGTTGCCTCGGCTAATCAGCTTCTGTTGTTCAAGGTCCAGTCGGCTGTTTTGAGCGGTTAACACTTCAAGAAAGGTACTGTCGCCATTCTGGTAACGAGTCAGTTTGATCTGCTCGGTTTTCAAAGCTAACGACAATTGTTTATTGATGCTCTGCAGCTGTTGCTGTTCCGATTGCTCCTGCGTGAGCGCAGACTCTACTTCCGAGAAGGCTTCCAGAACGGTTTGAGAGTAAGTATTCAGGGATTCGCTCAAGGCTGCTTCCTGACGCTCAACTTCTGCTTTACGCATTCCTCCATCAAACAGTGGCGCTACGATGCCGGCGGCAAGGTTGCTGGCCCAGTCATTCATCAGAGAAGAAAAGTCAGCACTGCTTGATAACAGAGAGGCTGTCAGACTGAGTTGAGGCAAGCGGTCTGCCTCGGCAACAATGAGCTGCTGACTCTGGCTCTGGACATTGAACCAGGCCTGTTTCAGGTCAGGGCGTCGATTCAGCAACTCAGCGGGTAAACCTGTTGAAGGCAGGGGAGACAATTCGGGAGCTTCCGGGATATACAACGCAGGGAGATCTGTAACGCCGGTTAACAGGGCCAGTTGTTGAGTAATCAACTGTTTCTGGCTTTGAGCAGCCAGCTTTTTGGCATTCAGATTTTCCAGTAATTGTTTCTGCTGAAGCAGGTCCTCTGCCTGTGTTTGTCCATAACGGTATCGCAGCTCAATCACTGACAGCTGGTTGGTAAGGTTTTCAATCTGTTGATCGTACAGCTTGATGAGTGACTCCTGGGTCACCAGCTCGTACCAGCTACTGGCCACTTCAGACGACAATGTTATAGCAGCAGTTTCGAGTTCTTCTCGACTGGCCATAAAGTCAAACTCTGCAGACACTTCGCTGGCGGCCAGACGTGACCAGAGATCTATTTCATAGCTCGCCATCAGGCCTATCTGAAACTGATCAACATTTCCGGAAGACTGGTGGGTATGACTGCCGTCGAAGGTGGCTTCAAGACTGGGAACGGTCGATGCGCCTGACTGTTTTGCCACAGCCTCTGCCTGACGCAGCCGATCTGTTGCGGCTTTCAGACTGAAGTTATCTGTCAGAGCTTTGTCTATGAGGCTATTAAGCTGGGGGTCATCGAAACTTTGCCACCAGAGGTTCGATTGCGCTTCTGCACCTGACTGGGAAAAAGTCTCAGGCAATGAAGCTGTTGGTGGTGAAATGCTGTTGTGTGTTGCACAACCTGCCATCAGGAAAATTAAACTTCCCAATGCCAGGTAACGTGGGTATTTCATGGTTGAACAACGAGTAGTTTGAGTCAACCGCTATTGTAGGGAGGTGAAGGCCTGAACCTTTGTCAGGGTTTCAGGAATTTGTCGCAAATTGTATCAGGTCTTCTGATTTCCTATATCTGATTCCTGAGCCCAAGCTGATCAGGGTGTGGATGAAGGTAAGTCTGTTCCTGTATGTATTCGTTGCCATTGTTTTCAATGAAGTGGCGAAGCATGGTCATAGGGGCCACTAATGGAACGATTCCCTGTCGATACTCTTCTACCAGTTTGAGGAACTGGTTTCGCTCTTTGGTGTCCACGCTTTTCTTCACATAACCCAGAATGTGCAGCATGGTATTGGTGTGAGATTTTTTGTTTGCTCTTTTTTTCAGGGTATTCATGAACTCTTCAAAGTACTTGTCCAGAAAGGGTTCCAGGGCCATCTTGCCACCTTCGGCAACGAGTCTTCCCAGTGCTGCATAATCACTGGGGTTGTGAGCCATGATCATGTATTTGTGAATGGTGTGAAAATGAACCACGGCTGCATGGCTGGGGTTCTTGAGCACCTCATTGTGCCAGCGGTGATAGGCATAAACCCGGGTAAAGAAATTTTCTCGCAAAACAGGGTCGTGAAGGCGGCCCTCTTCTTCTATAGGTAGCAATGGTTTGGCTTCTTGCAGGGCTTTGGCATAGGCCCCCGGAGAGCTGATTCCGGAAGGCGAGCCATTCTCATGGTAGACCTTCACCCTTTCCATGCCGCAGCTCGGGGATTTCTGCATCAGGATATAGCCACTGATATCTGTCAATTCTCTGGCTTTCTGGTAGCCGTAATCTGTCAATTGATCAGTAACGTCTATTTCAGGATGGTCGGTTCCCACAACCCGCACCTCTTTGATATCCCCAACCAGACGAATGGGTTCGCGGGGAGTCCCCAGTCCAATAGCCACTTCAGGACAGAAGGGTTCAAAATGAAAGTACTGACTCAGGGTGTTCATACAGAATGAAGAGCGTTTGTGCCCACCATCGTAGCGGACTTTCTGACCCATGAGGCAGGCGCTGATGCCCAGTGTGATGTCTTTTTCAGGTTCTGGAATTGAGACAATAGCCATTCAACACTTCCTTTTTAATCCCTCTACTTTCAATGTAATTGATCTCAGCATGTCTGTTTGGGTTTCACTCAAGAATGCTTCAAGGCTTTGAAAGCGGAGAGTACTTTTTCTCTGGATGATTTGGGGTCGACAATCGCGGTCGGGTAGTCGATTTCATGGATGTTGTGTTGCCAGGGGGCGTGAACCTCCTTGTTACTCAGTTCTCTCAGTTGAGGAAGCCAGTGGCGAATGAACTGGCCATCAGAGTCAAATTTCTCGGACTGGCTGACCGGGTTAAACATACGGAAGTAGGGTGCTGCGTCGGTCCCGGTGCTGGCAGACCATTGCCAGCCACCATTGTTGGCAGAAAGGTCACCGTCAATCAGGTGCCGCATGAAGAAGGCTTCACCCAGTCGCCAGTCAATCATCAGGTTCTTGCTCAGAAACATGGCTGTAACCATTCTCAGGCGGTTGTGCATCCAGCCTGTGTTCACCAGCTGCTTTATGGCGGCATCCACCAGTGGAAATCCGGTTTCACCTGAGCACCAGGCGTTGAATGCTTGTTTGTCATGTGACCAGGGAAGGCGCTCGGTTTCCAGGACAAAAGCTCTGCCTCTGGAGAGCCTGGGGAAACCATGCAGGATATGTTTGTAAAACTCTCGCCAGATGAGCTCACTCATCCAGTACTGCAGACCATCATTGCCAGTATCCATCTCCCCATCATTGGCACACAGCGCGGCATAAAAACACTGTCGCAGGGATATGACGCCCGATACCAGGTAGGGAGATAGAGTGCTTGTGGCATCACTATCTAGGAAGTCCCTGAGCTTTTTGTAGTCTGTGGCATGGGATTCTATAAAGGCTTTAAGTCGCTTACCTGCTTCTTCTTCACCCGCAGGCCATAGGTTTATAAGTCCATCTGCAGGTGTGAACAGGTTTTGGTAATCATCCCGAGCCACTTCTGGAAGTGTTATTGGATTCTGCATCTCAGGGGCAGGCAGCGGCTGCAGCTGTTGGGGGTCAATGGTTCTGTAAAGTGCCTTTTTAAAAGGAGTGAATACCCTGAAAAACTCGCCTTTACCATTGAGCAGTTCACCTGGGGTAATGAGTGTCTGATCAGTGTGGCGCTGACATTGAAGCTGATGCTCAGTGAAAAGTCTTTCAACGGTCTGGTCACGCAGCTCTTCATTAAGACCATGTTCATTGTTGAAGCTGATGCCTTCACATTTCAGCTTTTGAGCCAGGGACAGCAGCTGATCAGCACAATTTTCAAAGCGATCTGCATGAGTGATAACCAATGGAATATTCAGAGCGTTCAGAGAGCTTTCAAGGTGCTCAAGATTCCTCATCCAGAACCAGAGTTTATTTGGACTGTCATTGTGCTCTTGCCATTGATTTGGACACAGGCAGAAAACGGCTATCACTTCATGATCTGAAGCGGCATGGAACAGGGCAGGGTTGTCTTTGACTCTTAAGTCACTTCTGAACCAGACCAGTTTTCTACTCACAAGCTGACCCTTGGGTTTTATTTTGGGATTTTTAAATCCTATACGGTTCCTGACGGGAAATGGATCATGACGAGAAAGTATGAGAAAAATAAATAACTGTAAGTTTTCTAGCTGTGAACAGGCAGTATTTTCCAATCCTGAAATGAGCCTGAAGGCAGGTACTACTACCTAACCCTCGGCTTGTCGCTCATGAACTAATTGAAACAGGATTTCTCTGGCTTGTTGCAGCTTTCTGGCCGCTTCATTATCGGTCATGGCTTCCGCTTTGTCCTTTAGTTGGTCCAGTGTAATCCCTTCTTTCAGGTACTGTTCTGGTTCCTTCAGTGACAGGAACTTTTCGTAAGGGGTCATCATGTTTTCATAGCGGTA
>NZ_LASA01000124.1 GCF_001562015.1 Endozoicomonas arenosclerae | reverse complement strand
TCAATTTGGATTTATAAAAGCCAGGTATCGAGGTTTGAAGAAGAATGACAATAAACTGTCTACTTTATTTGCCCTGGCGAATATTGTTCGACTGGATCAAATGATCCGGGCACAGGGTTAGTCCGCCCTGAAGTCACGAAAGTGGCTAAATATCATACAAATAAGGGGTTGAGACCTCTGATTTCAGTCCTACTTCGAACTCGATTCAAGAAGGGAAGTAAATTAGAGGTTATTCGCAGGTTCCCTAGCCCTCCTTGTGACCCTAGGAAGGTCATTTCGATGAAATGCAGACTCAATATAAACTGCTTTCTACGGGCCCGGCTCCCCGGGCCTTTTGGAAGGATGAATGTAACCCTTTAGCTTGTTCATCCTCCCCCAGTCTTTTCTCATGGTTGCTATCGCCATCCATTCGGCAACCGCTCCCGGATGGCTTTGCAGCCAGTGAAGAATCACTACCCAAGTCAGAATACTGTACTGACCTGGCAAGGGTATATGTTGCTGAGCGACAAACTGATTGATAAACCCTGGCAGAGCGCCGGGAAACATGCCTATAGCATCCTGACTGATCACGGAAACCGGATGAGTAAAGATCTGAGGGTTAGATACTGACGCCTGCCTGGCTGCATTGATAATGGCCCGTTTCAACCTTTCATCCGGGCCTTCTCCAACATAAAAATACTGTAGAAAATTACCCACGAACCTTCGGTTCTTGCCTTTTAACCAGAGTAAGAGTTTTCTCCATACATCTATGGAGTAACCCTGGCTCAACCCCACGATATCATCCAACCCATTCATTTGAACGAACAGAGCCAGTCCTTCAGGCTGTTCTGAAAACTCATCCATCAACTGCTGGGCTAGAAACTCAATATTCTCGGGCTGCTGGATCAAATCAAATAGCTGTGCTTCTAGACTGACCAGAACCTCAGCCTTCTCTTTCTCACCCTGACGATCAGGCGGACGCCTTGGATCTTCCCCACTCTTCGATGGCTCTTTCTTTCTCTCGTTTGGTGGCTCTTCCTCCTCTGGTTCAGAGTTTTCTCCACCCTCTGCAGCCAATAGATACTGTTTGTCACCCTCGGGTTGACCCTTTTTGAATTTTCGGGGCGTTTCTTTAACGGCCTGATACCCGCCTTCACTGTCCAGTGCCCAATAACCCTTGTTGAGTTTTAATCTGACTTCATCAAGCTCATTCCAGTTCTGCTTCATCAATACAGCCCCTTCAAACCCTAATGGCAACGCATGAGCACCCAGTTTCAAACCGCTACATGCCTTGAGTACATCTTGTGGGTTCAACAGAGATAAGCGCTTCGTGCCAGAAAAGTCTCCATCGCTCGTATTCACACTGAACTTATAGAAAATAAGATTATTAACGAAGGTTTGTTCGACATTATTCATCTCAAGAAAATGCAAGGGTGAATGGCTGGCTGAACAGAGGTACAAAACAGGCTCTGCAGGTGTCGTATGATTCAACTTCCAGCTAATCTGAACCTCATCCGTTAGAGAAATCCCGAAATCTGAGGGGTCATAGTATTCATCACCTCCCAGGTAGATAAAGAGAAATAACAATTCAAAAAAGCTGAAGGTATTCAGGCGGGAAGTCAGTTGCTGCGCGCTAGCGAGGCTGACGGACAAGCTCAAAAAAAGTGCTATAAGGCAGCATCTATTCAACAGGGAACTCTCTCATGGTGAAATGAGATATCCCTATACTCTGAACGTGAAAAAATCCTTATCAAAAGATAGCTTCTGTCTGGAATAAATCTCTTCAGCCCTTAACTATTTACTACATTCATCTATTCAACCGCTTCAGCGTCTCTCTCAGTGAAAGATCTTTTTCAATAACAAAAGACTTAAAAATATTTGATTAACTGTATTTATACCTATATATTCCAGACTTAATACTAGGTGATTAAATAATAACAACAATAGTCGTATATGCAGAGGCTGTCATGAGCAAGACGCACTTTCGAACCTGCCACCTGTGCGAAACCATGTGTGGGATAGCTGTTGAGTACGAGGGCGACAAGATCCTTTCTATCAAAGGTGATCCCAATGATGTACTGAGCAAGGGCAATATCTGTCCGAAAGCCACCGGGCTTCAGGATGTCCATACCGATCCAGACCGTTTGAAAGCCCCTATTCGAAAAATAAACGGCGAATGGCAGGAAGTCAGTTGGGAAGAAGCTTTTGAGTTCACTGCTGAAAAAATTGTCAGCACCCAGAAAGAACATGGCAATAACTCTGTGGCCTCATATATGGGCCGTAGTATTGCTCACAACCTCGGATCATTGATTGGTATTGCTCCCCTTAGGGAGATGCTGAAGACAGAAAACATTTTTACAGGCTCCACGGTCGATCAGATTCCCCACAACTACGCCTGGCAGTTCATGCTCGGGCACCCCTATTTCGCTACTGTGCCTGATATAGATCGTACTCATTATTTTTTGATGCTGGGCACTAATCCAAAGATTTCTAACGGTGCCATGATGTCTACAGGTGCCAACCCACAGAAAAAGTTCAAAGAAATCAACGCAAGAGGTGGGAAAACCGTTCTCATTGACCCACGCAGAAATGAATCGGCCGAGTATGTGGATGAGCATCACTTTATCAAACCCAATACTGACGCTCTCTTCTTAATAGGCATTATCAACACAATATTCGAAAAAGGGCTGGATACTCCGGGTCGGCTGGAGGCCCATATCAAAGGCTGGGAAAAAGTGCAGCCCGCACTCAAACAGTTTGATATGGCCACAATTGAGAAAGTCACAGGTATTGCAGCAGAAGACATCCAACGTATAGCTGTGGAGCTGGCTACTGCAGAATCGGCTATCTGCTACGGCAGAACCGGGCTTTCCATGGTGGAGTTCGGCGGTCTCTGTAACTGGCTGATGCAGGTGGTGAACATTATTACCGGCAATATGGATGAGCCTGGCGGCCTGATGTTCCCTCTGAATGCTATTGATACTGTAGGTCTGCAGGCTAAGCAGGGACAGTCTTCCTATGATGCTTTTCGCAGCCGGGTCAGCCAACGTCCTGAATTTGCCGGCGAACTGCCACTCTGCGTTATGGCAGAAGAGATAATGACCCCGGGTGAGGGCAAGATCAGAGGTCTTATTGCCCTGTCTGGAAACCCAGTGCTTTCCATGGCTAACGGTAAACTTCTGGAAGAAGCGTTTGATCAGCTCGACTTTATGATTTCTGTCGACTTTTACCTGACGGAAACCACCAAGCACGCCGACATCATACTGCCACCCGTAGGTCCGTTTGAGAAAAGCCACTACGACCTGTTCTACCATACATACGACACTATTAATTGGTCCAAGTATTCACCCAGACTCTATAAGCCGGAAGGCAAAGGCTACACCGATTACGAAATCATCAAGGAAGTGCTCAAAAGAGTCGCAGCCAAGCGAGCTACCGGCTTTAAGGAAAAACTTCAGGTAAAAGCCATCAGCAAACTGGTTGATTTAGCTTTGACTCCAGACCGTATTGTTGCGCTGGGTCTGAGATTTGGTCCCTATGGCCCTGGTCTCAACCCTTTCAAAGACGGTTTAACCCTGAAAAAGCTGAAGAAGAATCCCGGCGGTGTTTACCTGGGACCTTTACAACGCAGCCTGCCAGAAAGAATTTTCACCAAAGATAAGAAGATTGATCTGGCGCCGGACTTTTATCTGAACGATTTGCCCAGACTCTATGACCGTTTTTATGGCGGAGTTCAAGAGCAAATGGATCGTAATTCCGAGTTCGACATGACCATTATCAGTCGTCTTACCAACCGGACTCTCGGATGGATGCACAACAGTGAACGTCTGGTAAAAGGGAAGCATGCCTGCACATTGATGATCCATCCAGATGATGCTGAGAAACGAGGCGTCAATCAAAACAGTACGGTCACCGTTTCCTCTGCAGTAGGCAGCATTGAAGTACCGGTTGAGATCACTGACACCATTATGCCTGGCGTTGTTTGCCTGCCTCACGCCTGGGGGCACACCCGCAAAGGTACGAGAAAAAGAGTGGCAGAAGCTCACCCCGGTGCCAGCCTGAATGACATAACCAACGAAAAAGTCGTGGATGAATTGACCAGTAACGCTGTGGTACACGGAGTTCCGGTCAAGGTAGAACTGAGCAGGATGGCGGTAGCCTCCTGAGTGACCCTACAGCACTCAATGGAGTGCTGTTCCAATAACAAGAAAAAAAGCAGTTACTATGGATATTCGAAACAGCCTTGAGCGAAGCAAAAAAACAGTACTGGCCAGTGCCGTTTTGTCCGCCTCCATTATCCTTGCCGGTTGCAGTACCAACGATGTTCCTGCTGTCATTGGCGATGCCGTAAAAGCAACACCTTTGAGTCAGGATCAACAGCCTGATAACCCCTGGCTGGCGGAATCAGAACGATCCAGCATGCACGGTGGCTCTTACAACAGAAACCTGAGTACTTATCCTGGCCCTCTGGGGAAGAATACTGAAACAACACACAGGGTATTCAGCCGTATATTGGGTGTAGCCCCGAATATCTCTTTCGATTCGAAAGGCCGTCTGATCACCGTAAGCATCAAATTCACCGGTATTGAACTGCACCTGCTGGATCCAGATACTCTGGAAACGATTGCCCGTTATGACATGCCAAGAAAGAAAAGCAGGGATAACAGTGGTGGCGGTTACTTCCATCTCGATAATCAGGATCGTCCGATTCTGGCACCAGCGGACAACACTATAAAAATTCTTGAGCTGGATGAGTCCGGTGAAAAGCCCGAATGGGTCGTAGCTGAAGAATACAGCCTCGAAGGTGTTATGCCTGAAGGCAGTAATATTCATGACATCATGCCAGACTGGCAGGGTAACCTGTGGTTTGTCACCAGTAATGGCCACATGGGCTACCGGGATAAAAAAACCGGTGAATTCTTCACCTATAAAATGGAAGAGGAAGGCGAAGTCATCCAGAACTCTTTCTCTGTTGATGAAGAAGGTGTTTATATTGTTTCCACCCATGCTCTTTATCAATTCCAGATAGATAAGGAAACCCGCAAACCGGTATATACATGGCGTCAGCCATACAACCGGGGAGAAGAACAAAAACCCGGCACCCTGTCTCACGGCTCAGGCACATCACCTACTTTGATTGGAGACGACCTGGTCGCTATTGCCGATGATGATTACCCGTCCACAAATGTTGTCGTTTACAAACGCAATAAGGACATTGAAGGTGATCGTAAAGTCTGTGAAATCCCGATTTTCGAGCCAGGCAAGAGCGCAACAGAAAACTCTTTGCTGGTTCACAACAATGCCATTGTTGTACAGAATGACTATGGTCACGTTTATTCAGGCAATGCCCTGGAGACCTCTCCGGGCGTCACCCGAATTGATGTCAGGGAAGATCGCAGCGGCTGCGATGTGACCTGGGAATCCAACCTACTGTCCCAGTCTTTACCAAGACTGTCTACCGCAACCGGTCTGCTCTACTTCTACACCTTCAAAAAGCAAAATGATGAAGACCGCCTTGGTGGCTGGTACCTGACTGCTCTGGATTTCAACACCGGTGAAGAAAAGTTTGATCGCCTGATTGGAACTGGCACCGGTGGCATGCTGGATACTCTTTCCAGTGTGACTGCTCCGGTAGTGCTGGGTCCGAATGGTTCAGCCTATGTTGGCATTCGTACCGGTGTGGTAGCCGCAGCTGATAAGGAATAAAGATCAGTTGTTAAAGCCTACTGGCAGGGTTTCAGCATAGTTTGAAGCCCTGTTCTGCATCTCTTTCAGTAACGCCTCCTTTTGGGGTCGGGTCATCTTTTTGATAGCAGCTTCCCGCTTACCTGCTGTTGAACGGGTATGACCTTCTTCAACATACATCAGGGCCATTGGCTTTTTGCCGTTGAAGAATCGAGCCCCTCCTTTTTTTTCGCCGGAATGCTCTTTCCAACGACGTTCGACGTTTGTTGAAATACCAGTATAAAGGCTGTTATTGCTTGCCAGAATGATATAGACGAACCAGTTCATAAAACCCGCATTAAAGGTCAAAACAGCAGTCTACTGTACCCTGCAGTTAAGCAACAGAGGGATTGCCAGCAATGGCCTGACCGGCCATCGCTATTAGCACAGAACGTTATTCAGCGGGAAACTCGGAAGTGTGGAGATACTGGAGAATAACCTCTTCGTCTTCGCGCACAAGATCCTTGTTTACCTTTTTCTCCACCGTTATGCCTTTCTTCAAGTTAGGCAGTATTTCGCCCAGTAATTTGGGAGGAGAACAGATTTGCAAAGACTTGAAACGGTTCAGATCATGGGCATGATTAATGGATCCTGCCAGTTCTCTGGCAAAGTTAGAGGATTCCGTTTCTTTAGGTGAAGCATCGGTACCCACTGCCCTGTTGGCCATTTTGCCCAGCGCCGAGGGCATATTGCCCGCCCGGTCTGATACCAGCTCCTGATTCCGCCACTTCCCCTCCGGATGATCAAACTGGTCGACCAGAGTCAACTGTATGGGCTTGATCGAAAGTTCATAGACACGCGCCTGACTGTTATCAGCGACCAGTACCCAGGATTTCTTCATTACGAACTACCTTACCTTGAGGTTTCACAGAAGTTTTGGATGAACCGCGTATGAAGGACTTCGTAAATAGAAACGGGCGAAGGAACAACCATGAGTCATGATCTCGACTCCATTAGACTTGCTTTCAACCTTAACAGTGTAATCAAGATCCTCCTTTTCAGCCTCTGAAAAACTATATTTCATGGTTTGCCACCCTCCTGTTTTCCAGAAGATTCGTTCGAATCACCTCCAGATCCTGACTGCTCAGACCCAGCTCCTGTTGCAAATAATCGTCAAATACAGGGTAACGTTCCTGAATAACATCCAAAGCTGCTGACAATTCATCCTTGTGAGCTGCATATAGAAAATTGAGAGAACGGGGTAAACCCTTCATTTGAACTTTCAGTTTCTCAAAGGTGTAGAGGTTGGTGGTCAGATAATCATTCATGGCATCTTCTCTGGAATAGCCCAGGGTCAGAAGCATCACGGCAGCATGGAATCCCGTTCTGTCTTTACCGCCTTCACAATGAAATACCAAGGGCAGATTTCCGGGGTCAATCAACAATCTCATAAAACGAGCCGTCTGAATCGAAAAGTCCTTCGCAAAGTCCTGGTACCTTTTGATTCTGAGCTCATAGAGATTCACTCCGGACAGTCGTAGCAACCAGGATACTGTCTTGTAATCTTTCTTCTCTATCAAACCTTTCAAGGCCTCCAGAACCTCATGACCTTTCAGTTCATAGTTGTCCTTTGGATCGACACCAATGGGCAGAGCCACTTTAAAATCCAGGGTATCAAACACCTGATCGGGTTTATCAGACGACTCTTTCAGTGACCGAAAGTCCACAACACTCCTGACTCCTTGACCCTCCAGCCACAACCTGTCTTTCGCTGTCAGCTGATTGAGACTGGCTGAACGATAAAGGGTATCCGGCTTGATCCTGATGACGGCTTGAGGAGGTAATTGCAGGGGTCTGAAGTTTTGAACACCCGAAAGCGGATTCATCACTCGTATACTGCTGCAATACTCAGGCATCTCTATATTCAGAGTGTTGGAGCATGGCTGTTCTTCAGCCTCTACTGCCAACGAAACGGCATAAACCATTGTGATTGCAACGCTTATCAACACAGCTTTCATCTTTTAAATCCCTTGTCAGTAATGCCTGAAAGCATAGGGCTACCGCTGACTTTTAGCTGTGAATGTCGATTGGTAATTTATTTATCAATAAACTCTCCCTTATAATCCGCCCCGCAATAATAAATCGAACAAATGGTCAGGTTTAAAAAACCTGCAAGAGAGAAAGGACCTGAAAGCTATGAGTCGTAAAAATATTCTGTCCCTTCTGTTGGGGCTAATGCTCTCCCAATCGATATCCGCCGCTGACTTTCACCTGGTAACTGAAAATTTCCCGCCATTAAACATGACCAGTAATGGCACCTCTTACGCCCGAAATGACAGGGTTTCAGGATTTGCTACAGACATCATGCGAAACCTGTTCAAGGAGAATGGTTACAAAGTCCGCTTCACACTGATGAGCGATTGGGACAAAGCTTACAATACGGCAGTCAATGAAACGTCCACCGGCGTCTACTCAACTTTTCGAACACCAGAGCGTGAAGAACACTTTAAATGGGTAGGTCCACTTTACGAAGAAGACTGGGTGCTCCTGTCCACCTCAGACCAAGAGATTCAGATCGATACTTTGGCCGAGCTTCACAACTATAAAGTCGGCTCTTTTGTCTTTGACGGCATTACCGACTATCTCGTTGAACAGGGCGTGAAAATTGAGCCGGCAAAGAATGATGCCGTCAATGTTGTCCGGCTGAAGCTGGGCGAGATTCAGTTCTGGGCTTCGAGCTCACTGACAGCCCCTTATGTAGCCGCCAACTTCAAGGTTCCCGTCAAGCCGGTTCACACCTTCAATCGCAGCAGTCTCTGGCTGGCCATGAACAAGGATACCGATCAGAAAGTCATTGATCAGTTGAACAAGACTCTTGAAAAGATGCGGGCCTCAGGAGAGATACAAAACATGATTGAGAGCTACAACATTTGAGCTGAAATCTTAGAAACAAAAGTACCACCTTCAGAAAATTATTCTGAACTTATACTTATTTTTTATTCCTGACTTGCTAAATCCCAAATCTGGACTGGAATTATTCTGGATAACTGTCCGCAGAATCGTCTGAGCACGGACTTCTGCGGTACTTCAGATCATTCAGCCATGGACCCAAATGCCGTCAAGGGAATACCTGTGAAGCAATGGGCTACCACCTGCAAACAACTGGCGACCTATAGTCTTAAAGCGGTTGTTTGCTAAAGGTAAATGGCTATAGCGAAAACAGTTCGGGAGTCGTTTGTATGCTGGGGTTTCTCAGTCCTCCTGCCCATCAAGAGCAGATTGCATCGAAAGATGTAGATGAATCTTATAAGAAGCTTCGCATTCAGGTTCTGTTGGGCGTTATTGTAGGCTATGCAGCCTATTACCTGATTCGAAAGAATTTTTCTCTGGCTATGCCTGACTTGATTGAGCAGGGGTTCACCAAGTCAGAGCTCGGCCTGGCCCTGTCTGCCGTCTCCTTTGCCTACGGTTTCAGCAAGTTTCTGATGGGGAACTTGTCTGACCGGAGCGATGCCAGAAAATTCATGAGTATAGGTCTGATACTTTCAGCCCTGACCATGATTTTCATGGGAACAGTGCCTTTTGCCACCGCCACCGTCACCTCCATGTTTGCACTACTGTTCCTCAATGGCTGGTTTCAGGGAATGGGTTACCCGGCGGGTAGCCGTGTCATGACCCACTGGTTCTCTGTCCGGGAGCGGGGTGTCAAATAGGCTTACTGGAATACTTCTCATAACCTGGGCGCAGGCATGGTTGGCCCCATGGCTATATTTGCGGTCTACCTGTTTGGTGACTGGCAATCCCAGCTCTGGTTTCACGGAGTTGTAGCTCTGGTATTAGCGGGCATCACCTGGATGCTGCTTCGGGATACTCCCCAGTCCTGTGGACTGCCCAGCATAGAAGCCTGGAGTGGTGACAAGCTCAAATCCTATGACGAGCATCACCACGAACAGGAAATGTCAGCCAGAGATATCTTCTTTAAGTATGTTTTCAATAACAAACTGCTCTGGTATCTCTCTCTCGCCAATGTGTTTGTTTACCTTGTTCGCTACGGCGTACTGGACTGGGCACCGACCTATCTGAAAGAGGTGAAGGGCTTTTCTATGGCCCAAAGTGGTTGGGCCTACTTCCTCTATGAGTTTGCCGGTATTCCCGGGATTCTATTGTGCGGCTGGGCCAGCGACCGATACTTCCGGGGCTGCCGGGCTCCCGTCAGTATGTGGATGATGGCTCTGGTTTGTATCGCCATTGTTATTTACTGGCAGAATCCGGCTGGCAACCCGATGATCGACAACCTGTGTCTGATATTTGTTGGCTTCCTGATCTATGGTCCTGTGGTACTGGTAGGTCTGCAGGCGGCTGATTCTGCTCCCAAGAAGGCTACCGGTACAGCTACAGGCCTCACCGGTTTGTTTGGTTATCTGGGTGGTGCTCTGTTTGCCAACCTGGCCATGGGTGTCATTGTTGACATGATGGGCTGGAGTGGCGGCTTTATGCTGATTCTGGGCGCCTGTGGCATGGCCATTCTGTTCCTTGCTCTTACCCTGAAGCAGGAAAAAGAAGACAAGGCAGAACTGTTCAGCCACTACAAATAATCGCTTCAATAAAACAGCAAAGGGAGTTGCTGTTTGCCCACTCTGTCACATGGCTACCATTCCTCCATTATTGCTATTTGTTTTCTGGCTGGATTGTCGACAACATAGAGACAGTCCTCTTCAGGATTTGATGTTCTTTTACAGAACTGAAATCCTGACAAACAACAGCTTACTTCTGACCACCAGCAAGGATGCTCGCCCGTCATGAAAGCTTCAGATCTGTTTGTTAAGTGCCTTGAAGAAGAAGGTATCGAATACATTTTTGGTGTACCCGGTGAAGAAAACGCTGACTTCATCATGTCGCTGAACCAATCCAGCAAAATCCGTTTTATTCTGACCCGACATGAACAGGGTGCAGCTTTCATGGCTGAAGTATACGGCCGCCTGACCGGACACCCTGCAGGTTGCCTTGGAACCCTGGGGCCCGGAGCAACAAATCTGCTGACCGGTGTGGGCGATGGCAATATGGACCGTGCCCCAATGCTGGTTCTGGCGGGACAAGGTTCATCCCAGAGACTGCACAAGGAATCTCACCAGATCATGGATGCCGTATCCATGTTTCGTCCCGTGACCAAATGGTCTGAAACCATTCGTCACCCTGACAACATTCCGGAAATGATTCGCAAAGCCGTCAGACTCGCCCGCTCGGAAAAGCCCGGAGCGGTATTTCTTGAGCTCTGCGAAGATATCGCCAGCATGGATTCAGAAGCCAAACCTCTTTCAGTCAAACGTTACCCAAGACCCATGCCAGAGGAAGAAAGCCTGAATCAGGCCTTTGATATGATTCAACAGGCTAAAAGACCCGTCATTATTGCTGGTAATGGCGTCATTCGTATGGATGCTTCCGACAGTCTGCGCAGATTCTCAGCCCTGACCGGAATAGGTGTCATCAGCACATTTATGGCTAAAGGCTGTATCGATATGGATGACGACAACTGTCTTTATACCATTGGCCTGGGCAGAAAAGATCTGGTGGCTTGTGCTGTTGATGCGTCAGACCTGATCATAACTCTGGGTTATGACCTGGTTGAGTATCATCCTCACCTCTGGAACCCGGAAGGTAATCACACCATTCTCCATCTGGATTCACTGCCTGCCGAAGTCGATCACTGCTACCACCCGGATCTGGAATTAATCGGTGATATTGGTCATGCGCTGGATGCCCTTACCCGAAAACTCTCGACGGTCAGCTTCCAGTTTGATCTAAAGCAGCAGCACGCTGTTCGAAGAGATATGACCGCAGAGCTGGAAGCCTACAGAGACGACGACACTTCCGGAAGCATTCGCCCTCAGAAAGCACTTTGGGATGCCAGAGCCGTTCTTCCTGCAGATGGTCTCCTGCTGTCTGATGTGGGTGCACACAAGATGTGGATTGCCCGCCATTATCACTGCCACGAGCCCAACACCTGCCTGATACCCAATGGTTTCTGCTCCATGGGCTTCGCCCTCCCTGGAGCCGTAGCGGCAAGCCTGCTGCGACCGGATCGGAAAGTGCTGGCTATTTCAGGCGACGGTGGTTTTATGATGAACGTACAGGAGATGGAAACAGCCCGGCGCTATGACTGCAACCTCACCGTAATGGTCTGGGAAGACAGGGAGTACGGATTGATCGCCTGGAAGCAGACGGATCACTTTGGCAGCCACACCCCATTAAGTTTCAACAACCCTGACTGGCTGAAACTGGCAGAAAGCTTTGGCTGGAAAGGCCATAAAGTGGATAACAGCCGTGATCTGGAAAAGGTTCTGACGACAGCTGTCAATGAAGAAGGTCCCAGTCTGGTAGTGATCCCCATTGATTACCGAGAGAACCAGATTCTCAGTGCAAAACTGGGTGATATTGCCTGTCCGATTTAAAGGAGAATCAACATGGATCGTTTTCCTCTTCTCATCCCCCATTCTGATGAACCAGCAGGCTGGCTGGATGTTCATAATCCCTATGATTTATCGGTGATGGCACAGGTCGCCACTGGTGACAGCGGTCATATTGAGCAGGCTCTGACATCGGCTCATGATCTGTTTTCAAACCGGGACAACTGGTTACACCTTGACCAACGTATCGACATTTTCAGTAAAGTCATTCACCTGGTTTCAAAGCAAAAAGAAGAGCTGGCCCAGTCAGCAGCGGCCGAGGGAGGTAAACCTCTTCAGGATTCCAGAATAGAAATAGCCCGTGCTATTGAGGGGCTCAAACTGTGCATTGACTGCATGAGAGGGGAAAAAGGTTCAATGCCTGTGGTCGATGGTTCTGCAGCTACACGACACCACCTGGCTTTTACCACCTTGGAACCCATTGGTGTAGTGGTGGCCGTCAGTGCCTTCAACCACCCTTTCAATCTGATCGTTCATCAGATTGGTCCAGCCCTCGCTGCGGGTTGCCCTGTGATTGTAAAACCTTCAGGAGATACTCCCCTTTCCTGCCTCAAACTCGCCAGACTCTTTCATCAGGCCGGGTTGCCTGAAGAATGGCTGCAGGTTGCGATTACAGAGAGTACCCCGGTAGCAGAGCATCTGGTAACAGCCCAAAGAGTCGGATTTTTCTCTTTTATTGGTAGTGCCAAAGTCGGTTGGATGTTGCGATCAAAACTCGCGCCAGGAACTCGCTGTGCCTTAGAACACGGTGGTGCTGCGCCAGTGATCATCGCGGAAGATGCAGACCTTGATCAGGCCATCAGTTTGTTGGCTAAAGGCGCTTTTTACCATGCTGGCCAGGTTTGTGTTTCCACGCAACGCATTTACGTCCATAAAAACCTTAGCAAAGCATTCCTGAAAGGTTTAACCCAAGCCGCTAACAAACTGATTGTGGGTGACCCGGTAGATGAAAAGACCGACGTAGGCCCGCTTATTCGTCCAACTGAAGCCTCACGGATCATTGACTGGATAAATGAAGCCAGAGGACAGGGAGCCACCGTAGTATGTGGCGGCCAGAAAATCCGCCAGACCTGCATAGCACCCACCATACTGTATAACCCACCAGAAGCCTGTAAAGTCAGTCAGAATGAGATATTTGGTCCTGTCGTCTGCGTTTATGATTTCACGGATATGGATGAAGCGATAGAACGTGCCAACAGTCTGCCACTGGCCTTTCAGGCTGCAGTCTTCTCCAGAAACCAGGATACGATCTTCAGGGCTTATAAACGACTGAATGCTTCAGCAGTAATGGTCAATCAACATACAGCTTTCAGAACTGATGGAATGCCCTTTGCAGGCTTGAAACAATCAGGACTGGGTGTGGGTGGTATTCATCATACTTTCAGGGATATGCAGATTGAAAAGATGCTGGTGATGCACAGTCCTGAATTGTGAGGTGGTATGTCCCACTTTATTGATATAAATTCAATCATTCTCAGGCTCCCTAATAAACACAGGCTTCTGCGCAAGCATTAGCCTTGGGTATTTTTCCAACATCATTCTGTACTATCAATAGAAAATTAATAAAAAAATGTATAATGAAATCGGAAATTTTGAGTTTCTCTTAAATTAAATGATTCAAGAATAAAAGGAACAAGATTTTCATCATCCGCCTTCATTATTACCTTAAGCATTGGATCTACAACTAAAGCCTCGCTACCGTATAAATCATGTAGATTTGCATCATTCCCACCTGTTTTTAAAGGTGCCAATGTTAGAAACATATGATTCGCTATCTTAAATCCTGAATCAGGACTACCTTCAGACTCTTGAGAAAAGAGTTGAAACTCAGTTAAAGCAAGACGTACCGGCAATTTTTCTCTGGACAGTTCTTCAAGAAAAAAATTCGCACCAAAATGGGAAAAATCACCGCAGGATGCTAACTTTGTATGTTCTGTTAGCATTGATACTAATTTTGTAAAAACAATATTCCTCTCTTCAATAGAGAGATCACTTGCTTCCATTCTGTAAACTAAATCTTCACACAGTGCCATTGCTGGATTAATTTTCTCAACATATTTTTTTGTTGTGCCTTTTAACTTTCCTTTAGAAACCCAAGGCCAGCCTTCCTCTCGGCAATGCTCAGGTTCTTTTATTCCATTAGATTCAATCAAATCAAATAACTTTCTCGCCATTTTCTTTATTTTTTCACTAGGAAAATTATCAGATGCAACCGAAAATTCTGACCTCCCCATAGCTACGCGTAATACAGTTTGAGAGTATCTATCAGTAAAATCTGTAGGTAAACTTAACAGTTTTTTGATAGTGCTCAGTGTTTTTTTCATTTCTGCATCAGGCTTCATGTATTTCGCTGGCCTGACAGCCATCCTTTCGCCTTGAAACCCAGGTATTGGATCGTCCTCACAGCTATCTGTATTATCGTAGAAAGAATAAATTTCTGAAATATCATCATCTTGCTCAGAAGAGTCTTCATATTGAAAGTCTAGACTCCCCATAGAAGATAAATCACCTATCTCCTTATCCTTCTCAATAGAATTTAATTTAGTTCTACCTCCTTTGACAGACTGCGTATTGAGCCTTTCTCTATCCGGTGAACTGCTTCCAACCGAGTAATAGTCACTATCTTCATCACTACTATCACTATCGCTTTGCGGCCTATCTACTTGAGCCCGAATAGATAGATCATGAGATAAGTGAGCAGGGCTTCGCTTAGAAATAGGAATATCTAATGATTCAGATTCAAACTCTCTATGACGCTTTCTCGAGATACTTGTAGCAGCTACATCAGCTTTTTTCTTTTCTTTTTGGTCTGTGTCAATAGAGGGTTTGTATTCCCTCTTGTCCGATGGTGGTATAGGAGATGTCATTGCTATTTTCCCTCTCAAATAATCTTTATATCGGTAAAAAAAAGCAATTCAATAGAACCTCCTGATTATCACCTTACCTAAGCCATTTATCCTTCAATAGTAGAATTTGACTACTGAGTTAATCTTCAAATTGTTCATGCTCCTCTGTCATTTCTATTTTAAGTTTTTCATCCAAAAATTCATGAGGATCAAAGTCCTCATTATAAGAGGGAAGAGTGAAGAACATAAGTTGATGGTACTTCTTCTCCACATATTGAAAGAAGTCCGTAGAAACCTGAAAATAGGAATCGATACCTTTCATCCACCTAAGTAGCGTAAGCCTATATGTACCCTCATATGCGAGGAGAGTTAAAGTAAAATATAAAGAAACAGCAAAACAAGGTTCTCTTATTGGTGTGAAATTGAAGTAAAACACTTCATCTTCAGATTCTTTATCCATAGCCACTCCCTCAATGTATGAAACATAATACTGAAGCTCCTCTCTTAAAGATGGACCTGTCCCTGCAAGTAGTTCTGGTACTCCTTCGGTGACATCGGAAAACTGAAGAATTATAGGAGACAAATCATCTCCTTTGTATTGATCCTTCCATTCATCCTGATCCCATTCGGCCTGAGTTGGAAAGTCAGCAAACATCTTTATCCATTCCATATCTTCATAAGCCAGCCAGTTTTGAATAAGCTCTTCTGACAAGAACCAGTTGGCTTGATCCAGAGCTATATATTGCAGTAACTCTACAAATGCATTCTGATACTTAACCAGAAGCTCATGATTCTCACGACGCTCTTGAGGAAGTCGTATTTTCATAAAATACCGAAACATTCTGGCCATATATTGCGCCTGCAACGAATTACCAGGCATATCTCTTATGTTAATACCTAACTGCTGGCCAGTTTCTGGAGGGAGAATATCTCCAGTACTGTTTAAATCAGCCAATGTATTCCCCCATTGCAATAGTGCATTGGCCATAATATGACTGATTTTTTCCCATATTCTTGTATGAAAATGAATTATTGCGTCATTGCTTAGTTTTTTTCTCCTAGCTACCTTAAGAATTCTGGCAACTTCTTTGCCCTTTACTACAGCAGAAACCAAGCGACTGCCATCCTTTTTGGCCACTTTCTTGACTGATTCAGCACCTGATTTAATCGTCCCTCTTTTGTCCGTGTCAGAATCTTTAGGCTCGAGAGGTTTATGACGCTTAACCTTCGATTTGTCATCTGGATCCACCTCTAACTTAGAAGGTCTTTTGGGATTACGCTTTTCTTTACCATTACCTCCGGTATAAACTCTGGCCGTATGACCAAAGCGCTCCCACCACTCTAGCAGACGCTCAAACGCCTGCTCCTTAGTTATCCGAAGCCACCTCAAATACATTTGATGCAGTTCTTCCCTGGTCAGGTAGATAGCCTGCCCTCCATTACTCCAGAGAAAATACTGTTGACCTCGAATACTGGTAGAAACAATACCCGCCGACTTCATATAAAAAAGAAGCAACATCTGATCCATACCCTCTTCAGGATTTTGTTCAGACCAATTGAATTCCGATTCAAAACCATCTTTTAAAAAGGCCAAATCAACAGCAACGAATCTATCCCTTAAATGTTCGGATATCGGGAGCTCCGTAAACTTATCTGGCCTCATTTTTATATCAATATTATGTCTGGGCCATTGAGCAGGGGAGATCGGTTTCGGTTTCAGATCAATATGTTTGGGAGGAGCAAAAAATAAACCAGACAACCATTTTTGTTTTAATTCTTCCCACTCTTTTGACAGAGGAAAAAGTCTCTCTTCTTGAATTTGACAAGGATAAATCAAGCCGGAATCGCCTGAGGAAATACAAGAGTTTTTCGTGTAAATATCTGGAACAGCTGAAGCATACTGCCCAACTTGTGCAAAGGAAAAGGATGACATGAGCTGAGGCTGAGCAACAACCAGCTGGGTAAGAAATAATCCAGCGAAGATTTGAATGAGAAAATAGCTAGTCCGTTTCATGCAAAACCTGATGATTTACTTCTTATTAATCTCTAAAGATCATCAAGCATAGAATAAGACAGACCCCTTTCAAGAAAGTCTGTCTATTTTGAATGAAAAAAGTTGTTTCAGAAGTCAATAAACCTTTGGTTAGCATTCACTGCTATGAGCGTGCCAAATCTTCCATCCCTGATCGGTTTTTTCAAGGCAGTATGTAACTCTCATTCGAGTTTTTTTAAAGGCTTCAGGATTGTCTTTTTCGTACCCTTCGAGTTGCCAGAACACGGCGCAGCTTGCCAGCCTTTCATCACTCCGAATCATGGCTAATTCATACTCAGCACGCTCTATGGACCACATGCCAAACATCATGCTGAACCAGCCTCTGATTTCATTGCGGCCCTTAAGGCTTCCCCCGCCCTGATCCCAGAATAGAGAGGCATCCAGATGATTGGACATGATGCCCTGTACATCCTGTTGCTCAAAACAGGCTTTATGCCCTTCAAAAAAGGCTTCTATCTCTTGTACAGCCATGGAAAAAACCTTGTAATTTTGGGAAAACTCTGTGGAAACTAGTCTATTTGGAATATCACAAACTCACAATGAAAGATTGGCTTTGTCTTGCTTCTTGATATAGACATTAGTCCTACATTGCTTTCCTTTTTCTGCCCTACTGTCTAACGTCAAAAGTATCGCCAGAGAAGTTGGAGGGGGAATTATTATGTATGGATCACAGGGGTATCAGCCACACTATCAGGGAAGACAATACTCTCATCAAGAGCGCCCTCATGGGGAGCGTCGCAGTCAAAGGCGCCGTGGCAAGAGAAAGCCTGATAACTACTCACCTCACAATGGTCCTCAGCATCATGGCAGACACACCAGAGTGACTCAACCTGTTGGTTACTTCCAGAATCAAACCAGAACTTCAGGTGGTCTACACGGCCAGCCCCCCCAAAGGCAAGCCCACCCTCTAGCAGCCTGTCGGACTTGAACCCATAAACGCAGTTCAAGTAATTTCAGACTCTGACTATTCCGGAGAGAACTTATAAAACCCTCTCCGGCGCATTACATTTTCAACTTGTCCTTATGATTTTTCTCACTCTTGGCCTCAGATCAGCCCAATAGTGCCACAGATAAGTCGCCAACAAGACCAGTTCCAACCACTGCTCTTCATTCACTTGTTTCAGGCTGAACATCCGCCTCAAGTTATA
>NZ_LASA01000123.1 GCF_001562015.1 Endozoicomonas arenosclerae | reverse complement strand
TTCTTTACAAGAATATCTCTGTCTGTCAGGCTGTGAATCGTCCTTGCCTTGGCGGGTTATGTCTGAGCTGGCACAGTGTGGGCATTTCACCCCGTCAGGCCAGCGAATCTGGCGTATCTGTTCAAAGCACTTGGCGTTGTCGAGGAGGTCATAAAGTTTCATGACACTTTTGTACAAGAAAACGTCTTCTATTCATAGTCAAATAACTCGTCCTCAACCAGCTCCCCAGAATCCATTAAGAGCCTTCAAGAATACAGTATTGGATAAAGAAGAAGGCCAGCATATCCAATCTACACTAATGAAAGAGACTAACGCACAAAGGCAAGGATGCCATGTTGAAGCCTGTTTCCGGAGAAACAGATAGACGTGGCAGACACTTGCTGAGTTTTTCAGTGTTCAACGGTTTCAGAAGGCTGGCTCACTAGGGGTTGAATAACGCTGCGGATATCAATGCCAGAGACAAGGACAATGCCACGGCTCTAAGAATGTCGATCAGCAACGGTCAGACTTACATGATGGAGCTTGTTCTAAGGAACAAAGGCAATCCCAATCGCATTTTTGGACAACCCGGTCACCAGGACACGGCTCTGAGTGCACTGATGAAATGGAAAAGTCCCTTCTCCATGTTCAAGCTGATCATTAATGCCAGAGGCCAAGCCAATGATCAGGCTCATTTAAACCAGATTGCCGCTCACTTGAGATCATTAGCCGCTAACAATCCTTCATTGCAAGCAGAGGTGGACAGCCTGATAGCCCAGCTCACAGCCAATGGTTTTAATGATGCGCCCAGACCAACAGTTCCTGCAGATTTCATTGAGCCCAATATGGGCGACCAGATGGATGATGCTCTTTACAGGGCTATGATGGCGGGTGTTTTGACACCCGATCATATGGACAGCTACAAGGTTCACGGAAAATGGTATGAGCATTTCCTGGCTTTCAACGGTTTCTCTTCCAGCCTTAGCTACCGCCTGAGGACTCTGCCCAAAGATGAAGACAAGATTATTGTGGAAGCCAGAGACGATACCGGCAACGACCTGTTGGTGGCAGCTATCAAGAGTCTGAACATTGATACAGTCAGAGTCGTTCTTAAGGTTTCCAGCGCGAATATCAACAAACCGGTTCCCCAACATCCTGACTACTACAGTTCAGGCGACACGCCCATGACCATTGCCAGGAAGTGGCAAGTTCCAACACCCATCATTGAGTTGCTGAAGTCCTACGGCGCAAAGTAACCGCCAAGAGCGCCTAAAAAAAAGCCCCCGGTTTTCGCCGAGGGCTTTCTTTTCATGGCCTGGTCATCGAAATCACATGGCCGGGTATGAGTAAGGTGCAGCAATACCCAGTGGCAGACCCAGTGCCCAGTAAAGCAGCAGGAAGGCCGTCCAGCCCACCAGGAAGACAATGGAGTAAGGCATCATCAGGGAAGCAATGGTGCCGATACCGGAGTTCTTCACATAGCGTTGGCAGAACACGATGATGACAGGGTAGTAAGCCATCATCGGGGTAATGATGTTGGAAGAGGAATCACCGATACGGTACGCAGCCTGCGCCAGTTCCGGAGAGATGCCCACAGCCATCAGCATTGGAACAAAAATAGGTCCGATCAGAGCCCACTTTGCAGAAGCAGAACCTACGGTCAGGTTAACGACAGCGGTCAACAGAATGATACCTATAATAGTCATCTGACCCGGCATGTCCAGAGCCTGAAGAACTTCAGCACCGGACAAAGCCAGCAGAGTACCCAGATTGGAGTCACCAAAAGCTTTCAGGAACTGAGCACAGAAGAACGCCATAACAATGTAGCTGCTCATGGTGGTCATGGACTGACTCATGCCAGCCATTACATCACGATGATTCTTGAAAGTGCCGGTCATGCGGCCATAGATCACACCTGGAATCAGGAAGAACAGGAAGATCAGAGGCACGATGGATTTCATCAGAGGTGCAGTATGAGCGGTAAGAGAACCATTCTCGGCACGCAGTGGAGAAGTCTCAGGCAGACAAGCCAGAACCAGTAGACCGGCCATAGTCAGCAGAACAGCACTACTGATTTTGAAAGCACGATCTTCAGCCTGGGTGTAGCTGCTCATGTCTTCTGCTTCTTCCAGATCCTTGTTCAGCTCAACGTTCTTCAAACGTGGCTCAACGATCTTTTCTGTCACAAACCAACCCAGCAGAGTCACTACAAAGGTGGAGACAAAGGTGAAGTAGAAATTAGCCAGCGGGTTAACCAGATAGTCTTTGTCGTAAATCTGGGCAGCAGACTGGGTAAAGCTCTGCAGCAGAGGATCCAGACTGGAAGGCAGCAGGCCTGCAGAGAAACCACCGGAAACACCGGCAAAAGCAGCTGCCAGACCGGCCAGAGGATGACGACCAGCCGCGTGGAAGATAACCGCACCGATTGGAATTACCAGAACATAACCGGCATCAGCTGCAACGGAGCTGATAGCACCGATCATAACGACCGCAGGCGCCAACAGCTTCTGAGGTGTCATGCGAATCATCTTTTTCAGGGCAATATTGATGTAACCTGAAGATTCAGCAATACCCACACCCAGCAGAGCCGCCAGAACCATGCCCAGAGGAGCAAAGCCTGTGAAGGTAGTCACACTGGAAGCCATAAAGTCAGTCAGGTACTTGGCATCCAGCAGGTTTTTAACCTGAATCGCCTCACCTGTAGCCGGGCTCACCAGATCAAAGCTGACGGAAGAGAATACTGCAGACAGCGCGATAACAATCAGCAGACAGTAGACGAATAACATCGCTGGATCAGGCAGCTTGTTACCGGCCACTTCAATGGCATTCAAAAAACGATCAATAAACGGCGGCTTCTCGCTGGCTGTAGCGAGCCTCCCCCCGGTATTGGCATGGCTCATGCGCACCCCTGGTCAAAAAGTGTAAATTTAAAAAATGAAGATTCTTGTTTGGGCGGGGACTTTAGCAAAGAGAGAGGCAGTAACAGGAATGACTCAGATCAAGAAACACACAGTTTTATCCGAAAGAAATACACAAAACAGATATTTTCTCTATTTTGACTCGATTTGTAGTTTTTTTGTTGGCCGGAACTGTTTAAAGAGAGCCCAAAGAAACTCTGCACCCTCTACACATTCATTGAGCTTTCAATAAACAGACAAGCTCAAGAAGGATGCGGCCAGCACTTCATATGAGGCTCGCAGGCCAGCTCTTCTTCTACGGGGCCAATGACTTCTATTTGGCCATAGCAGCAGTCAAAGACTTTTCTGCATCCCATTTGGGTGGAATGGCCGGCGATCTGATCCAGTGCTTCCATGCTGCAACCGTAAACTACCTTTGGAATGCCAGCCCAATAGATAGCTCCCGCACACATGGGGCAGGGTTCAGTGCTGCTGTATAACGTACACTCTGATAACTGTTCTCTTGGCATCTGTCGGCAGGCATGGCTGACCAGGTTGAGTTCCGCATGCCGGGTGGGATCACTTTCTGCTTCAGTCGTACATTCAGACTCCAGAAGAATTTTTCCGTCGTGTACCAGAACAGCACCAAACGGCGCCTCTCCCTTGTCCAGGGCCTGACTGGCTAGCTCTATTGCACGATAAATGAAAGGCTTGTGCTCATTCATGGGAAACCCCATATACATCAGAGAAGTTATTTATTATCAGAGCCAATAAAGCGTACTTGGCTCGCAAAGATTTTAGCAGGTTGCCCTGGTTTCAGATCGATCGAAATATTTACCAATAGCCAGAAAATTCCCCAGCAGAATAATGCCAACACCTACCGCAGCTGGAAGCGTCCATTGATAGCCTTCAATAAAGGTTGAGATCAATAGCGCAATGACGGGGTAAATAATGTCTACATAGGCTGTACGATCAGCCCCAATTTTCTGAATTAAAGTGATGTAGGCTGTCATAGCGATCAGTGAACCAAACACAACCAGATAAGCTAGGGATATCAGGTAGACGGGACTGAAATCAAAGGTAGGAGGCATCCTTCTCAGCAACGCTATAAGACCCATCTCAATCCCTCCATAAAGCATAAGGAAAATAGTGATAGGCATTACAGCCAAACCTTCTTTTTCATTTTTTTCGCAGGATACACTGCCCAGAGAAATAAGCAGAACGGCTCCCAGTGCCAACAATAACCCTTTCAACTCTTCTGGATTAGAGTCTGCTGTCCTGAGCTGTGGGAGAAAAATCAGACAAACTCCAATCGTGCCTGTCACAGCACCTATCAGCAACGAACGCTTTATGCCATTACCCAGCCAGACTCTTGCTACGACTACGTTAAAATAAAGCAGTGTGGTGCAAATCATTGCGGTCATGCCACTGGATATATACTTTCCGCTTTCATAGAACAACCAGTAAGAGAGACCACACATGAAAGTGCCTTGAAACAGGAAACGAAAGTGTTGCCTTGGGCTGTACTTAGGGACCCCGCCTCTGAACTGGCAAACAGCCCACATAAACACCGCGCCCAGAACAAAGCGATAGCTGAGTGACCACATCGTATCAACAGGCCCCAACTGCTTACTGATAGCAAACCAGGTAGAGCCCCAAACCAATGAACAAAGGCAAAATAGAAAAGTATTGGACATTGGATAAACACCTGAAAATGAGGCGACAGAAAGCAGTGTTGAGCAGACGATGCCTTGAAGCAGAAAATAGAAACTTAGCAGGCTGTTTCAGTATCACCTCGATCAAAACGATCGCTCATAGCCAGTAAATTACCCAGCAGAATCACTACGACCCCCAGCACTGAAACCAAAGTCCATTCATAGCCTTCAAAAACGGTAGAAATCAGCAGCGCAATGATCGGGTAAATAATATCCACATAAGCTGTGCGATCGGACCCCATACGCTGAATCAAAGCCAGGTAAGAAGTCATGGCAATCACAGAGCCAAAGATCACCAGATAACCCAGGGAAACCAGATAGCCTGGACTGAAATCAAAGGTAGGATGGACTCCACGCAGTATGGCTACCAGCCCCATTTCAGCACCACCATAAAACATGGCAAACACCGTTATTGGCATAACCGCCAACCCATCCTTTTCGTTAATTTCACAGGACACACTGCCCAGCGAAAACATCAGTACTGCGCCCAGAGCAAGAGCCAAACCTATAAGTTCCTGTGGATCCGAGTCGATTAAGGTAATCTGGGGAAGAAATACCATAAACACACCAATACTGCCGCAAACGGCACCCACCAGGACTGAGCGCTTGACCGCATTACCCAGCCAGAGGCGGGCAATCACTACATTGGAATAAAGGATACCGGTGCAAATCAGTGCCGAGAGTCCGCTGCTGATAAATTTTTCACTCTCATAAACCAGCCAGTAAGAAAGCCCGCACAGGAAAGAGCCCTGAAAGAAAAAACGAAGATGCTGCTGCCGGGTATAACTGGGAATGCCGCCACGAAACTGGCAAATCACCCACATCAGCAGAGCGCCCAACAAGAATCGATAAGTAACAGACCACATAACATCAACTGTACCCAGCTGCCAGCTGATCGCATACCAGGTTGAACCCCACACCAGGGAGCAAATACAGAAAAGAGAAGCATTAGACACGCGGCAAACTTCCCGAATCAGAGAAACGACTGTATGACATTAGGTCAAATCGCAATTTTCGCCAGAGTGCCTGACTGTTTATTTTCTCTCGCAGCAAGAAAACAGTCAGTTGCAGCCAGCGCTAATGCTCATACATACTCCGTTCGTCCTTAGCTTGTCGAAGGATACTGGTAATTGCACTTCGAAAGGTTCAGTGCGAACGGTATGGGGTCTAGCGCCTAACGGCACTAGTGAAAAGAAAATTTGCCTTCTACAGGAGGTAAGACATGTTCCTGTTCGGCAAGAATGTACTGCAAACTCTGGCACTCCCGATACAACCAGCTTTTAGCTTCCAGAGTCATTGCCAGAAACTCCGAGAACTGGTTATAACAAACTCCCCTGGTTGTCATCATCACATCTGAAGCCACCAGCAATAGATGCCCGGAGTCCAGCATTTCAAGAAAGAGTTTGAGCATGGGTAAGCCCAGGTTCAGACGGGTCATATCAGCCTGTACTGAAAAAGCAGCCGCCGCTTTCAAATCCAGCTCAGTAGAAAAAAGAATACCAAAGGGTTCAATGAACAAGCGGCTGTCCAGGATGCCGTCCAGAGCTTGCAGCGAAGAGATGTGTAATCCCTCACAATGGTCACACATCCAGGACTCATGTCCGGCCCGATTCAGCCAGACTTCTACCTGTTGCAGATCTGGTACTACTAACTTCTGCATCCACACTCTCCTGCCCGGGTCCTGAGCGCCAGGGCCGGCCCTTGAAGAAACTATAAGGGATCACCCGTCCAAACCAGCGAAAAGACAACGCTACCCCTTCATTAGTTGATCATTTTATGGCCTACCGATGAGGGGTGAAATGGTCAGTTTGACCAACGATCTGCAGCTCCTGATATTTAAGGGCTAACAGCCTTGTCAGGCATTTCAGGAACCGATCCCTGCATACTTTGCAAACAACAATGGAACTAGCACGTACAAGGAGTACAGATTATGCAGGGATCAGGAAGAATCAGTGCCGGTATTCAAACCGCACTTTATGCCGCAGCAACTCCAGTCAGGGGATTGGCTACAGGACTCGCAGGATTAGGCTCGGCCGCTCTCACACCTGGGGCTGGCGTAGGCTTTTTGGCCGGAAAGCTGGTTGGCAAGGTAGTTGGCGCCATCTGCAACAGGCTCAACAAGGGAAGAGAAGATAATCCCCGGGTTGATACCGAAAAGCATGTACGCCGTACAGCAAAGGTTCTTGAAACCGCTGGAGCGATCATTGGTGCACCACTGGTTGCCGCGAAAATAGCTGCAAACCCGATATTCTCGACTCTGTCAGCTATCCAGTTTTCAGTAAACACCGTAACAAATACTCTGAGCAACCTGGCTGCCTGTAAAACTGTCTACCAGGAACTGAGGAAGTACGGCACGTCTGAAACCGCCAAAGAAAACCTCTTTGACCCAGTGGATAATATATTACTGGATATTTACCACGGTACAGACATCTGGCATACCTGCGCTGATTTAATCAGTGATATATCTGCACTGGATATCCCGGACTCAGCTACACCCGAAGAAGTTAACAAGCAGATCTCGGGCCTGGCTGAAAAACACATGAAAAAGCCTCATTTAGAAGCCCTAAAGGCCAGACACAACAAGAATCGTGAAGATCTGGAACACAAGCGTCTGGACCAGCTGGAAGCCGCAAGGCAGGAAAGAAAACAGACGCTCATGAATGCTTTTACTCCGGTTGATCAAGATGAGGATGAAAGTCTGGAAACTGTAATACCAAGCCCTTTCACACCTTCTGTCGTGACACCTAAAACCGTAACGGTCTGATCCAACCAGCCGGGCTTTGAGCCCGGCACCATTTTAAATTAAGAAATCTTGGGGGCTTGCCCCCGAGTGCAACTTAGAAATCCCGGTTGGCCGAAGGCCAATCAAATCGGCGTAAGCTCGGTCGCTTGCGGCCGAGTAGTCGATTTGAAGGGGTTTCTTAACATAAAACCTTTATTATCAATGGCTTATATATTTTGAAAGCAATACTGACAGCCCTGTCAGTCACTTCATCCTTCCCTCTTGGCATACTCGGACCATAACTATTCGACAACACATTCAAGGAGTACAGATTATGCAGGGATCAGGAAGAATCAGTGCAGGTATTCAAACAGCCCTTTACGCCGCTGCAAGCCCACTCAGAGGCATTGCTGACGGAGTAGGTTTATTAACCACTTCTGTAGGACTGCCTGGTGCAGGTGTAGGCTATCTGGCAGGAAAACTGGTCGGTAAAGTTGTTGAAGCGGGTTGTAACAGGCTCAATAAAGGCCGGACCATGAAGAACCAGATTGATACCCAGAAGCATGTTCGCAGAACGGTTAAGGTTCTCCAGACGGCAGGCGCTATCATTGGCTCTCCATTTATGGTCATGCAGGCGCTTTCACATCCTGTGTTAACCGCTTTGTATGCCGCACCGGGCCTGGCTACTGCCGCCGGAAAGACCATTAAAAACCTGATGGCCTGTAAAACGGTTTATCAGGAGCTTAGAAAATACGGGACCTCAGAGACTATGAAGGAAAACCTTCTGGACCCTGTAGAAAACCTGTACCTGAACATCTACCACGGTGATGATATTTTCCATAACTACTCCGACAGGTTCTCAAAGACAGGTCAGTTTGAAGATCTGTTCAGAATGCCTCGTCTGGAAGAGCAAGCTGCCAGACACCAGGAGAAGCGGGATGAACTGGAACAACAATATCTGGCTGAGCAGGAGAAACTTAAGAGCCAGGAGACCCTGTCCCTGGAAGCTAGCTCTGAAGAACTGTTATCAGGATCTTATGTAACAGATTTCTCTTCAGTAAAGGAGCCTCTGGTTGAAACCTAAAACTGTGCACCAACCGCCGGGCTTTATGCCCGGCTTTTTATTACGCCAAACGTTAAAAACAAATAATGGGTAATTAAATAAAAACCAGGTTATACAAGGAGTTACAGCATGCAAGGATCAGGAAGAATAATGTCAGGCTTGAAAACAGCCGCTTATGTGGCTGCCATGCCTATACGAGGCGCTCTTGCCGGTGCTTCTGTGACTACAAGCGTGGTCGGTGCCCCTGGAGCTGCAGTTGGATGGCTAGCCGGAAAGCCCGTAAGCAAAGTAGTTGAGTACACCTGTAAAGGGTTGAATAAACTGTTACCTAATCAATGGCAGATCAACGCAAAAAAACAAGCAGACAGAACAGTAAGGGTCTTCCAGTTTGCAGGGGCAGTCGCTTTCAGTTTGCCTACCTATGCCGTTATCACCAGCGCCAACCCTCTGGTTGGGAAACTGCTGGGACTGGCTCCAACCCTTGGTGCTGGAGTCAATCTGGTCAAAGGCATTTCTTCAGCCATGAAGGTCTTCGACGAGTACCGCAATTATGGTTACTCCCTGACCAAGAACGAGAATCTTTATGCCCCCGTATTTGGGCTCTATCCAAGTTTGTATAATGGAGATTCAATCGGTGACTATCTGGAAAAGGAAGAAGAGTGGCACAATGCTCACGAAAAACTCCGAAAGCAGTATTACGAGCCTGGTACCGCTCTTCAGGACAGACCGGCAGAAGAAGGTATAGAGGTACAAGGGGAATCTCACCCATCTTTACATCGGTCACCTGTAACGCCTCCACCAGGTTACTACTCTCAGGAGAATCCTCAGATCGTAGTAGAAAGCATTCCAGAGAAAGTCTGACTTATGATGACTGCCGGGCTTTGCCCGGCAAATTTCCTTTCAGTGACAACAAACCTTGTCTGCAATCTGTTACACTGCACGCCCAGACATCGTCCACTGCAACATAAGGCTTTGCTATGCGTTTTCTGGATCAGGTACAGGCTGCCATGCGTAAGAACAACTCTTTGCTCTGCGTAGGTCTGGACCCCTTACCCGAGAAGTTTCCCGCCCACATTCAGGCGCTCGAGCAGCCTATTCTGGAGTTCAACCGCTTCATCATTGATGCTACTGCAGACTTAGTTTGTGCTTACAAACCTCAGGCAGCCCATTATCACGCTCAGGGAGCTGAAGATCAGCTGGCTCAAACCATTGAATACATCAAGGATAACTACCCCGATATCCCTGTCATTCTGGACTCAAAGCGCGGCGATATCGGCAGTACAGCGGATCAGTATGCCAAAGAAGCCTTCGAACGTTATGAAGCCGATGCGATCACAGTCAATCCCTATATGGGCATTGATACCATTGAGCCCTTTACTCGCTATGAAGATAAAGGCACCGTGATGCTTTGCCGCACTTCCAACCCAGGGGCTGCGGCTATCCAGAACCTGAAAGTGGGTGACGACTTCCTTTACGAAGTCATTGCCCGCAAGGCCAAAGAAGAATGGAACGGCCATAACAACCTACTGCTCGTTGTAGGCGCGACTAACCCGGAAGAACTCAAGAGAATCCGTGCTATTACCGGTGATATGACCTTCCTGGTACCCGGTCTTGGAGCCCAGGGTGGAGACGTAGAAGCCACCGTTAAAAATGGTCTGAACAGTCAGGGCGAAGGCATCATTGTAAACTCTTCCCGTGGCATCATTTATGCGGGCAGTGATGAGAACTTTGCTGAAGCAGCCAGAACAGCTGCTATTGAGCTCAGAGATCAGGTGAATCAGTACCGTTAACAAATGACTACAGGAAGATACTCTAAACCGGTATATTCCTTTGCTAGCATGGGTACACCCATTTACAGTAGCGACGGCTGTATTATCTCTCGCGAAAAATGCAGCCCGGCCAGGTGCGTCAGCCTCCAAGTCGCTGTATTTAACCGTTTATTCAGATATGGAAGCCCCCATGCGCAGACTCAAGAAGCTGCTGGACCAGAACCGCGAATGGTCAGCCTCGGTTCGAGAAAAAGAGCCTGGTTTTTTTGAACAATTGTCTCAACAGCAAGCCCCCAAATACCTCTGGATAGGTTGCTCTGACAGTCGAGTACCCGCCAACCAGATCACCGGCCTGGTACCTGGAGAGTTGTTTGTCCATCGTAACGTGGCTAATCAGGTGATTCACACCGACCTCAACAGTCTCTCTGTCATCCAATACGCTGTTGAGTATCTGAAAGTTGAGCACATTATAGTGACCGGCCACTATGGTTGTGGCGGTGTCCAGGAAGCTGTAAAGAACCGCAAGCTGGGACTGATTGATAACTGGCTGCGTCATATTCAGGATGTTCAGAGCAAGCATCAGACTTATCTGAATACCCTGGCAGACCAGGAAGAAGTGTTTGAGCGCATGTATGAACTGAACGTGGTGGAACAGGCTCTGAATGTTTGCCAGACCACTATTGTTCAGGATGCCTGGCTGCGCGGACAGGATCTGACGGTACACAGCTGGATCTACGGTCTGAAAGATGGCCTGCTCAGTGACCTTGGTCTCTGTGTCTCCGACCCGGAGAGCCTTGATGGGCTCTACAGTGAGGCCATCAAGCAGATCACAGCTTCCTGAGTTGAACACAGTGCCTCTCCGATAGCCTTTCCGGGCTATCGGTTCACTCCCCACACCAGCGTCTATACTTCCCCGCAATCACTGGATCAGCAAGATTCAGCATTGAAAAAACAACTTGTTTCCGGGCAAACGATCAGCGAAGCCACTCGTATCATTACCCATGAGCCTGAAACTCATTACAACGGTTAGTGAAACAGTACTTCCATAAACGACCATTTTGTATAAATAATAAACACTAAGCCGTTTGCCCCCATATTTTCCAGAGGATAAAAACGATGACACCTGAAAAATATCCGGCCTTGTTGCGGTTATTGCATTGGCTGATGGCTATTGCTGTACTTGGAATGATTGGCAGTGGCTGGTATATGGCCAGCCTGTCACAGGATGTCAGTTACAAATACGACATTTACCCTTGGCATAAATCTTTTGGCATTCTTGTACTTCTGCTGGTAGCCATCAGAATTCTGGTGCGATTTTTCAGTAAGGTTCCAGAACTGCCTAAAGGCCTTCCCAAACATGAGAAGATTCTGGCCAAAATCACTCACTACTCTCTTTATGCCTTGATGATTATTGTCCCCCTCAGTGGTTTCACCATGTCAGATGCCGGTGGACATGACATTTTCTTCTTTGGTATCAAACTGCCTGAATTAATGGCAAATAACAAAGAACTGGCGGGGATACTCCACACTATCCACACTTATATACCTTATGTATTTCTGGCTGTCATCGGACTCCATATTCTCGGTGCGTTAAAACACCGGTTTATGGATAAACCGGAAAACGACGTACTGGGCAGAATAATTTAAAGCATAGAGAGAGCTTCTACGGAAGCTCTCTTTCCCTGATTTAACCGACTCTCTCCCAATGAGCTCCCCGACCTTTACCGATAGGCTTGAGTTCACCGCTTCTTCGCTTCTGTTGAACCACTTTTTTGACCAGTTCGCGACTGACCGTTGGCAGCTGAACACAGATATCAGCAACAGAAAAAGGGCCCTCAGCATTATCAATAGCCATGGCAATTAACTGTGACTTTGGAGCGCGACTGCCCTGGTTTTGCAGAGCATCCACCCTTTGCTCAAGCTCTTCATAAGCTTTGATCACACTGCCCAGGAAAAAGTTAATCCAGGGCATGGGGTTATGAGTGCCCTCATGCCAGCCTTTTACACTGAGCTGAAGAGCGTCCAGATAAGCCTGCTCGTTCTGGGAAAAAATTCTCTCCAGACTGATATAACGACAGACATCATAACTGTTGAGTGAGAGCATGAGCGTTGCTATCAAACGCGCTATGCGGGCATTGCCATCACTGAATGGATGAATGCAAAGAAAGTCCAGCACCGCGCAACTGACCACCAGCAGTGGTTCTATTTCCCTGTCCAGACACTGATGATAGAGCGCTACTGTTAGTTCCATCGCCTTAGGGGTTTCTGCGGCGGGCACTGTACGATACAGAACCCCTATCCGATTCCCCTGGGCATCACGTTCAACAATGTCTTTATTGGTGGCTTTCCAGCGTCCTCCCTCATGAGGGAAATGACTATAAAGTGTGGCATGAAGCTGCCTGATGAAACCTGATGACACATTGGTGTGTTCAGCGGGTTCCGTCACTGTATCCAGGACATCACGGTAACCTGCTATCTGCCTTTCTGAAGGAGTGCCCGGTTTGACTTCGTATTGAACCAGCTTTCTCAAAGCTTCTTTGCTGACAGAAATGTGTTCAAGGCTGTTGCCGTACTCCACAGATTCCAGAGTGGCTACCTGCCTGAGCGTATCCAGAACTTCTGACTGTTGGCGCAGGGTGTGAGGCTGACGCCCCCTGAACTCTCCCAACTGCCTGAAGCGCGCCAATTGGGAGGCAGTAAATCGATAGTCTGACAAACGTTCCAGCGTATGCATTTGGATTCCTGACTAACGGGTAATTATCGGTTAAGATACATATAGATTATGCATAGAAGTCGTTTAATATCCAATAAATTCATAGACTTATTAATACACTTATTAATCGTTAAAAAATGGTTAATATGCAATTTTTTTGATCGAAAATAACGTCTTAGACAAGCAAATTAATTATTGCTGTCTTCACGCGACCTTAATCGATACACCTGAACGCTATGACCTGCTCTTAGAATGCAGACCAAGACTTGTAACGCTCTATTCCATTCACAAACCAGTCCACTGACAGCCCTCAACGAAGCTCGCTCTCGAAGGTTATCTGAGAAGCACAACATTCTGAGCGTCATACCGGTAGCGTTAACCGAGATGATCACAACAAATGTCTGCTCGTTCGGCGCCTGAATCACCATGATAAAGACACCACTATCAAGTGCAGTGGTCATTAACTGCTGAACCGAGTTCAACGCCTGAAGTTCTTCAACTTCAAGATCGACTTCAAGAGCAGTCATCGCATGATTCACTTCCATTAGCTGCATCAAGGCATATAAATCGGGAAGTTGGGATTCATCCAACCCCTGAGGCAGCGGAATCTTTTGTGGGCCGTTAGCCATTTGATCCATAAAGCATTGCCGAATAGCGACGTCATGACCCATGGGGCAGTCAGAAACCAGGATTACTTCAGCATCGCCTTCACAATCAGCCACCAGTAAATCTTCATCTACTGCATCATCCGGGCACATTTGATCAAAAGCAGCCACGGCGGTCTCTAGCATGTAATTGAGAACATCCATGGTGACAGGTAACAGAATCCGATAAAGCTGACCTCCCATCGTATTCAGATAGCAATTGATCCCCCAAATAATGAGGCTTTGATTATCACTGACATAGCCGCTCACTCCCCCAGCCTGATTCAGAAGAAAAACAAAGGTCATTTTTTCTTCTACGACAATAAGGGCAATGAAAAAGCCTCCCTGAGGATTAGGAAGAGCCAGGACATAATAACCATCTTCCAAAACCTGAACATTACCCAGGGGTTGAGCCTGTCCGCTCATCCAGCCTATAGAGATCAGCCCTGTCACAAAATCCTGTTGAATAGCTGCCTGAGCTTGAGTGACTACCTGTTGTAAGTGCTGCACCAGATTATTTGAAGCCTGAAAGGTGACTGGCACCATGTTATTTTCCAGATGGCACACATTGAAGGACGAAGTTGAGGACGCTTGTTGCTGGCAGGGAGGTACGACAACAACGGGTGCCTGCTGCTGGAAACTACTGAAATCAACCTGCTGGTTTATCCATTCACAGTCCAGTTGATTCTCGGTATCGGGAACAGGAATGGGAATAGAAACCACTTCGCCAGAGACACTGCCACCGGATGACGCTAATAAAGCCATTTTACTGGTTGAGGGACCGTCAAGAGTAATAGGAGGTCTTCTTTTCCTGCAATCAGGCTTGAGTCGAGGGTCAGTAGGGGGTTCACTGATAGAATGATTGTCATCACACTGGCAAGTATTCTCAGTGGATAAATAAACCTCGCTGGGTTCAGGGTCTTTATCACTGGGGGTATCAGACTGTCCTTTTTTTCTTATTTTTTTTCGGGCAATCAGTCTTTTTTCTCTGAAAAACTTACTGCATCGACTGCAGCGACACCTACAGATATCGAGACGTTTCTTACACTCCTTACATCTTTGATGACCTAATTCATCCGTTATTACTCTCGCTTTCTTATCGTCTCCATTTCCGTGACTGTAGAGCGCTCCAAACAACAAAACTACAAACAACACCACACTCAAACCAGGCTTGAGCATAAAGCCTCCTGAACCAGACAGTTCAGGCAGACTAGATTCTCAATTAAGATTCGTCATGCCGCCGTAGAAAAAGTCTTTTACTTTTTCGTTACAGTGACTCTTCCCAGCCAAAGCGATGGATCAAATGGGTAAAGACCGAATCCAAAGGAGCAGACAACACCAGTCGCTCACCTGAAACGGGATGAGTTATCTCCATCTCAGTGCAGGCCAGCAGTAACCTGCCAGCAGCAAAGTGCTCGGCAAAATAGCGGTTGTGAACTCCCTTTCCGTGTTTGGCATCACCAATAATAGGGTGAGCAATGTGCTTCATATGACGGCGGATTTGATGTTTTCTGCCGGTTTTCGGCCAGGCTTTTACCAGCGAATATCGACTGGTTGGGTATCGCTCAATGGCTAAAGGCAACTCAACAGTGGCCAGCCTCTCATAAGCTGTCACGGCTTCCTGAGCTGGCTTATCCTGTCGAGCTTTGCGATCCGTCATTTTATCCAACTCTTCTTTGAGCGGATGATCAATCACTCCGGATTCAGGTGCGTAACCCCTGACCACCGCCAGATAGGTTTTCTTGACCAACCCCTCTTCAAACTGTTTCCCGGCTATCCGAGCTATTTCCGGTGACAGGGCAAACAGCAAAACCCCGGAGGTAGGTTTGTCCAGACGATGCAAAGGGTAAACATGCTGACCCACCTGATTTCTGACAATCTGCAAGGCGAAACGGGTTTCGCTCCGGTCAATCATGGAGCGGTGCACCAGCAGACCGGAAGGTTTGTTAACCGCTACCAGTGATTCATCCTGATAGAGTATTTCCAGAGTTTCTGATGTTTCTTCTTGCATCCAGTAAGATCTCTACGCCAAAGGGCGCAATTTTATTCAATTGCCATTAAAATAGCTTGTCCTGAAACCATTCCCCCGGTTTCTCTCATTTATGTGACGATCATGCAGTATTCCATTCGACAAGCCTCCCCTGAAGACGCTCAAACCCTTGGCACCATGATCTACAACATGGAAGTAGAACTCTGGAATGAGCAGGCAGATCAGCTCAATCTGAAAGATTTTCTCAAAGCAGCAGAACAGCCAGGGCAATTGCATCAATTCAGAACGACTGAGCAAAGCAGCTTTTTCAGGTGCTTATGGTCCCACCCTGCTAGCTTCCGGTGACTCTTGATACTGCGACTTCCCTTATTGGCTTTGATAGCGTTCAGCGCAAGCCGTCTCAGAATGGAGAAATTTTCAGCCCCATTTCCTGTGCTTATCTGACATGCGTCCTCTGAAAATGCAACGTCCAAAATCCAGTGCAGATTATTCTCCACCGCCCAATGA
>NZ_LASA01000122.1 GCF_001562015.1 Endozoicomonas arenosclerae | reverse complement strand
ACCGCTATGAAAACATGATGACCCCTTACGAAAAGTTCCTGTCACTGAAGGAACCAGAACAGTACCTGAAAGAAGGGATTACACTGGACCAACTAAAGGACAAAGCGGAAGCCATGACCGATAATGAAGCGGCCAGAAAGCTGCAACAAGCCAGAGAAATCCTGTTTCAATTAGTTCATGAGCGACAAGCCGAGGGTTAGGTAGTAGTACCTGCCTTCAGGCTCATTTCAGGATTGGAAAATACTGTAATAGAGTGACTTATGCCTCGTTGCATTACCGCACCCAGTGAACAATACAAGTTGGCTCTGGCTGTCTCCATGGGGGGGATGCTGGAGCTCTATGACTTTCTGATCTATGCCTTGATGGCCAGTTATATTGCCGATCACTTTTTTCCGGCATCGGATCAGGTGACGTCACTGTTAGGAACCTTTGCAGCGTTTGCCGTAGGCTATCTGACACGACCGCTGGGTGGATTATTCTTTGGCCATCTGGGTGACCGGCTTGGCCGCAAGAAAACCTTTACCCTGACCATTTTTCTGATGGCTCTGACCACGGCCCTGATGGGGTGTCTGCCCACTTATCAGGAGGTTGGCGTTCTTGCGCCGTTGCTGCTGGTCACTCTCAGACTGGTTCAGGGGTTTTCTCTGGGTGGTGAGTTGCCGGGAGCGATCACATACCTCAGCGAAAGTGCTCCTCAACGTCAGGGCTTAATGATTGGCATTTTATTTCTGGCACTCATGATTGGCATTTCGCTGGGCACTTTTTTGCATGGTTTTTTGAACTTGTTACTGGGGCAGAAAATCATGGCTGACTGGGGCTGGCGTATCCCGTTCTGGATTGGAGGTTTGCTGGGGCTGGTCAGCTATCAGATTCGTAAACGCTTTGACGAGTCTGGCTTGTTTCTGGCCCTGGATCAGGTTCGTCAGCGCTCTTCTGTTCCTTTGCTGCTTTTGTTTAGAGAGCATCGCAAAGTTTTGTTTTGTGGTTTGTTACTGATGGCACTTTGTGGCGCAACGGTCACTGTCTATGGTGTCTACATGCCCAGCTATCTTTCTTCTTTATTGGATTTACCTCATGCCAGAGTCGCCTGGCATGCGGCAGTTGCCTTTTTAATTCTGTCACCACTGTCACTGGTGGCTGGTATTTTGACCGACCTGATGAATAAAAGGTTGCTGGCTATTGGTTTGGCATTAGCCGTTATTGTGTTCTCCTTTCCCGCCTTCCAATACTTTGTGACCGAAGATCCACAAGTCAGGAAAATCATGATGACCTGTGGGCTATTTGCCGCCATAGCCTCTGGATTACTGCCTCCCATCATCGTGCGCTTTTTTCCCACAGAGGTGCGCTATACCGGTATTGCCACCACTTATAACTTCGGCTTTGCCATATTTGGTGGTCTTGCCCCTTTCACATCCACCCTGATTGTGCAGCAGACAGGGACCATGTTAGGGCCAGCTTATTATCTTGCCATCATTGGCATAATCAGTCTGTTCGCCATGATTTTGCCCTGGCCGGACTTTGATATGGAAAAAAGTGAATGCCTTAACACTGAACCTGCTGAAAAGGGTTGAGATTGCAGTGTCATGGATTTATGTTCATCCTTGCAGTAATTATTTCGGGCTGTCCTGATGTTAGGAGGAGTTTACTGATCACCGGGACAAGCAGCTCATGGCTTCACTACAAAGAAAAGATTTCCGGTTATGAATAATAATAAGGCGCCTGTCGCACGCAAAGAGGGATCTTTGTTGATTGCAGGGTTAGTCCTGAGTCTTTCATCCACTCTTTCATCCACAGCAGCGTTGGCGTCAACGCCTTATGAACAGTGCCTCCTCAAGCAAGCCATGGAAGCGGATGACAAAACCACCATGAGCGAGATAAGAGCGCTCTGTAGCAAGACGCCTGAAAATGAAGCAGCAGCGGTGGTGGCTGATGATTCCGATATGGCCAGAGAGATTGAAGAGAGTGCCTTTGATGAGCGAGCCAGGGGCGAGCAGCAAGCCACTGATAACCGTTTTGTCATCACTCCCCATCGACCTAATTATGTGCTTCCGGTTTCCTGGAACAGTAATGTCAACAAGGAACCCTACAAAGACGTGGGTGAGGAGCTGACGTCTACTGAAATCAAGTTTCAGCTCAGTCTGAAAGCGCCCGTCTGGGAAGGTCTATGGAATGACTATGGCAACGTTTATGTTGCCTACACCAACACTTCCTGGTGGCAGGCCTACAACAGTAATTCAGCCCCTTTCAGGGAAACCAATCATGAACCTGAAGTCTTTGCGGTTTTCCCCGTAGATTATTCTGTTTTCGGTATGGATTTAAGGGCAGTGGTGGCCGGTCTTTCCCACCAGTCCAATGGCCGTACGGGCAGTCTTTCCCGCAGCTGGAATCGGGTTTACCTGAATTTCCTGCTGGAGAAGGGCAACTTTTATATGAGCTTTAAGCCCTGGTACCGGATTCCCGAGTCTGAAAAAGATCCCAATGATCCCAACAGTACCGACGGCGATGATAACCCGGATATTGAAAAGTACATGGGCAACGGTGAACTCCATTTTGGCTACAAGCTGGATGACCACCAGATCTCCATGATGTTCAGGAACAATCTTCGCTCTTCTGACAATAAAGGGGCAGTGCAGCTGGATTGGTCATTCCCTCTCAGTGATCGTTTCAGAGGTTACGTTCAGTACTTCAATGGTTACGGTGAAAGCCTGATTGATTACAACGCCAGTGTGAATCGCTTCAGCATTGGGGTCATGCTCACCGACTGGTTGTAACGGGCTGGTCTACACTGGAGCGTCAAGCATTAAACGGCGGGACGCTTCAGTGTCAGAGCGCTTCATTTCCAAAAAACATCGTCAACTGGTTTGGGTGACCTCTCTGGGAGGATTCCTGGAGTTTTACGACTTCGTCATTTATGCCCTGATGGCCAGTTATCTGTCTGATCTCTTTTTTCCCAGTCATGATCCCTATACCTCTCTGCTGACCACCTTTGCCACCTTTTCAGTGGGTTATATGGCCAGGCCATTGGGGGGCGTCATCTTTGGTCATTTTGGTGATCGCTTTGGGCGTAAACCTACGTTTGTCATCACTGTCCTGATGATGGCATTGTCCACAGCCTTGATCGGCTGTCTGCCCACTTACAACCAGATTGGTCTGGCTGCACCTTTATTGCTGACTTTGTTGAGAGTCTTCCAGGGTTTTTCCATTGGTGGCGAGATTCCCGGAGCCATGACTTATCTGAGCGAAACCGTAGATCAGCGGCCGGGGTTGGTGATGGGGCTGCTCTTTCTGGCGCTGGTCAATGGCGTAGTGTTTGGTTCGCTGGTGGAAGCTTTTATGCTTTGGTGGCTGACTCCGGAGCAAATGAGCAGCTGGGGTTGGCGGGTGCCGTTCTGGCTGGGAGGTACTCTGGGCATATGCAGTTATGTTGTTCGTAAACGATTTAATGAGTCCCGCCTGTTTCTGGAGCTGGGTGAAAAGCAAAAGCGTTCCCGGGTGCCCCTGGCGCAGCTTTTCTCGGAGCATAAGTTGTCGATGTTTTGCGGCACACTCCTGATCATTCCTGTCGCGGTTAGTATGCCTTTGCTTTTCCTGTTTACACCGGGGTATCTGACCCGTTTGCTGGAATATGATGCTTCGCAGGTGGCTCAGGCAGGCGCAATAGGCATTTTTGCCTCATCACTGGTGTTTTTGCTGGTGGGCAGCTGGTGCGAAAAAATTTCCCGGGTCCGGTTAATGCAGGCAGGCTCCATGATCATTGTCATGGCCGGGTGGGTTATTTTCCCGGTTTATGCGTCAGGTCATGCGTATTTGATTGCCGTTATGCTACTCAGTGCCCTGACTATGGGCAGTGTTGTGGGAGTGGCGCCCTTGCTGCTGTCTACCCTGTTTCCCGTTGAGGTTCGTTATTCAGGCATCGCCTTCTGTTACAACCTGAGTTTTGCGCTTTTTGGTGGGCTGGCTCCCCTGATTGCCATGAGTCTGATACAAGGCACTGGGTCTTTATCCTCTCCAGCCTGGTATCTGTCTTTCAGCGGGCTCTGCGGAATACTGGGTGCCGCTCTGGTTACGAACAAGTCTTGTCGTACATTATGCAGTCAGGCATAAGGGGAGACATGATGGCTTTATCTCTGGGGCCTGAGCACCGCCAGCTGGTGCTGGTGACTTCTCTGGGTGGTTTTCTGGAGCTTTATGACTTTATCATTTATGCCCTGATGGCAGGTTACATTGCCGATCAGTTTTTCCCCAGCCATGACCCTTATCTTTCTTTGCTATCGTCTTTCGCTACTTTTTCTGCCGGTTATCTGGCCCGACCCATCGGTGGCATTATCTTTGGCCATCTGGGTGACAGACAGGGCAGGAAGCCTGTATTTGTCATGACCATTTTGATGATGGCATTGCCAACGGCGCTGATTGGGTGTTTACCGGTTTATGAGCAGGTGGGGGTCTGGGCACCCGTTATGCTGATTCTGCTCCGAGTGATTCAGGGCTTCTCCATTGGTGGCGAGATTCCCGGAGCCATGACCTTCCTCTGTGAAACATTGGAAGAGCGTCGTGGGATGGTCATGGCTTTATTGTTTATGTCGTTGGTGCTTGGCGCTGTTTTTGGTTCGCTTCTCCACGCGACGTTATTAGGCACGTTATCTAAGAGTGAGATGAACCTGTGGGGATGGCGCTTGCCGTTCTGGCTGGGAGGCCTTTTTGGCATATTCAGTTACCTGTTCCGCAGAAGGTTTCAGGAATCAAAACTGTTTGTGCAGATGTTTGAAAGTCAGCAGCGCTCCAAAGTGCCCATCAAAACCTTATTCAGAGATTTCAGAAAGCCTTTGATCTGTGGCTTTTTGATGATTGTGCCTATTGCCACCAGTGTACCTTTGCTTCTGCTGTTCACCCCGGGTTATCTATCTCACCTTCTGCACTATGACCCTGCCGATGTGGCGCTGGCCAGTGCTCTGGGTGGTGTCTGCTCCAGTCTGGTATTTCTGGTAATGGGATGGCTGTCGGAGCGGTTTCAAACCCGAACCTTATTGCTGCTGGCCTCCTGGATGCTGATACTTTCGGCCTGGCCGATGTTTGGCTGGCTGGCCAGTGGCACAGTGCATGTGATTCTGATTATGTGTCTGGGTTCCATTCTGCGTGGCGGGATTGCCGGCATTGCTCCCCTGGCGCTGGCGTCTATTTTTCCGGTCCAGGTTCGATATTCAGGCATTGCCTTCTGTTATAACCTCAGCTTTGCCCTGTTCAGTGGCATTACACCGATTCTGGCCATGGAGTTGATCCGTGTGACCGGTAGTATGTCTTCTCCGGCAGTCTTTCTTGTTTTTGGCGGGCTCAGCGGAATCCTGGCCTGTGTGATGATGAAAAAGGCCCATATAAAAAGTTATTTTTCAGACGTGTGACTTGGGAATGTAAAACTCTAAGCGCAACGGGTGAGTAGGTCTCCACTTTTGTTTTTTCTATGTTAGGCTTGGCCGTGCCTAGACAATAACAATAAAAGCAGTACAGGAGATTGTATGCGCTATCTATCAGGGCTTGTTGGCGTGTTTTTGCTGATGTCTTTCTATTCTACTGCCAGTCAGGCAGTGGAAAAGCTGTATCTTCTGACCGAAAACTATCCTCCTTTCAATATGAGCATTGAAGACAAGAACTTTGCCAGGGAGAGTGGTATTGATGGGGTTTCGGCTGAAATTGTAAAAGAACTGATGAAACGCTCCAGTATCAACTACTCCATGACGCTCAGGTCACCCTGGAGTCGTATTTATAAAATGGCATTGGAGAAAAGCAACTACGGTCTGTTTTCAACGGCTTTGACCGACGAGCGAAAGCCCCTGTTTAAATGGGTTGGACCTTTGGTTGCCAATGATCTGATTGTTTTGAAAAAAGCGGGAAGTACTATTCAGGTCAACTCTATTGAGGATCTGAAAAAATACCGTGTGGGTGGCTACAAGGGAGATATTTCTTCCGAGTATCTCAAGTCAAAAGGTGTTCCGGTGATCGAAGCCGCGCTGGACAAACATAATGCCGAGAAGCTGGAAGCAGGCAGAATAGACCTTTGGGCCTCCAGTCGTTTTTCCGCCCCCTTCATTTCTGAAGCCGCAGGTTTGCCTCAGGCTGTACCTGTCTTTACTTATACATCCGTTGACTTTTATCTGGCTTTGAACCGGAATGTATCCGATGAAATGGTGACGCTGTTGCAATCTACGCTGGATGTGATGAAGCGTGAAGGGAAGGTTGAAGAACTGACCGAGAACTATTTATAACGACCGGAAAGGTCTCAGCGGAAGCGAAGATTGCTCCGGTTAAGCTCTGAAAGGTTTTTACAGCCCATCAGTTTCATATCCCTTTCCATCTCGCTGCGCAGGTTGCCCAGGGCTTTTTCCACACCCGCCTGACCTGCAGCAGCCAGGGCATAGAGGTACAGCCTGCCCCCTGAGCAGGCTTTGGCACCCAGCGAGAGAGCCTTTAACACATGGGTTCCCCGCTGGATGCCACCATCGCAGATGACATCTATTTTGTCTCCCACCGCATCAACAATCTCTGCCAGCTGATCAAAAGGGGATCGGGAGCCGTCCAGCTGTCGACCGCCGTGATTGGAAATCATGATGGCTGAGGCGCCAATGTCCACGGCTTTACGGGCATCCTCCACGGACATGACACCCTTCAGAACAAAAGGCTTTCCCCAGTATCGGGCAATGTCCTCCGCAGACTGCCAGTTCATGCTTTGATCCAGCATGGTGTTGAAGTAGTGGGCGATGGACAAGGGAATGCTGGAGCCTTCACTGACATAGTCCCGTAACTGGGGTAATTGAAAACCCCCTCTCAGGTAATAGTTCAAGGCCCAGGCTGGGTGACAGGCAAAGCTCAAAAGGCTTTTCAGTGTCAGTCTGGGAGGCACTGTAAACCCGGTCACCAGATCCCTTTCCCTGTTGCCGCCAACGGCGGTATCTACGGTCAGTGCCATAGCATCAAAGCCAGCTGCTTTGCACCGGTCCACCATGCTTTGGGTCAGTCCTTTATCTTTATGAACATACAGCTGGAACATTTTGGGGGTGGCTATTGAACGACTAATGTCTTCAATGCTGGTGGTGCCTAATGAAGACAGCCCAAACAGGGTACCGTATTTTTCTGCCGCTTTACCCACGGCCATTTCGCCCTGGTGATGAAACAGTTTCTGCAAAGCCGTGGGAGATAGAAACAGAGGGATATCCAGCTTGATTCCCATAAGTTCTGTGGACAGGTCAACCTGCTCAGCCCCTCGTAAAACATTAGGGACCAAGTCACAGGAGGCATAAGCTTCTGTGTTTCTTTTCAGAGTGGCTTCATCATCGGCGGCGCCGTCTATGTAATGAAAAACTGGCGAAGGCAGTCGCTGCCTGGCCAGTTTTCGAAAATCCCGGGTATTGTGACAATGTTTCAGACGCATGCTGCTGGCCGATAAGCCAGAGCCCTATGAAGGCTCCGGGCAGGGGTTATGAAAAACGTTTAGCGTTTATGTATAGCAGCGCTCCGGAGCAGATCAATAACAGGCCGGAAAAAGTCAGCAGGGTTTCAACGGTGAACCAGCTCAGCATGGACGCTGACAGTCCGCCAATGACGAAAGAAAAAGCAAACACCGAGTTGGATATGCCCATCACCCAGCCCTGTCGGGATTCGTCCACACAGTTGCTGTAGAGGGTAATAGTGCTGACATAAGCAGTGATCAGTGCGATGGCCCAGAGAAAGCCAATAAGCCAGCGCAGCTCCATGGGCAGGGACATCTGGAACATCTGGCTGAGAAAACCGGCTAGCAGCAGTGGATAGATCGACAGAGTCAGGGGGGGAAAGTGTTTCTGCAGCCTGGGTAATAACCAGAATGTAGCCAGTAAACCACCACCGCCCATAGCCAGAGCGCTGAACAGACTGAGATCACTGGGGGTGTAATCAAATCGTTCAGCCAGGAAAACATAGAAAAACTGGTAGCTCATACTGTTTCCGGCATGAAACAGCAGATAAACCCATGACAGTCTGCGTATTTCCGGATGGGCAAAAGCTTCTGAAAAAATCTGAATCGGGCGCTGCCAGTTAATGACGTGGGAGGCGGATTCAACAATCCGGGTCTCTTCCATTTTCAGGGCAATCCAGATCAGTGTGGCAATGGCCATGATACTGATGCAGATAAAGGGAAGGTACAGACCGGAATCGGCCAGCACAGCTCCGATAGCAGGGCCCAGAAAATGGGCCAAAGCATTGGCAATGGTAATCCGGCTGAGGTTTTGTGGTTTGGTTTCCGGGGTGGAAAGATCAATGATGGCTGCCTGGCCAATGGCCATACTGCCTCCCAGCAAACCACTGGTCAGACGTCCCAGTAGCAGCAGGGTGACACTGCCCAAGGCCACTGACAGTGCCATCAGAGTAAAAGCGGCGGTCAGTCCGGCCATGCACAGTATCAGGGTTTTCCTGCGGCCCCAGCGATCACTGAGGTCACCCAAAGTGGCGGCGCCAAAGAACATACCCAGTGGAAACAGGGCAAAAGCTAAAGCCAGAAAGAAAGGTTGCCAGTGAGGGCTGGAGGCCAGAAAAATATTATCGGCAAAGGCTGCTACCAGCAGTGGAGTGATCAAACCATAAGAAAGAACATCGACAAAAATGGCTGCCATAGCTGGCAGGATCTGTGAGTGGCTGGACGCTTTTTTGCGGTTCATGGTGTGCTCGGGAAACTTTTTCCTTATTCTTCTTAACAAGAGTAGAGAGTGTTTCCCTCAACGGCCATGTGAGACCGAAGCTATTTCGTTTCAGACGTTCAGGTAGCGGCAGATCTCTCTGGCAGATTTTGCGGCTTCACCCACACAGACACTCAGGCATGGATCTACGGGGTTTCTCACATCACCAATAATCCAGACATTCTGATCGCTTATTTGCAGCTGGCTGTCTGGAAGGGGCAGAGTTTCAGGGAGTAAATCCAGCGCCGGGGTATAGCCGCATTTAATGATGACCTGGTCACAGGCTAGCTTTTCCTCCTCTCCGGTAGTGGTGTGCGTCAGCTGTAGTCCTCTGAACTCAGGGTCATCCAGAAATGCCTGAACTTGCTGTTGATAATAAAGGCTGATGTTCTCGGTCTTGATGGCTTGCTCGACAAAAGATTGTCGCGCTCTGGGCTGTGTGGCCCGTATAAGAATGGATACCTTCCGGGCTACCGGTGCAACCAGCAGGGCGTTTTCAAAGGCTCCATCGCCTCCACCTATGATCGCTACGTGCTGGTCTGCAAGCTGATTCATTACGCCGGTGGCGGTCATATGAACATGACTGCCTATGAATGGACTCAGCAGAGGAAGCTCCCGTTTACGATTACCTGTAGCCATAATGAGGGCTGAGTAGCTCAAAGCCTGTTGATTGGCATAAACAACGTTGCTCTTGTAGTCGATACGCTCGACTTTTTGTTCCAGCAGGTAGGGGATATCCCCTTGATGAATTTGTGACAGTAAAGACTGCAGAAGCTCAGAGGCGGTACCCTGAAAGCCGGGATAGTCGACCAAAGGCAGGTAAATCTGGTGCAGCTGGCCGCCCAGTTCGGAGTTTTGCTCCAGTATCAGGGGAGAAAGCCCCAGTCGGTGACACCAGAGTGCAGCAGACAGTCCGGAGATACCGCCACCGATAATAATAATTCTGTTCGAGCTGCTCACTGCAGATTTCTCCTGAACATCCTGTTCCAATCTGTTTTGTTGTTCTTTTCCACAGTATTGCATGAAGGTGCATTAAACAGCCATGCAAGGCGGAAATTTTTCACACGAAAACAACACTTTGAATTAACGACTTGCCAAAAAGCTTCCTATACTGATTTGCACAAATATGAGGTAGCGCAATGAGCAACGACAGTAAATTGGAATTGGTCAAAGTTGACGCAGATGTGAAGCGGGTCGACAGTGATCTGGGGGTGCTCAGGTATGAGCTGCATGAGCGTTTTATCGAGATCAATCAGCGGTTCGATGATCACGATAAGCGTTTTGATGCCATTGACGCCCGTTTTGAAATGGTTGATCAACGCTTTGATGCAATAGATGCCCGCTTTGAAGTGGTCGAGCAACGTCTTGACGAGCATGACAAACGTTTTGACAAGATCGAAAAAGATCTGAGCTCACTGGCTGATCAATGCAACAAGAATTTCAGCAATATGATTCTTCGCTTCGAGGCCATTGAGCGCTGTCTGGACGATCACCATAAGCGACTCACAAAACTCGAGTCTGACATGGTTGAAGTCAAGGAATCCTTGGGTCGTATTGAATTGATGTTACGCCAGATTGTCCCTGTGCAGTAGTGGCTGTACGACAACGACTTTTACATCGTTGTCGTGTATATCTCATACTTTCCAAACCGCTTTTTACTGTCCTTCCATAGCTGCCGCTACAAAACTGTCCACTTCTTCTTCCGTCGTATCAAACGATGTCACCATTCGATAGCACTCTGGCCCATTCGGGAAGAAGGCTCTCACTGCCATGAGTTTATCCGCTAATACCTTGGGCATCGTGACAAACAGCTGGTTGGTTTGCACCGGGCAGTAGAGATTGATATCAGGGTGCTTCAGCACACCCTCAGCCAGTCTTTCTGTCATCCGGTTAGCCTGCAGGGCATTTTTTTGCCAGAGGCCATCGGTAAACAGGGCTTTCATCTGGGCGGAAATAAAGCGCATTTTAGAGTGCAGCTGCAGCCCCTGTTTGCGCAGGTGCAGGAAACCATCCGCCGCTTCCTGGTTGAAGAATACCAGGGCTTCACCAAACATCAGACCGTTCTTGGTACCGCCCAGTGACAGGATATCCATGTGCTGGCAAAGGTCGGCAAGGGAAGAGTCCATAGCCACAACAGCATTGTAAATCCGGCAGCCGTCCACATGCAGCAACATACCGGTTTCTTCACAAACTGCTTTGATAGCCGCCAGTTCTTCCAGTGAGTAAAACGTTCCCCACTCGGTTGACTGGGTAATGGAAACCAGACGAGGGCGGGTGGCATGAGGGCCCCAATAGGTTTCCTGCTCATAGGCAGTTCGAATCTGTTCGGGTGTTATCTTGCCGTGCACGGCCGGTAAGGTAATGATTTTACTGCCTGTAGCATTGGCCGGTGCGCCCACTTCATGGGTAAAGATATGAGCACTGTCGGGGCAGATGATACTGTCTATGCTGCGCAGAACAGATTTGCAGGCCAGGGTGTTGGCAGCTGTTCCGTTGTAGACATAATAAATATCACACTCACGCCCCAGGGCGGCCTTGATCAGCTCATCGGCTTCCTGAGTAAGACGATCATTGCCGTAAGAAGGGACGTGCCCCTGGTTGGCGTCAGCCAGTGCTTGCATGACTTCAGGGCAAACACCTGAGCCGTTATCACTGCAGAAATTCTTTTCCATGGACCGCTTTCTGTTCTCATGATTGAAGAGAAGTAGTTTATCTGGAACGAGTGAAATGCCCAATGTTTGTGCCTGCTAAATGCAGACAAAAAAAAGCCAGGAGCGAGTCCTGGCAACAAGGAGTGTTCTTACTGATTTACGTGATTCCGTTCACCCTGAGCTTGTCGAAGGGTGGTGGTATTGGGCTTCAACAAGGAAGTTCATTTCAGACAAGTCCTTAATCACTTCACTGTGGCCGTTCTGGTCTTTGTTTTTTGCCTGCGCTGGCTTTCCAGTGGGCGTCCCTTTTCAAAATCCTGCCTCAGATACAGGTTTGGGAAAGCGTGGCTGGCAAACTCTTGCTGAGTAAAATCGCGAATGGCTTTCTTCTCACCTTTTGCCCGGGTGTACTTGGGTTGTGCCAGTCGCTTGGTGGTTTCAGTATTTACCTTGCCACCTTTGTCCCTTGGAGCAGGGGCTTTCAGATCAGCTTCATATTTCTGTTTGGCTCGGGTCAGCTTTTCCTGCCTTTCCAGAAAGCTTGATGAGAGTTCTTTCAGTTCTCTCTTTGGCTTTTGCTCCTCTTTCGAACCAAAGACCACTGTGCGAATATGCTTTTGATATCGGTCCGCTACCTCTGCTCCCGGTGTGTTGAAGGGGATGTAGTGAGCTTTGGAAAGTGCTGTCATAAATGGATAGTCGGGCTTTTCCTTAGCCGGCTTCTGCGGAGCAGGAGCATCATTTATGGTCTCAGTTGTCTTACTCTTTGGTCGGGTTACCGGGCGAGGGATACGCGACGGCTTTGGTTTTTTCGGTGTTTTGACCGGAGCAACCTGAACTTTGACTTCTGTTGGCTGCTTCACTGTCTCCTGCTTGTCCAGAGTACTTTCTGTAGGCTTTTGTGGCTCGGGAGATAAACTGCTTTCCATCAACTCAGGAACCAGCCTTTTCATTTCCTGCTCATAGGTGGGCAGAGCGGTTTCTGGCAATGGCTTCAAGGAAGCAGTAGGAGAAGTCACTGATGCCTGTCTGTCCATGATGTCGGTTTCATCCCAGTCCCATTCAAACAGCATTCCGTTCTCGTACAGGTCTTGCATGTCGGCCATATAGTTTTTGGCCATGGCTGTAATTTTACTGGCCCCTGAGTACAGAGTGGATACTGCCCAGGATGCGCCGTTGCAGATCCAGGTTTTGGCTTGCTGTTCGAGCCCCTGAAATGACTCAAGAGCGGGTTCCAGATCAACGCTGGTTGGCGTACTTGTGGTTGTCTGGTCTGACATGCATGTGTACATGGCGTGCTCCTTTTCTATCCTTGAATGCTTTTATCTGTTCTGTGATCAGCTTATGCTTTCTGGGCCAATTTCTTAATGACAGCCCGGTTAGCAGGCCTAACGTTTTTTCTCCAGTATTCTCAAACCACCACCCGAGAGGTTTTCGTAGAAGCTGTCTCCCGGAACAATGTCCACCCGACAGCGTGCTTCTTCAGGCAGGCTTTGCAGCAATAAGTCACGGTTTTCCTTTCGCTCAAGCACATCGGCAGCAAATTCTCCGAGAATGACAATCGGGTGCTCCGGGTTTTGGCCTGAGTAATATTCACTCTGTTTCAGATTGATAATGGTGGCCAATTGCTCGATCACATCATGGAAGACGGCTTTCAGTTGAGCTCTTGCCTTGTCATAGGTGCTCTGGCTGACAGCATTCTGGCCGCTGAGATAATCCTGCCGGTTGTGGTCGTTGTAGATCTGGCTGGCCTGATAGCCCAGGGAATTAACGCCAGTACGACCCCAGCGTTTCATCATGGCGTATTGGTCGCCCTTGAGTTGCCCGTATTCCTGCACATAATCGCTGGCAAACAGGGTCTGGCGCACAGGTTGGGACTCAATAAAGGCCGGGTAACTGTTCTTGCTGTAAGGAACAGGACTGAACCAGGCGTCCTGACTGGACTGACCAATGTCCCAGTAACCACCCGACATTCTCAACCATTCCGGCAGATTGGCTGACCAGGGTTTGATGCGGCCATTTCTGACCTGATAGGGCACCGCTGTAGTCGTCGCCTGAATCAGGTCGAAATGTCGGGAAGCCTTGCAGTTCCTCTGCAACCAGCTTTGGGCGCTGGCGGCCATCAGGGTATGGTCACCAACGATTTTTACACTGTCTACCTGAATGCCGTGCTGTCTGAATAAAGCGGTGGCCATACAAGCGAAATAGTCCTTCCGGTTACTGCTGACGGGGCAGTTCTGGGTCTGGGTGTAGCGGTATTCTGTCAGCTTGTCAGAAGTGGGAGCAGGCTTGCGACTATAGAAGTCGTACCCGGCTATGCCAATCACCAGGTCTGTGCTGCTGTTCTTTTCCAGCTTTGAATGCTTAAGCAGATCTTTCAGAGAGCCCTCCAGCAGTTTGAGCGGGGACTCATTAAATTTCATGTTTCCGGGGTCGCCGGCCAGGTAGGCATCCTTTCCTGAGGATGCGTAGCCTGCGAATGATGGGGTTTCGATACCGGTATGAGCAACGGCCATCCGGGCGTCAAAGTTGCTGATATAGATGGTGGTGCGATACCTGACTGCCAGTACGGCTTCATTGAAACCGAAAAAACTGAACAGAGTCAGCACTATCTGAAAGGCGATCCTTGTGCGCTTGAACATGGCTACTTCCCTGTGTGAACCAATGTAGAGCCGATCGTACGAAATTCAGACAAGCGATTGCATAACATCTCTGTTAGAAGCGCTGACGAAACCCGAAGATTCCATAAAGCCGCTCTCATATGGCTCAATTTATTGGTTAATGTCCATGTCAGAGCCTTCTGGTGGCTCACAGATAAAAGCAGGTACCGCTCGTCGGCTTCTCGCTAGCCCTTTTCCCGCCATGACAGCGTTTTCTCGGCGCTGTCTAGAACCCATCAAGAACATGCAATAAGCATGAATATGCCGAGAAAACGTGTCAGCCGAAAAAATGCCAGAGCGATAAGCTCGACACTTTATGAAATCTTCGGGTTGATAAAAAAAATCAATCAAAGAAGAACTTGTTTCATGGCTTTGAGTGAATAATACTGTATGCATGAACAGTATTTCTGTAAAAGACAAGCCCTGGCCCAGAATGATTGCGCTGGTGGATATGAACGCTTTCTTTGCCTCCATTGAGCAGCTTGACCGGCCTCAATGGTTGGGGAAACCGGTTTGTGTCACCAATGGCCGAACAGGGACTTGCATCATCACTGCCTCCTACGAGGCCCGCGCCCGGGGCATTAAAACCGGGATGAGGTTGCGTGAGGCCAGAGCCCTGGCCCCAGACCTGATCCAGGCCGCTTCCCGGCCTTATCGTTATGCCCAGGTCTCCTCCAGCATCATGTCAGCGCTGGAAAACATCACCCCCGAGGTGGAAATCTTCTCGGTGGATGAGGCTTTTCTGGATCTGACTGGCTGTCAGTCTCTCTATGACTGCCCTGTTGAAGAGATAGGTCGCAAGATCAAGGACTGTGTCTTTGAAGCCTCTGGCCTGCTGTGTTCAGTAGGAATCAGTGGCGACAAAACCACCGCCAAATGGGCAGCCAAGAAGCAGAAACCGGATGGTTTGACGATTGTGCACCCTTATCAGGCTCGTGAAACCCTTTCGGGTGTGCTGGTGACGGACCTTTGCGGCGTCGGTTCCGGTATTGGTCGCTACCTGGCTCAATACGGGGTGCATCGTTGCGGGGATATGCAGAAAGTACCCATCAGTGTGTTGGGCAAGCGCTTTGGTAATCTCGGCAAACGGATCTGGCTGATGGCCCAGGGAATGGACCCGGAGCCCCTTCATAAAGAAGTAGGCGCCCCCCAGACCATTGGTCATGGCAAGGTGATTCCACCGGATACCCGGGATAAAACGGTGCTCAGAACCTATTTACTGCATATGTGTGAGAAGGTGGCAGCTCGCCTAAGGCGTTACGACTTTGAGGCTCAGCTGTTCTCTGTAGGCGTTAATACACCCAGAGGCTGGGTCAGTAAAAAGCTGAAGACCACAACACCGACTTCTGACGGTGACCTGATCATGGCGCTGGCAGACTTTTTCCTGAACGTTTACTGGGATGAAGGAGAAAGAAGCCACGGGGTGCATCAGGTGCATGTCGGAGCCCTGGACCCTCAGCCCAAACATGGGCAGGGAGAACTGTTTACAGAAGAGGATGTGAAAAAGGAAAAGCTGCTAGCCACGATTGATGCAGTTAACCATCGTTACGGAGAGTTTGCCCTGTGCAAGGCACCCTTGCTGAACCGCTCGGAAATGCCCAATGTGATCTCACCGGCCTGGCGGCCAGCCGGGCCCAGGAATACTTTGGAGAGTTAGATTGAAGGATCAAAACATGAAAGGTCACCAAGGGTACTTTATGGTCCTTGATGGAGTTATGGCTCATATGAGTCAGGGCAATTCTAGAGCCAGGGAATGATACTTGAAATCAGCATGCCGGTCAGACCGATAAGGCTTACTCCAAATGCAATGCTGCGGACTAAATGAATGTTCGCATAGTAGCAAATCATATGTGAAACACGCCCTGCTATGTACGCTAAAGCAAAAGCATTCAGCCAACCTGGATGAGCGTGTGAGAAAATGCCAAACACTGCGAATGATATAAAAATAAAGATGCTTTCATTGGTGTTTGCATGTGCGCGTGTGGCTCTGAATAGAAAGCTGCCGTAATCGGCATCGATAGGAAAGCCGGGTTTATGTTTGGCTTTGATAGCGGCTATATCTGCAATGAGCAACTGAACGAGACTGATCAAGCCTATTATGCCCACAGAGATCAGGGTGATGTTATATTCTTGGGGGATATCCATATCTTTGAATTTATTTAGAAGTTGTTTTGTTTTAATACCATCTGCAGAGACATACTGTAAGCGCCTCCCCAGGTTGAGTTTATTGCGCCTCGTTAATGATACGGTGCTTAAACATAACATAACCCCAAAAAACGGATATTGAAAATCCGTAAATCCGTAAATCCGGAAAAACCATGCATTCTGAGGGTAGAAAATACAGATAAGAGTAATTATTAATAATGCTGTTGAAATAAGCAGTGAGTTCTCATACCACTTTTCAAATATCATCAATTGCTTACCATGAGCAGCATAAAACCAAATAGAAAGAACAATAACGATGGCCAGATTTCTCACGATTTGGTCATATGAGTCTTCTATTGATAGCCCTGACAGGAAAGCAAATAAAATGGTTGGAGACCCTAAATGATACAGCATTTGTGAACGTGTCATTTTGTTTAATGCATGATCACAACGCTTATACCAATGTTCATCTGGAAGTGACTGGTACTCAGTGTATTGAGCAAGGGCAAAAGGAAGCGATAGTAAAGCTGCAAGCACCGTTATCATCGTTAAAATTATGAGCATTAGAAACTAACTGTCATGGCGTGAGGTGTGAGAAGGAATATGAAAAGGACACCCTTTGAAAAGGAACACCCAACGATTAAATGAGAACTTTCTTTCCAGAAAATGAGTGGGTGTCCCAGATTTATTTTCCCAGATTTACCTTTAAATTTTAATATTAGAAGTAAAAGGTTGATTAACGTCTATCTACTTTTTGCTATTTTACGAAATAAATTTTTTCCCTTCCTTTTTAGAACTTTGATTTCGTCTTTATCATGAGTCATCACATATGCAACTGCTAAGGGGGCGACAATGACTGAAGCATTTACAGCTGTTCCAAGTGCTGCAATTCCTGCAGATGTTGAAGCATATGTGGCAACGGCCCCTAAAGCAGAATGCTTGAGTAATTTTCTCATTTTGACTTCCAAAAATAATAATTTTTACCCATATTTATGATGATAAATATTAGGGGTTGCCACAGAATAAGCCTGTAGAAAAGAAGATAACTACATTGATCAAGGGAGGTGAAGAGGTGAAAAAGGTGAAAAAGGACATCCAGTGCGCCGAGATAAATCGGCAAGAGATTGAAGGTGAAAGCCCTTCATCCGGTAAGGTCTAGCAAACCGCCGGAACCCCGAGTCATGGGCGGTTGTCAGTAATGGCAATGGTTAAGCGTTGACAGGGGAAGATACAGGCTCAGTATTGAGCTCCGAAATCATTATCGAGAACGCCGACCTTGTTGGGTGAAAGGGAAGGCAAAACGACAAAGGAGCGTTATCGCAAGCACC
>NZ_LASA01000057.1 GCF_001562015.1 Endozoicomonas arenosclerae | reverse complement strand
CATGATGACCCCTTACGAAAAGTTCCTGTCACTGAAGGAACCAGAACAGTACCTGAAAGAAGGGATTACACTGGACCAACTAAAGGACAAAGCGGAAGCCATGACCGATAATGAAGCGGCCAGAAAGCTGCAACAAGCCAGAGAAATCCTGTTTCAATTAGTTCATGAGCGACAAGCCGAGGGTTAGGTAGTAGTACCTGCCTTCAGGCTCATTTCAGGATTGGAAAATACTCTGTTGCTGTCGCCAGGTTGGTAAAGACTCTTCAGAATTCGTGTCTGACCGGAAGGGATGGTGAGCGTGTTGCAGAGTTGCTGGCATTGCCAGTGCTCACTGCCGGTGGGGGTGATCGTGATTAACTCATTGGAGTTATTGGCCAGTTGCAGGTACCAGATCGTATCTGCCTGAACTTGAGGCAGATGCCCCCAGGAAACCAACAATATCAGTAGTCTCCAGGAAAGACCTCTTACAGGTTTCATTAGGTTCTCACCTTTCGTGCTTAGTGATCAGAAGGGTTTGTCCGCTTGATAAAATGAATGGTTGACGTGATCGTATTCCGGGTACCCCGGCAGACTTCATTGGTGCCCGAATTGATCTCGACCTGGATGGCTTTATCGTCACTGGAAGACAGGGTCATGTCGTCATAATCCTCACAGCCATAACCTTTGACGGCTCGATAAACGGTGCCCTCTGCCAGAGCTTTGCCATTTGAGGGGAACTCTGAGTCATGGAAATCTATGACAACGCCGTTGATTTCAAAACTCAACCGGTTGCTCATTTCGACATTGACGGGTTTAGCGGCAGAATAAAACTCCCGGGTGTTTTTACTGCGGATAATCTGTTCTTCGCACAGATCAAAACATTCCCAGTTGTCCTGACCCAGAAATTTGATTCTGAGTTCTTCAAAGGTTTCATTCACCACCACCAGATGCCAGCCAATGTTTTCTTCCGTTTCAGCATAGGCGCCAGAAGTGAGTCCGAGCATCACTGTGCCCGCAATCAGGGATAAGGACTTCAAAGCAGTCATCGTCGTATACCTTTAAAAGAAAAACAGGTCAGGGGTGATAGTGAACACCTGCTTGTACCGTACCAAAAGAGCCAGGGCAGGAACTGTCGGAGCCCGAATCCAGAGTGGCTGAAATGGCCTGAGTGTTACTGGTTGAAATAGCGGTAGGGCCTTCCTCTCCACAGTGGCAGCCCTCATCGACTACACAATGGGGGGCATAAAGCGTTTTCGAGACAATTTCTGTTCCCGTATGCGCGTGACCACTGGTATAAAATTCGACATGTACCCCGTTCATATTGATGCCCTGGATGGCAGTGTCTTCACCATGTACTTCTGTGTAAAAGGTGTGACTTTGGCCTGCCTTAACGGTTTTAGGGCCGCAGAAATCATTGCAGTACCAGTTGTCATTGCCTGCAGAGGAAATATTCAGGTCGGAGCTGGATTCATTATAAATGGTGACGTACCAGCCAATGCCTGCCAGAGTTTGAGTTGAAAGACTGGCGACTGCCACCAGAAGGCAGAATAGAAATATTGAGGAACAGAATGACTTCTGGCTAGATTTCATCTGACTTTACACCTCACAAACGTAACCCGGAACGGACAACAAAGGCAGTATAGTAGGATGTGACTCTTTTAAATTTATGGATTGGAACTCGGTTCGGAAGGTGGGTTGAAGTTGATGGTAACTGTGACGGTCCCATAAGAACCTCCGCAAAGTATATTGTTACCTGCAGTCATGGTTGTAGTCACCATAGATGGGTCGCTGGCTGTTATTGCAGCTATGGCAAAATTACTGCATTTTCTTCCCGGTAGACCAAAATGCCCATAAACATCTGTACTGTTGATTTGAGTGCCGCTACTGGGATGCTTATTCATCACAAACTCTACATGCAGACTATGCCCTGCAGCATCTTTCAGATTGATACCCTGGATCCCGTAAAAGATATCAGTAGTAGAGTCCCCCGCGTTTTTTTCGGTATAAAATTTGTGTGATTGTCCGGCAGCAATGGCGGTCGTCCCACAAAAGTCATTGCAGTACCAGCCATCACTACCTCCATAGGACACGGTGAGTGTGGAGAGTGAGTTGTTAAAGATATCCACATACCAGCCTGTACCTGCCCATGAAATGGGGCAGCTTGCTATAAAAGTGATAGCCAGTATCCATCGAGTGGTCACTTTGTAATGCTTGTGACTCATGGAAAATACCTGAAAGAATGAGTTTAAGGAGGCGTGAAGTAGAGAGTGACGTCAACGGTCCCGTAGTAGCCACCGCAGAGAGTTTTGCTTCCCCCTGTAAAGGACTCGACCCTGAACAGCTGAGGCACTGTTGCGGTAATGTTTGCTACATCCAGAGACGTACAGGCATTAGGGTTTATTGCTTTGGCATAGACATAGGTTGTGGCTATGTTGGTTCCTGTCCTGGTGTGAGCTCCCATGATAAATTCCACGTGCGCCTTCTGACCATTTCCGTCTGTCAGATTGATTCCTTGAATGGCTGAGCCAGTGACTGAGGCTCTCGATTCTGTATAGAAGGTTTTACTCTGACCCGCTTCGATTCGGGATGTTCCACAAAAGTCATTGCAATACCAGCTGTCATTGCCGCCAAAAGAAACTGTTAATGCTGCAGTGGAGTTGTTATGAAGGTTGACGTGCCAGCCGGTACCGGCATAAACATTGATGATGACACACTGGGAAAGTATAAAGGTCAGTAGCCTTGTAATAGTGAGCTTCATTTTTCAGTGCCGTATTCACTAAGGGAAGAGCGGGTCAATGTGGGGATTGTGAACCCTTATACACGAGGGTAGCGTGCACTGTGCCAAAGAACCCCTGACAATCTGTTGGATTGCCTGATTCAATATGAGTGACAGAGAGAGCATCAGGGTCAGATGATGAGATACCACCTTCGGTTCTTACGTCGCACATGTGCAGTTGTAGATACCAGCGATAAATGGGGGGGGATGTGATTTCAGTCCCTGTGTGGGTGTGTCCACCCTGATAAAACTCTACGTGGGTATCATTCATACTGATGCCTTGAATGCCTGCGTTATTCGTACTGCGTTCCTTTTCTTCGGTATAAAAAGTTCGGACTTCATTAGGTTTCAGGGTTGAAGGCCCACAGAAGTCGTTACAGTACCAGTTGTCGTTGCCAGCAAAGCTGATATTCAGATCAGAGGTAGACTGGTTCTGGATGGTGACATACCAACCTGTTCCAGCCTGGGCGCAGGCTATTTTAAGGACTGTTAACAGCGTTATTAGAAGACTGTTGTTTGCCCACTTTGATTGGATGGTTCTGCTCATGATGGCTATCTGATGTGATGTGGTTTTGTGTGATCAGATGACTGGCTCAGACATAAGGGTTCATCAATAAAAAGTGGTAGAGGACTCTGACTTTGTCCAGAAAAGCTGAATAGTTGCATGTTTATTGAAGAGGCTGCCGGCAGAGTAATCCCTGCCGGCGGAAGATTGTGTTATTCGGGTTTCTTGCGCCAGAAAGTAGCCTGAGCAACAGTATGCTGATGCTTTCTGGCGGTTTCCCGGATCACAAAAGGAATGTCCATGGGAGATTGTACTTCTTCAAAGCGTTGACTCAGAACTCTTTGCAGACCTGCATAGGTTGTCATGGCTTCGCCATTCTCCCGGACACCACCCAACCATTTGTCTTTCGACGTGTATTCTTCCAGCCAGGTATAGGGAGAAGTGATAACCAGTAAACCTCCAGGACGTATGCGTTCGTGGATAGAGTGCAGGAAGCCTTCAGGATCATTGAGTCGATCAATCAGATTACCGGCAAACACCAGGTCATAATTGTTGTATTTCGGTTTGAGGTTACAGGCATCGCCCTGGGTGAACAGTACCCTGCTGGCATCAATGTCTTCAGCAAAGTCCTCAAGTCTGGCTTCCCGATATTCTCCCAGTTCCCCTTCAGTGGGTACGAAGTAGCGTATCTTGCCGTTTCTCTGGAGTTCAGAAGCTGCACAGATAAACCGGGCAGAAAAGTCTATGCCGTCAACATGCTTGAACCAGCGGGCCAGTTCAAAACTGCTTCGTCCGACGGAGCAGCCCAGATCCAGAGCCCGGGTGCCGCTCTGATCGTTCAAAAGTTCCTGACAGACTCGGGCACAGGCTACGGGATAATTCTCTACGCCAAAATATTGGTCGCCATAATGGAACTCCAGATATTGTGCGACCAGAGAGTCTGTTTCATAGGGGTTTAGTGTGCCTTTACGCTCGGCTGTGGACTCGACATAACGGAAGCCGGCATGCTGGAAAAAGTGACGTCTGAAGGCGTAACGGGAATCCCGGATGGCGTAGTTGCCGGTAGAAATCCAGCAGCCCCCTTTGATGAGATTATGCTTGCCGTCAAAGGTCGGGGTGGAAAAATCATCGTAATAAGGGTGGACCTTGAAGCCTTCAAAAGCGTCAATGGGCGTAGCAGTCCATTGCCAGACATTACCGATCACATCATAAAAGTCACCGGTCTTGAATTGATCAACGGGGCATGAAGAAGCCCAATATTCAAGGTTGATGTTACCCGGTGCCTGTTCCCAGTAGGGTTGATCTGTGTCGATGCTATCCCTGAGACAGTACCATTCTGACTCCGTAGGCAACTGGATTTGTTTGCCTGTTACATCGGATTTCCAGCGACAGAAGGCCTGTGCTTCGTGGCAGTTAACATCCACCGGCCAGTCCCAGGGCATTTCGATCTCTTCAAGCATGGTGCGATAGCGATAATGTTCGCCACTGGGTACCCAGAATTCCGGGTGCATGGCTTTGACAAAAGTGGCCCAGGCCCAGCCTTCATCACTCCAGTATTTTTCGGTGCTGTAACCTCCATCCTGAACAAATTCCAGAAACTCCTGGTTACTGACAAGGAACTGACTGGCCTTGAAAGGGGGAACGCTTTCCTCGAAATGACCGTATTCATTGTCCCAGCCATAAAGTGGGTCATCAAAGGATTTACCCAGAATCTGATGCCCTCCGGGATGCTCAATCAGCTGATTTTCCGGGGCTGTTCCTGAGCTTCTGCAATGTTGCCAGTAAGGGTGAGGCTGGACATAAGCCAGTGGTAATTGACGAATCAGTACGGAAGAGGTTTCCAGGTGAATGCGTTCATGCTCAATGCCCATCATGATCAGCCAGGCTGGACTGTCCCAGGTAATGGGCACTTCCAGTGGCATGGTATCAATAAACGACAGAATGCGCTTCCTGACTTTCTGGCGATATCCTTTCATGGCCTCTACGGTGGGCCAGTCATAGTTTTTTTCGTCCAGGTCATCCCAGGACATTTCATCGACACCAATGGCTACCATGGCCTCGATGTCGGAATCGACACGTTCAGGAATGAGTCGAGCTGCAATCAGTTTGTTGATAAAAAAAGAGGCCGTATGGCCATAGTAAAATATCAGGGGGTGCCTCAGGGATATGGCTTTTCGGTAATAGGCCTGATCATTGCCGAGTGTTTCAAACAGACAATCATAGAGGTCAAAGGTTTCACAGAAATACCGGGAAAGCTCCTGACGCTTTTCCTCAGGTGTTCCTGTATTTAAAACCATTGTTCTTGTGGGAGTTTGAAGAGGAGAGGTTAATGTTGGCGTCTTGTTAAGCACTGTGCAAATCCCTGAATCTTGATCAGAGCTGTACCGCTTAATCAGCATATCCACTACTGATCATACACGGTTCAGGCGTGAAAGACAGAGCGGGCGGCTAGTAACAGTGAGCCGGTGTCCACTGGATGACGGGCTCACTGTTTTTCCTGAACTTACAGACTCTGATCAGGGGTCAACAATAGATACCGCTTCACCGGTATCATGAGGCAAGCCCTGACCCGCAGGAACGGCACAGGTTCTTGCTCCTGCGGTAATGAAGAGTAGAGGAGCTTTTGCGGGTATGAGGGCATCAACCATCAAAACGCGCCAGCCATCGTTGGGTAAAGGCTTCGTCGTCTTGCCCTGCAGGATCATCAAACATGGAGTCATCAAAGGGGGCTCTTGCCTCTTTAAGAGCCTTTCCAAGAGCAATGTAATTTTCAGGTGGCTTGTTGGGCGACCCCAGTTGTGGTTCGTCTCCTGCTTGAAAAACGGTACCGTTACTGTAAGGGCAGGACAGAATTTGGGAGCCCGCATTAGCTAGTACTGCGTCTGTACCTCCTGCTTTGGCGAGTAAACGATGGGAAACGGCAGTGAGAAAATTAATGGATTTGATACCATTCCGACAATGGATCATGACACCTGACAAGTCATAGGCATCTAGCCCTGGGTAACGCATCAGGGCATCACCTATGACATTTTGAGCTGCGCTGCGTCCACCTACATCAAAAGGAGTGATAAGGCCTAATCCAGCGTAGGCATGTTCGACCCGTAATTGGTTGCAGATTGTGACAAATTGTTGAGCAAAGCCCTGTACGCCCATCTGCTCAAGCATCGAAGCTGGATATGATAAAAGCAAAAAACCCAGGTAGTTAGGGTAGGTGACACCCCTGGCTAAAGAGCTAATTGACCATGGGTGAGCAATACCTTCATCAGCTCCTCCGGCTTCAAAATCAAGGGTGGTTTCAGTACTCTGCATTTTAACCAGAAGATTTGGGTTTGGATTTTCACCGGTTTTTAAAATGCGATGGCGTTTATCTCCGGCGACTGCATAGAGTCGAAGTTTTCCTTTTGCCTGTTGAAGATAATGATTAATACAGTTAACCAGAGATTGTCTTTTTTCAGGTTCACCAGGTGCGCCAAAATAAAAGGTCATGGTCAGGCCAATGCAGGCAGCTGGATTGCCTCTTGGAAAATAGGCAACTGGCTGGTTACTAAGGGAGTTGAGATCTAACTGAGACATACGTATTCCTGTTATTCTTTTCAAGCGACAGATTGAATAGGGTTTTGGCAATTACAGCCTTGCTCTATATCTTTTTGAGGGCCGCCTACCCGGTATATTGAGTATTTTTTCCGGCTACCCGCAATATCTCTGTATGCTTCATCTTGATCATTATCCCGTCTGTCTTGACCAAACTTAAACTCCACCACTTGATCAATATTATCCTGTGAAGGTGGCTTACTGGAGTCGGAGACAACCACGAGATCCGGTCGACGAATATCTCCCCGACCTGGCCGGTAGCCATCTACTTCAGCAATTCGGCCCTGCCAGTAGTGAGATGGTTCAGTCGTGTCATTGCCCCAGGCATCCCGGTGCATCATGGGCTGTGGTGACTCCCCGGTCTGGAGGTTCATATTCCAGGAGAGTTCTGACTTGTAGCGGCTTGTCCACTCCGGGGCTTTGTCCGCTGCCTGCAAAACCTGGTGGGCACAACTCTGTTTCAGGTCCTGGTCACTCTGGCCTTTGGCGGGGTGATCGTTACAACAGCACATGATGGTACACATGACACTACGATCCAAAGCACGCTTTTTTTCTTCCGGGTCAGTGGGTACTGTGTTATCGGTGCCTGGGGGAATGGCTTTTTCAACGGAGGAGGGATGAGTAGAAGGCAGTTTTCTGGCCTTTTCTTCCTCTGTTTCCTTAAGCGTCTGGGCTTTAGTGATTTCTTCCTGAACCCGCTGCATCACCTTTGTCTGTTTAACCATTGATGCAGGCAGGCCGTTCAATGTCATGGAAACAGCCATGACATGCCCGACACAGCGATCTTCACATGCGTGACTCATTGTTGTTTTACTCCTTGTGATCCATCGGGAAAAGATTAAACCTGACTTTTACTATGAAAATGCAGTTCTATCAGGCTCTGTGGCCATTTTTATTTTTCGGGGCGAGCTGCATTCCCGGCTCATGGCTGTTCAGACTGGCTACTGCAGCCTTGATTCTTCGGATGCCTTCTTCAAGGGTTGAGCGACTGCAGCCGAAGTTCAGGCGCAGGTAATCCCTGTCACCAAACTGGGCTCCGGGTGAAAGGCCAACACCTGCCTGTTCAAAGAAACGGTGTGGATCGTCCAGGCCCAGTTCACTGACGTTTATCCAGGCCAGGTAGGTAGACTGCAGAGGGATCATACTCATCCCCTCAATACTGTTGATTTCTTCCATCAGAAGGTCATGGTTACCCCGCAGGTAATCCAGCAGGCTCTGGCGCCAGGGCTCTCCGTGCTCGTACGCGGCTTTGGCAGCGGTGTAACCGATCAGCATGTTGTCCGGATCAGGCACTATGCCTTTGCGAACTCTCTGGAATTCCATACGAATCTTGCCGTCAGGAATGATGGCGAACGCACAGCCAAAACCAGCTACGTTGAAGGTTTTGGAAGGAGACATCAGGGTGATAGAAGTATCACGGGCGAACTCACTGAGACTGGCATAGGGAATATGCTCGGCATTGCGATCCAGAATCAGGTCGCAGTGAACTTCGTCGGAGCAAACGACAATGTTGTGTTTTTTGCAGATCGTCTCGATGGTTTCCAGTTCTTCCCGGGTCATAACACGGCCATTGGGGTTCTGGGGGTTACAAATCATCAGCAGGCGAGTGTCTTCAGTAATCTTGCTTTCGAAATCTTCGAAATCCAACTGCCACTGGCCTTCTTTGAGCACCCAGTCCAGACCGATCATTTGACGGCCACCCAGCTTGGGAGCCATCAGGAATGGGTAGTAGACGGGCAGAGGCACAGCGACTGTTTCTCCGGGGCCGGCGACACTTCGAACAGCAATATTCAGGGCGGTAACCAGTCCAGGCAGCCAGACGATCCATTCTTTCTCGATCTGCCAGTCATAGAGATTATGCATTCGTTCAACGATGCGATCTTCCAGACCTTCATCGGCAACGGTGTAACCAAAAACGCCGTGCTCAATACGTTGCTGAAGAGCCTCTATGATTTCCGGGGCTGATTTGAAATCCATATCCGCCACCCAGAAAGGCAGAATGTCTTTATCTTTGTAACGATCCCACTTCAGGCTGGAAGTATGGCTACGGTCGACAAAATGATCGAAATCTGTGGACACAAACACATCCCTTGACTATTGGAGTTAGTGAACTGAAAGGGCTGTTTTCTGTCAGGAAAAGACGAAAAACTGTTTCAGTCGCTCATGGTTGTTTAGTGTCGATAGTACCTGCGCAGAGTCATTTTGAAAATGCGGTTTTCTGGACTGGGTTGAGTAAAAGCCGAAGGATTAATCAGATTGTAAGTTAATATTCAGAACCACTTTTTCTTCAGGCCTTCAATGTTGGTCTTGCCCAACCATTGATTGACCAGATTGCCAAGCTTTTTGCTGCTCTTTTGCATCATGAAAACTTTATGGGTGCGGGTTTCTGTAAACATGGCGGGGTTGACGATAGTCAGGGCGGGGKTTTTCTTGAGTCGGTACTGGGCTTCCATCAGATCTGTAATCATGACGTCGGCTTTATCTTCTCGGAGAATCAGGAACGGTTCCTTGTTATTGGCGGTGATAATCAGTTGGGCATTGGGCAGATGTTTTTCAGCAAAAATCTGATTGTTTCCACCGGGGTTTTCGACCACTCGAACATCGGGCCGATTGAGTGCGGCAATCAGGGCCAGGTCATTCAATCCTGTCACCTTGGGGTAAAACTCCTTGCGAATCAGAGCTACCTTGCCACAGGGTGTTATGCCGTCACTGAGAAGGAATTGGCTGGCACGGGATTCACTGTAGCTGATGCCCCCCATGGCGATGTCAAACCGGTCATTTTTCAGGTCGGCGTTCAGGTCTGGCCATTCCGTTTTAACGTAATTCAATTTTATGGGCTGGTCGTAGGTTTTGCTCAGATATTTACCCAGTGAAACGGCCAGGTCGATGGCAAAGCCTGAGCACTGCATACGCTGGTTGCATTCGGTCAAAGGTGGGTAATCACCGGTGGTACCCACTCGAAGCACGCCGGAGGCCAGGATCTCTGGTAAATCCCTGGCTTGAGCCGGGTTGAACGGACTCATGAAAAGGGCGGCTAGCAGGACAAATTTCTTCATGAAGACGTTATTCCCCGCAAAAGCTAATAATTAAAGCAGATTTTATCCGTTTTGCTGTCTCGCTGGTCGGTTTGTGACGATGAATCTGGCTGGGATGCTGGAAATTCGTGACTTTGTGAACAATGCTCAGAGAACCTGAAGTGTGTCTGTGGGGTAGTACCGCGTTGATTTCCAAAGGATTTGCCTACTCACTGGTGTCCGGGGCTTTATTGGGCAGTCTGATTGTCCTTCCTGAATGCATGTCAAATTACTCTGCCATGGAGCTGGTAGTGGGGCGCTTTATTGTTTTTGGGGTATGGGTGGCCGCTATTGTCCTGTTTCGCCGGGAGATAATTCAACGTATCCAGCTCGATGGTATAAAGCCCTGGGTTCTTGTCGCCCTGCTCACCAATGTATTGTACTACCTGTGCATTGCTATCAGCATCCGGAGTCTCGGAGGTGTTTTTGCCTGTGTCCTGATGGCTGCTTTACCTATGGTTTTTCAGAAATACTTCCTGAGACATCATTCCGGCAACAACCTGACCCTGCCGTTGCTGCTATTAGTAGGGGCGCTGTTCCTGCTGATTACCCAGAAGTTTGATCAGGGGTTTGGTGATTCAAGTGAACAAAGCATTGTAAATGGCCTGTTCTGGTTGTTACTGGCCAGTATCAGCTGGCTGCTGGGAACGAGGTTGCAGCTCATGATGACTCTTAACAGGCAAGATATTGATCAGTCAGATCATTATCTTCTCACCGGGCTGGGGTCGGCTTTGGCTCTGCCGTTGATTTTTCCACTGATCTGGCTGGATCACCCGGAACTTACGCTGTTTCCAGAAGGTTTTGAGAGTACTGACTGGTCCACATATGGGTTGGGTATGCTGGTGGCTGGCATACTGGCAACCGGTATTGCCCGAATTTATCGCTCCAGAGCCTTGCTTCACACCCGTCATCCGGGGCTCTATCCCAACACTTATCTGGAAGTTTTCTTTGGGGTGATGTTTGTCTTTGCGGTGGAAGGGCGCACACCGGACAACCAGGAATGGGCGGTTATTCTCTTCCTGGTGTGCGGTATGATTCTGTTTCATCGAAGCCAGCCCATTTCTCAGACTGTCAGTGCCAGTTCTGGGTAGCGGGCACGAATAGCCTCACGATTGCCTTTAAACAGAATTCTTCCCTGTTTCTGCTCCAGCTGATATTCATACATAGGGTCGTAATAACCCACCAGTAAATGCTCAATCAGAGGACGGTAGCCTTCGATAGACCCCTGGTTTTTATGCTGATCCAGTGCCGCTGAGAGAATATCCCCCAGTTCCTGATAACGGACACCTCCCAGTCTTCTTCGAATACGGTGCAGGCTGTCAGTCAGTCCCTGGCTGAAATGGTCAAAGCCTTCTTCTTCCCCGTAAACATTTTGAAAATCTGACAGATTATCAGAGACGTATTCCTGCAGACCAATCTCTACCCGTTCTTCAATGGACTCTTCTAACAGAATGATGGGAGATTGCTGCATTTTATCCCTGAACGCCTGGGAAAGACTGCAACGGCCTATTAATTTGCTCTCGTCTTCCAGAAGTACCGGGCGACCCGCTTTAAAGTGACGGTGTTTGAGCATGGCAATGGACAGGCGGTTTTCAAAATCGATCTGGGTGGGTTGACCTCCATAGCGACGGCCAAAGCTGGAGCCTCGGTGGTTGGCCAGGCCTTCCAGGTCAACACTGTCTTTAATATCATGAATCAAACGGGTTTTACCGGTACCGGTCTTACCGCTGAGGATTATAAACCGGCATTCTTCAACGGATTTTTCCAGCTCATCAATCAGAAACCTTCTGAGCGCCTTATAGCCACCCTTGATCAGCGGATAAGGGTGTCCTGAGTCTGTCAGCCAGGACTGGGTGATATGAGAGCGCTGACCCCCACGGAAACAGAACAGATAACCTTCAGGGTGTTGCTGCACAAACTGCTGCCAGCAGGCCACTCTCTGGGCTCGCACCTCATCGGTAGCCAATTCATAGCCGAGGGATACCGCAGAATCCTGCCCCTGCTGCTTGTATTCAGTACCAATCACTTCACGCTGGTGGTCGTCCAGAATGGGAAGATTGCTGGCCAGAGGGAACGAACCCTTGCTGAACTCAACGGGGGCCCGAACATCCATCAGGGGAGTATCGTTCAGGAACAGGGAAAGGTAGTCGTCGGTATCCGGGCGTTGTTGGGTCATAAGGTTCCGTAACTGCTCAACGGGAGCGGGCTGGGTTTCAAAAAGCCTATAGTTTGGCTGTAATCTGCCCGTTCAGGCAAGTGCGGATTGTTTCTATCTTCTAATCCGGAACTTGCGGGGGGCTTTAAGGTCAAAGACTCAATGACCCGTCATGGAAAAGGATGTAACAGACAGGTGGATATTACAGAACCGGCAAGCCCTCGTTTGGGAGATAAGCGCCCTTTAGAGGAAGATACTTCCCCAAGTCCCGCGAAAACCATTAAATTCAATCTTAAACCGGTGACAAAAATTCCGGGAACCTCTGCTGCTTCGGTATTCAGTCAGCAACCTTCGGGATTTTCTGCAGCGAAGAAGTCCGTTTTAAGCAAGAAAAAAGCCCAGCCTCTACCAAGACTGCCAATTCCCGAACCTATGGATTTCAGTACTCCAGAAAAAGCTCCCTTGGCTCCAGTTGTTGCAGTGCCTTCTCAGTCTGTCAGTAAAGTAGTGACTGCAGATTTACTTGAGCAGCTGAAGAAACTGTCACCCGAAAGAGAGCGGGATACTATTAAACAACTGCTGGCTCCTTATTATCAGAATGATGTCGCTACCGTTCGTTTCTCTACCTTCAATGATCTGGCCCGGTTTACTCACAGAGTATCAAAACTGCTGGATTACAAAGATAGTGAGGGTATGGCGAAGGTGTTCCTGCAACTCTGTGCGGAACGGTTTCGGAAGTCGCGGAAAGCCAACCATACTCCAGATCACCTTGCATTGTTTGCTAACTCTCTGGCGAAACTGAAAGACAACGATGTTATCCAGCACGCTCTGATTGAGCTATCAGAAGAAATTCTGGAACGGGATCTTGAAGCCTGCCCCGGAGGCCGGTATCGGTGGGGAGCCATCGATTTTTCCCGAGTGTGTAATGGGCTGGGTAAAGTCATGCCCGTCGAATTGGTGGCTGAGGCTTTGGAGAAGATAGCCCTAGAAGTACAAAGGCGAGGAAAAAAGCACCAGCTGACGTATAAGAATGGCTGGGAAATCTGGGATTTTACCCAGATTGTCTGTGCTCTGGGAAAAGTGGATCGAATGAAAGCCAGGGATACATCAGATGAGTCGGGCAAAACAGCCTGGAAGGTGGCAGAGGCAATGGATGCCATGGCATGTGAATTGTTAGATCGTTATAGAAATAAACAGTGGCCAGGCAAGGAAAAGGTCAACATCAGGGACTTGCAGATGCTGGCAGGAGGTTTTGCCCATCCAGATCTCAGAACCTGGTCGCATTATGCTGATGAGACTTTGCTTATGTTGGCGAAACAGTTGTCGGAACAGGATTTCAGTTCTGAGATGGCAACAACTAAAAGGCTCTGTGAGCTGGCTGTCTCTTTATCTCACTGTAATTACCGCTCAGCAGAGCAGCAGGTGGTACGAATAGCTCGTGAATACCTGGACAGGTTGCCTTCCATGGAAAAGCAGAAGTTACCACAAACGGTTTCTGTTTTAAGTAGTTTGTGTCGCTTATCTCTGGATAAAGAGCAAGTGGAGTTAGGTGGTCAGATACTGGATCAGGCGATAAAAGAAGAAAAGCAGCTGGCAGAATCCGCCCTGACCAGGGATCAGATTTACTGGCACCTGACATTATTGCACTTTGCCCGATTCGAAATGGCTCGGTCTTCAACCGATGTTTCAAAATTGTCCAGAAAAGCCCGTCAGGAGAGAGATAATGACCCCCAGAGAGGCCAGTTGATGCAATGGCAGCTGAACATGATCAGACGATACTGGCGCGACACCGATATGGAGCCGGAAGTGAAAGCGGAGCGAACAGTAAGTACAACCTCTTCAAATATCCAGAGGGAAGTTTACTCTGTATTGAAGAGTCGTCTTCCAGGTCACTGCCGAATCAGGCAGGAAGCTGAGATAGATAGCTTTCCCGTCGATATCCTGCTGCCGGATGAGAAAGTTGTGGTTGAAGTGGATGGCCGTCAACACTTTATCTGGCCAGATCAGGATAGAGCTCGTGACCCGGCCCAACCAGCCAGTAAGCCCGTTGTCCGAGCCAAGTACAGGTTTGTGAATGCAATGATCGAATCCCTGGGTTATACGGTATTTCGCGTTAATATCAATGAAGCAAAGTCTGAGGCAGTCAGAAATGAACTGTCGAGAAAAATCAGAAGCCGTATAGGTCATCACAAAAAATAATCCTGGTAGGTATAAACCGAATATTGTGCTGTCATTCTCTGTCTTATATTGGCACAATGTCGCCTAAATAAAATAGGCGGCAGGACGTTGCCATTGAGCACAGGGACAAAGCTCTAATGCCATTTCAGAATGGTCGTCAGAATCTCGGGGCGGTAGCGTGCCGAGAAACCTCGTTTTACTCAGTTCTCCCCCTTAACGAACACCCTTTTCCCAAAAATAAGAACCTGTTTTAAGGCCGAACTCCATGCATTTTATTATTCTATTTGGTCCTCCTGCTGTTGGAAAAATGACCATTGGCAAAGAAATAGAAAAACTGGCTGGCCTGAAGCTCTTCCACAATCACATGGCTATAGAGCCTGTGCTGAACTTTTTTGAGTTTGGTTCTCCATCCTTTAAAAGGCTGGTGGATGGATTTCGAACCAGAGTGTTTGAAGAGGTCAGTCAGAGCGATTTGCCGGGGCTGGTTTTCACCTATGTCTGGGACCTGGACAGTGATGAAGACCGTGCTTTTGTTGAGAGAGCCTGTAAACAGTTTGAAGCTGCCGGTGCCAAAGTGGCACTGGTTGAATTGTATTGTAAGTTGGATCAGCGTTTGGAGAGAAATCGCAGTCCTCAAAGGCTGGAGGCCAAGCCGTCAAAACGGAATGTTGAACAGTCTGAGGCCAACCTGTTGAGGCTGGAAAGTAACCATCGGCTCAATACCGAAGGAACTTTTGCAGCGGATTGCAGCTATTTCAGGCTGGATACCACAGAGCTGTTGGCTGAGGACTCTGCGAGTCGGATTGTTGATGAGCTAAAAATTCCAGTTGAGACTGTCTGAGCAGGTCGCTAAAAAGGGAAGCTCTTCAATATTCAAAGAGGGGATAGCATTGGAAGGTTATTGCAGTTGTGGAAATATCAGTGTTTTCTGGCATGTTTCTGAATGTAGCCTTAGACCAAGGGCCTGTCAGTGTAGTTACTGTCTGGAGAAAGGTGCTGCATACATTAGTCAGCCTCAAAGCCAGTTTGATCTATACATAAAAAATGCTTCTACATACAGAACATTGAGTCATGGCTCCAATCTTGCTGATTTCCATGAGTGTACAAACTGTGATGAGGTGGTTGCGGTCACGGCTGAGATCAATGGCTCTCTCTATGGTGTAATAAACGCGAAGCAGCTTTCCACTAAAGACAGTCTTGAAGAGCCTGTAATAAGTCATTTCAGTGATCAAACTCCAGCTCAAAAGATAGATCGTTGGCGACAAAACTGGTGTCATCCTGTGTTTATAAACTTCAGATGAGAGAGGTGCTGAATGTCAGGAAAAGAAAAAATGTATATAGGCAGTTGCTTGTGTGGTTCTATCCAAATCGAGCTTCATGGTTCCATCAGTGACATTATCCACTGTCATTGTTCACTTTGCCGTAAGTCCAGCGGGACAGCTTATGTTACCAATGGGTTTGTTGAGGCCAAAGACCTGAGAGTGGTTGATACGGAAAAACAGCTGACCTTTTATGAGAGGGTGGAGGGCAAGAAAAGGCATTTCTGCAGGAAGTGTGGATCACCTGTCTATAGCTCAAACGCTTCTGATCCCGACAGGTATAGAATCCGACTTGGAATACTGGATTCTGAGATCACGGAGCGCCCGATATCTCATAACTTCGTTACCTCAAAAGCCGATTGGGAAGATCTGGATGCTGACTTGCCCAGATATGATCGCTACGAGCCATCTCGAGGGAAATCCTAAGTTTTTGATGAGTCTCTTTTCATCCTGATAAATCATTTTTGAGGTTTCTATGAATCTGAATCAGGTCACTTTACCTGTAAAAAATATCAAAGAAGCCACTGAGTTTTATCTATTGCTTGGCTTTATCCAGATTGTCGACTCACCCCATTATGTTCGCTTCAGTTGCCCTGAAGGAAACTCAACCTTTTCACTGGTATTGGAAGAGAGTGATTTTTCCAATGGAGCTGTTATCTACTTCGAGCATGAGCAGCTGGATGAGTGGGTAGAGAAAATAAAGGAGCGCGGCATTATGGTTGATCAGGAACCTATTGATCAGGGCTACCTTTGGAGAGAGTGTATTCTGCACGATCCGTCGGGCAATAAAATCAAATTATACTGGGCCGGTGAAAACCGGCTTAATCCTCCCTGGCGAGTTCAAAAAAGCTTGTGACAGGTAAATCTAGATTCTTGCCATCACTTGTCATGTTATGTGCTATTCTGTATGTACAATTGTACATACTGGCGTCGTTATGCAGTTTGAGTGGGATGATGCAAAGAATCTGGCTAATATTCGAAAACATGGCATTGCCTTCGAAGACGCAATCGACATATTTAATCACCCAATGCTTTGCAGGATTGATGACCGGGTTGATTACGGAGAAGAGCGATGGACTGCCATAGGGCAGATACACTATCTCGTTGGAGTTGTTGTCTATGCAGAGAGAGTAGACGATACTTTGCGTATCATCTCAGCACGAAAAGCTACTAAAAGGGAGGTGAGCAGATATGAAGAAAACATCCGGTACTGATTGGCAACGTCTGGAAGCTATGAGTGACGATGAAATCGATACTTCAGATGTACCAGAGTTAGACGATGAGTTTTTTAACGAGGCTGAATTGCATATACCTGTTAAAAAGCCCATTACAATAAGGCTTGATTCTGATGTTTTGGAATGGTTTAAAAGCCAGGGGCAGGGCTACCAGACACGTATTAATAATTTGCTAAGAAAATATATGGAAACGCATCAGTCTCGATAGGCTATTTTCTTCTGGGAGGTTGGAATAGATTTCAATTCTCCCTTCAGTATTATAAAAACATGGCTACCTCTTGGTCAGGGCAATTGCATCAATCTGAACACTCGAAGATAAATTTCTTGTAAACTCTCTATCCAGTTTATTCGAGTCTCCTAGAGTAGTTCATCCGCATGGAAGCCAAGCAGTACCAGCCACTAGCTGATTTTTTAGCCAAAGTTCCTGATCCTCGCTGCCCCGGCATGTGTGATCACAACCTGCTCGATATACTTATCATTGCTGTATGCGCAGTCATATGTGGAGCGGACGAGTGGCAAGACATGGAGGATTTTGGCCACTGCAAGGAGGACTGGTTCAGAACTTTCCTGGAGCTACCCGCTGGCATACCATCTAAATATACGTTCCGTAGAGTCTTTTGTTTACTTGATCCGGTGGCTTTCGAAGCCTGTTTTACGGACTGGATCAGACAGACATTGACTGAAATTGCAGGCAGTCACCACCTTGCTATTGATGGAAAGGCAATGAGGGGTTCCAAAGCTCAGGGTAAGAAACCGGTACTTCTGGTCAGTGCCTGGAGCGTTGAGCTGGGATTGGKGCTTGGACAAGAGCGCGTCGATCAAAAATCCAATGAAGTCACTGCCATTCCAAAACTGCTCAACGCTCTTGAACTTAAAGGCTGCCTCGTCACACTGGATGCTATGGGCTGCCAGAAAAAAGTGGCGAAACAGTGTATTGAGCAAGGTGCAGACTATGTTCTAGCAGTGAAAGGCAACCAGAAAAAGCTGCATAAAGGTATAGAGGCGTTGTTTGTCATGGCGGAGCATCAGTCTGAGCTGCATGATTATGTTGAAACCCATGAGAAAGGKCATGGKCGTGTAGAAACCCGCTGTTGCTGGGTGATAAGCGACCTCTCTGGCCTGGAAGTAGCTGCGGAGTGGCCAGGGCTAAAACAGGTGGCCATCGTACAAAATGACCGGCAGATTAATGGTAAAGTAACGACTGCACTGCGTTTCTACATTATGAGTCGAACCATGTCCGCTGAGGAAATGCTAACGATCAGTCGCAATCATTGGGCGGTGGAGAATAATCTGCACTGGATTTTGGACGTTGCATTTTCAGAGGACGCATGTCAGATAAGCACAGGAAATGGGGCTGAAAATTTCTCCATTCTGAGACGGCTTGCGCTGAACGCTATCAAAGCCAATAAGGGAAGTCGCAGTATCAAGAGTCACCGGAAGCTAGCAGGGTGGGACCATAAGCACCTGAAAAAGCTGCTTTGCTCAGTCGTTCTGAATTGATGCAATTGCCCTGGATATTACCCTGAATTAAAAAGTATAACGGGTTCTGTCACCAGTGCGCTTCTATTGAGTCAGCTAGATTACTGGTGGGATTTGAAAAAGGGACGGATGCTTTATAAAACCGATGCAGAACTGGCTAAAGAGCTTAATTTTGGGCCGAAAGAAATCAGAAATGCCAAGAAAAAACTAATAGATTCTGGACTGGTTAAAATAATTAAAAAAGGGATACCACAGAGGTCTCATTACACCCTGAAAGTGCGAGTAGATGATTTGCTTAAAACCACTGTCCAACCAGACAATCAACAAAGCCCAAAAAGGCAGCACAATGAGACGGATAAGGCCGCCAAATCTGTACCAAAGGGGCAAGCTAATTCATGTATTACTCAAGAGAGTACTCATAAGACTACACCAGAGATTACTACAACAAGTCCGCGATCAAAATTGTCTTTTGATAGCAAACGACTGTTATTCATTTTTCTTGGTCGTTGGCAGGAGATTGTAAATGAAAATGACTGGTCATTATTTCTACGTTGGCACGACATAACCCCAGACCTCGATACCAGAATCATTGCAGCAATAAAGCGGTATGGAGGTGTTGACGAATTGATTAGTGAATTGTCAGAGCGTTGTGAAGAACTTGCTATGAGTGAACAGTGGAGGGTAGAAAACGAACAACCCGTCAATCTGCCATTTTTGCTGAATGCTGGGGCATAGATCGAAGAGTCGCTACGCTCCGGTTGACCAGGGATGAGGCTCCGCCTCTGGTCGCTGCGCTCTGGTTAATCATGCTGCTACACAGCATTATGAAAAACAGTGGTAGAATCTATCTGGATTTCACTTTGCAGAGAAGCTCCCTCAATGGACCACAGCGCCCACAACAAGCTTGTTTCCTTTATCTGGTCAATTGCTGACGACTGTTTGAGAGATGTCTATGTCAGGGGCAAGTATCGGGACGTTATATTGCCAATGGTGGTATTGCGTCGTCTGGACAGTCTGCTGGAGCCGACCAAGGAACAGGTGCTGGAAGAAGTGTCGTTCCAGAAAAATGAGCTTGGGTTGACTGAGCAGGATGATGCTGGACTTAAAGACGCTTCCGGCTATGTGTTCTACAACACCAGCAAGTGGACACTTTCTCAAATCTGTCAGACAGCCACCAATAACCAGCAAATCCTGCTGGCCAACATGGAAGACTACCTGCTCGGCTTCAGCGCCAACGTGAAGGAAATTATCCGTCGCTTTAACCTGGAATCCCAGATGGAGCATATGGCACGTAAAGACGTGCTGCTGGACGTACTGGAAAAGTTCACATCGCCCCTGATCAACCTGACCCCTAACGAAGCTGAAGACCCTGACGGTAACAAACTGCCCGCCCTGAGCAACCTTGGCATGGGTTACGTGTTTGAAGAACTGATTCGTAAATTCAACGAAGAAAATAACGAAGAAGCCGGGGAACACTTTACGCCCCGTGAAGTGATTGAACTGATGACTCACCTGGTGTTCGATCCGGTCAAGGATGAACTGCCATTGACCCTGAGTGTTTACGACCCTGCCTGTGGTAGTGGCGGTATGCTCACCGAATCCCAGAACTTTATTGAAGAAAAATACCCTGCTGAAGATGGCAGCCGGGATATTCATCTATACGGCAAAGAGATCAACGACGAGACTTATGCCATCTGTAAGTCCGATATGATGATCAAGGGCAACAACCCTGAAAACATCAAAGTGGGTTCCACCCTGGCGACGGATGAATTTTCCAAAGAACGTTTTGACTTCATGCTGTCCAATCCCCCTTACGGCAAAAGCTGGAGCAGTGACCAGAAATACATCAAAGACGGCTCCGACGTTATCGACAGCCGTTTCCGTATCAGCCTGAAAGATTACTGGGGTAACAGCGACCTTTATGACGCTGCGCCACGCTCCAGCGATGGTCAGTTACTGTTCCTGATGGAAATGGTCAGCAAGATGAAGTCATTTGAAACAGGAACACAGGGTTCCCGTATTGCTTCCGTTCATAACGGCTCCAGCCTGTTTACCGGCGACGCTGGCAGCGGTGAAAGTAATATCCGCCGTCATATCATTGAGAACGATAGGCTGGAAGCCATTGTTCAGTTGCCAAACAACTTGTTCTACAACACAGGTATCACCACCTATATCTGGCTACTGTCCAATAACAAGGCTGAACAGCGCAAAGGCAAAGTACAACTGATTGATGCCAGCCAGCTTTACCGGAAGCTGCGTAAGAATCTGGGCGACAAGAACTGCCAATTTTCGCCGGAGCATGTAGCAGAAATCACGGCTAACTATCTTGAGCTAGCTGCTGTTGACCGTGACGGTGATGAAGGCATCGCTTCACAGGTCTTCGATAACAGTGACTTTGGTTACTACAAGGTCAATATCGAGCGTCCTGACCGTCGTAAAGCGCAATTCACCACTGAGCGTATTGAACCCCTGCGTTTCGATAAATCCCTCCGTGAGCCTATGGAATGGATTTACAGTGAATGGGGTGAACAGGTGTATGAAGAAGGCACGCTCAAAGAGCATGAAAAAGCTATTTTCGACTGGTGCGAAGATAACGAACTGAACCTGAACGCCAAGAACCGCAAAAAACTGTTAAGCATGGATACCTGGCAGAAAGGCCGGAATCTAGTGCAGGTGGCGACGGCATTAATGGAGGCCATTGACAACGACATTTCCAGCGACTACGACCAGTTCAAGGCACTGGTCGACAAGACGCTGAAAGACGGCAAACTCAAGCTTGCTGCCAGCGATAAAAACGCCATTCTGAATGCTATGAGCTGGTACGACGAAACCGCCGAGAAAGTGGTTCGTAAAACCCTGAAGCTGAAAGGCGATAAGCTGGATGCGCTGTTGCATCATCTGAGTTGTACAGAAGATCAGTTAGCCGACTTTGGTTTCTATTCCACCGATAAGGCTGGTGAATTTATCACCTACGAGCCGTCGTCTGACTTGCGGGACAGTGAAACCGTACCCCTGAAAGACGAGATTCATGGCTACTTCCTGCAAGAAGTAAAACCCCATGTAGACGAAGCTTGGATCAATCTGGACTCCACCAAGATTGGTTATGAGATCAGCTTTAACAAATACTTCTACCGCCATCAGCCACTGCGCTCACTGAAAGACGTGGCGAACGATATAGTGGCACTGGAGCAGCAGGCAGAAGGCTTGATTGCCGAGGTGCTGGGTTTGGAAGTAGCTGAAGTTACCGGGGTGAAAGCATGACTGAGTTAGCGGCTATGCCTCGGTATGAGGCTTATAAGGATTCTGGGGTTGAAGGGGCAGGAATCATTCCTGCCAATTGGGCGTTCAACCGTATCAAAAATGAAATTGTACTGCTGACGGGTTATCCATTTAAAAGTGAAAAATATACTAGCGAAGGCATTAAACTTGCCCGTGGAATCAATGTAAAACAAGGTGTTTTAGATTGGAAAGATACGCAATATTGGCCAGAAATAACTTCTGAATTAAAGCAATACCTTTTAAAAGCTGGAGACATTCTTATAGGAATGGACGGCTCTAAGGTAGGTAAAAACTTCTGTTGGGTAGCTAATGAGGAGCTTCCAATATTGTTGCTCCAGCGAGTTGCTCGATTGAGGACTAAAGAAAAGCTAGATAGTCGCTTTTTGTATTGGAATCTTGCATGCAATAGGTTTTTGAATTGGGTAAATCAAAGCAAAACCGATCCGATGGTACCCCATATAGCACCTAAAGATATTCAGGATTATCAAATTACCTTCCCAAGTGTTAACGAGCAAAAAGCCATAGCCGCCTATCTGGACACCAAAACCACCCAGATCGACCAGGCCATTACCATCAAGGAACAGCAGATCGAGCTGCTGAAAGAGCGCAGGCAAATCCTGATTCAGAATGCTGTCACCCATGGCCTTGATCCGCAAGTGCCCATGCGTGACTCCGGTGTGGAGTGGATTGGGGAGATTCCGGCGCATTGGGAGGTGGTTGCAAACCGAAGCTTATTCAAAGAAAGAGTTGAGCCTGGGCGTGAAGGGTTGCCTTTGCTGATGGTTTCCATCCACTCTGGTGTATCTGACGACGAAGTGTCTGATGAAGAGAATATCAGAGGCCGTGTCAAAATAGAGGATAAGACCAAATACAACCTTGTTAAGCCCGGTGACATTGTATTCAACATGATGAGAGCCTGGCAGGGTGCAATTGGTGCAGTTCGGGTAGATGGTATGGTAAGTCCCGCCTACATCATAGCAACGCCTATCGGTGCGATTAACTCTAAGTTTTATGAATACCAATACCGAAGCCCGATTTTCATCCAACAAATGGACCGGTTTTCCAAGGGAATAACCGATTTCAGAAAGCGGCTTTACTGGGATGAATACAAGCAGTTGTTGACCATCTTGCCTCCGGAAGATGAGCAGAAAGCAATAGTTGCTCATATCGAGGTTGAGTCCGATAAAATCGACAAAGCCATCACCCTGCAACAACAGCAAATCGAAAAGCTGAAAGAATACCGAGCCACGCTGATCAACAGTGCTGTGACCGGAAAGATCAAGGTAACACCACTAACGTAACAACTGCCTATCCTGAATCGTGCCTGGCACGATTCAGGTAGCTTGTACCTGCCAGAAAAACCACCTACTATTCTGTGGCACAGTCTGATGCTCAAGAAGAAGTGAAAAACAGGATGTTGAAACGACTTTTAGCCACACGCAAGCACCCTTGGATACCCGGGTGCGATGAACGGGAAGCCTATGAAATAGACTTCTCGGGTAGCCTTCTCAAAGTCGAGCTGCCTCCTCATCATGATTATGAGGGGTTTCCGGCTGAGCCGGTCAAAACGAAGATTAATCTATACGACGACCGAAGTTTTACCAGCATAGAGCAACTGGGTGATATCCAATACAAGGAGCTTTATGAACAGGAAGGGCTAGAGACCCAGGGAGTGACCAAACGCAGCTGGGAGTTATATGGCCCTGTCTGGCGGGAGCAACCAGTAGGTACTGTAGATTTTTCTATGGTGGTTTGCCGTTCTGATGCTCTGCCTGAGTCCATGAGCTGCTTTAACCCCAACCATTTCGAACAATTGCTGATTCGTGATCTTTACTTTGATTATCCTATGAGGCCAACAAAAGGCTACTTCAGTGCACCCGTTAACTGGCGTGTCAAAGAGGTAAATGGCAGCACTTGGGTCTATCAGGAGGTGCATATGGATTTTTCCCAGTACAAAAAAAAGAGTATCGAACTCCTAGACAGCCAGCCTGCCAGCTTTGACAGTCATCTGTTTATTCCCCTGGATCAACGCTATTTTCTCAGGGTAAATTTCTGGTATCTGGGTTATGCCCCGGTTGCGTCCAGTCTTCAGCATATGAATGAATTGCGGGACTCGGTGATCAATAGCATCCAGCTTTCACTCAGCCCTTCTGCCCAGGCGGCATTAAACGATGCAAAGAAGCGTTGGCCCGATGCCAGTGCCAGTCAATCCCGTTCCCCTGAACTCTGGGTTTACCCCCAGTGGCGACAGGGTGAATATGAAGTTGAGCCTGATACAGTGATTACCAGGCCGGGTGACCAGCCACCGGAATTGATTCCCTAGTTGGCACACTCATCGTCAATAGGGCCATAAGAGAATAAAACGACAAGGGATTTGTTATGACCAGCATCAGCCAGCTGAATCGAACATGGCACTTAATTATCCGGAAAGGTGAAAGTGCCAACGTTAATCGCAATGTCTATGTGCTCAAGCAGCATTACCCATTATGGGTAGAGCTGAAACGGACTCATACCGGCAATTATTACAAGACAATTATTGTTCGCACTGCCTATCAACTCTGCTCAATGGCAGGAGCACGTAATGGCGAGAGTAAATCACTTGATCTCGAAGGTGGCAGTCTGCACTACACCATTGACTCCAACGGTGATGTCGGCATCTACCTGTTGGAGATTGATGCCAGTATTGCACCTTCGGGTAATCAGAATGCTGGAGTCTACCGGGTTGATTATGACCAAAAACATGAAAAGTGGAAAACGAATAATGAGTTCAGACAGCACCTGGAGCTGGATCACACCTGGAACAATAATCACTATGCGGCGGTAGGCGGCCAGTTTGAAACCAAAGAAGCTGCTGGAAGAAAGTTGATTGAGCATATCCGCAATGCTTACCGGTTGATTGAGCGGGACATAAACAAACACAATAATCATTACTCGCTCTTCTGGCAGAAAGATCAGCATTCATCGGACAAGCACGCCAGTATTATGCTGGCGCTTCTGCAACAGGCTATGGCTAAAGATGCACGGGTAAACTGGCTGGTGCATGGAGAGGGGGCTGGTACTTTTGTAAACGCCATGAAAAAGCTGTCGGCCAACCCTCAATACCAGAGCATGATGGCCCATGAAGAAAGTCAGCAGTACCAGAATGTGTATTTTTCCAATCCCAGGGGAAAAGGCACTCGTAAAGAGCAGCTGGAGTCATTGTGCAAAAAAGTGGGGTTCAATCTGATGGGCATCAATCACAGCCCTTATGATTTGAAAAACCCTGATAATCAGCGAGCAGCCTTGAAAGAGGCTGGGCTGATAGCCGCCAAGGGGATCGTGAGTGGTGGTTTTGTGGCAGGTCTGATCAGTCAAACTTCGCTTGAGAAAAGCTTTCATTCGGTTCTGGGAGCAGGTGATCCAACAACTGCCGTCGCTTTTGGGGCAGCAGGTTTGGTGATTGCCAATGATGTTCGGAGTAAATTGGGTGGCTATGGTCGTAATCTTTGGAAAGGGGTGGGTAGCACCTTAGGTTCAGGGAATCAAAGCTGGGCATAAGGCCAGGGTCATGCGGCATCCGGCTGATAAGGGGTGACATCCAGCTCACCCTGCTTCAGGTGCCAGAGGTCGTGGTCATTTTGCATAGCCAGCCAGGTACTGGCAGAGGGGTTACGAAACACTTTTTCCAACCGAAGAGCCATGTCTGCAGTAATAACGCCACGACCATTGACAATTTTAGACAGGGTTTTACGGCTGACCTTCAGGTGACTGGCGGCTTCAGTAATGCTAAGCCCTAGAGGCTTGAGTATGTCTTCCCCGAGTATTTCGCCAGGGTGTGGTGGGTTATACATTTCCATCAGTGGTAGTCCTCGTAGTTCACGATTTCAACATTTTCATCGTTAAAGCGGAAAGTCACACGCCAGTTGCCACTGACGGTAACAGACCAGATACCTTTGCGTTCTCCTTTCAGGGGATGAAGGCGATAACTGGGCACATCCATTTCTGAAGGTGATTTGACTCTGCTCAGGGTGAACAAAATACGCTGCAATTTTTTGGCATGTTGCGCCTGAATTCCAGAGGTTTTACCTGTACGATAGAACCGTTCCAGCCCCTTGTGCAGAAAGCTTAAAATCATAGTAAAAGTGTAACCCCAAAGGTTCCATTGTCAATTGAGTAATCATCATGGTCAGCCAGACGAACGAACAGGCACTTGAAGCCGCTATCGAAAAACAACTTACCGGCACCTGTCTTGAAGATCAGAACAGGATAGCCGATGGCGACTTGCCCTTTAGTCAGCATCATGGTTACACATTGGGTTATCCACAGGACTTTAACGCACGGTACGCACTGGATAACAAACAGTTCTGGACATTTCTGGAAGCCACTCAGAAAGACGAACTGGAAAAGCTCCAGAAGACGGGTGCAGACTGGCAGCGCAAGGTGCTGGAACGCTACGACAGGCTGGTGAAAAAGTATGGTCTGTTGTACCTGTTGAAAAAAGGTTTAAGTGTGGATAACGCCCATTTGACCCTGATGTACCCTGCACCACTGGCCAGCAGTTCTGAAAAGGTTAAAGAACGGTTTGCGGCGAATGTGTTCAGCAGTACACGGCAGATTCGTTATTCGCTGGCGAACACCCTGCAAGAAATCGACATGGTGTTGTTTATCAATGGTCTGCCATTCGCCACGCTAGAACTGAAAAACCCGTGGACCGGGCAGACAGCCCGTTATCATGGTCAGAAACAATACCGAAATGACCGGGACAACACTCAGCCATTATTGCAGTTTGGTCGCTGTCTGGTGCATATGGCGGTGGACACCGATGAAGTGTATATGACCACCAAACTGACGGGGAAAAGCACCTTTTTCCTGCCGTTTAACAAGGGGCATGATTTTGGTGCAGGCAACCCACCTAATCCGCAGGGGCATAAAACCGCTTACCTGTGGGAAGAAGTATTCAGCAAGCTGAGCATTGCCAATATCATCCAGCATTTCATACGGCTGGACGGTGCAAAGAAAGATGCCCTGAACAAACGTACCCTGTTCTTTCCCCGTTACCACCAGATGGACGTGGTTCGTAAGCTGGTGGCGGATGTCAGTGAAAAGGGTGTAGGGCAAACCTACCTGATTCAACATTCAGCGGGTTCTGGCAAATCCAACTCGATTACCTGGGCGGCTTACCAGCTTATTGAAACCTATCCGGTCAGTGCCGAGGTACCTGGGGCTAAAAGCCTTGAGAAGCCTCTGTTTGATTCAGTGATTGTGGTGACAGACCGTCGCCTGCTGGATAAACAGTTACGGGAGAATATCAAGGAATTTTCTGAAGTTAAAAACATTATTGCTCCAGCCTTTAAATCCTCTGAACTAAAAAGCGCACTGGAGCAAGGCAAGAAAATTATTATTACCACCATTCAGAAATTCCCGTTCATCATTGATGGTATCAGTGACCTGAGCGACAAACGCTTTGCGGTAATAATTGACGAGGCGCACAGTTCCCAGAGTGGTTCAGCCCATGACAATATGAACCGGGCGATGGGTAAGGCTGATGCTCCTCTTAATGAACAAAACAGTACTGACGAAATGGATGCTCAGGATAAAATCATCCATGCCATGCAGTCTCGTAAAATGCGTGGTAATGCGTCGTACTTTGCATTCACGGCAACTCCCAAGAATACTACGCTGGAAAAGTTTGGCTCGCAGCAGGGCGATGGCAGCTTTAAGCCTTTTCACCTGTACTCCATGAAGCAGGCAATTGAAGAAGGCTTCATTCTGGATGTATTAGCAAATTACACCACGTACAAGAGCTATTACGAGATTCAGAAGTCCATTGAAGACAACCCGCTGTTTAATACCACCAAGGCCCAGAAAAAGCTAAGAGCCTATGTTGAGCGGCATCAGCAAACCATCGACGTTAAGGCCGAAGTGATTCTTGACCATTTTATTCCCAAGGTGGTCAACAGCAAGAAGCTGAAAGGTAAAGCCAAGGGTATGGTGATTACCCAGAACATTGAAACGGCGATTCGTTACTATCAGGCCATTGGGCGATTGCTGACAGAACGTGGCAACCCGTTTAAAGCCGTAATTGCTTTCTCCGGTACCAAAGAAGTGGATGGCATTGAATATACCGAGCAGGATATTAATGGTTTCCCGGAGAATGATACCCGTGATTATTTTGACGAGGATGAATATCGCCTGTTAGTGGTTGCCAATAAATACCTGACAGGCTTTGACCAGCCGAAACTGGCGGCAATGTATGTAGACAAGAAATTACAGGGTGTTCTGGCAGTGCAGGCACTGTCACGGCTTAACCGTGCTGCACCGAAGCTGGCCAAGAAAACCGAAGACTTGTTTGTGCTGGATTTCTTTAACTCAGTAGACGACATCAAGAATGCTTTTGATGACTTCTACACTTCTACTACTTTGTCTGACGCTACAGATGTGAATGTGCTGCATGAGCTGAAGGACGTACTGGATGAAGCCGGGGTGTACGAATGGCATGAGGTAAACCAGTTCAATGAGCTTTACTGGGATGGTGCTGATGCACAGAAACTCAGTCCGATTATTGATGTGGCAGCAGAGCGTTTTAACACCGAGCTGGAACTGGAAGACGCTGATAAGGCCGACTTCAAGGTGAAGGCCAAGCAGTTCGTTAAAATCTACGGACAGATGGCGGCGATCATGCCCTATGAGGTCGTGGATTGGGAAAAACTTTTCTGGTTCCTGAAATTCCTCATTCCGAAGCTGATCATTAAAGACCCGGATTCAGACCAACTGGATGACCTGCTTAACTCTGTTGACCTGTCGTCCTATGGCTTGGAGCGAACCAAGTTGGGGCATACAATTGACCTTGATGACAGCGAAACGGAACTTGACCCGCAGAACCCTAACCCTCGTGCTGCTCATGGTGGCGAGGAGGAAACCGACCCGCTGGACGAAATTCTGCGTGTGTTCAACGAGCGTTATTTTCAGGGTTGGAGTGCAACGCCTGAAGAACAACGCATGAAGTTTCTGAACATTGCGGACCGCATTACTTCACACCCTGACTTCCAGAAAAAATATAAAGATAACCAGGATACCTATAACCGAGACCTGGCGTTCGACAAAATTTTTGAAGAAGTTATGTTGAAGAACCGTCGGACGGAAATGGAACTGTATAAGCTGCTGGCGACTGACCCAGCCTTTAAGGCGGCTATGCAACAGAGTTTGCGGCAAATGGTTGGTGATTAGAATACCTTTTTTATGTACTGTTTTCAGCTATTCTAACTTTTATAAGACGAGATGCGGGTCAATCAAAATAATATGAACCCAAGTGTCGATAGTGCTGATTAAATCATCAGAAACCCAAGATCCAAGGATGGACTCATGAGACAAATCTTGCTGATAATGACAGTCCTCGCCCTTTCAGGATGTATGACGACAAGTGATGTGATACCAACCGGCCCTGATACATACATGGTCACAACAGCCGCATGTCCAGCTTGTGGAGGCAGCTCAAAAGCCATGACAATGGCTTTAAAAAAAGCAGCTTCTTACTGCACGGGCTTAGGTAAAGTAATGCTACGAAAGGGATTCTCAAAGGAAAACCTCAATTTTGCTGGAGCTGGTGGTTCTACGCTGGAATTCCGCTGCTTAGAGTCCACTCACCCTGATTACCAAAGAGCCGATGGCCGAAGGGAGAGTAATATAATCATCGAACATCGGTGATATCTATTATTACCCTACACCTCACACCTTATGAGATGTTGTTAGTTTCACAGATGAAATCCCCGGTCTTATTCGAGGTAAAAGACCGGGTAAAATGAATTAGCCTACTGTTGACTCCAAAGCTGTATCAGCCCCCCGCTTTGCCTTCATATGCTTATCCAGAATGGCAATAGCACTGGCCTGCGACTCTGGTGAGAGATGGGCATATTTCAAGGTCATGTCAATGGTACTGTGACCTAAAAGTTCACGGACTTTATTCAACTCAATCCCTGCCATGACAGCATTACTGGCAAAGCTGTGACGAAGGTCGTGAAACCGGAAATGAGTGTCAGGCTCTTCTGGAAGATGCAAACCTGCTGACTTTCTGATTGTCGTCCATGCACTATCAATATTATCCAGACGTCCACCATTTACCGGACTGGGGAACACGTATCGAGATTCTGAAGCCAGTATTTGCTTCCGCCACATCCTCAACGTGTTACGAGCTTCTTCTGTCAGGTGAACATGTCTTGTCTGACCACTTTTACTGCCATCACCTTCAACAAACAGGGCATTGTTTGCCCAGTTAATATGAGTCCATTGCAAATTGAATAGCTCACCTTTACGAAGACCAGTATTCAGTGCCATTAATACGATGGGTTTCACATGATCAGCAAAGACTTGATCCAGCTCTGGCAAAGAGTCACGATGACGTTGAATTAGCCACTTATTGAACCGACTACGCTTTTCTCTCAGTCCCTGCTCATATTCATCAATAGCGACTCTGAGGCGGCATTCTTCATCTTGTGACAGATACCTTACCCTTTTGTTTTTATCGACCTTCAGGAGCTTCAAATCACGCAGCGGAGAGGCTTCCAGAATATGAAACTCTACGGCCTTGGACAAAACGCTCTTTAAGTTTCCAACTTCCCTGTTGAGGGTACTGCGAGCCAGACCACGCTCAAGTTCATCTGTACGCCATTCATTAACCCGACGAACAGTGATGTCACTCATTTGCAATAAAAACCAATGTCCAAAAACCTTCTTCAATCGCTTGAGGTCTTTCAAACCACCTTTTTTGTTCTTCAATGCCCAGGCTGTGTAGATGTTGGCAACGAAGCTTCCGAGTGTATTGTTTTTCTCCTGCTCGGCTTTTTTTCTCAGCGATTGTTTCTCACCCTGAATATCAACGCCTCTGGCAACCTCTCCGAGTTTGATTTTCGCCTGTTTGCGTGCTGAATCAGGAGACAGATGACCATGACGACCAAGCTTGTAATCCTGACAGCTTACCTTCTCGGGAAGGGTATAACGAACGTAATAAGTTTTAGCGCCTTTGGGACTGACCTGAAGATAGAAGCCTGACACCCTGGTATCCCAGATACGATACTTTTTTCCTGTGGTTTCCAGGTCATCAACAATGGAGTTTGTGAGCTTTTCTTTTGTTATTGTTTGCATGCTATTTCACCCTATAGGCAACTGTGGTCAGGTTTTTAGCCTCGTGGATGAATTTTCCACTAATTTTCCACTTGTTTAGAAACAACAGCATGTATAGCCATACAACACCATGCAACATCTCATTGAATATTAACTCCATATTTATCAATGAGTTAGATTCAGTTTGCATTGTTTTTTGTTGTACTGCAATGGATGGTATATACGTCCGAATAGCCTTTCGTAATGCGAAGGTTGGAGGTTCAAGTCCTCTCATCGGCACCAGTCTTAAACCATAAAACGGATTGGATACACCACCTGAAATTCAGAAAATATGACTGCCAGCTAACCACTGGCAGCCACTCTACATAATCAGGCCAGAGCCTTCTCTACATTATCGAACTCTTCAACGATTTCCGCTTCCGGTTCAGACGACATAAGGCTGACAACGGTAATCGCAATGAAAGCAGACAGCATGCCTGGAACAATTTCATAAAGATCGAAAATCCCACCGGATACCTGCTTCCAGAGAACCACTGTCACACCACCTACAATAATTCCTGCCAGAGCACCGTTGCGGTTCATACGCTTCCAGTACAGACTCATAAGCAGTGCAGGACCAAAGGCAGCACCAAAGCCCGCCCAGGCGTAAGATACCAGACCAAGAACAGAACTGTCAGGAGACATGGCCAGAGCCAGAGCCACCAGAGCAATAACCACAACGGCCAGACGACCCACCATCAGGACTTCTTTCTGATCAGCATCTTTACGAATCACTGCCTTGTAAAAGTCTTCAGCCAGAGCAGAAGAAGAAACCAGCAGCTGGGAATCAGCCGTACTCATGATCGCAGCAAGAATAGCCGCCAGCAGAATTCCTGCTACCACTGGATGGAACAGAGCGTTAACCAGCACCATGAAAATGGTTTCGCCATCGCCCAGGGAAAGGCTCATCTCATTGATGTAGAGCAGACCAATCAGACCCACCATGATGGCTCCCAGCATGGAGATGGCACTCCAGGTCACCGCTATACGACGGGCTGTAGGTACGTCCTGCTCAGAACGAATGCCAGCAAAACGAGCCAGAATATGTGGCTGACCAAAGTAGCCCAGACCCCAGGTCACCAGGGATACAATAGCCATCCAGCCCAGAGCTTCACCGGTTGAATTGGTGAACGGATTCAGCAATTCTTCATTATGTGCACGGAGCTGATCAAAAATAGATGCATCGGAGTTACCAGACTGCAGAGCAATCACCGGCACAATTACCATAGCTGCCGCCATCAGCAAGCCCTGAACCAGATCGGTCCATGATACCGCCAGGAAACCACCAAACAGCGTGTAAGAGATGACACAGAGAGTCCCGATAATGACCGCCCAGGTGTAATCCAGACCAAACACGGTTTCGAACAGTTTGCCGCCTGCTACCAAACCAGAGCTTGTGTAGAAAAGGAAGAACAGCAAAATGAAGAAAGCGGAAACCACCTGCAACATTTTTGAAGAGTCACGGAATCGGTTGGTAAAGAATTCAGGCAGGGTCAGAGCATTACCAGAAGTCTGGCTGTAAACACGAAGACGACGGGCCAATATCAACCAGTTCAGCCAAGTGCCCAACAGCAGACCACCTGCCAGCCAGAAAGCTTCAACACCCGAAGCAAAGGCATAACCGGGCAGACCCAGCAGCAAGCCAGCCACTCATATCAGAAGCACCGGCACTCAGAGCTGCAGGCCAGGGCCCGAGACTTCTGCCCCCAAGAAAGTAGTCAGCGGAATCGGAAGTCCGCTTCCAGGCCCAAAGGCCAATCATCAACATCATGGCCAAATACACGACAAACGTCATTATTGTCGCAAAAGTATTGGTAATCATTGTTCTTTTCCGTTTTATGCAACTTGTCCTGAATGTTGCCAGACCAAACTGATCCAGCTCCCCCAAAATCACTCAGGCAAATCTTGTTATTTGAGCCAGTCGGCTCATCTCGTCAGGTGTTTTAACTGCCCGGATACAGGCAATTGAAGTCATAGCTGTAAAAAAGAAAAGCCTGCACCACCCAATGGTCGCGCAGGCCTATAGCAGATTAGTGACCAGCACCCAGTGACAACAGGGTGGCATTACCGCCTACCGCTGTAGTGTTGATGCTTCGAGTACGCTCAGTCGCAAATCGGTAGAGGTAGTGTGGGCCACCCGCCTTTGGACCGGTACCGGAAAGTCCCTGACCACCAAACGGCTGAACACCCACTACCGCACCAATCTGGTTACGGTTGATGTAGGCATTACCCACTTTCAGGCTCTGTTCAATGTAGGAGGAAGTCGCTTCGTTACGACTGTGCACACCCAGCGTCAGACCATAGCCCGTGGCATTGATTTCCTGAATCACTTTTTCCAGCTCAGAAGCCTTGTAGCGAACCACATGGAGAATCGGGCCAAACTGCTCTTTGTCCAGCTGGCTGATGCTGTCGATTTCAAAAGCAACCGGGGCAATGAAGTAACCTTCGTTACACTCAGCCCCCAGATCCACTTCTGCAATCAGTCGTGCTTCCTGCTTCATGCGATCAACATGTGACTGCAAACCTTTCAGGGCGACGTCACTGATCACAGGACCCAGATCAGTTTCATGCAAGGACGGATTGCCAACTTGCAATTCAGCCATGGCACCCACCAGCAGGTCTTCGATACGGTCCGCAATGTCTTCCTGAACATACAGTACACGCAGTGCAGAACAACGCTGACCGGCACTAGCAAAAGCAGACTGAACAACATCGGTCACTACCTGTTCAGGCAGAGCCGTGGAATCAACGATCATGGCATTCTGACCACCGGTTTCAGCAATCAGAGGTACAATGGCGCCTTCACGCATGGCCAGGGTCTGGTTAATCAAACGTGCTGTTTGTGTGGAGCCTGTGAAAGCAACACCGGCAATACGAGGATCAGAAGTCAGCTGAGTACCAATGTCTTTACCTTCACCAGTGATCAGCTGAATGGCATCAGCAGGCACCCCGGCTTCGAGCATCAGCTCAACAGCACGCACTGCAATCAGGGAGGTCTGTTCAGCAGGCTTGGCAACAACTGTATTACCGGATGCCAGAGCAGCTGTCACTTGACCCAGGAAAATCGCCAGAGGGAAGTTCCATGGGCTGATGCACAGAAATACACCACGACCAGTCAGGTAAAGTTCATTGGATTCACCCGTAGGTCCTGGCATCAGCTGAGGCTCAGAAAACTTTTCACGAGCCTGATTCGCGTAATAACGACAGAAGTCGACCGCTTCACGAACTTCGTCAACACTGTCGTGAATGGTTTTACCTGCTTCTTTATGGCACAGAGCCACCAGCTCTTCGCAGTTGGCTTCCAGCAGATCGGCCAGCTTTTCCAGACTCTGGGCCCGGGTTTCTACGGCTGTCTGATTCCAGCCATCAAACGCTTTGTGAGCCGCTGCAATAGCCTGGTCCACTTCTTTTTCTCCGGCATAATGCAGGCGACCCGCCAACTCGCTGAGCTGGTATGGGCAGTGCACTTCCACCGCTTTATCCGTTTCAACCTGCTGACCGGAAATCACGGGGCCCTTGTGCCACGTTTTGGTCATAAACTTCTGAACCGATTCAGAAAACGGCTGCCACTGGGACTCAATATCGATATTTACACCCATGGAGTTAACTCTGTCCTCTCCAAAAATATCTACAGGTAAGGGAATTCGATCATTGGCCAGAGAACTGTGTTTCTCGAGCACACTGACCGGATGATGGACCAGATCCACAACCGGGGTCTTGGCATCCACCAGACGATGAACAAAGGATGAGTTAGCGCCATTCTCCAGCAGTCGACGCACCAGATAGGGCAGCAAATCTTTGTGGCTGCCAACGGGCGCATAGATGCGGACGTGGGATTTCTCCTGATCCAGCACAGTGTTATAGAGGGCATCGCCCATACCGTGCAGACGCTGGAATTCAAAACTGTCATGCTCAGCCATGCTCAGAATACTGGCGACGGTGTGAGCATTGTGGGTAGCAAACTGAGGATAGATAGCACCCTTTACAGGTTCACTCAGCAGGAAGCGGGCACAAACCAGGTAGGCGACATCCGTTGCTTCTTTACGAGTGTAAACAGGGTAGCCGGAAAATCCTGCCTGCTGGCAGAGTTTGATCTCGCTGTCCCAATAAGCACCCTTTACCAGACGCACCGGTATTTCATCACCCTGCTCTTTTGACAGGGCTGCCAGCCAGGCCAGAACTGGCAAAGCTCTCTTGCCGTAGGCCTGAACCACCAGACCAAAACCACCCCAGCCCTGGCATTCAGGGTGACGATAGAGTTTTTCGAACAGTTTCAGGGAAAGTTCAAGACGATCCTGCTCTTCCGCATCAATTGTGATGCCGACATTCAGGCTTTTGGCGGTACGAATCAACCCCAGCACGCTGTCGAACAGTTCTTTGAGAACACGGGCTTCGTTAGCCACTTCGTAACGAGGGTGCAGAGCAGACAGTTTGATGGAAACCGTTGGACGAGGTCCTTTGTAACCGTCACTCTTCTTTTCCTGACCAACAGACTTCACTGCCGCCATATACGATGCCAGATATTTCTCTGCATCTCTGGCCGTCAGCGCCGCTTCACCCAGCATGTCAAAGGAATAGGTGTAGCCTTTTTCTCTTGGTTTGCGACCATTCTTGAGTGCTTCTTCAATAGTACGGCCCAGAACGAAGTGTTCGCCCATGATTTTCATCGCCTGGTTTACCGCCTGACGAATAACGGGCTCACCCATCTTTTTAACCAGTCGCCCAATGACATTACCCGGACGGCCGTCTTCAGACTTGTCCAGTGTCACCACCTTACCAGTCAGCATCAGACCCCAGGTGGAAGCATTAACCAGTAAAGAATCACTTTGCTTGAGGTGCTTTTCCCATTCGGCAACACTGAGTTTGTCGCGAATCAGGGCATCGGCCGTTTCTGAATCGGGAATTCTCATCAGGGCTTCTGCCAGACACATAAGCAGAATGCCTTCACGGGTATCCAGACTGTATTGCAACAGCATGGAATCAATCATATGAATGGAATCTTCCCGGGCCCGAACCTGTTCAACCAGTTCAGTCGCGCGTCGGGTTACTGCAGCCAGCTGCTGCGGTTCGGGTCTGGCCAAATCGACCAGCTGTGCCAGCCAGGCTGACTCATCCACACTGTATTGTGGAGAGATTGCCTTCCAAAGCTTGGCTGGGCTCTCCTGGATGAATTCAGGTTTAAATACGGAATTGGCCTCAAACATGCGGTGTCTCCCCCAGTTTCGGCAAATGTAATCCCTGACCTATGCCGTTTATCAATCTATTTGGGAAATGCCTGGCGTTTTTTTCGCTCATGACTTTTATGATTAATTCTGTCCCACCCCAAAGGGACGCGAAATTAATCATGGGTCCACGGCTATTTCGATTAAAAGCCGATGGCACTTCCACTTAAGGCGGTTTGTTTTGTAAACACAAAAAGGCTTCCGACATCAGCCAGCCGGGAGGGACTGAACTCCATGAACCCCTTTTGATAACTTATAATTGCCAATCTCCATTGGCAAAGGCTTTTGGCCAGTTCGCAATCATGCACAAAATCAATCAGAATTCCCAGATCTAAGGGGTAGATTTTTTTAATCCCTTATGACCGTTTCTGTTAATGACCGCTTCCTGCTTTGACAACTACCCTTGAGACGCTTGACTCCCGTGGAAAACAACCGTTTGAAATCATTCTTCATAGAGATCACAAGCCAACCTTTCTCCCGGGCTTTTTCTAACAACTCTTCATCCTCATAGGCACATTCCCTGACGGGATCATCATGATTTATGACCATGGAAAGCCCTCCCTCTGGAACCGAATCAGAAAGATAACCGAGCATCTGGTAATCCCCCATACTGTTACCCACAGCCATTGTCGGTGCAGTATTACCCAGACCCATCTTGATTCTTTCTGCTTTCCCTTCATTTCAGTTATTGGGAGGCCTGAACTGATAGGTTCGGACAAAAGTACCGTCTTTTTCATTGAGGTGAAGCAACACAGTCTGCGAGAGCACATGACTGTCTGGAATATTGAGCTTATCCTGATCCAGATCATCAAATTCAGCCGAATTGACCAGAGCCCTGACAAAGGTCTCGTCGGACCCGGAGACCAGATAAACCATAAACTGGTTTTCCAGAAGATACTCAATCAGATCAGCCATAGGTAAATAGAACAAGGACCTCAATGGAGCCTGATACACAGGATTTGCCGGTTTATTCAAATAGTTCACACCATAACGTCTGGTGCTATCAGCGGTTTCATTGAGAAAGGCCGTGAGCTGAACGGCATTCAGATGAGTGTCCAACCAGGTGAAATTACGCAGACATGCCTGTTCATAGACCTGTCCGGTAAATGTCTCAGGATGCAGTTTCTTCTTTTCACACAGGTGATCCACGCCCATAAACATGGCCATGGGCTGCGGCTTTTCTACGATCAAAGTTCCGTCTACATCAAAAACCACCACTCTCTGAGAAACAGGCAGTCTGGAGACAACCTCCTTTACATATTCAATAATCGCCTGTTTATTAGCGCCATCATTCCAGGTAGATAAAGGAGGCAGAGGTGCTGCCTGCACACTGTTACACCCAAATAGAAAAAACAGAGTACTCAAAACAAAACGACCGATACACTTTGTACCTAACCACTTCATAAGCAGAAAGCCTCAGCTCACCTCGTAAATGTGAGGGCAAGTTTAGCAAATCAATAGACAATCACTTTCGACGACTCATTTAAAAAAGCAGCATGGGTTGATAACAAAGAAGAAAACATCCCTTTTAATAAAATCCAAGTAATTGATTCAAAACACATTCACATTTCCAAAAATGCGAGCGCTAAAAATGAAGCTACACTGTTTTTCCTGTTTCAATAAACGCAGGTTTAAAAATGAATAGAAGCTTATCTTTTATTTATCTCATTTTAATTTCTTTCAACCTATTCAGCATGGATCCATCGACTTCGTCACTTCAAGAAAGCACTGCCTTCCAAAAGGACCTCAACAGAATTCTGGAAAAGGTTTGGAAAGCACGAGAGAAATACCCCGGGGCTTATACCAAATCACAAGATCTATCAAAAATCATTTCTACTCATCACTCAGGACCTGACGCCTGGTTTAAATTGTATGAAACCGCCTGGCAAATTCTAAATCCTCTCCCGGATGAACCACCCGCTCGGGAAGTTACTACAAGAACCACTGTGGATCCCAATGTCATTATCATTCCGCCGGTATCAAGACACAGTGAAACTGAAAGAAGCCGTCATGCGGAAGACACCAGTGATATCCCTCCAAACGTTCTCTATCTTTCAGAAAGACTTTCGGATTTTGAGGGACAACACAAAGGTAAAACTATTGAAAGAAGCTCTGTGATCAGGCGAGCCCGAAATACCATTAAAGCACACCCCGAAATGGCTTCAGACTTTTCTCCCTTGAGTGATTCACGCAGACAGCAATTGGATGAGGTGTCCTGGTCAGCACATAAAAGAAAATTCGGTTCAGAGACAAGAGCCCGCCCTCCTGCCCACATAAGCCATAGACTACAGAGTCTAACCATTCAACCAACTCCTTCTATCCCTCATACTCCTACAGCTACGGTTGTGCCTCAGGCAACAAACCCTTTTCCGAGACCTGCTCCTGAGCAGCTGCAAGGCAGTGCAATGAAACCCAAACCTCAGGTGATCAGAAGACCAACCCTTTCATCTGCAGGCACAGAAGAAACCAGAACCATTGAGCCCTCTGTTTCTATGACTGAAGCCCCTCTATCGGGCACTCCTGAACCTGAGCCAGTCATAGTGGGCTGGCAATGTTTGGCAGCAGGCTTCTGGGATGTATGCGCTAACTTCAGCCCTGCCTTTCGAGAAAAGTACCCGGATTTTCAGCAGCTGTTTGAATCTCAAACCATGATACGGAACGGGATGACTCTATCAGCCAATGAATCAAGGCAAAGCTTACTGGAACTGGTGACTCTCATTTTACAGGAACCCGCTCATATAAACCCATCCGTAAACTTTCACTTTGATGTGGCAGCCTTTCAGCAGCAACTTGGCATTATTCTGAATCAACTCCACTCTAAACAGTGGCGAAGCAGATCAATCACTCCCGAAAACAAAAGACAAACCATAGACGACATGATCGCCAGACTGAATGACCCGGAAAGCACCCATGCGATCTTTCTTGATTACTCGGAAGCAACTTCAGATACTGGATTCACTTTAGTACTGATACACAGTCAGAGTTACTGGTTTCTTGTGTCCACTATGACAGGGTTACATGTCATCCCTATACCCCCTCAAATGCCAGGCACCACTTCATCCACTCAAACCTCAAATGGTCATTATATTTTTCGACTCATTAGGGATTTATTAAGGCAAATTCAACCCTTGTACTTTGCAGAGGATTCTCAGGACCCCATAAAACTGATCCTGACCTGGGCTGGTTTTGTCTCTCGACCGCCCTCTTATAATGCTCAAAGAATGAATGACTTTGATGATTAATTTTTCTGAAAACAGGGCCTCTAATGGAGACCCTGACTGTTTCTGAAAGTCAGGGGGGTGGGGACCGGAAAAGCTCTGACAGAACATTTTTCCCCCAACGTACACGACTCTGTGAACCCATAAAGATAAAACTTGTCTTTATAAACAAGAATCACTGGATGGTTCTCCATATGTAACGGATAACCATCGATGTCGACTGGACTGCAAACCGACTGGCTACATACTGCTTCATCCATCAACTTCTCAAATGAGAGTGTCACAATATGCTTCTTGCTTGATACCGAGATTTTAAAGTATTGGAGCATACTTTTACGGAGCCAACATGGAAATACACTCTTATTCATCTTCTTGTTTGAAGGGGTCGCTTGTGTGCTCTCCCTTTGATTTTTATCCATAAACAAATGAGGACAGTCGTTTGCCAGTTCTCTCACCGCTTCAGGCCATGCTTTAGTGAATCCCACCTGTTGATTGTATCCTAGACCAACAGAACCATGCTTATTCCCTTGATAGCGAGTACTTGCGAAATGATACTCTCCCTCATTAAGAGCTCCATATGGGAGATTTACAGCACTCGCAGGTGCACCAGCAACGGCCTCTTCAAGAGGTAATAACAGTAAACGCTCTTTATCCTGATCCCAATTGCTTGAATTAATCTCTTTCACTTCAGCAACATTGGGAACTGAACGCAGATAACCAACCCCTGTTCGCTGAAAGTCAGTAAATACCTTCACTACTATTTTCTTCATTACTCCATTTTCTTCGAATACCTCCTGATCAAGCAGACTCTTGATTTCTTTCACCTGTTTCGCACTCAGGACTATCTGCTCTTTAATAAGAAAAGTATCGAACAGATAATACTCGAACTCTTCATTCCCCATGTAATCACCGGATCTGGCTTCCTTGATTACGACCATTTGAGCCAGATAGTGAGTAGGATGTGCCCCAAGCTCATAAAATTGCTTTTTGGTAGCAAGCGCACTGACTTCAAAAGAAACGAACAGCAGCATTAAAATGCAGAACACGCTTCGCCAGAATCTATGATTATAATGACTCATTTATTTACAACCTGAAGATGACACTGGCTAACAAAGATAGTCAAAACTGAGAAATCACTTTGAAAAATCATTCATTTTGAATAAATAAGAATCCACCTATATTTTCAAACTGCTGATCTAATTTTTACTGTTCACACTCCATATCATGCAGTTAAGATGATTCACTCAACGATACAGATAGACATGACATGAAGATTTTTCTGGTTGGTGGTGCCGTTCGAGACAAGTTACTGAACCTGCCGGTTAAGGATCACGACTGGGTGGTGGTAGGCAGCAGTCCCGAGGAAATGAAAAGCCAGGGCTTTCAGCCCGTCGGCCAGGACTTCCCTGTTTTTCTTCACCCACAATCCAAAGAAGAGTATGCACTGGCCCGCACTGAAAGAAAGTCAGGCCACGGCTACGGTGGTTTTGTGTTTCATACAGCACCGGATGTCACCCTGGAAGAAGACTTGATCCGAAGGGATCTGACAATCAACGCCATGGCTGAAGACTCTCAAGGGCAGCTCCATGATCCTTACGGTGGTAAAAAAGATCTGGAAAACCGCCTTTTACGTCATGTCTCTTCTGCTTTTCAGGAAGACCCTCTGCGTATCCTGCGTGTAGCCCGATTTGCGGCACGGTTCCATCACCTGGGCTTCAAGGTAGCCCCTGAAACCTTGCAACTGATGACCCGAATGGTTGAAAGTGGAGAAGCCTCTTACCTGGTACCCGAGCGGGTTTGGCAGGAAACTGTTCGGGCTCTTTCCGAGCCTTCTCCCCAAATCTATTTCGAAGTGCTCTTTGCCTGCAACGCCATGTCCGTAGTTATGCCTGACTGGATTCCATTTATCAGCGCTCCAGCTACCGGCTTGAAGGCTCTTGAAGCAGCCGTGAAAGAAGGCAAACCTGAAGAGATTCGTTTTGCCGCAACATTCAGCACCGAATCCGGACTGAACGTAGAGCAGATAAAGTCTTTATCAAAGCATCTGAAAGTGCCTTCCAGCTATACAGAACTGGCCAGCCTGACCTTCCAATACAGTCAAACCGTTCTGGACAACATTGCATCAATTGATGCTGAATTTCTGATGACTCTGTTTGAACAAACCGATGCCTTCAGACGCCCGGAACGCTTTACTCACTTTCTGGAAGCATGTTCTTGCATTGCCACTGCCAAAGAACAGGAGTTGTCTGCAGAAGCCTGTAGCACTCTGCAATCACTTCTGGAGTTGTGTCTTTCTATCAATGCCAGGGACATTGTTGCACAAGGCTTTAAGGGTAAAGCTGTTGGAGAGCAGTTGAGGAAGTTGAGAGTTGAGCAGATGCAGGAAAAGTTAAAGCAATAACAGACTAGTGCTCCAAATAGAATTATTAGATCTTTCCACTTAGAACTTCCCAGCTTGCACACCTAACCCGTTCACCCTGAGCTTGTCGAAGGGTGGTGGCATTGGGCTTCAACAGGCTCAGCCCGAACGGGTTTTGGTAGGCTCTCAACCAGGAAGTTATTTCAGGACTATTCCTTAGCCAGCAACAAACTCCAGCTCAGGCAATAAACGAGGCTGGTTGCCTAATAGGACATCGGGCTCAAACGCCATTGGAATGGCATCAACAAAAACACTGACAGGTCTTCCCGCCTGAAAACACCAGAGTTGTTTCACCAGAGGTCGAAAGTAGACTTCTTCAATGGCGCTCAATGTTACGTCCCGAACATCTTCCACAGCCTGCAGAATATCAAGGTCGGCCCGACATTTCAGGCTACCCCTGACCCGCCCCAACTGATCTTCTATCTGCTTGCACCACTGATTTATCGAGGCGGGTGTGGCCTCACTTTCAAAACAAACGACAGCATTATAATAATCAGCCGCATCCACTCCTTCTGCAGAAGTCTGGATCAGGCTGCTGACCAGCAAAGTGCCAAACTGCTGCCGAAATGCCTCAATCATCTTGCGACAATTGCTTTCAGCCTCTTCATTGGAACCGACTCCAATGTAATAAAGTGTCATAGTTGACGCATCTCATCCTTTGTACGTTCACACCATACTGAGGCTACTGCACCTTTTAATGCTTCGGGCTTGCGAATCAAAACACCTACCCGATCGACATTAAAGTTGACCTGCACCAGCTTAATAATGCCTCCAGCCAGCGCTTCCAGCAAGGCATACCGGGATTCTTCACAGAAGGCGCTGACTGCCTGACTGATGGCATCGTAGTCCAGTGCATCATTCAAATCGTCGGAACCAAAGGCTCTGGTAAAGTCGGTTTCCAGCTCCAGATCAATAATCAAGGGCTGAGGGGCTTCATGCTCAAACTCATAAACACCAATAATGGCCCGGGTTTCCAGATGCTCGATACGAACCTTATCCATTCACATCACCCTTGGATTCTGAATTAACGGCTTCCAGCTCTTCCATATTCCAGCGAGGCATGGGAGCTACTTCAAGGGGCTCAGTTTGACCTGCCAGCAGACGCTGACACCCTGCATAAGCAATCATGGCACCATTATCGGTACAAAACTCCGGTCTGGCATAACGCAAACCGCCACCCTCTTTTGTCGCCATGGCTTCCAGTTCTTTTCTGAGTCTTTTGTTAGCACTCACACCACCGGCAATCACCAGCTGTTTCAATCCGGTTTGTCTCAATGCTCGACGGCACTTGAATGCCAGGGTATCGACAACCGCTTCCTCAAAAGCCAAAGCAATATCGGCCCGATCCTGATCGGTAAAGTGACCTTCCTTTTTACAGGCTGCCACAGTATTAAGCGTAAAAGTTTTCAAACCACTAAAACTGAAATCCAGCCCCGGACGGTCACACATGGGCCGGGGAAATCGGAATCGCCCCTGAGTGCCAGACTCGGCCAGCATGGATACTTTTGGCCCACCCGGGTAACCCAGCTCAAGCATGGCAGCTACTTTGTCAAAAGCCTCACCGGCCGCATCATCAATAGATTCACCCAGCAGCTGATATTGACCAATGCCATCTACGCGGACCAACTGTGTGTGACCGCCAGAAACCAGCAATGCCAGAAATGGAAATTCAGGAGGGTTATCTTCCAGCATGGGGGCCAGCAAATGCCCTTCCATATGATGCACCCCCACGGTGGGTACACCCAACGCCCAACCCATGGAGCGGCCAATACAGGCGCCCACCATTAGAGCACCAATTAAGCCCGGCCCTTTGGTGTAGGCTACTGCATCAATCTCTTTTCGGGTGATACCGGCTTTTTCCAGAACCTGATTGATCAGAGGCAGAACCCTCTGGATATGATCCCTGGACGCCAGTTCAGGTACGACACCGCCATACTCGGTATGCATTTCAATCTGGCTGTAAAGCGCATCAGCCAGCAGCCCTTTATGGCTGTCATATAGGGCAATGCCTGACTCATCGCAGGATGTTTCAATCCCGAGCACTATCATAGATAAGACCTGTTAACATCAGTCTGCACTTCGCACCACTTATTGAACAAACAGTGCATATACTCACAGACCCTGTGGATTACCATCATTCAGGCAGGTTTCCAGAACAACTCCCATAGCAAAAATAACAAGGGGCCGGATATTAAGAACTAACGTACAACCGTTATAGTTCAGTACCTGCTGCAGGGTCTGGGATGATACTGCAAACGGGCCTTTGCAGGAAATGCCAGAGACCGCAACCCCTGAGCTCTCATGCCCGGCTGAAAACAGGCCGAATTTTGCATTTACTGAAAATAGTCTATAAAATTCGCATCCCTGAAAATACGCGGCTAGTCTGGACTTTTGTCCTGACTTATTTTGCGGGTCGGAATTAGCTTCTTCACACGATATTCAAGGGTTTCAGCTTAGGCAGGGCTCCTGAAAACAGTGTGAATGCTCAACCGATTGCTCTTTTATGACGAGTTTCATTCATTTGAAAATCGCCATAAATAGAAAATAAATCGCTGCCCCGTCCTTTTTATTTGGACTGGGAATCACAGAGTGCATTTTCTGATCAAAGAGTAGGAGGTACCAATAGCAGATGTTATTATGCCGGGCTGCAAACCTTATTTAATGAACACACTATTTTTTATAGGAAGGTGATCTCTGCATGCCTGCTGTTAAAGTTAAAGAAAATGAACCGTTTGATGTAGCACTGCGCCGTTTCAAGCGCTCCTGCGAAAAGGCTGGTGTCCTGGCTGAAGTACGTCGTCGTGAACACTACGAAAAGCCAACCTCCGTTCGCAAGCGTAAGGCTGCTGCTGCTGTCAAGCGTCATTTGAAAAAACTGCAGCGCGAACAGCGTCGTCGTGAGCGTCTGTATTAAGACCGGATTCCGGTTTTAATTGCTTCGACTCCCATTGATCAGCTCGAATCCTTTTTTTCGGGAAGGGCTCGTATTGAGGTAAGAACATGAGCGAATGCCAGGTCAAGGAACAACTGACTGCTGCAATGAAGGACGCTATGCGCAATCGCGAAAAGGTTCGTTTGGGAACCATTCGCCTGGCTCTAGCCGAGTTCAAGCGAATCGAAGTAGACGAAAAGTCGATCGACGACATCCGTGCCCTTGCAGCACTCGACAAGATGGCCAAGCAACGCCGCGATGCCATCACCCAGTTCGAGTCTGCAGGGCGCACTGATCTGGCCGACCAGGAGAAACTGGAGCTGGCCATCATTCAGGAATTCCTGCCCTCCCAGCTCAGCGCCGACGAAGTCAACCAACTGGTTTCTGAAGCGATTCGTGAAAGCGGAGCCGAGAGCATGCGTGATATGGGCAAAGTCATGGGCATCCTCAAGCCCAAAATCCAGGGACGAGCTGACATGAATCAAGTCAGTCAGACGGTCAAGCAACAGCTCAACTGAATCAGATTCTCGCACCTGACGACAAAGCACAGCTTTTGCGACAATCACTGACATTCCTCCAATGACAGTGATAATATCGAACTTCTGTTAAACATTCTGGCACCAGCCTCTGTTCATGACTGGCGCTGACACCTGCTTTCCTTATGGGCATTTATGGCCGGACGCATACCCCAGACATTTATTGATGACCTGCTGAACCGCCTGGACATCGTGGACATTGTCGACACCCGGGTAAAGCTGAAGAAAACCGGTCGAAACTACTCCGCCTGCTGCCCATTCCATCAGGAAAAAACCCCTTCTTTCACCGTCAGCCCCGACAAGCAGTTTTACTATTGCTTTGGCTGTGGCGCCAGCGGCAACGCCTTGGGTTTTGTCATGGACTTTGACCACCTGGACTTCCCGACAGCCGTAGACTCTCTGGCCAGCCTGGTGGGCCTTGAAGTACCCAGAGAACAGCACAGCCAGAGAAAAGGACCAGATCACACCCCTCTTTATGAGCTGATGACCAAGGCCAACGCCTTTTATAACGAACAATTAAGAAAAGCTCAGGACGCCCCCAGAGCCATCCAATACCTGAAACAGCGAGGCCTGGATGGTCAGACCTGCAAGCGCTTCGGAATAGGCTTTGCCCCTCCCGGCTGGGACAACCTCCAGAATCATCTGGCCGAGAACCAGGAAAAAGAAGACCAGCTGGTCACCACCGGCATGCTGGTTGAGAAAGAAGAGACCAAAAGCCGATACGACCGCTTTCGTGATCGCATCATGTTTCCGATTCATGACACCCGGGGACGGATCATCGCTTTTGGCGGACGAGTGCTGGGTGACGCCAAACCCAAATACCTGAACTCCCCCGAATCCCCTATTTTTCACAAGGGACGGGAACTTTATGGCCTTTATGAGGCCAAAAAGCACAATCGACACCTTGAGCGCATCCTGGTTGTAGAAGGTTATATGGATGTTGTTGCCCTGGCGCAACAAGGCATCCATAACGCTGTTGCCACACTGGGCACAGCCACAACACTGGATCATATGCAGCGGCTGTTCAAAACCGTATCAGAAGTTGTGTTCTGCTTTGACGGTGATGACGCTGGCAGACGGGCAGCTTGGCGAGCACTGGAATCAACCCTTCCTTATATGGAAGACGGCAATCAGGCTCGCTTTCTGTTTTTACCCCAAGGTGAAGACCCTGACAGCATGGTCAGACAGGAAGGCGCCGATGCCTTTCTTGAGCGAATCAAAAGTACCGCCCTGAGCCTGGACACTTTTCTTTTTCAGGAACTCAGCGAAAAAATTGATCTGAACACCATGGACGGCCGCTCCCGATTGGCAACAGAGGCACAACCTCACCTGCATAAAATTCCGGACGGCCTGTTTAAACAAATGCTGATGCAGCGGCTGTCAGAAATTACCGGATTAAACACTGACACCCTGGAAAGTTACCTGAACAAAAAGAGCGAACCCGAACCTGCTCCGACTGAACCCGCTGTATACGACAACTACTCAATGCCTGCTGAAGCGGACTATTATCCTGAGGCTGAGTACGAGGCCGATTTTACTCAGAACTTTCAACCCCAGGAACGCAGCTTTGAGCGCAAACCTTTTAAAAAGAATTTTAAGGATAAGAGCGAACAACCCGCTGCACCCGCCCCCTTAAAAGTCGGGCGATCCATTTATGCAATCCGCCATCTGTTATGCAATCCGGAACTGGCGACTGGCGTTCAAGCCATTAACGAACTTGAAGGCGATGAACACCCTGACACCCAGTTACTGATTGCACTGATCAAGACGCTTCAGGAGCAACCCAAATTACCTACCATAGCGTTGATTGCTCAATGGCATGGAACTCAACACGGTTCACGCTTACAGGAAATCGCATCACTGCAACTGGGTCACGAGCCGAACGACCAGGAGTTCCACGAAGCCATTGAACGGATCAGAGATACTGTAAGAGAGCTCGAGCATAAACAGGCTACCCACTCTTTAAAGCAAACTTTTTCCCAGAAAAAGCCGGGGCAAATCGATTCTGCCCAGCGCAGCGTTCTTGAAGCACTGCTTGAAAAACAGAAACAAAAACTCGGCATCAAAACCACCACTGCTGCACCCAAAAAAGAACAGTCATAACGCTCAGAAAAAACCGACTAGTGAACGACAGAAGTCCTTTTTCCCTGCAGCCTGTAAGCGTATTGTAAATTGTTTTTTTATCCGTTTATTTATGGCGACGCACGTATTTTTAGGTATACTTGAACTTCACTGTGCTATGTGGGAAGCCGTTATTGACCACACACCTGATTCTGAATCCGGTCTGAAACAGCCATGAGCGAAGAAAGCATCTCTGCAGCTCACCTTGCGTGAATAGAGGCTTTCACGGCAAAAGCCACGGAAGGGGACCCTCACCATGTGTAGTTTTCCATGGACAGTTTTTCCGGTACCTCAACCACTGAACATCGTGCAGCTCCACAAAAGTGTACTGTTTTGCGCTTTCCTGTGGAAAACCCCATGTTTTTTGAGCTATAATTGCCAGCTTACGTTTTTTTCGTCCGGCACTCCACTTTCGCTGTTAAAGGGTTGATATGTCAGCTAACTCGCAACAACAATCCCGACTGAAAGAGCTTATCTCTCGCGGTAAGGAACAGGGATACCTGACTTACGCGGAGGTGAATGACCATCTTCCTGAAGACATCTCCGATCCTGATCAGGTTGAAGACATCATTCGCATGATCAATGACATGGGTATCACCGTCTACGAAACAGCGCCGGACGCCGATACCCTGTTGTTGTCAGAAGCCGATACTGATGAAGCTGCTGCCGAAGAAGCAGCAGCAGCTCTTGCAGCGGTTGAACAGGAAGCAGGTCGTACTACTGACCCAGTACGCATGTACATGCGTGAAATGGGTACAGTTGAACTGCTGACTCGTGAAGGCGAAATCCAGATCGCCAAGCGAATTGAAGAAGGGCTGCGTGAAGTCATGTCAGCCCTGGCCAAGTTCCCAGGCTCTGTTCAGATTGTTCTGGATGAATACGATCGAATTGTAGAAGAAGAAGGTCGCCTGACCGACCTGATCAGTGGCTACATCGACCCTGACTCCGATGTACCAGCACCCGCCCCTGTCGTCGAAAACATCCAGGAAAACTTTGATGATAACGACTCTGATGACGATGATGACGACGACGACGAAGATGCTGGCGGTCTGGATCCGGAAGAAGCTGCTGAACGCTTTGGCGCTCTCAGGGACGGACACGAAAAAGTTCTGAGCACTCTGGAAAAGCACGACTTCGGCTCTAAAGAAGCCAAAGCGGCCATGGAAGAGCTTACCGAAGCCTTCATGCCACTGAAGTTAGTGCCTCGTATTTTTGACATGCTGGTATTCCGCATCAGAAATACTCTGGACACCATTCGTCGCAATGAGCGCGCCATCATGCAGTTCTGTGTGCGTCGCGCGAAAATGCCTCGTAAGATTTTCCTGAGCACATTCCCGGGCAATGAAACCAGCCTTAACTGGATTGATGACATCACTTCCGGAAGCGCTGGCTACGCACAAGTAGTCAACAACTACCGTGACGAGATTGTCCGTGCCCAGAAAAAACTGATCTCCATTGAAAAAGACTTTGGTTGCACACTGGTACAAATCAAGGACATCAACCGCAGAATGTCCCTGGGTGAAGCCCGTGCCCGTCGCGCCAAGAAAGAAATGGTAGAAGCTAACCTGCGTCTGGTTATCTCCATCGCCAAGAAATACACCAACCGTGGCCTGCAATTCCTCGACCTGATCCAGGAAGGCAACATCGGTTTGATGAAAGCGGTAGACAAGTTTGAATACCGTCGCGGATACAAGTTCTCGACCTACGCCACCTGGTGGATTCGTCAGGCCATCACCCGCTCCATCGCGGATCAGGCCAGAACTATCCGTATTCCGGTTCACATGATCGAAACGATCAACAAACTGAACCGTATTTCCAGGCAGATGCTTCAGGAGATGGGTCGCGAACCTACTCCGGAAGAACTGGCTGTGCGCATGGAAATGCCGGAAGACAAGATTCGCAAGGTACTGAAAATCTCCAAAGAGCCTATCTCTATGGAGACTCCAATCGGTGATGATGAAGACTCCCACCTGGGCGACTTTATCGAAGACGCTACCATTCAGTCACCTATCGATCGTGCAACTGGCACCGGCTTGAAAGAATCTACTCGCAACGTTCTGTCAGGACTGACAGCCCGTGAAGCGAAGGTTCTGCGCATGCGTTTCGGTATCGACATGAACACTGACCACACTCTGGAAGAAGTGGGCAAGCAGTTCGACGTTACCCGTGAGCGTATTCGTCAGATCGAAGCCAAGGCTCTGAGAAAGCTGCGTCATCCAACGCGTTCAGACCACCTGAGAAGCTTCCTGGACGAGTAATATCTCCAGATTCTCGGGCGCTAAAAAACCGTGCTTATGCACGGTTTTTTTATACTTGCCAGAACGCAGATCCTGCCTTATAAACGACAGTTAACAAAAAGTCATCGGTTCTGGATAATCATTATGAATCAAGCCGACCTATTGCAGGATGCAGTTTTTCGTAGCGCAAGCATTCATCAACCCCACTCGTTGAAAGCATACCTTGCTGCCAACCACTTAACGGAAAAATATCCTGAAGCTCAACAAGAAATCTGGGAGCAAACCCACCGACTGATCAGAAAAACAGAAATCAAAATCCACACCGTTCTGTCAGAGCACATGGAAGCTGTCACATTTAGCTCAAACAGAATTCAAAGCAGAGTGGAAAATGGTGTTTTTCCTGCTGCCTATCTCGCGATGAATCAATGGCACAAGGAAAGAGGTATTCAGGATATCCTTGAACACTATCTTGAGAAAGCAGCAACGGCTGACCACTACCTTTTCCACCACGTAACCATACTCCTGGCTTTCAAAGCGGTTCATCAACACCTGAATGAATCCCAAATTCCTCCATACCTTGAGAGACTCACAGAGTTTGTTGGCTCTACCTTTAATGATCCAAAGTTTTCAGGAAAGCCCGCCTATCAACCGACACCTCCCAATTTCGATGACACTCTGAAAGCAGCTTTAATTCAACCTGGCTTCTTTGGACACAACCTGATCACCATCGCCTGGCTGCATAGAATGCAGAACGAAATCCCGGAACATCTATTGGACGCCATGCTTTTCAATTTACTTAAGCAATGCACTCAGCCTCTGGAGTTTCCGGAGGATGCCTTGGATCAGCACCTGCTTGAAAGAACAACTCTTTCTGAGCAACCTGAAAAGTTTCACACCAACATCCAGCATTTACTATTTCATAAAACACTGAACCTGCATCAGGTCACTCTGGCAGATGCACTCACACACTTGTGGAAAAATTTCCCCACCCGTTCGGGCCAACTATCACAAATGGCAGAGTATTTTGGATCAAACTAGTGCAACCTAGCGTTAATGGTCATACAAACTCCGTTCATCCTGAGCTTGTCGAAGGATACTGGCAATACACTTCGACAGACTCAGTGCGAACGGTCTGGGGTATAGCTCTTCGCTGCACTAGTGAGCTTTTTCTTAACAGACTACTCCCGAACCCAGCCTGCAGAGTCATCTTATGTTGCTACCCCTGTAATAGACTCTGAGATACAATACGACGCAATAAAAACACTTTAAAAACAATAATTGCTGCAGGACGCACGATGCTAATTATTCCCGCCGAGAGAAAGCTGGACTGGCGAGATCCACCTCTTATCACCCTGTTACTGATCATTATCAATTGCGCCATTTTCTTTGGCTACCAGACCGACGATCAGGACATCTATCCGGAACTAATGAAAACCTATGAGGAGATGCAACTCTCCGATCGGGAAACCCCTCTCTATTCTGATTATCTCAGCCAGCATAAACCTGAGGTATGGGCCAGCATTCCCCTGAACAGCGAAGAAGGCAGCATGATTCTTTCCATGCAGCTGATGCATGATCTGGAATTTGAAAAAAATCTCAGAGAACACCCGGACTTTGATGACAGTCAATGGGAAAAAGACAGAATAAAGTTTGAGGAGCTCAGGAATCAGCTCAGTTATGTAAAGTATGGTTTCAATCCAGCCACTCCATCGCTGATCGACGCTTTTGTTTCTATGTTTCTGCATGGTGACTTTGGTCACCTGCTTGGCAATATGATTTTCCTGTTTATTTTTGGTTGTGCACTGGAAGTCGTCATGGGAAGGCTGGCCTATCTGGGCACTTACCTGCTCACCGGTTTTGCAGCCACCGGCCTTTACTGGATTATGCAATGGAGTGAACACGGCTTCGGGGTGGGAGCATCGGGAGCTATAGCTGGCTTAATGGGAGCTTACCTTGGCGCTTATCAAACCCGTAAAATTCAGTTTTTTTACTGGATTGGTCCTTACTTTAACTTTATCAAAGCCCCTGCCCTGATCATCTTCCCTTTCTGGCTAGGTAAAGAAGTCATTGGCCAGGTATTCAGCAACACTAACGTGAATTACTGGGCACACATGGGTGGATTGATCAGCGGCGTCATCATCACTCTCGCCGCCCGACCATGGCTTAATCTTTCAGAAACAAAACTGGAAGAAAATTCTGAACAGCCTGTATTTGATCCGGTTCAAGCCATCGACGACCTCACCAATCAACTGCAACACGATAAAGCCATTCAGCTTGCAGAAAAACTGATGCAGGAGCATCCCGGCAATGTAGAAATTCTGGAAAGACTTTACGCCTTGAAGCAAAGAAACCGGAATAAAAGCTATCACCAGCTAGTCCTGACTATCATCAAACTACCCAGAACAACTGAAACAGACGCCCTTGTCGCCTCAATCACAAACTCCTATTGCAAGACACCCACCCTGCTAAAGAGCGGAAAATTGAGCGCATTCTGGATCAACCGACTGATCAAGGCTGACTATTTCCCACAGGCCTTTATCCTTGCACAAAAAGCATTGAGCACTACTCAGGAAACTGAATTACTTGCTCCCTGCCTTGAAGCGCTGGCCAGTTATTTCAGAGGAAAAAACGACCAGCACTATCAAACGCTTATCAAGCAGCTGTCGTCGATGACAGAGACTCAATAACCTGCTTGTAATCCCTGGCCTCTTTAGCCATACGGTGGTCAGGGTAATGCTTGATGATAAAATCCAGATACTTCCCAGCCTGATCGTCGTTATTCATATTTTCACTCAACAGCCGGGCAATCAACAGATAAGCCTCTGGAATCTGCTGATAATCAGGGAAAAGCTTATGCAAATTGAACAATAGACCTAACGCTTCCCGCGCTTTACCCTTTTGCGACAACGCTTCAGCCAAACGGTATCGCTCACCTGGCACCGCCGGCATATAGGCCTTCATGCGTCCTTTCATTTCAAGATACACATCTGCAGCCTCATGATCCCTGCGAAGAATCATCAAACGCTGCATATATTTCTCACCAAACTTTATTAATGCCTGATCAGGTGCTGAAAGTAACAATAACTTGAAAAAGCGCTTGTTGAGCTGGATGTTAGAGCGATCTCTTTCCAACGCCTGCTTGGTTATTTTCAGAGCCTCTTCTTCACGCCCTTCCCGCATAAATACCAGACCATCTGCCAAAGCTTTCTGGTTTCGGTACTCCTCTTCAGTCATACCTTCTTCCCCTTCCATCTCAGCAGCGTAGCCCAGCTCCGACTGATACTGATAAAGGCAATAACCCATCATGGCGCACATCACAAAAGAAAAATATCCACCCAGCAGTGACGAAGCCGCAGTAAATAGAGAAGACACCTCTTCCTGACCACCGATAAAGTAGCCAGGACCTCCATAAAGAACAATCAGGAAGAAATAGAGCAGCAGGTAAGGCCAACCAATAGCTGAAATAACAAAAGCAATCTTAATAGGGTTAACGGCCGCAGAAAGCGTATGCTCCCTGGCCAGAATCATCATGGAAGCGGGCAATCCAAGCAACATGAAAGCGGCAGCGCCCAACACCACAAAGACCCCCAGATTACTCAGAAAATAGAGCGCAACACCGGCTACCAGGAAAATACCAATCTGCTTGAAAAAGAGACTCATACCGTCAGCAGAAAACGCTTCTTCAAGACTGGGCGGCTCCCAATCTCCCATACTGACAGACTCAATAATCTGAAGTGAGTATTTAGTGAGCACACACATCAACAAAATACTTAAAGGCAAAATCAGTGGACCGGTATAAGGCATCACAAAACCGATCACTATACAGACTGCAAGAAATGTCAGACTGGCGACTCTGACAGGGTAGAGGAAGAAATCATTGATCTTCAGCCAGAAAGGCTCAGCCGAATGAGCGGCACCGAGATACTGCATTTCCTGATTGCAGAGCATACAGACAGGCTCGTCATAACCCTCCGGCACAGCAGGCACACAACAGTCCCCATAATGCTTCTGACAACCTTCGCAATGCCATACGGCCGGATTATTTGTGTGGTACTGGCAATGGACCGCCTCTGTCATCCCATACACCCTGTTCTTTTTTATTTTTTATCCGTCATTTTTTTCAAATTAAATGAAAAACGTGACTTGATTCATACTGATGAGAGCGTCGTTATTCTACCTCTTTCACACTTAAAACAGCCATGCCCAACTGTCTTAAGACATAAAAAAACAGGAGCCCGAGGGCTCCTGTTTTCTTTTTAAGCTAAATGCTCAGAATCAGCTCTGCTGTTCTCTGGCACGCTCAACTTCTTTCATGCTGAGCTTGATACGACCACGGGAGTCGATATCCAGAACCAAAACGTCTACAGTCTGACCTACCTTGAGGTAGTCGGTAACATTCTCAACTCGCTCATTGGCGATCTGAGAAATGTGCACCAGACCGTCTTTGCCAGGCAGAACGCTAACGAAAGCACCAAAGTCAAGAATACGGGTTACTTCACCGGTGTAGATCTTGCCAATTTCAGCTTCAGCAGTGATGCCGTAAACCATGTCGTAGGCAGCCTGGGCTTTATCGCTGTTTTCAGCAAAGATCTGAACCATACCGCTGTCGTCAATATCAACAGAAGCACCGGTCTTGTCACAGATGCTGCGAATGGTAGAACCACCTTTACCGATAACGTCACGGATCTTGTCCGGATCGATTTTCAGAGACATGGTCATAGGCGCATTCGGGTTCAGTTCTGAACGAGCAGCACCAATGACTTTGTTCATCTCACCCAGAATGTGAAGGCGAGCGTCCATGGCCTGATCCAGGGCAATTTCCATGATCTCTTCGGTAATACCGGCGATCTTGATATCCATCTGCAGAGCAGTGATACCTTCAGAAGTACCGGCTACTTTAAAGTCCATGTCACCCAGATGATCTTCGTCACCCAGAATGTCGGTCAGAACGGCGAACTGGTCACCTTCTTTCACCAGACCCATCGCAATACCAGCTACCGGTGCTTTCAGAGGAACACCCGCATCCATCAGCGCCAGAGAAGAACCACAAACAGAAGCCATGGAGCTGGAACCGTTGGATTCAGTGATCTCGGAAACAACACGGATGGTGTATGGGAATTCTTCCTGAGTAGGCAGAACTGCCTGAACACCACGACGAGCCAGACGACCATGACCAATTTCACGACGACCTGGGGCACCCATACGACCACACTCACCTACAGAGTAAGCTGGGAAGTTGTAGTGCAGCATGAACGGATCTTTGATTTCACCTTCCAGGTTATCAACGATCTGAGCGTCACGGGTAGTACCCAGAGTAGCCGCAACGATTGCCTGAGTTTCACCACGGGTGAACAATGCGGAACCGTGAGTCTTCTGCAGAACACCCACTTCAACGCCGATACCGCGAACAGTCTTGGTGTCACGACCGTCGATACGAGGCATACCGTTGATGATGTTGCCACGAACTACATTCTTTTCGAGCTTGCTGAACGACTTTTCTACGTCAGAAGCATCGAAGGCACCCTCTTCACCTGCCAGCGTTTCCAGAACTTCCTGACGCAGCGCATTAACAGCCGCTGTACGATCCTGCTTGATGGTGATCTGATAAGCTTCACGCATCTTACCTTCAAAGGCAGCAATGCTGTTTTTCAGGTCAGCATTCTCGGCAGGCGCCTCCCAATCCCAACGAGTTTTACCTACTTCATCAGCCAGCTCCTGAACTGCCTTGATGACAGTCTGATATTCCTGGTGTGCGAACAGAACAGCACCCAGCATTTCGTCTTCGGTCAATTCCTGAGCTTCGGACTCAACCATCAGAACTGCGTCGCTGGTACCGGCTACCACCATGTCCAGCTCAGAAGTTTTCAGCAATTCGTAGCTTGGGTTCAGCAGGTAGCCTTGCTCTTCGTTGAAACCAACACGGGCAGCACCAATTGGACCGTCAAAAGGAATGCCGGAAATAGCCAGTGCGGCAGAAGTAGCGACCATAGCCACAATATCAGGGTCGTTCTGCTTGTCGGTAGACATAACAGTACAAACGACCTGCACTTCGTTCATGAAACCCTTAGGGAACAGAGGACGAATTGGACGGTCAATCAGACGGGAAGTCAGGGTTTCTTTTTCGCTTGGGCGTGATTCGCGCTTCAGGAAGCCGCCTGGAATTTTACCGGCAGCGTAGGTTTTTTCCTGATAATGCACAGAAAGAGGGAAGAAATCCTGACCGTCTTTAGCCTTCTTTGCACCCACTACGGTCGCCAGAACAGCAATGTCACCCATTTTGGCCAGGACAGCACCTGAAGCCTGACGAGCAACACGGCCGGTTTCCAGAGTTACGGTTTGGCCACCAAACTCAAATGATTTAATTACCGGATTCACTAGGTTTTCCTATTTAGTGTGAATAAAGAAATACAGTACCCGGCCATAGTGGTGTGATAGATGCAATTCAAAACCTTCTGGATAACGTACAGACTCTGCCTATCCAGACAGACTTGGAATTGCACCCTCTACTGACGACCGGAGTGCTGACAATTTAGAACGGAGTACACCCGTTCTTTTTAAACCGTAAAAACAGTGCTGTCTTTATGGTTTTTTTAACCACAAGAAAAGTGAAGACTTCATTATACACTTTATCCTGAAAATAATTTCACCTCATAAGGGCTTAACCCGGAAAATTCATAAAGCCGCTCTAATGAGGTTCAATACCTCAGAAATACTTAGATGCTCATTTTTTGATGTGTCCGAACATAAACGAACATCGCTCGTCGGCTTCTCGCTAGCTCTTTTCCCGCCGTGACAGCATTTTGTCGGCAGATCCATGCAATAAGCATGAATATGCCGACAAAATGTCTCAGCCGAAAAAATAGCAGAGCGAGAAGCTCGACACTTTATGAAACTTCCGGGTTAATAAAATTTTCCTGGCTCATGGCTATTTATTGCAATAAAGGCTACACAGCTCAACAACAATATATTGTTGTCACTTATAAAATAAACTGATTACTTTTCTCATAGCCAATAATGCAAAACACCGCCTGCCTCACAAAGGAAGCCGGCGGTGCTTTAACTGCACAGGAATGCAGCTTACTGCACTCCTGTCCAACCCTGAGTTGAACATTGCGGTTACAACCCAAAGCTTTCTCCTGGCGTGTCTTAGCGACGCAGACCCAGACGCTCGATCAGGGAACGATAGCGCTCAACGTCTTTGCCTTTCAGGTAGCTCAGCATGTTACGACGCTGGTTTACCATGCGAATCAGACCACGACGGGAGTGGTGATCCTTGTGGTTCGCCTTGAAGTGACCCTGCAGACCTTCGATGTTTGCAGTCAGCAGAGCAACCTGAACTTCAGGGCTACCGCTGTCGCCTTCAGTGCGACCGAATTCCTTGATAATTTCCGCTTTCTTTTCAGCAGTCAAAGCCATTGCTTTATACTCCAGTTAATATGCATAAGAATCAGGCACGACCGTGCATATTTACAGCCAGCCTTTACATCTTGACAGCAAGCGCTGTCAACCAAGTGGCGCATTCTAACACCAACCTCGAATAGGAAGCCAGTCTGTTAAAACCACCATTTGAGGTCAAGAAAGCCCTGCCTCAACTCAACTTCCAGAATTGATCAGTCGCTTCGGCGCTACGCGACCGTCTTCATCAATCTCGCCAATCCCAAGGAATCGAAGCACTTCTTGCCCTTCTACCTCTTCCTGACCATAGATTCTGACGTTACCACTGGTTGGTGCCTGAGGCACCTGTACTGGCTGCCCCTGACTGATGTAGTAACTGCTGGTAGCTCCCAGACGAATCTGTGGCCAGTCACTCACGGAAGTATCCAACGGCAACAGCAGATCGTCCAGAGCCTTGTGACCACCACTATCGCGGGCTTCTTCCAACTGCTCCAATGTGTAGGACTGATGCTCCGTATAAGGACCTGCCTTGATTCGGTGCAGTTCAGCGACATGCCCGAGACAACCCAGAGCCGCACCAATATCTTCAGCCAGAGTACGAATATAGGTACCCTTGGAACAGTCAACTTCCAGAATCAGACGATCACCTTCAAAGTCCAGTAACTCGAGGCGATAGATATTGATTCTGCGTGACGGACGATCAACGACAATACCCTGACGAGCCAGCTTATACAGTGGCTCGCCGTTATGTTTGAGAGCGGAGTACATACTAGGAACCTGGTCAACCTCACCACGAAACTGTTCCAGCACACCTTCAACATCAGAGCGGGTCACAGTAACCGGACGCTCTTCAACTACCTCACCTTCGCGGTCACCGGTTTCAGTCTGAATACCCAGCTTTACTTCGGTGCGGTAGGACTTGTCAGATTCCAACAAGTACTGTGAAAACTTGGTTGCTTCACCCAGACAAACCGGCAATACGCCCGTTGCCAGTGGGTCAAGACTTCCTGTATGGCCAGCCTTGGCTGCACCATAAAGCCGCTTGACGCGTTGCAGAACATCGTTGGAACTGGCGCCCTTGGGCTTATTCACAACAACAATACCGTCAACCCTGCGGCCACGGCTACGTCTGCGCTTGGACATCGTTACTCCTCGGACTCACCCTGATGATCACTGTCACCAGAACGAGCTTTTGAAATCAGCTCACTCATATACGCACCACGCCGCAGACTGTTGTCATAACGGAAACGCAGCTGGGGAATGATACGCAACTTGATGGAACGGGCCAGCTGGCTGCGCAGAAAACCGGCAGCACTCTGCATCACCTCAAGCTTCTCATCAACGTTTTCCTGGTCATCTACACCCAGGAAAGAAACAAAGACATCAGCAAACGCCAGATCACGGGAAACTTCGACCGCACTAACCGTTACCATGCCTAATCGGGGATCTTTCATCTCCAGCTGAATCAACTGAGCCAGTTCTTTCTGAATCTGGTCAGCCACTCGCTGGGTACGACTGTATTCTTTAGCCATTAGGGATTAAATCCTGCAAGGCAATCTATAAGATTACCTTTCATTCGGGAACGCCAGGTGCTCTCCCAAATAACCTACCGCTCTTAGCCATGAAAAAGCGTGGTCTGGTTCAGCGTTTCACACTGCCCATGCAACTGGCATCCTGCTGATATGAGAAAGCCCGCAGTCTCAGCTGCGGGCTTCTTTGTTTAGCAACCGACTGAGTCAGATCAGAGGGTACGCTTGACCTCAACGGTCTTGTACACTTCGATCTTGTCGCCAGGCTTAACGTCGTTGTAGGACTTAACCGCGATACCACATTCCATGCCTTCGCGAACTTCCTGTACGTCATCCTTGAAGCGACGCAGGGATTCCAGCTCACCTTCAAAGATAACCACGTTGTCACGCAGTACACGGATACGGTCGTTACGGTAAACAGTACCTTCAACCACCATACAACCTGCCACCGCACCGAACTTCGGTGAGCGGAAGACATCACGAACTTCAGCGGTACCCACAATCTGCTCACGGGTATCGGAGCCCAGCATACCACTCAGTGCTTTCTTCACATCTTCGATGATGTCGTAGATAACACTGTAGTAACGCAGATCCAGCTCTTCTGTCTCAATGACCTTACGAGCAGAAGCATCGGCACGAACGTTGAAGCCAACGATCACAGCGTTAGAAGCCAGCGCCAGGTTAGCATCGGTTTCAGTGATACCACCTACACCGCCGGAGATAACCTTAACCTGTACTTCGTCGTTACCCTGCTCTTCCAGGGAGCTGGTCAGAGCTTCCAGGGAACCACGTACGTCGGCTTTCAGAACGATATTGAGCGTCTTCTTCTCTTCAGTACCCATGCTGGAGAAGATATTTTCCAGCTTGGAAGCCTGCTGACGAGCCAGTTTGACTTCACGGTACTTACCCTGACGGAACAGTGCGATTTCACGAGCCTTACGCTCATCCTTAACCACGATCAGTTCATCACCGGCATCCGGAGTTCCATCCAGACCCAGAATCTCCACAGGAATAGAAGGACCCGCATTTTTGATAGCCTTGCCATTCTCGTCCAGCATCGCACGGACACGACCGTACTGCTGACCCACCAGGATATTATCACCCTGCTGCAGATCACCAGACTGAACCAGAACAGTAGCCACTGGACCACGCCCTTTATCCAGACGGGATTCAACAACAACGCCTTTTGCCGGGCCTTCATCTGCAGCCGACAGCTCAAGAACTTCTGCCTGAAGCACAACAGCTTCCAGCAGTTCGTCAATACCCTGTCCGGTCAGAGCCGATACATGCATGAACTGAGTATCGCCACCCCAATCTTCCGGGATAACACCGTGTGCAGACAGCTCATTCTTCACACGATCAGGGTCGGCACCCTCTTTATCCATTTTGTTGACAGCAACAACCAGAGGAACACCAGCAGCCTTGGCGTGCTGAACCGCTTCCTCAGTCTGAGGCATTACACCATCGTCTGCCGCAACCACCAGAATTACAATGTCAGTCGCCTTGGCACCACGAGCACGCATGGCGGTAAACGCCGCGTGTCCAGGAGTATCCAGGAAGGATACCATGCCACGAGGTGTATCAACGTGGTAAGCACCAATGTGCTGGGTAATACCACCGGCCTCACCAGCCTGCACACGACTCTTACGGATGTAATCCAGCAGAGAGGTCTTACCATGGTCAACGTGACCCATTACGGTCACAACCGGCGCACGCGACTTCTCTTCAAACTCAGTCACTTCACCTTCCTGACTTTCAGTCAGGGAGTCTTCAATACTGTCCGCCTTGGCCAGCTTGAAGGTATGACCCATTTCCTCAACAACGATGGAGGCAGTATCCTGATCGATGACCTGGTTAATGGTCACCATGGAGCCCATCTTGAACATAACCTTGATGACATCTGCCGCTTTGATCGCCATCTTCTGAGCCAGCTCTGCAACCGTGATGGTTTCAGGAATAGAAACTTCACGAATTACCGGTGCTGTTGGCTTGGTGAAGCCGTGCGCAGCCATAGACTCTGGCGTGATAGTGCGAGTAGCCTTGCGACCACCACCGCGACGATCATCCTTACGGCCTGAACGACCACCACGCTTGTCACCACGACGACCGCGCTCTTCACGAGGCTCATCACGACGATCTTTAGCCTTACGGTTTCTGCCGCGCTTGTTATCGCCATCCTGTGTCGGCATTGGAGCCGCTGACGGATCAAAACCTGGTGCACCTGATGGAGCACCCGCACGAGCCGGACGATCTCCATCACGACGCGGTGGACGATCTCCGTCACGACGCTGCTGAGGACGATCTCCGTCACGACGCTGCTGAGGACGATCTCCGTCACGACGCTGCTGAGGACGATCTCCATCACGACGCGGTGGACGGTCGCCATCACGACGAGCCTGCTTCTCTTCAGGCTTCTGCTCTTCAGCCTGTTCGTTCTTGACGTATGTGCGCTTCTTGCGAACTTCTACGTTAACAACTTTTTTCTTGCCAGCGCCACCGCCGCCAGACACTTTCATCTGACTGACAGTTTTACGCTTAAGGGTGATCTTGGTCGGCTCAGCCGTACCTGTGTGATCACCATGAATACCTTTAAGGTGAGCCAGTAACTGCTTCTTTTCAGAATCCGATACAGCTTCTGAAGCTTTTCTTTGCTTCAGGCCAGCATCCTGCATCTGCTGCAGCAACCTTTCGACCGGAGCGCCGACCACCTTCGCGAGTTGTTCTACGGTTACTTCTGCCATTAACACTTCTCCTCTCAGTGGCCCGCTCAGTTACCAGCTTCCTCGAACCAGGGAGCACGCGCCGTCATAATCAATTCACCCGCACGCGTCTCGTCCATACCTTCTATATCGAGAAGGTCGTCAATGGACTGCTCCGCCAGATCTTCCATAGTAATGACACCCCGGCTGGCCAGCTCCAGTGCCAACTCCTCATCCATACCATCCATAGTCAGGAGGTCTTCAGCTGGCTGTGCGCCATCTAACTTTTCTTCTCGAGCAATGGCCTGGGTCAGCAGCTTGTCTTTCGCACGTGTGCGAAGCTCTTCCACGATCTCTTCATCCATGCCTTCAATTGCTACCATTTCCTCAAGAGGAACATAGGCAATTTCTTCAACAGTGGTGAATCCTTCGTCAACGAGCAACTGCGCCAGTTCTTCATCGATGTCGAGCAGTTCAATAAAACTCTGTTTAAACTTATCCGCTTCCTTTTCTTGCTTGGCAGCGGCTTCAGCTTCTGTCATTACGTTCAGTTTCCAACCAGTCAACTCACTGGCAAGACGAACGTTTTGGCCACTTCGACCAATGGCCTGGGCCAGGTTATCTTCGCTGACCGCGATATCCATGGTTCCGGAATCTTCGTCAACGATGATGGAGGCAACCTCTGCTGGCTGCATGGCATTGATCACGTACTGAACAGGGTTTTCGTCGTACAGAACGATATCAATACGCTCATTACCCAGCTCACCGGATACAGCCTGCACACGCGCACCACGCATACCTACACAGGCACCGACCGGATCAATACGGCCATCATTGGTTTTTACTGCAATCTTTGCCCGGGAGCCTGGATCACGCGCAGCCGCTTTGATCTCCAGGACCTCTTCAGCAATTTCAGGCACTTCAATACGGAACAGTTCGATCAGCATTTCAGGCACTGTCCTGGACAGCATCAGCTGCGGTCCACGACCTTCCGTAGAGATTTCACTCAGCAGGGCACGAACATGGGTACCCATACGGAAGTTTTCACGGGGAAGCACATTATCCTTGCGCATCACCGCTTCAGCATTGCTGCCCAGGTCAACAATAATGCTGTCACGTGTCGTTTTCTTAACAGTACCGTTAATCAGGTCGCCCAGTTTGTCACGATACTGCTCAACCATTTGAGCACGCTCAGCTTCACGTACTTTCTGTACGATGACCTGCTTGGCGGTCTGAGCGGCAATCCGGCCAAAGGCCACGGATTCAACCTGTTCTTCCCAGACACCACCAATTTCCAGGGACTCATCCTTTTCCTTACCCTCATCCAGGGTAAAGTGCATGCCCGGAAACTCGAAGTCTTCATCCGCAACCACGGTCCAACGACGGAAGGTATCGTATTCACCGCTTGTGCGGTCAATCGCTACCCGGATATCCACTTCTGTTTCGTAACGCTTTTTAGTCGCAGTCGCCAGAGCAATCTCCATTGCCTCGAAGATCACTTCGGGTGGAACGCCCTTCTCGTTGGAAACGGACTCAACGACCAACAGAATTTCTTTACTCATGCTCTGCCTCGCCTATGCTGAACCAGTCCATGCCTTTGCCAACACTTCCCTGGCCGTTAACCGGGAAGGCCTTCGCCTGTAGTCAATTTCTTTGCTGCAGACAATGGCTAACACCCAGCCTGAACCTTTTACTCACTCGTTATTCTGGTCATTACCAGCCGTGAGCCTGAAGTTAGTCGAATCTCGGTATCACCTGAGCCTTGTCTATGCTCTCAATAGGAAAAAGCAGCTCGTGGTCATCAACAACTAATACCACATCCTGATCTTCTATCCCTTTTACAATACCCCTGTACTTGCGGCGCCCTTCAAAAGGCACCCTCAGACGTACATTGACCTCTGCTCCAGCCCAGGCCACGTACTGCTCAAGCGTAAACAACTGTCTGTCCACACCGGGCGAGGACACTTCAAGGGTATATTCTTCCGTGATGGGATCTTCCACATCGAGAACCCCACTTACCTGGCGACTGACGACTTCACAGTCTTCCAGTTGAATACCCTTTTCCTTATCAAGGGTATCGATATAAATGCGAAGCATTGATTGCTTGCCCTGGGATTTGAACTCAATCCCCCAAAGCTGATAGCCAAGGGATTCAACCACGGGCGCGATCAATGCTTCCAGCTGCGACTGCTTACCTGCCACGTTGGAAACACCTGTCTGCAAAAACAAAAAAAGGGCTTAAAAGCCCTGTCTCTTCTATGCACCCAGTTTTCCAGCTGGACGCAACTAAAGAGCCTGCCAAAGACACACTATCGAGCATGAATTCAACAAACTCCTAGAGTCCCATCGGGGCTAACTACACAAGCCCCCCTAAAAAGACTCTGACGCACCTAATAAAAAACCCCATAATGGGGTTTAGTCATTTGGTAGCGGGGGCCAGATTCGAACTGACGACCTTCGGGTTATGAGCCCGACGAGCTACCAGGCTGCTCCACCCCGCATCAAACCTATTCCAGTATACTGCCAGCTAAAAACCCGCTTCACAAGCCATAACTGTAGATACGTCTTTTAATCCTTACAACACTATACTAGATACTTCGCTTCCATTTACTCAAAAAGTTAATGGCAATTTGGTGCCCAGAGCGGGACTTGAACCCGCACGACCGTTAGGTCACCGCCCCCTCAAGACGGCGTGTCTACCAATTCCACCACCTGGGCAAACACCACCACTACACCCTGCTTAAAGCTAGCCCTATTGGGCCGGAGGCAGAGATAGCTCTTTATTCTGCTCGTCACTTTCGACGGGTTGTGATTCTATCACAGGAGCATCACTCTCGACACTCTTTTCTGAAGCTGCTTCTGGGGCAATTGGCGCGTCTCCGGCCGGAACTGACTCCTCAACAACTACAGCTGGCACACCTGCATCACCGATGCCGTCCGCCTTCTGCCTGGCCACCATAGCCAAGGCAAAACTAGTCACAAAAAACACTGCCGCCAGAATCGCTGTTGTGCGACTCATAAAGGTGCCAGTACCCTGACTACCAAACACTGTTTGTGACGCACCGGATCCAAAACTGGCACCGGTTTCTGCACCCTTACCCTGCTGCAACAAAATCAGACCGATTACGGCAGCAGAAGCAAGAACATGAACAATAAGAATTATGGTTTCCATCACTATCCCGCAGCGTGACAGATCGCCTGGAACTCTTCAGCAATCAGGGAGGCTCCCCCCACAAGACCGCCATCAACATCCGGCAAAGCAATCAGGTCTGCAGCGTTAGCCGCCTTCATGCTACCACCGTACAGAATACGTGTTCTGTCGGCCATAGCCTGATCATGCTCTGCCAGCAAACCGCGAATCACAGCGTGTACTTCCTGCGCCTGTTCCGGCGTTGCAGTCAGCCCGGTTCCAATAGCCCATACAGGCTCATAAGCGATCACAAAGTTTGCCAGACGCTCCGGACCAGCAGTCCGCAGCACAGCTTCAACCTGAGCCGTCACCACCTTCATGGTGTCGCCAGCTTCGCGCTCTTCCAGAGTTTCACCTACACAAAGAATAGGCACCAACCCCTGATCAGTCAGAGCACAGAATTTCGCAGCAACATCCTCATCATTCTCTCCAAAAAGAGAACGACGCTCAGAGTGACCAATGACCACGTATTCAATACCGAGATCCTTGACCATCAGAGGCGAAACCTCACCAGTATATGCACCGGAAGCCTTGTCAGAAACATTCTGCAAGCCCACCTTGATAGCACTACCAGTCAATTGCTCACGAATGCCTTGAGCGTAAACCGAAGGAGGACATACCAACACTTCAGCTTTAGTATTCAGTCCCGAAACAAGCTTATCCAGTAATTTGCGGTTCTCTTCAAGAGATCCGTTCATCTTCCAATTACCGGCAACTAGTGGCTGACGCATACTGCTCACCTCAACATTCGCGAGGTCGGCATACTAACCCAGGTGCCGTTATTATACAACCGTGCTGAACATCCATGACGGCAATTTTCAGCAAGCGGAGAAAAATTGATAAACCTACGATCAATCAAGCACATAGACCCCCAATTCATCACAGAATCATCGTACAGGAAAGTGCCAGAGAGCTTCAACAAATCCACCCTCTGACAGCCTGAAGTTGAAAACTATTAACCAGCACTTGAGTGCTTCAATACACTCCCTCTATTACGCCACTGAATGGCCAGTACAACCATCACCAGCAGCACACCCACAAGCCCGAAACCTGCAGGATCAAACAGAAGCACTGGCAGGCTCACTAACGCCAAAACTCTCTCAAGCCCTGAGAGCTGCTGGATCAGATAACCTTCGATGGCAACTGCCATAGCAATAATAATTGCAACAGTCTGAACAACAGCAATGATCAGACCTGCAAAATCCCCACCGGTATTAATCAGTCCGGTATAGGCCATCATAATCGGGATCAGGAAGAGCCCTGCAGCCAGCTTGAACGCCTCAACAGAAGACTTCATTGGACTGGCATTCGCCACACCCGCTCCAGCAAATGCAGCCAGGGCAATCGGTGGTGTCACATTGGAAGTCTGAGACAACCAGAAAACAATCAAATGCGAAGTCAGCAGCGGCAAACCAAAATCACCCAGTAAAGGCACCGCCATTACCGCCAGAACGATATAAGCAGCAGTCACCGGCAACCCCATTCCTAACACCAGCGCAACAAGACTGATCAGGATAAGGGCGGTAAACATATAGCCACCTGAAAGTGCCATAACAAACTGGGTGAATTGCAATCCAATTCCAGTCTGGCCAACAACCCCTACAATGATGCCCGCCGCTGCACAGGCAACGGATATAGGCAGAGCCAGCAAAGCCCCCGACTTCAGCCCTTCAACAATCTTTTTGATACCTACACGACTATGACTTCTTAATGCCGCCGTCAGCAAAATAGCTGCACAACCGGCAACACCGACCAGCAAGGGTGAGTAGCCCATCATCAGCAATACAGTGATCAATACCAGCGGTATTAAAAAGTGAGCGCCTTGCTTCATCACATTCCAGACAGCCTCTGTTCGACTAACAGTTGGCAGCTCGAGCTTGCAAGCCATTATGTGGACATACAACAGAGTACAGAAGAAATAGAGCAGCGCCGGAGCAATGGATGCGATCATAATGTCGCTGTATGGCACACCCGTAAACTGCGCCATAACAAAAGCACCCGCACCCATAATAGGCGGCATTATCTGCCCACCGGTTGATGCAGCAGCTTCAATACCCGCAGCCTGCTCAGGCTTATACCCCAGCTTTTTCATCATAGGGATTGTGATGGAGCCGGTTGTCACTGTGTTGGCAATTGCAGAACCGGAAATCGACCCCAAACCGGCTGAAGCAATAACGGCCGCCTTGGCGGGCCCACCTCGGTATTTACCAGCGATAGCAAAAGCCAGATCGATAAAGAACTTGCCCGCCCCGGTCACTTCAAGAAAGGCACCGAACAGAACAAAAATAAATACCGTAGTCGCTGCAATACCCAGAGCCGAACCAAACACACCATTACTGGAAAAGATCTGGAACTGCACAAGCTCCTGAATACTATAACTCTTGGTCGCCAGCACACCTGGCAGCATATCCCCAAAGCCACTGTAAGCCAGGAAAACCAATGCGATGAACACCATTACCCAACCTACTGCCCGGCGACAAGCCTCCAGCATCAGCGCCACATAAGCGATACCGGCATAGAGATCCAGGTCAGTCAGACCATAGAGGAGATAGTTGATGTCGTTGTAGTCGAAGTTAACGATCCGATAGCCAGCGAAAACAGTAGCAGCAGCCAGCACGAGATCAAATAGCCTGACCGGCACAAAAAAACGACTATTTTCGTTTTTTAACAGAGGATAATGAAGAAAGATCAGCACCATGACCCAGGCCAGATGAACCGGCCTGAAATAGGTGGCAGAAATCGTCGAGGTTATCCCCTGCCAGATCTGAAAAACCGACAGGAGTACAGCACAGACGAGGACCAGATAGCCCAGCGTTTTGATTGCGACTTTATTCATTCGGCCACCTGAAGACTCAATTAATGGTGTTCAGGTATTTTTCAGCACCTGGATGCAGTGGCACACCGGATAGACGACTGGCATTGGCTTTGGTAGTGGCTTCCGCTACTTTTACCACCTTGCGCACATCACCCATATTCTCAAAGGCCGCCTTGGTCAGACTGAAAGCCATGTCATCAGACATATCTGCACGCACGACCAATACATTCCAGATACTCAGAGTTTCTACCTGGCCTACACCGTTGTATACATCCGCTGGAATGGTGTAGCTGCTGTACGCAGGGTTTTCAGCAATAAACTTCTCGCGCTCTTTTTCGGAAACAGGCAGAACACGGATTTTGTGAGTCAGAGCAACCTGAGTAACGGCACCCACACCTTGTCCACCCACGATAAAGCCCGCATCAACCTGACCATTTGCCAGTGCATTAGTGGTTTCAGAGTAATTCAGGTAAACCGCACGAATATCTTTCTTGGGATCAATGCCAACACTTTTCAGAAGCGCTGCAGAGGTTACCGCAGTACCTGAGCCAGGCGCGCCCAAAGATACCCTTTTACCCTTAAGGTCTGACAGACTTTTAACATCGGAATTCTGCAGGGTCAGCGCATGCACCAGGTTAGGATAAAGAGCAAAAAGCACTTTTACTGGCATCTCACCAGGAAACTGACCTTCGCCCTTGTAGGCATCCAGCACCACATTACCCATGGCAATGCCCGCCAACATATCACCACGAACGACCTTGATGGTATTTTCAACTGAAGCAGCGGTCACTTCCGCTTTTACATTAACTCCGTCAACTTTATCTGACCAAACCTTAGCCAGCGCTCCTCCTAGCGGGTAATAAATACCACTCTGGCCACCCGTGCCAATGGAGTAGTTCTGTGCAAAGGAAAGCGCAGGCAGGATCAGTGCAAAGACTGCAGCGACAAGACGCATGGAAATTCCCCCAAAAATGTATTTCTTATAATTCACTGTCAGAAAAGACAGCTGTCAGGTCATGGATGCCACCCAACAGAAAAGTGACACGCCGGTTTCGGATTCTACCTAAGGGAGAAGACTTATAGAAGCGGGAGGCTTAGTAAAGATGATCTGGCTCAATAGTGAATGTATACAGCAATTTTGTCACTGACTGGCGATTAACCAGCCAGTGACCACTCATCAGGACATTTCCTGCTCAACAACCTTGGCAAGCCTCTCAGCGTGAGCACGTACTTCATCCGCACGCTCCCCTTCCACCATGATGCGGATCACCGGCTCAGTTCCGGAAGGTCTCAGCAATACACGCCCACGTCCTTCAAGCTCCACTTCAGACTGCTTAACCGCTTCGACAATACCGGGCAGTTTATCGGTGTCTTTTTTCTCTTTGACACGAACATTGATCATGGTCTGCGGGAACTTGGTCATACCGCCACGCAGGCCAGAGAGCTTCTTGCCGGAGCGAACCATTGCTTTCAGCACCTGAAGAGCAGAAACAATACCGTCACCGGTTGTTGAAACATCCCTGCAAATAATATGACCGGAAGACTCACCACCAATATGCCAGTCATTCTTCAGCAACAACTCATTCACATAGCGGTCGCCCACTTTAGCGCGGGCAAATGGGATACCTTCAGCCTCAAGTGCTTTTTCCATTCCCAGATTGGTCATCAGGGTGCCGACAATTCCGCCATCCAGCTCATTATGCTGACGGCGATCCAGAGCAATCACAAACAGCAGCTCATCACCGTCTACAATCTCACCACGGTCGTCTACCATAATGACCCGATCACCATCACCATCAAAGGCTATACCCAGGTCTGCACCACGTTCCTTGACGATTTCAGCCAGCTTATCCGGTTGTGTAGAGCCACACCCTTCATTAATATTCAGGCCATTGGGCTCAATACCAATAGTATGAACATTGGCGCCCAGCTCACGAAATACTGCTGGACCGACCTGATAGGTCGCACCGTGACCGGCATCGATGACAATATTCATCCCACGCAGATCCAGTTGATGGGCGGTACTGGCTTTGCAGTATTCAATGTAACGACCAGAGGCATCATCCAGGCGAGTCACTTTACCGAGCTGATCAGAATCAACCACCTCTATATCGCCTTCCATTAGCGCCTCAATCCTTGCTTCAACATCATCTGGCAGCTTGGTGCCATTGCCGGCAAAAAACTTGATACCGTTGTCGTAGAAGGGATTATGGGAAGCACTGATAACAATACCCGCCTGCCCGTTGAAAGTACGAGTCAGGTAAGCAATGGCAGGTGTTGGCATAGGGCCAGTCAAACAAACATCAATACCCGCTGCAGAGAGGCCAGCTTCAAGAGCAGACTCAAACATGTAGCCGGAAATTCGGGTATCTTTCCCGATGACCACCTTACCCTCACCTTCATCAGCTAAAACCTTACCGGCAGCCCAACCCAGCTTGAGCACAAAGTCAGGAGTAATGGGAAACTCACCCACTTTGCCACGAATACCGTCGGTGCCGAAAAATTTGCGACTCATAAAATTACCCTTATTCAATAACCTGATGCCTGAATACACTCAGCAAAAACACTCCTGGGAAGTTCACAAGGCAGAGTAGCAGGCATAAGCAGGTAGCAGTCTGTTTTATCCCGTAAAGATTCTTTCATCGTCCGAAGTCAGCAAAAAATAACCCCGTTCAATTTCGGCGACTGGATAAAACAGTAGTGCAGAAGAATTCTGAAATGATGAATACAGCGTGAATTATTGCATACCTGCAACATTGACTTAATAGAATTAGTTGTCTGTTTTATGACAACCTGATTTTAGACAAACTTTTAGCCAGCCCTTCAATACCAGAAGAACTGACTTAAGACTTGTCTGAAATCAACTTCCTTGTAGAAACTCCTCAACCACATTCAGGCTGAGCTTTTCAAAGCCCACCCCCCCCCCTTCGACAAGCTTGTATGTTTAACCTGTCTCTAATTATTTGTATAAGGTTAGAGGCGGGGGTGAGGGGCATCGACTGCTTACTGCCTTTCGGACAGACTGACTGAGAAATCCCCACCCACAAGCATGAGCGACGATTAGGAGCACTCCTACCTTACGGTAGACAATTTTTGCAAGCTAACGCCAGCTTGTGGTCACCCC
>NZ_LASA01000121.1 GCF_001562015.1 Endozoicomonas arenosclerae | reverse complement strand
GCCAGCCTTTTGATCCTGTGCCTCGATAAGAATTGATCAGTGGAGACAGGTCGAGCTGGTCAACAACATCCACCACAAAGCGAGCCATATGACCTTCTGGAAGATAATCCTGGATGCTGGCAGGGAAAAGGTCGGGAGTGTTTCGGTCGACCGGTTTGAACTTCCACTTATTCATAGTGCTTTGAGTGTTACTGGTACTGGAATCAGGATTTTACCTGTTTTGCTGGTTAAGTCCGACAGGCTCCTAGGCGTGTAAGTGAAATCACGGTTAGCGAAACAGCTGTTACTGATTTACAGTCACGGGATAAAATTTATCAAGCCTGCATTTCTCTGGAAAGGACTGATTATGACCATCTTTAGGCTGGAAAACCCTATACAGCATTATGACTGGGGCAGTCAGAATGCAATGAACCAGCTCTTTGGAATCACCAATGAATCCGGTCAGCCCATGGCTGAACTCTGGATGGGAGCTCATCCAAAAGCGCCTTCGGTTGCTCTAACCAGTGGCCAGCCTATAGCTTTAAACAATCTGGTAGATGGTCAAGCTGAGCATCTTGGTGAAGGCTCCCAGGACAAATTTGGACAGACACTGCCTTTCCTGTTCAAAGTGCTTGCGGCTGCCAAACCTCTGTCTATCCAGTCTCATCCAAACAAACAGCAAGCTCTGGAAGGGTTTGCCCATGAAAATCATCTCGGAGTTCCCCTGGATGCCTTCAATCGCAACTATCGGGATGACAATCACAAGCCTGAACTGGTTTATGCCCTGACCCCGTTTAGAGCCATGAACGGGTTCCGTCCGCTGGAAGAGATGCAGTCGCTGTTTGCCATGGCAAGTATTCAGTCGCTGGTGGAACCTCTGCAATGGCTTGCGGATGGAAACCTGAAGACATTTTACGAGCACCTGATGACATTGCAGGATGAGTCCAGAGATCAACTGGTCGCTTCAGCTATGAAGTTCGCTGAAACATCCAATCATCCTGCATGGCAGGAAGTGGCTCGCCTGAATCAGTTCTATCCAGGTGATATAGGTATCCTGAGCCCATTGCTGTTAAATGTGATTGAACTGACGCCGGGTGAAGCAATGTTCCTCAAAGCTGGAACCCTTCATGCTTATCTGGAAGGGACTGCCCTGGAAATCATGGCTTGTTCTGATAATGTGCTCAGAGGCGGCCTGACCAGTAAGCATGTTGATGTGCCTGAACTGCTCAAAACCATTGAGTTCGATACTATACAAATGTCAGAACTGTGCCTGAAGCCAGAAGCAGAGCTCAATGGCGAGACTCGCTTTATGACCAGTGTGGATGACTTTCTGTTCAGTGTGGTCGAGCCGGCCAAAGCCCTGGAAGCGTTTTCTGTGAATGCAGCCGAGATTCTGTTCTGTGTTGAAGGCAATCAGGTGATTGAGACAGCGGATGAATCCATCGAGTTGTCTCCGGGCCAATCCTGCTTCATCAGTGCCAATACCGGACAATACAAGGTAAAAGGTAGTGGACGTCTGGCCAGAGCCACATCCATCCTTTAATGCCTGGACTGCTGCCAAACTGTGAATTATCACTGTTTGGCAGTATTGCTCCCTGAAGTCAGCATGTTATTGACCAGCTTAATGGCCAGCTTTTTCGCCAACTCCCGATCTTCCGATTCTGCCACCATCAAGGCCGCCTGAGCCAGTGCGCCAATCACCATCCGACCAAACAGTTGTTGCTGAATTTTTTCTTCTTCACTGGCTGCAGGCATTGAGCCAAACAGTTCGTGGGCTTTTTCAGTGACCAGACTATTGATCCATTTTTCGTGACCGAGAATGTTGGGCCCGTCTACCAGGACAATCTGGCGAAAACCCGAGTCATCGGACATGTCCAGAAAGGTATTCCAGTGCTGGCTTAATCTTGAGGCAGGGTCGGATGTCTCTACGCTCTCAAGACTCTCCAGAATATTCACCATCATCTGATCAAAAACGGCATTGAACAGTTTCAACTTGTTGCCAAAGTAGTGATAGACAGGCCGGGTCGTCAGTCCGCAGTCGCTGGCAATATCTTCCAGAGATGTACCTGCAAATCCTTTTTTAGCAAATAAACGGCAGGCACTGTCCAAAACCTGCTGATAGGTTTCGGCACGTCTTTGAGCCTGGGTACGGCGAGTTTGATTCATCGGAGGATCTTATCTTTTTGATTTATGTAATCATATTGCATAAGATATGTAACGTCATTGCATAATAATAAAAACATTGTGAACGTCGTGTGTTCACAACTCTGAGGGAGCAGCAGCGGAATCGCTCTGAGAAGCCTATGAGTCAATATCTGGATCGTGCATTCAGTTCTGCCAGTCTGGGGCCATTGAAGCTCCGCAATCGCATTATCAAAGCTGCGACGTTTGAAGGTCGTACACCCGGAGGGATACCAGGGAAAGATCTTTATCAGTTTCATAAACAGTTTTGTGACGGGGGAGTGGGGATGACCACTCTGGCGTACTGTGCAACAGAAGCTGATGGTCGTGTATCCCATGACATGATGTACATGGGTGATCATATTCGGCCTGAGCTGACTCGAATGATTGATGGTCTTCATCAAACCGGAGCCCGTGTTTCCGGGCAGATGGCACACTGCGGTTACTTCTCAAAAAATCAGGCATTGCAGAGAGTTCGAAATCCAAAGGGTCCATCCATCCAGCTCAATACTCTGGGAATGACGGTTGGACGCCCTTTAGCCGGTGCCATGAGTGAGAAGGACATTCACTACATGGTTAAGACTTATCGGGACGCTGCCCTGTTTATGAAAGAGGTAGGTTTTGATGCTATTGAGATTCATTTTGGTCATGGCTATGGGCTCAGCCAGTTTATCAGTCCGAAAACCAATCGCCGGTCTGATCAATACGGTGGCTCTTTAGCCAACAGAATGCGACTGCCACTGAGATGTCTGGAAGCAGTGAAAAATGCAGTGGGTGATGATGTCGCTGTTATTGGCAAGATGGGGCTGACTGATGCAGTTAAAGGCGGACTGCAATTGGAAGAAGCGGTTGAAGTGGCTGCCATGCTCGATCAGGGGGGCATTGATGGTTTGATTACCAGCGGTGGGACCAGCAGTTTCAATGTCATGCACATGTTCAGAGGCACCTCTATTGCCGATGGCATGGCCGAGATGCAAAAGAACCGACTGCTGAAAAGTGTTTTTAAAATGGTGGGCCCCAGAATTTTTAAGGAATACCCCTACCAGGAGCTTTATTTTCTGGAAGGCTGCAAACGTGTCAGGGATCGGGTCAGAAATGCACAAATGATTTACATCGGTGGGTGCCACACCATGGAAAGTCTTGAGGTGGTTATGCGTGAAGGTATTGATTTTGTGCAGTTGGGAAGAGCCCTGATCAAGGACCCAGCCTATGTCAATAATGCCAGTCGCCAGGGTCATAAATACGTCAATGGCTGCACACACTGCAATCAGTGCGTCACCATGATAGAGGCTCCCGGTGGCCCCCATTGTCCACTCAATGTTCAGCCAGCTGTTGTGGAGGAGAGGGTATGATTATCTCCACAAGTCAGGTGGCTGTTATTACCGGTGCCGGCGGAGGTCTGGGTCGGAGTCTTGCCATCCAGTTAGCGAGAAAAGGTTGTCATCTGGCCTTGGTGGATATCAATCATCCAGCACTGGAAGAAACACAGGAAAAGCTGGCAGGCAATGATATCAAGGTCACTCTTCATCAAGTGGATGTTGGTGATATAGACGACATGCATCAGCTTTACGCAGAGGTCATGGAGTTTCATGGCAGGGTGAATTTGCTGATCAACAATGCAGGCATCACCTTGCAGAAGTCATTCGCCAGTCATTCACTCAAAGATTGGCAGCGGGTCATTAATATTAATCTTTGGGGGCCGCTCTATGGATGCAGACTATTTCTGGATGTCCTCAGAAAAGAATCCCAGTCCCATATCGTAAACCTTTCCAGTATGGCTGCCTTTATCGGGTTGCCTTCTCAAAGCTCCTACTGCGTCACCAAGTCAGGTGTACAGGCGTTGAGCGAATGCCTTTATGCCGAATTAAAAAAAGATGGGGTTGGTGTGACATCCGTTCACCCCGGCGCAATTAAAACGGACATGATTCAGGCAACTCTGGCGGATTCTGACGACCTTCAGAAAGCCCAGAAAAATTACGAGCTGGCGCAGAAAGTGGGGTTATCAGCCGACCGAGCGGCGCAAATCATTCTGCAGGCAGTGGAAAAGAACAAGGCGCGAGTCCGAGTGGGTAAAGACTCATGGATTCTGGATATTCTTCGTCGTTTGATGCCAGCGGCTCTGCAAAAGGGCATGGCACGAATGGCCCGTACGATGTGAGCAGTGAAAAGAGCAAATAATAATGAAAAGATTACTCTCAGCCTCAATAGGTTTATTGGCCAGTTTTTGTGTTTCCGCACAGCCTTCAGCCCCGAATATCGTCATTTTTGTTGCCGATGATATTGGTTTTGCAGACCCGGGATTTCGTGGTTCGGGCATTGAGACACCCTCCATTGATGTACTGGCCGAAGAAGGTGTGACTCTGAATCGTTTTTATACGACACCGATTTGTTCCCCGACGAGGGCCGCCTTAATGACGGGGCGTGATCCCATGCGTCTTGGAGTGGCTTACAGTGTACTTTTGCCATGGGACAGTGGTGGTGTGCATACCGATGAGCACTTCATGCCAGAGAGCTTTAAAGCGGCTGGGTATCAAACCGCTATTGTGGGTAAATGGCATTTGGGCCACTCTCAACAACAGTTTCATCCCAATGCCCGGGGCTTTGATTATTTCTATGGGCATTTGCATACTGAAGTGGGCTACTACCCACCATTCAGTATTCTGGGAGGGCGTGATTTCCAGCTGAATGGTAAAAGTCTGCCAGACCCCGCCAAGGGGAAAGAACAATATGAAACCTTCCTGTTGGCAGATTACTCTTCAGACTGGATAAAACAGAGAGACAAGGACAAGCCTTTCTTCCTTTATCTGCCTTTTCTCGCACCCCATGAACCGCTTGAAGCTCCTGATGACCTGGTGAAAAAGTATGAAGGTCTTAAAGACGAGCGGGGTCTTTCAAGAAGTCCTTCTGACAAGATTTCACGTTTAGCCAGGTTGTCTGGAACCGAAAGTCGCAGGCCCCTCTATGCAGCGGTCGTGGATTCCATGGATCAGGCTATGGGAAGGGTGCTTAAAACGCTGGAGGAAGAGGGCATAGAAGACAACACGATAGTGATGTTTTTCTCTGATAACGGTGCTTCCCGTGTCTACGGCAGAGGAGGAGGGGACAACAGCCCTTACCGAGGTGGCAAAGGTGAGGTTTATGAAGGTGGTATCCGTGTTGCATCTGTCATGCGCTGGCCTGATCGGATTAAAGCAGGCAGTCAGTTGGATGAAACTGTGACCATCATGGATGTTTTTCCGACTCTGGCGGCCGCAGCCAACATTAAAACTGGAAATGAGCTGCCACTGGACGGTGTTAATGTGCTTCCGGCATTGACTGAAAATAAAACAATCCATCGGGATCGAGCTCTATTCTTTGCCTCTGAAATTCCTTTGTATAACTCATTTGGCTTTACGCTGATAGAAGACAACTGGAAGCTGATTCAGTGGTTGAAAATAGAACCTTTGACCATGACCATCACACAAGAACTCTATAACCTTGAGGAAGATCCGGGCGAATACAATAATCTGGCTACCAAACATCCTGGACGGGTCGACAGGATGGCCAAAGAGATTCTGGAGCGAAGAGCCCTTTACCCTATTAATGGCACTCGTTCGAGAATATCTTCGCCGCCGGGCTGGCGTCCACCTCTGGATTGGGCGAGTTTTCCCAGGAAAGATGAAGCGCTGCAAGAGCAACCAGCGACCAGTATGGCTCCAGACAGTCGTTCAGAAATGTTGCTGGATTACATGCACGGCGATACCGGAAGGCTGATATACAACTGTGAGCCAACCCGGATACCCATGATTGGCGGTGTGTGCATTTAGTACTATTGTGCCCTTCAATAGGGCACAATCTGAACATTCTTATCAGGAACTGGTCAAACTACCTACCCTGCTGTTGTTATTAGCGGATCAGCTATGAGCGACCCTTACTGCTGAATGCTGTTTTCTGGTATATCATTAGCGGCTCGATAATTTAGCTAACCCTTTTAGCAAGCAAGTGTGCCAGTGATTCAGCCAAAGCCATTAGATCGTAAGTTTTCCGTTGCCCCTATGATGGATTGGACGGATAGACACTGCCGTTATTTCCATCGTCTGCTCACTGGGCATGCCTTGCTCTATACAGAGATGGTGACAACCGGAGCGTTAGTGTTTGGCGATAATGAACGCTTTCTGCGTCACAACCCGGAAGAGTACCCTCTGGCGCTTCAGCTGGGTGGGCACGATCCTGAGCATCTGGCTCAATCCGCCCGAATGGCAGAAGACGCCGGTTTTCAGGAAGTGAACCTGAATGTTGGTTGTCCCAGCGATCGCGTACAGAATGGCCGAATTGGTGCCTGTCTGATGGCTGAGCCTGAAACAGTGGCTGCTGCTGTCAAAGCCATGCAAGCAGTGGTTGATATTCCCGTGACGGTTAAACACCGTATTGGCATCAATGGCCGAGACTCTTATGAAGAGCTGGTGGATTTTGTCGGTACTGTCGCAGACGCCGGTTGCCAGACGTTTGTTGTCCATGCCCGTATTGCCATTCTGGAAGGTCTGTCTCCCAAGGAGAACCGGGATATCCCACCTCTGAAGCCTGAAGTGGTTTATCAGCTCAAGAAAGATTTCCCCGATCTAGAAATTACCATCAATGGTGGTATCGCGACTTTTGATGAGATTCATCAGCATCTGGAACATGTGGATGGCGTTATGCTGGGGCGTGAGGCTTACCATAACCCGTACCTGATGGCAGAAGTGGATAACCGTCTTTATGGGGCGACTCAACCCTTGGTTGAACGCAGTGAGATAATAGAAAAAATGCTGCCTTATATTGAAAACGAGCTTTCAAAAGGCACCTATCTGAGTCATATCACCCGCCATATGCTGGGTTTATATCAGGGCGAACCTGGAGCCAGGAAGTTCCGTCGTTACATCAGCGAGAATGCCCATAAAAAAGGCGCGGGTCTGGAAGTGCTGCTTGAGGCAGTGAAGCAGGTTGAAACACTTCGTGAACAAGCCCAGAATGCAGCTTAGGATTTGTTTCTAAATAACCTCCCGATTTTCACAGGGAAACCGCTCACCCTGAACGGATTTTGAGAGGGTTTGAACAAAGAAATTAATTTCAGACAAGTCCTTAACGGGTTTCGATGAGAGAGTTTTCATTCTAAAAGGTTCTCTCATCCGTTCACGGTTGTTCAGGAGGCAGGTATGCTGAAGATTCTTGGGATAGATCATGTAGTGTTGAGGACCGATCGCCTGGAGGCGATGCTGGATTTTTACTGCAACTTGCTGGGCTGCACGGTAGAAAGACAGACCTCTGAAGAAACCGGGCTCTATCAGTTGCGAGCCGGTAATGCCCTGATTGATCTGGTAACGGTTACTGGTGCCATTGGTCGTGCCGGGGGAGAAGCTCCGGGAGCAACAGGCAGGAATATGGATCACTTTTGCCTGTTGATTGAAAAGATGTCTGAGCAGTCCCTGGTGGATTATCTGGTGTCTAAAGGCGTAGATGCCGGGGAGATGAAGAAACGGTATGGTTCTCAGGGACAGGGCCTTTCACTTTACATCAATGACCCTGATGGGAATGCGGTAGAACTGAAGCCTTCACTGCAGTGACCAGACTTTATTTTTCATCGTCCTTGCTGTTAGCCTGAATTTGTTCCAACTGCTTGACCAGTTCACTGAACGCTTCCCGGTTTTCCTCATTCAGGCTCATCAATACCTTGTGGGCGTCCAGGACCTTGCGGGCCTGGGTGGATTGCTCCATATTCCCGTCGCAAGTAATGTCATGCATATTCAGTTTCAGTTTGTCGAAACCTTCCAGCTCCCTGACAATGACAAACACCTTGTCAAAGCCCATGCTCAGCAGAATTCGGGTGACATCGTCTTGAGTCGAAATAATAACGGGCACCAGACCCAGGTTTTTCTTGGCCTGAATAGACAGCTTGGCCAGCAGACCCAGTGAGGTGCTATCAATGGTGTCGGTCTCAGTCAGGTCAATGATCACCGAGCTGAAGTCCGGCTCATTGAACATTTTTTCCAGAAAGGCTTCCAGTGAGGAGCACAGTGTCAATCGCACCTCGCCCACCAGTTTCAGGACATAGGTGCCGTCGTTTTCCGCGAACAGTATTTTTCCAGGAATCATTCAGTTTCGAGCCAGGATCAGCATGGCCACATCGTCCGGAGCCGCTTTGATGGTTTTTAGCCCCAGTTTTTCTGTCAGCGCTGATACGGTGACGGCTCCCTCTTTAATAACAGACAACAAATAGTCTTCCTTCTCCTGAAGCGTCTGCTGTGGCAGCACCTCCAGAATACCGTCGGACAGGATAGTCAAGGTAAATTGCTCCGGCAAGTCAATTGTTACATCTTCGAAGGTGGCGTCTTCAAACAGACCCACGGGCAGACCGCGACCTTCAATGCATCGTGTCTCTTCAGGAGTTGAAAGAATAGGCAGAGGGTAGTGACCACCAAAGGCATAGGTCAGCTTTTGATCTCGTGTATCAACAACGCCGCCAAAGACGGCAACATGCTTGCCCAGTCCCGTTTCAAGCAGGCTTCGGTTCAGGAAGTTCAGTACATGTGAAGGTTTTACTCTGACCCGGCCACCATGGGACTGGTATTCCCGCAGCAGGTTCATAGACATGTGTTTCAGCAGAACCGTAACGAAGGCTGAGGATGCGCCGTGCCCGGAAACATCCGCCAGATAGAAGGCAAAACTGTGTTCGTTCAGGGCAAAATAATCAACAAAGTCGCCACTGAGATAGAGCGAGGGAATGATCTGGTGATCCACTTTAAAGTGTTCAAATGACAGAGGCTCCTGTGGGAGCATTTTCATCTGGACCTGTCGACCTGCTTTCTGATCCTCCTGCAGCAGGTGCAGATTGTTTTCCAGCGAATGTATGGCTTCTTCGAGGCTCTCACGATAGCGGCGATTTTCCAACGTTAACTGGGCATTTTCGAGCGCCCGGTTAATGGCATACTCAAGCACTTCCAGATCGACTATAGGCTTGATGATGTAGTCGCTGGCGCCCAGTCTCAAAGCTTCTACTACGTCGGCCATGACGCCGGCACCGGAAACCACAATAAAAGGCGTGTCGGGGGAGAGTTCACGGACGCTGCGAAGAACGGCCAGACCGTCCATTTTTGGCATACGAAGGTCACAGAGAATAATATCCGGCGGGGTCTCTCTGAAAACGGCAAGACCCATTTCACCGTTTTCTGCCTGGAGGATCTCGAATCCGCTGTCTTCGAGATAGGCTACGATGCTTTCTCTGACAATGGTGTCATCATCAATGACCAGAATGGTACTGCTGGCCATATTTAAAAACCCGCCTGCTGGAGAGTAAGATCCAGATTCGGGTCAGGGAAATCTACGCCATGGAAAACAGAGTGCATCTGACGTTGAACCATTATTGCTTTGTGGTCTGTTGAAACATACTCTCAACCCGGCTCTGCTGCAAGCCGGGGAAGCGAAAAGCCTGCAATTCCGTTGCTTGCCAAGACTTGGCTGGCCGCCACGCATAGAGTAAAGAGGGTCGGGAATATGCGCTCCAGTCTTTGAGTTAGCTTGCAGACCGGAGCATGGAAATTGACTTTGTCAGAAGTCGTCTTCAGGCAGCTGGCCGGTGATCAGATATTCACGACGTTGCAGATAAGCGTCCCGGATAAAGGTGTAACGGTCACCCACGATCAGGTCTTCAGAACTGAGCAGGGAGGCGCGGGTATTGACAATGTCGACACCTCTGGCTGTCCACTGGTCTCGTTCCGGTTGAATCTGTCCCTGCAGGTTCATCATAGAGTCAGGTACAGAGCCAATGCCAGAACGCAGGGTTCTGGAACCCAACAGTGGCAGAACCACATAAGGACCGGATGGTGTACCCCAGTGGGCCAGCGTCAAACCAAAATCTTCGTACTTTTGCTCTATGCCCAGCGGGGTGGCCACATCAACCATGCCCAGCATACCCACGGTTGAGTTGATGCCGAAACGACCAATCGATGCCAGGGCTTCAGAACCTTTAAACTGTAACAGTGCATTGGCAGTATTGCGGATCTCGCCCAGATTCGAGAAAAAGTTGGAAACCAGATTCTGGATGGGTTTGGGGGTCACGGTATCATAGCCCTTGGCAACAGGCTTCAGGGCATACGTATCCAGAGTGTCGTTGAACTCAAAGATAGTCCGATTTGCCTTCTCCCAAGGGTCATCGTAGGTCACGACAGCGGCTGAGGCACTGGAAACAAATCCGGCGAGCAGCAGGGCGGGTATAACTTTAACCATATTTTTTAGTGCAATTATCGGGTTTGTAGCCAGTGAGCGCGTCACATTCCTGTCCTCGCTTTCCTTGTTTATTGAAACTAGCTCAAATCATTGTGTGTGTAGCTTTATAGTGTGAATTATTTCACGGCCAAGTGAAATAGGTAATAGGGGTGTTGATTTATACCATTTGACAGGTCAAAAAAATGTCAAGTCTTCTAAGCCTTTAATACTGAGCCTGTTGGGCTCATTTGTGTAAAAGATACGATCTTGCGTGGCTGTGTATATATGATTAAGCCACGCCTTTTCAGGAGTAAAGAGTTGGATAATCTGGCGATCATTCTGGTGTTGATATCGTCCATTATGCATGCAGGCTGGAACTGCCTGGGTAAAAAAACAAGGCCCTCTGCCGCCAGTTTTGCCGTCTCTGGTGTCCTTGGCATGTTAGTTTTCCTTCCCCTGTTACTCTTTTATATCGACTGGTTAGGCGAAATTACGCAACAAATCTGGCATTTGGTCTTGTTGACAGGATTTTTTCAGGGTGGATACATGCTGGCTCTAGGGCAATCCTATCGATCCGGGGATATGTCCATCATGTACCCTGTTTCCAGAGCTCTGCCTGTTTTGCTGGTCCCTCCCGTTGTCAGCATTCTGGGTCAGGGGGCTGAACTGTCTTTGGAAAAGTGGTTAGCCTTTGTCCTGATTGTTTCAGGATGTCTGTTCTTGCCTATGTGGCGCTGGAGTGACTTCAAACTATCCCATTACCTTAATCCAGCTTCAGGCTTTGCGAGTCTGGCTGCTTTGGGCATTACCGGTTACTCAGTCACGGACAGCCATGCCCTGGCACTAATGAGGGAGCTCTGGCCGGTTGAGGGCAGCGCTTTTAAAACAGCGATTTTGTACATGGTGTTACAGGCTGTTTCAACCAGCTTCTGGTTGATGGTTGTTTCATTGCCATCCAGAGCGCATCGGAAAGAGATTGCCCACCTGCTGGTGAATCATAGAAATTCTTTGCTGATGACCGGCTTTGCCATGTACGGTACCTATTCACTGGTACTGGCAGCCATGGCTTTCTCAGAGAATGTCAGCCTGATAGTGGCGCTGAGACAAACCAGTATTCCCGTGGGAGTATTGATGGGTGTGTTTTTATTGGGAGAGAGAGCTTCGTCACAAAAATGGCTCGGAACCGGATTTATTATTTCGGGCTTGATTCTGGTAAGTCTCTGACGATGCATTAAATATTGAGTTTGGCATGAAACCTGAGTGGTAAAAAACCGGATATTGACTCTGGAACCAGAAAATATCCTGTGAGAATATCTGTTGCTTAGCGATCAGGAGGAATCATGGAAGATAGCCGAAAGACCGAAGCAGAAACTCGTACAAGTATCCCCAGCCGTAACACTGAGGAGCGCCTTATGGCTCTCAGAAAGGCCTACCTTGCCGGAGAACTGAAGGTAGACAGTGCCAGAGTGGCCGATAAACTGATGGCCTTTGAAAGCACACTGGAAAAAGCTCTGAACGAAAAACAGTCCTGAGCGAGTAAGAGCAAAGATAAAAGCAGCTGATCGTATTCATCCATAAACCGACTCATAGTGGTTTAACACCGGGCAGTGCGTAGAGCGACTTTAATTCTTGGAAAATTTACATTGTTTCGTTAGAATGCAAAGCAAGCCAGCCGGAGATATCCACCCGCTGGCTTTTCTATGCTCCCTTGGCACAGCTGGATAGCGCGGCCCCCTCCTAAGGGGCAGGTCAGAGGTTCGAATCCTCTAGGGAGCGCCATATATGAAAGCCTGAAGTGATATCGCTTCAGGCTTTTTTTGTTTATAGGGCGCAGTTTTTCTTAAAATTCATTTTATCTGATGTGCTTGAAATTGCTTTGCTAGCAGTCTGTCGGACTTATGTTTTTGAGTATGAATTTCAGTGGAGCGAGTCAGATCTTTCGATCGATTTGTGCGAATAGCTGGACTATTTAAGCAAATGCATCGGAAAATCTGGCTACTCTTTCTGGAACTACGGCTGAAATCGTCTTAAGTTCGACAGGCTCCTAGCATAAGACTTTCCTTTGTGAGCTTCATAGATAAATCCGGTAGAGCCTGCATCAGGTTGCCCTAATCTGCTTTAGATATGCCTCCAATCCACTTAATAGATGGTGAAAGCTTTCAGAAGTGTTGGCGTCGAGAGAAAGGTGTGGAGAGATTTTTCGAGCCCCAGCCATTTTCTGATAACCCTTCACCAATCTTTTCAGCTCTTCCTGGGCATTGGCCAGAGCATCTGGGTTTCTGAATTTTTTACTTTGCTGCTTGCTAGCCAGCTTGGGCAGATCAAAAGCAGTACCAACAGCCGTCAGATCACCTAAAAACCAGCTCTCCAGTTCATGCACTGCAATACGAATCAGGGTTTCAGGTCGATCATTGTCTTCACACAGTTTTTTCAAGCGTTGTTTTAGTTGTATGCAATTGCTCTGATCCTTATCACGAATCACCACAAACCAGCTATTTGGAACATTCCAATGCTTCAGTTTGATAGGAATAGACTTTTCTAAATCCTGTTTTCCCTCATGGGCAATACAAAGAAATGAAACGTTTGGGGGTAGCACTCTGGGTAATAAGCTTTCCAGCAGAATCTTTGCAGAAGGCTCTTCCAGCATAAACACCAGCTGAAACATCAGGGATTCACCCCTTCAAATAGTCCTTGCTTCCAGAGAGCGCCTGGTAAATCTCCGCCCTTGACCAGGCTAGCTAGCAGAGAATTATCGGAGGCGCGTTCAATGTTGGTGACACCTTCTTCTTTTTTCAGCCAGAAAATTTCATCAAGCTCTATATTATTAAGCATATCCGGGGAGTGACTGGTCACCATCACTTGGCCTCCCCGATCTGAGTATTCCCTGAATTCTTCAGCTAGCTCAGGCATAAGGCTTGGATAAAGCTGATTTTCTGGCTCTTCCACGCATAACAATGGATGAGGGGAAGGGTCATTCAGCAGCAGTAGATAGGCAAACATCTTTATTGTGCCGTCAGAAACATACCGAGCGATAAATGGATCTTTAAAGCTGCCATCTTGAAATTTGAGGACAATCCGACCATCGTCGGTTTCCACCGCCTTAACGCCTTCCACACCGGGAACCCTCTGTTTCATTTTTTCCAGTACCCGGTTAAAAATATCTGGATGTTGCTCAAAGAGGTATTGTGCAACTAATGCTGTATTATCCCCACGGGAAGAGAGATGTTCGGCATACCCTGCATCATTGGTGATTCGAGCCTCACTAATATGGAAGTCTGAGACATGCCAATGTTCTATCAGTTGTCTAAATGCACTGGCAGCCTTAAAGCGCTGAAATTGACCTAATCCTTTCACGGCTAGAATATCCGGGCTGTCCAGCGTCTGCTCTTCTCGATCAAGTTCAGAGTCTTTCTTGTTGAAGTCTTCTTCATTGAGGATGGCGTAGCCTGAGCCGTTACTAAAATCTAGAAAATGATAGGGCGAGCCGTAGCTTCCTCGTTTGTAACGTAAAATCTCTCTGGTAATAACTGGACGATTGCTAACCAGCTTTATTTCCAACAGATAGGTAACCAGCCGTTCGACTCCACTGATAGCAAGTCGAAACTGAAGGGTAAATACAATTGGCTGATCAATACAGCCTCGGGTAACTACTTCTCTGAAGCCGCCTCGTTTCTGAAGAGCCGTTCGGACATTGCCAGCCAGAGCGTCTTTCAGAAAGCCGAACACATCAAAGAGAGTGCTTTTACCGCTGCCATTGGCACCCACAAAAACACATAGGCCAGGCATGTTACGAATCAGAACATCCTGAAAAACCCGATAGTTCTTTATAGATAGGGATTCAAGCTTCACTGTGCTGCTCCCATAATCGTTACAATTGATGGTGTCTTTTTCATAAGCCTATCATCTTTTTTACATGGCTTTTCTGTCAACGTCATAAACTCCTGCAGAACCTGCCGTAGAATCCGAAAGGTTCACTCCTCTGTTTCCTATTTTATCCAACAGTAATCACTCAGGCTGTATTTGTTCCTGTAGCTCCTGCTCGTTGAGCTGGTAATGGAGACCTTTGGAGGCAAATAGCTGTAAACTGTCCGTTAGCACTGAGTTTTTTTCATTGCTTCACTTTTTAGTTGCAAAGTATCAGGACGATGGTGAGTTATCGTCATAATATTTACGGTACTGGACGTGGATTCGAATAAAAGTTTCCATCTGCTTTACATCCTGAGAGCTGAGTTTACCAATTTTTACGTCGATCAGAAGAAAGCAATTCAATTTGAAATTTTAAAGATCAGGTCAAGCTGAAAATCGTGATCTCCTTTGCAAATGAACTACTGCTTTTCCTGAGCTACAGACTGAAATCGCCTTAAGTCCTACTGAGGTATAGAGGATTGTCAATACGAGTCAGGCGGCGGTAATGTGTCCAGCTCAATTCGGTACGCAGTGCGTTCCGTTTTGGAAAGGTCAGATAAAACGCTCGCATATTGCGCAGGTTACGTACATCAAATCCACGGCCAAACTCCTTCGTTAACTGCTTCGAAAGAGTTTGCAGCAGCAGCTTGCCATATTCAGCGCGGGAATTACCTTGTTGCTCATCCTCAACGATCAGCCGTCCCACCTCCCAGTATGCCTGAACCATTGTATGATTAACGGTGCGCTGCAGGCTTTGGCGAGCCTCTGCTACAACATCGCGGATGGCCTGTAACAAGTTTGGGCTCGCAGTTTTCTGAGACGGCTGCTGGTCGGTCATTGGACACCTTAATGATAAGGGAGTGGCTGCCAGTGTTATTACTTTGATCAAACTTCCCAACTACTGAGAAAGCCCAGAGGTTGGATTGAGAAATATATTTTATGCCAAGTTAGCCCCGGTCTGTTGTCGGCTCCATTTCTTAAGTGAGTGCTCCTTTCTGACATACCTCCTGGTTATAGAAATGGGTACCATTGTGAGCTGGGCCAAAATTGACCTTCAAAATAGCTATTTCTGTCCTAATGGCACCCATAGGCTCTCTGTGTTGATTAGACATGCACAAAAATATGCTCGCCCATATCAGACATCTGATCCAGCCAGCTTTTAACCAGCTTGGGGTCATGGGGAGCGGCAGTGACTCCAGTGGCCAGTTTATTTGCCAGTAAAGACTCTGCAGCCAGGGCGACGGTGAGTGAGACCAGTCTTGCCATTGCGGAGCCTCGTTCATTCCCTGCTTCATCAACGCCGTAACTTTGTTTGAACAGAGTGGTTTCACCCGTGGAGTTTTTCACTTCCAGCTCCACAGACAGAACAACACGGTCCGGTTCACCTGGCTCATACTGGTACTTTTCCCATAACTCATCACTGATACTGGCCAGTTCTTCCATTCCTTTATCACCTTTCAGGGTGTCAACCTTCTCGAAAAGTGATGACCAGGCTTCTGACCAACCATTAAGACGCAGTGTTCCGCGAACGAACTCTTGAACAGTCCAGTCTTCGGCAAAGCCATACTGCTTTAAGAAAGGTACTGAGTCCCTGTTGGGGTAAGCCTGAAAAACTTCCTCACTGCCATCTGCCCGTTTAAATGCATAATCAGTCAGTGCTTTCCAGGGCTTCTCAGTTTGCTGAATCTTGTTTTTGGCAATCCACTGAGCAGGTGATTTAAGAGCCTTTAGAACACCGAGGGGTGACCAGGAAAACTTGTATTTAAAATCGTTGGCGTGCTTGGGAAACCCACCACAATAGGAACGAAACGCATGCTGGTTGTCTGGGCTGAAGACATCGGAGTTTTTGTATTGTTCAACCAGTGCATGGGCAAACAAATGATCCAGTCCGGGGTCGAGTCCTACCTCATTAACAAAACTCAGATTTGCTTCTTTGGCTCTGGCATCCATTGCCTGCATTTGGGGGGATATGTAGCTGCTGGAAATGAAATGGGCTTTATGGCCCAGGCAAAGTTCTGCGACTTGAACGTGTAAGGTAGCTGGGAGCATGGACACCACAATGTCGCCCGGTTGAATGGTTTTCTCCAGAGTGGGCCAATCCAGCTGTTTAACAGGAATGTTTATCCCCAGATGAGTTACAGCCTGTTCAGCTTTTTCCAGTGTTCTGTTCCAGAGTACAATGGTGTGATGGGATTGAGCGATTTTTAGGATGCCCGGCAGAGAGGATAAGCCGGCACCCAGCCAGTGAATGGTTTTCATATTATGCCTTTTTGAATTCACGAACTTTTGCTTCAAAAATCTGATGAGCTTTTTTCCAGACGCCCTGTTCCAGGTTGTCCAGTTCCAGCAGGTAAGGAAGTAACTGCTGACAGAAGTCTTCACTGCTCTCTACCGGCAAAAGCGACGGAAGATGATCAATGGCAATAAGATCCAGAGGGTTGTCTGAGTCAATCAGGCGCATTGTCGGCTCAACAAAGCTGGTGCATTGATCGTAGATCGGAAGAGGATTGTAATCGCCATATGGATCACAGCTGACATCGCAAATCACACTCAAGCGTCTGTTAGCTCTCTGTATTAAATCTGTGGTGATAAATGGGGGGATTTTCTTCTGTATAAATACGCAGTTGATCACAGCATCGACTTCCAGCAGCTCTGGAAAGGGACCGCCCCTCGCTGTTTCTTCCATATCCCACTCAATAACTTTTACACCGGCAGATTGGAGCATTTCAACGGCCCCATGACCACTTCCGCCCCTGGCACCAATAACCAGTGCTTTCAACTCAGCTGAACTGTCCAATTCAGATCGAATGTCATTAATCAGTTGTTGTTTATCCTGGTAAGAGTGCAGAGGAGGTAATACTGGACTCTTTTGTTGGCGGTTGCCAGCCAGAGCTTTGAGGGCGACAGCAGCCCCTGCAAATCCGGCCCAATAGCCAAAGGCGGCTATTCGACGATGATTATCGTCTATCAGATATTCCAGATCGAACAGTTGTCCATTCCCTTCTATAAAGCGTTGTAAAACCTGTTGCCAGCCATGCTGATATTTATAGATATGGGCGAAGTGGATATGTCGATGCTCAAGTGGCCATGACTCGTTATCTAACTCTTTCAGGCCAAGAATAATGGTGCTCTTGTCAGAGTGTCTCCAGCTGTGGGCAGGGACAATATCACATCCAGTCTCTGCAAAGGCATGACTGCTAATGGCTCTCTGGGGCGAGTCTTCAACGGTGACTTTGTAACCTGCTTTCAATAGTTGGGCGGCAGTGTTTGGAGTGAGAGCAACTCTTTCTTCGAGAGGTTTGGTTTCTGCCCTCAGCCAGATATGGGCTCTGCTCATTGCTGGAGAATCCTGTTTTTTTGTTCTGGTCATGAAACAGTGAATCGGAATGTCTGATTCAGAAGCTCAGAAATACCATCCATCCTTGATGTACTTTCTGTCGTCTTTGCTTTTTGTTAGATTGTATAAAATATCCAAGCAGTAAGATAATAGCAATAAAACAGATGGATTACGGAGCATGCAACAAGCAGTTGTGGAGAATGGACATCAGGTTATTTCAGAGGTGGGCAGGCACTACGGTATTCAGGTTTCGCTCAAGGCTTTACCGAGCTACATCGATCTGAATTTCCTGGCAACGGATGATCAGGGTGTACGGTATGTTGTGAAACTGGCTAATCCGGATGAGTCTGTGAGTGAGCTCGATATGCAAAACCAGATGATGGACTATCTGGAAGGTAACCGACTGGGTAAGTACGAGTTTCCTGTCGTTTATAAGAACAGGCATGAAGAGAGTATTACTGCTATTCAGTTTAATGGTCAGCGTCGGTATCTGCGTCTGCTTAGTTTTGTTTCCGGTGTTTTTTATTCAGAACATCCATTAATAGAAAAGCTTCATCAGCAGCAGTTAGGTGTTTTTTTAGGACGATTTGCCAGGCATACCGAGTGCTTTGATCATCAATGCAGTCAACGTTACCTGGACTGGGATCTTAAGCAGGCTGAAAAAGTGATTACGGATAAGCTGCGATTTATTGAGGACGCTGCGAAAGCAAAACAGATCACCTCAATGGTTGAAATGTTCCGTCAGCAGGTGATGCCTTTTGCCGATACTTTGCCGCAGCAGGTGATTCACAATGATGTCAATGATTACAATCTTCTGCTGTCAGGGCATGAGCAGAGTGCCAGAATTCATGGAGTCATAGATTTTGGGGATATGCTCAAAAGCTGGCGAGTTAATGAGCTTGCAATTGCCGCGAGTTATGCGTTGCTTGGCCAGCCAAAGCCCATTGAAGTGATCAAAACCTTGTTGCTGTCTTACCATCAGGAAAACCCTCTGACACCGGTAGAGGTCTGGGTGCTTTTTCCATTAATTTGCACCCGACTGTCTACCAGCGTCTGTAACTCTGCCAAAGCTTATGCAGAAAACCCTGAAAACGACTATTTGCTGGTATCTGCCCAGCCTGCCTGGCAGGCCATTGATTTGTTGCTGAAACTGGATTCAAAATCTGTGGCCTTTGAGTTGCAGTGTCATTGTCGTTTTGAGTCTGAAGCCGGTAAGCGTCACAATCAAATTCTGGCAAAACGATCCGACAATCTTTTTAAAACATTGAGTGTTTCATACCAGGAGCCTTTGCTGATTGAACGAGGGCAGGGACAGTTCTTGCTGGATGATCAGAATCTTGCTTATCTGGATATGGTCAATAATGTCTGTCATGTGGGGCATTGCCATCCTGCTGTTGTCAGGGCTGGGCAAGAACAGATGGCCATGCTCAACACCAATACCCGCTATCTGCACCCCAATATCGTTGAGTACAGCGAAGCCTTGCTGTCGACTTTTCCAGAAGAACTCAGTGTTGTGATGCTCGTTAACTCCGGGAGCGAAGCCAATGAGCTCGCCATGAGATTGATGAAATGTTTTACAGGTTCAGAAGAATTGCTGGTGGTGGATGGTGCCTATCACGGGAATACCAACAAGGCGATAGAAATCAGTCCCTATAAATTCAATGGGCCGGGTGGTGAAGGTGCGAAGGATAATATCCACATTGTGCCAATGCCTGATCCTTATCGGGGTCAATACAAGGGAATGGAAGAGGAGACCGGTCAAGCTTATGCACGACAGGCTGCGAATAAAATCAAATCAATGGACAAACCTTTAGGTGGTTTTATCTGCGAATCCCTTCAAGGTGTGGGAGGCAATCTGATCATGCCCGATGGTTACCTGAAAGATGTTTATCAGGCTGTTCGTGAAGCCGGGGGGCTATGTATTGCCGACGAGGTTCAGGTCGGCTTCGGACGGGTAGGCTCTCACTGGTGGGCATTTGAAACTCAGGGCGTAGTGCCAGACATTGTGACATTGGGCAAACCCATCGCCAACGGTCATCCAATGGGAGCTGTGGTCACAACAAGAGCGGTTGCTGATGCTTTTGTCACAGGGATGGAATACTTTAATACTTTCGGAGGCAATCCGGTTTCCTGCGCTATAGGAAAATCGGTCCTGGATACGATTGAGAAAGGAAACCTGAAGCAGAATGCTATTGATACCGGCGAATACCTTCTCACTAAGTTAAAAGCATTGCAGAAAGACTATCCGTTGATAGGCGATGTCCGGGGGCTTGGGTTATTTATAGGCCTAGAGCTGGTTTTGGATGAAGCGCTGACGCCAGCCACGGAACAGGCTCAAGCGTTAATAGAGTATATGAAGAAAAGTCATATTCTTCTAAGTCTGGACGGTCCTCTCAACAATGTTATGAAGATCAAGCCACCAGTGGTGTTTAATCGGCAAAACGTTGATTATTTTATTGAATGTTTGAAGTGTTATCTGGACAGTAACTGATGATCTGATCCTATCTTGAGAGAGTATTAGCGCGAACAAAGTTGTCTGTCCTTTACAGAGCTGTCACTAATGTCGAGTGGTGACAGCTCCGGAATTACCCGCTACGTCAAGAAACTATAAGAATGGGATGATGAGTTATTGCTTTAGTCCCCAGTGGTCATGATTAGAACTGGGTCATGGAAATTTCAAGTGATTCAAGCACTGCTCGCTTGCTTCCTTGCAATGAGTGAGTGAATTGATAAGGGTCAATTGCAAACGTCACATTATTTCCGGTCATCAGAGCCCCAAGTAAATAAGCATCTTCAGGCTTGTAATTGACATCAATATCATCCCTGAGCATTACAAAGCCATCGGGAAGCTTTGAGGCTTTCATGTACATCTGGTGAGACTGCCCATCTACTGTAAAAGTCACCAGTTCATAGGCGAGGTGAAGGGAAGGCATTTTTCCTACTATAACCAGTTCCACTCCGGCTTCCTGAGAGGTCGTGATCATGATTCCTGAGCCTGCTTTTACCGTACCTGCAGTCACACTGTCTGAACCGACATCGACCTTCCATTCAGCTTGTGTTGAGGTGGTAAAAACCAATGAGAAAATAAATAGTGAGATGAGCTTTTTAAAAGTATTCATGTAGCGTTGTATATAAGGGCGTTTCCAAATGCCATATTTAAGGCTTTCAGACAAACGGTTATAGAAAAGTGCGTGAAGGCTGTGATTTTAAGGGATTGCTTGACCTGAGTTCATAACACCTGGAAGGATGAAGAATTAGTTATGCGAAACCTTAACTTATTAATAACTGTATCAGAATAGTAACGCTGGAAGAATTGTGAACAAAACGGATTCAGGACACTGGCTTTGCTTGTAATAACCCATTAGGGCAGGAAAAACACTTAAGGCAGTAGGATTATTTTATTTCAATTAACAGAAAAAGTGAGCTTAAAGAAAAGTAATACGAAAATATGCTGTTTCTGAAAAGGTGATAGCGTTTAAGTAAGAAATGATTTTGAAACTAAAATACTGGTCGGAGCGAGAGGATTTGAACCTCCGACCCCCACAACCCCATTGTGGTGCGCTACCAGGCTGCGCTACGCTCCGACTTTGTTCTGGGGGTGAAGAAGTACCCCGCTGACTTGGCCGTATATTACCTTGGCGACCGCAATTTGCAAGGGAAATCATTCCCTTGCCGAGTGCATGAGACTGCCGGTTTTTCCTGTTTACTGAAACAGTCCAAGGTTTAAAGGTTCAATGCTTCCCATCCAGATTGCATAATCGGTATGGTCCTTCAAATCATCGCCTGTCAGTGGGTGAATAAAAACAGTCAGGTCTTTACGGTTGAGTGCCAGCCAGGGGATGACTTTGGCAAACTCATCATTATCAAAAGCCAGTTGGCAGCTCCACACTGGGTGAGGTCCAACGGGTTTCTTGTGCATTCTGCCCACGTCAACGTTAAAGAGCTTACTTGCCTGAAAGATCACGTCTTCAGCGAGATTGAAGGTTTCTTCGTTGTAATAGAGGTGAGCATGATAGCCCTTAATGGCATCAGTCATGAATTATTATTCTCATTATAAAATCTAAAAAGAAGGGGCATTACAGCCTCCTGCTAAGGAATAGTTTGAAACAACTTCCTTGTTGAAACCCTCTCAAAACCCGTTCGGGCTGAGCCTGTCGAAGCCTAACACCACGACCCTTCGACAAGCTCAGGGTGAACGGAATCCGTATGTAAATCAGGAAGATATTTCGAGACAAATCCTCAGCCCGGAAATTTCATAAAGTGTCGAGCTTCTCGCTCTGCTATTTTTTCGGCCTTGAACCTGTTGAAAGCGACTTTATGAATTTTCCGGGTTAGTGCAGCGTTTCGTCTTTGATGCTGTGAAATTTGGCCAGCACCTCATGCATCATTTTGATCTTTTTCAGAATGCCCTGAATTTTAACCTTCTGATTTTCAGGCTCCATAATGGGCAGGCTCTGAATCTCGTCATTCAGTTCAATCAGGTAGGGAAGGAAGCGATTTTCCGAAACACCAAACCCGGAGTCTTTCTGGAAAATGGCTGCAAACTTACCTTTCTCTTCTTTTTTCAGCAACTCCAGCTGCTCATCCGCATTCAGGGCCAGAGGGTAGATGTCTTTCAGGCTGAGGGTCAGCTTGGCCTGAATTTCCTCAATATTAATGGTTGAACTCATTGATTACTCGATGGGTAAAATTATTGCTGCAGTATAGGTTAATCAAAGTCTCTGTTGTAGCGGTATAAGCCCGTTTCCCATAAACGAAACCAACTGATGAAAGGTCACTGATCGAGGAGTGAGCTTACACTGTGTTTTTGTCCGACTGTTTTTTCAGTTGTTCGTAGAATTTTTCCAGTTCATCCATATCGCAAGCTTCGGCAATCTGGATGAGGTATTGGCAGTAGGCCTGCATTTCTGCTTCTTTAAACTCTTCGGTGATGGATGTCAGTTCCTGGATGTCTCCAAATTCCAGTACCTGTGAGACTCGTCTCAATAAGGCTTTCTTGTGCATTTCATCCAGTAGTGGCAACTCAGAAGGCTCTGCCTTTTCTGCGGTCGCAGGTGATTCTTTAATACTCAGGTTCAATAGACTGGCGACCACCTGCAGCAAATAGTTGACTCTGAAAGGTTTGGCCAGAACGCCATCAAAGCCTTTTTGCTTCAGGCGTGTTTTTATATCGGAGCCTGCACTGGCAGTGACCGCTATGACTTTCAGGTTTTTAAGCTCGGGGTTTAAACGAATGTGCTTCAATGCCTCTATGCCATCCATCCTGGGCATTCTAATGTCCATCATAACCAGTTCTGGCTTGCTTGCTTCCAGACAAGCCAGAGCTTCCAGACCGTCGCATGCTTCCAGGGTGTTGAATCCGGCTTCCTCCATAATCACTTTGAGAAGATCCCTGTTAATCTCCAAATCATCAACAATAAGAACGTTATAAGTCTGATCTTCAGGGAGAATGAGTTCCACCTGATCTGAAGAGAAGATGTTGTCTGAGTCCAATGCCGGGGCTTCTTTCAGGGGAATAGAGAATGTAAAACAGCTGCCTTCACCCGGATGGCTTCTGACTTCCAGATCATCACCCATTGCTTTGACCAGGTGACGACTGATGGCCAGACCCAGGCCGGTTCCTCCCGATTTGAGGCCTTCATCCAATTGTCTGAACGGATCAAAAATAATGTCAAAGTTATCCGGATCAATGCCCACTCCGGTGTCCATTACTGAGAAACTGATTCGCTCAACTCCGGCTTTGACCTGGATCTCTACCTTGCCTTCTTCAGTGTACTTGATGGCATTCCCTAAAAGGTTGGTTAGGATCTGCCTCAGTTTTACCTCATCCACTTCAACCCAATCCGGTACATCTTCATCAATGCTCAGGTTCAATTGCAAGGCTTTATGTTCTGCTCTTGGTACGAAGAGCTCTCGAGTTTCCTGAAGCAATTGTCTGATGTCTACGGGTACGGGATGCAGCTCCACGCCCTGAGTCTCTATTTTTGTCAGATCAAGAATGTCGTTGATTAATGTCAGCAGGTGTTGACCGCACCGTTCAAGAATTGCCAGTTTCTGATGTTGGCCGGGATTGAGGCCGCCTGATCGCTGCAATACCTGTGCATAACCGATAACGCCATTGAGTGGCGTTCGCAATTCATGACTCATGCAGGACAGGAACAGACTCTTTGAACGACTGGCTGTAATGGCTTCGTCATGAGCGGTCAGTAATGCCTGCTCAATCTGCTTTCTCTCGGTGATATCCCTGATAACCACAGATATAAGGACACCGTCGCGGGTTATTAGTGGATTGCTCGTGAGTTCCGCAGGAAAGGTTCTGCCCAATCGGTCTACTGCTTCTGTTTCCTGACGGAACAAGCGCGTTTGTTTCCAGGCTCTTTCAATCAGTGGGCTCAGAAGAGGGTGCTGTTCACGGGATTGGGGAGGAACCAGCAGTGACAGAGGCATATTGATGAGCTCTTCCCTCGGGAAACCCAGTAGCTCAACCGCTCTGGAGTTTACCATGACAATAATGCCGTCGGGATTCAGGATAATCATCGCGTCGGGTGCTGAGTCCAGAAGTGCCTTGAATTTGAGAGTATCGCTGACTCTTTCCGTCACATCATTAGCCAGTCCCTCAATGACTTTCTGTGAGCCTGAGGTCATGGCACTCCAGAACAGTTCAATCCTTCGGGACTGGCCCTGCCTGTTCTGTATGTCCAGCTCAAAGGCTTCTACCGTTTCTCCTCTGACGACTTTTTCAAAGTTGCTTTGAAAATTGCGGTTATCCGGGTCTTTACTGAGAAAGTTTTCAAATGGGCCGGTAAACGATTCACGACTGTAGCCCAGTACGGACTCTACCGAGCGGCTGACATGGACAATCTGACCTTCGGTGTCCAGTTGGAAGTAAAAGTAACGACCTTTCAGTCCCTGGACAATATGCCCCATATTATTGGCTCTGGCTTGATCCAGGGCTTTGTCTCGGGCTTCCAGCCATTGGGTTAGCTTGACGAACGATCGTGCCAGTGATCCGGCCTCATCACGGGACCGGGTGTCGGGTATCTCAACCAGCTGATGGTGCTCTATAAAAGTGTCCATGCAGGACTTCAGCTTTATCAAAGGGAGGGTGATCTTTTTGGAGGCATACCAGATGCCGCCCAGAATGAGCAGCAGTGAAATCAGCATGATGGCGATATCCACCAGAGCTATATCAAGCACTCCCTGGAGAGCGTGTTGACGGCTGACGGAAGTGTAAAGCCACCATTGAGAGGACGCGACTGGGGCTCCAAAGAACCAGTATTCTTTCTGGTATTGAGGGTTGGGTATCCAGGCCCGGAAGGTTTCAGCACGGCCTGAATCAATCCATTGCTCTATCTGGTCACCAAAGCCTTCAATACCGTAGACCTCACCGGTTTGTCGCAGGTTTTTATGGCCAAAGCGATTGGCTTGAACACTGTCGCTGTAGAGATAATCGCCACTGCGATCCACCATATTGAACTTCCAGAGGTTGATTCCGATGTTCCTTCCTTCAAACATTCTCGGATTAATAACATCATGAACCATCCGGTTGATATCGACATCCAGTTTGAGTAAGTGTCCAGTATCGGGTGATTGACCTGGTACGATGAAACTGACCAGCCTCTTACCGGTTTTGGAATCTCTGTACAGCTTGCTCCAGAACTCGTTGGATTTTTTTATCTGTTGCCAGCTTTTACCCAGTTCTGTGGGGGGCTGATCAGAGAGCTTGACCGGTTCGACTTTACCTTTTCGCTGATAAATACAGACAGAACCCGATGTGTGGTGAAGGTCTATCCAGCAGACCCTTGTAAGAAAAGGGCTGGAGGCAAGAATGCTGTGCAGCAAGGGGTAGGCCGGGTATTTTTTTGCTTGCAGCAGCTGGGTCTGGGCTTTGGCCTGGGACATGATCTCCTGGGTGTAAGCATCCAGAGTACGGGCAAAGTGCACGACGTTATTGCGCATCTGGATTTCTATTTCATGGGAGGATTCCTTGAATGAGGTGTATATATGCAGTGCACTCAGCAGGTTATAGAAGAGCGTGACAGGCACCACTGTGAACAGAATGATTTTTTTTCGAATAGAGGGTTTGACCACGCCCTGCCTCAAGCACAAATCCTAACAACCTGTACAGAATAGCCAAGGGTGGTAAAGTTGCTAACGCTTTGCTGAGCAAATGCTTCAGAAGTATCAACTGCCTGGGAAATTACTGAGGACCAGAATCAGAATAATCCCCAGCCAGCGCATCCAGTAAGCCGCCTCAAGCCGGGTGCAGGGTATCCCTAATGTGTGTTGAATACACTGACTGAAAGCCTCCAGTCCGGCTTCAACCTCATTGGAGTCTTGTTTCAACAGTTTTTGCAGATCCTCTGCACTGATGGGGGGTAATGTCGCCAGTAAATTTCCAAAGTCCAAGGGCAGGTTATCCACTGATATTTCCATGCCATCACTGTCAGAGGGAAAGCCAACTGCCGTGGGCGGAGGAGGTGGAGATTCAGGCTCAGTTTTTATGACAATGTTTGGTACTACTGGCTGTTCTCCAGAGGGGGGACCCGTTGCTTCTGTTGTTACAGGAATGAGCTGGGGCATGGGGGGCTGGATGTTCGCTGTTGGGGCTAATGCTGGCGGTTGTTGTGGCACAACAGGTTCCCAGTGTGTCCCTGCATTCATCATATTCTGGGGAAGCAGGGGAGCATGAAGATTGCCATGAAACAGTGTCAAAGTATCTGGGTCATTAAGCCATTCCATGATCTGCTGATGATTATTGGTGGGTTGAGGTACAACACCCAGAGTAGGGTTGCCCGCCATCGCCGGGATAAACATGGCGCCCAGCGGGTTCTCTGGGTTGTGAATGGCTGGGGCAACTATCATCACGTTCAAGGGTGTATTTGCGGCTTGCAGCAAAGGCATCAACAGGTGCTCAATCAGATTGTTATCCCCCCACATATCTTGTCCTGGCTGGAGAGGCATAAGGCCCTGCAACATTTGGAAGCCAGCCTGCGTGGGGTTTTCTAAAAGGTTGTTCAGGGCTTGGGCGCCTAGTCCAAGGAACAACATATGAGGCGTCAGTATCGGTCCTTCATTTTGCCATTGCTGGCCCAGATTCTCGACCAGATCATTGATTAATGCCAGGTGCTGGTCTTCACCTGCCAGTGCTGCCAGGTGGTTGATCACGTTGGCCAGCAACAGGTCCAGAGCCGTATTATTACCGGCATGGATGATCAACTGATTCAAAATGGACCAGAGTTCCTCATTGTCCATTTGATCGATGTTATCCAGGATCTGGTTGTAGTCAACTGGCAGTTGTCCCAAAAGGCGGGCAGGAAGGTTACTCAAGAGTCTTTTAAGAAGCCATCTCAGCTGGTCAGATGCATTGTCGAGTAAATTTCTGAGCTGGAACAGAAGATGACCTCTTACTGTGCTGTTTTTTAATGCCAGAAAAACGATGTTCCTGAACAAGCCTCCAAAGACGTGGCCATGAATGCCACTTCTGCTATAAGGCGTGTTTCGTATCAGATGTCTCAGTAGATCAATGATTTGATCAATCAGTTTTTTGGCACTTTCCGGCCTCATGTTGAGCAGGTGAACCAAACTGTTATAGAGGCAGAAATGATCCCCTGCTACGGGAACAATATGGCACCATTGTGCTCTCAGATCTCTGATGGCTTGCTGCTCTGCTTGTTGCAGGTTAGCTTGTGCTGCTGCTTGATGGGCTCTGAGCCGGTCCAATTCTTCTTGTGATAGCTCCCTTACTCCCTGATGCTCCAGTTCCTGTTGCTCCCAAGGCTGCAGAGCAAGGCTTTCCAGTTTGAGTCGCTTGGGCGGGGGGGGCTGAAGTGCCGATTGGGAAGCTGACGGCTCATCCAGCAAATCCTGACTGTCAGGTGTCGTGTTTCTTTTTTCTTTTTTCGTTTTAACGGATTCTGGCAGTTTCAGAGTGAACCATTGATCTTCATTGCGGATACGTAAAACCCTGAGCAGGTAATCATAATTTCTGTTTTCACTAATCCATTGGTTTAACTGTTCAGTGGTAATGCTTAACTGTTCCACACGGCTGTACTCACCCTGGGTTCCCTGATGCGGGCTTGAATGAATCAGAATGATTCTGGGGCGGGAGGGAGGAGGGGAAGTATGGTAAGCGGCACCTGATATCATTTCATCGACCGAAGATGTGAGGTCAATGATCACCAGAGGTTTGGATTCACGACTGGTATTACGATGCTCCATGACTTCTTTTATCGCCTGTATCAGAGTGTCTCTATGGGTATAGCTTGGAAACTGGACTTTATCATGGCTGGGGATCAGACGAAGTTCTCTGGCAAGATAGTGACGCTCATAGGTCCCGGCTTGAAAGCGCAACCTGACTGTTTCGGGTAATGGGTAAACAGAAGAAACAGGAAAGAGGGTACTCAGACTATCCAGAGCCTTGGCCCAGCTCTGTGATTTGAGTTTGCTATAGGCTTCCGGAAAGGTAGTGGCTTCGGCCTGGATAATGTCCATGGGGTGAAGACCCCATTTTCTCATTAGGTCGGTAAGGCTTTTTCGGGTGAGGGTGCCGGAAGAGTAGCCGGTTTGCAGCAATTCATTGCCGGAGGCTGGCAGGGTCAGCTCCACAAATGGTGATTGAAGGCTGGTAGAGGTGCTGCTTCTTTTTCTGTGATTCTGTGGTGTGGGAGAACTGTCAGGTTCATCGAGGTTCGAATCCTGAGCATCCTGTTCAGAAGAAAGGGGTCTTTCGTTGGGAAATAATGGGATAGTCGTATCAGACAGGATTTCCCTGGCCAGTATTTCAAGCACGGGATCACTACTCAACTGAGATACTTTTTCATTGAAAGGCTTTTGCCCTAATATCCTGGTCAGGGTTGTGCTGATTTTATCTGAATATTTATTGTTGACCTGTTTGGTCCATTCGTCCTTTCTAATGTCATCAACCTGTTTCTGGTCATCCTCTGACAGGGGGGCCTGATACTGGGTCATCAGGTGAAGCCAGAACAGCTGCTGTAATTTTCTGCCCCCCAATTTGAAGGTCTCCAGGCTGTCTTCAATAATCTCGTTAGCACCGGCTGGATGAGCATCATATAACTCTTCATTGGGTAGGCCCGGCCAGGGATTCATGCGGAGGCTGGTTAGACGTTCCAGGTAATAGCGATTAACTCTTCGAATCAGGTGGTCTCTTTCGATTTTTTTTAATTCTCGCTCATGCTTTTTTTTTCGTTCAGTGTCATGAACGGGAATCGTTCCAGCGACTACATGCCAGTTAAGCAATCTTCTTAGTTTTCCCTCTTCTACGAGGGCCTGGTTGCTGGCCACTGAGTCCACCAAAGTTCTTAATGAGAGGCTGGCAGCATTACTGGTCTCGCTATCAGTAACCTGGACAGCTTCCAGCTCGGAGAAACGGTTCTCAAGAGCTTCTGTAAAAGCCCCCCGATATTTCTTGTCCACGACTCGCAGCCACCAATCTTGTTGATAATCTACCGGTAGATAGAGCTGGTGATGAAACTGATCCGGCCTCATCTCTCTGGCCAGTTTAAGAAGGTAGTGGTGCAGCTTTAACTTGAGATTGTTTCTGGAGCTGTTGTTCCGATACTGGATCACACTTTCCGCTGTAATGTCATTGGGGTCAAAGAATAAACGCTCCAGCGGCAGTTTACTGGCATCTGCTTGAATGGGACTGTTACTCAGGTAGTCTATATAACGTCGGTTCAGTTCCGGGTTGGATTGCCACTCATCCACTAGCATCAGGCGCGTTCGGTCCACCAGTTCCGGCATGATCTCATGGGCCATATCCCCTGCATGATAGGCAATATTGGCCAAGGATTTTACCACCAGTTTTTTGGCATCAGCCCAGTTTTTAATTTTCTCTTGATAAACCTGGTAGGGGTTGTAGCCCAGAATATGAGTGAGCATAGCGGCTTCGGGGCCACCATCGAACAGCAGTTGATCGAATAACACCAGTGAGCAGGGATGAAAGTCTGTCAGATCAGCCTGGGTAATCACGTCCCGAAGGTAGAGATCATTTCTTTTCCACTCTTTGCGGTATGAAAAACCGACGGCAAAGTTATCAGGCTTGGCATCGCAGCAAATTCTGTGAGCACAATCTTCGTTACCCAGTTTTTCCAGATTGTTATAAATTGCAGCGATAACAGCATGGAGAATTCGACTCACCGCTTCTGCATATCCCATATTATGGACTTCACCGTTCCTTCCTCTGGATTTGATCGACATGGCAAGTTCAGTGGGGCCAAAATCAAGCAAACCTTCAATGAAAGTCTCGGCCAGTTCATCTTTTCTGAGATGACGCTGGATCATGTAGATGGTATACCCTTCGCCCTCTCTGGCTTTAACTCTTAACAGTCTGGTAGGCTCCAGGTTGACGCCCAGCTCCTTGTATAGGGTTAGGGCTGCTTCATGGGTTAGCAGAAAGTTATCGGCATCTCGTCTGTTCAAGTAGCCGGGGAAGCGTCTGAGAGCGAGGCCTGGCAAGACATTATCCAGAGCGAAGACTACAGAAAACTGGCCCCTGCCTATTACCCTTGCAAAGGCATGAGTAAAGGATTTGTACTTCCCTGAGACATCTACACTCATGCCATCCTGAACATTCAAGAACTCACCCTGAACATTCTTCTCAAAGGTTTCCAGGAAATCCTGATAATTCTCATCTGAAAGCGAAAAGCCAAATGAGTATCCGGACAGCTCCTTTTCTATAGGACTTGAATAAGCTTGATCTGAGCTATAAAAGTGACTGGCCGATCTAAGATCATGGATACTCTTTTCGTCATCGAGGGTCTCGAATTCCACGCAGACTTCATAGGTGGCGTTCTGACTGTTGATGTAGTGGCAGAAAAAAGTCTGATTAGATTTCTTTTGTTGGCCGAGGAATGTGGCAGGAGGGTTAGGCACGAGAATAAAGGTTCTTTGTTTGGGCCTGACTTCTCCGTTTTTATGGTTTTGTACTCTCATTCTGACACTGAGTATAATTTCTTCGTCCGGAGTGAAAGTAAAGGGATTGTTGCCTGGCCCCAGTTGTTTGAAGGCCCCGTTTCTCATTCTCTGGAATGTAGGACCGGCCTTCAGAGATTGACTCTGGAAATCAATACTCCAGGAAGAGTAAAAGGGGCTGGCTGCCGGTATGGGGGTGACATGCGGGAAGGGATGAGTCTCAGGTGTGCCAGGAGGTACCGGGGATGCACCTAGAGGGGTTCCTGCCGGGGTTGAACTCAGTTCAGGGTCTATGAGCATATATTCTGTTTGATCTGCAGGGGAGCGTAATATATGGACGCGCCAGTAGCTGTTTCTAGACGCTAGAAGATCCCTTCGGCCTTGATTGAGTTGGCCTAGCATCTGGAAGAAAATTTCATATTTTTTGACTTGCTCGACATTTTCCAGAAGGCTGCCCAAGGCCGGTTGACTTACAGATAAGGCGAGAATAACCAGCATCATAAATATGGGGCTTTTGTTCCAGACACTGCGAATCAGGAACAGTCTAAGGAAGAGCGCATTAATCGTGCTCTTTCCGAGACGTGCCGTAGATACCGGAAATACTCTAGTCAATGCGTTTTTTGTCAGTACTGTCGTTATTTATTGATGTCTTGCTACAAGAGGTGCTTTGGCTTCGTTTCCAGACATTGCTATTTGTTGCCTATGCAGGCTGCCAATCCGCTAAAAAATTTATATTTATGAACACTCCAGATTAGACCAGTCTGCGTCATCCTTTGAGTGTGAATATTTATTTTATTTTCTGTTTAAGCCTTATTTTTAAAATAGAGCGAATTTCAAAGACATAACTAGTATTAGCATGTGTCTGATCAGTCGGCTCTTGGCTGCCCCGAAAATCCCAAATATTTGCTGTTCGAGGTTATGCTTTGAAGTGGAACTTTGGTGACAACCAGCTTTCTTGTGTCGTTGTCAGTCTTATTATTGCGATTCCTTCTTTGGCCTATACCTTCTATTTACCGGCTTTGCCAGGCATGGCAAAAACGCTGGGGATCCCTCCATCCGTGGCCAAACTGTCAATGACTTTTTTGATGATGACAGCTATGGCTTCCCTTTTGGTCATAGGCCCTCTCTCAGATCGTTATGGTCGCAAACCGATTTTGATTACGGGACTGTTCATCAATGTTGTTGCCTGTCTGATTCTCAGTCAGACGGACTCCCTGCAAATATTATTGATGGGTAAAGGTGTTCAGGGCATTGGTCTGGCCACTTGCTTTGCCGTGGCTTATCCCATGATCAGGGATGTTCTGGATGGGCCTGCAGCCATGCGAATGATGGCTATCTCAGCTGCGATTTATATTGGAGCCACTGTCTTGGGACCCACGTTAGGTGCTCATGTATATGATCACTTTGGCTGGTCTATGCAGTTTTATATAGAAGCAGCCTATAGCCTGATTCTGATCGTGTTGTTTGTGCCCTTTCTGCCGGAAACATTATCTCCCAAAAACAGAAAAGAGCATCCGACCTGGATAATCCAATACATTGATCTGATCAAAGAGCCCCGAAACCGGCAGCTATTGATTCAAGGCGCCACAGTCAATGGCGCCTTTGCTGTTTATATGACTTCTTCAGCCTTTCTTTATATGCATTACTTTGGCTTAAGCACAGTGATGTTTGGTTATCTGTACGGAATAAAGTGCTTTCTGCAGTTTATTGCCAGTGTTGTCACAGGAAAGCTGGTGGAGCATTATCCGGTTGAGAGTATGATGGTATTCAGCTATCGGTCATTGATTGGCTGCAGCATTGTGCTTCTGGCTTGTGTTTATCTCTGGCCAGAAAGTCTTCTGGCATGGGTGATACCTATGTCGGTTTTGTTGATCGCCAATGGCATTTTCAGTACCAGTAATCGTGTGGCTGTCGTTTACTTGAATGCTGACAGGGCCGGGGTGGCAAACAGTGGCCAAATTTTTCTGCACTTGATGTGTGACACACTGGGCAGTGCATTGGTAGCTATGTTTTATGATTCTTCACAAAATGTGGCCACGTTAATGGCAGGTGTTTTGTTATTTTCCTGGATCATTTCGTCGGTGCTTATGCCTTTGTTCGGCAGGCAGAAAGCCGTTGCTAAATAACAAGCAAGGTTTGTTAGCGCTTCTGTTTCAGACTTAATCCTGAACAGCAGGCAACCCTGCTAAGCTGGTATCGTTATGTGAGTTTTGTTTTTCTCTGGATGTATTGTTGTCAGTGGAGAGTACGATGAAACCTAAGGCTTTCTCTGTGTTTTTTGTGGCCATGATCATGGCATTTTGTTCCTCCTCTTTTGCCAAGCCCCCTCAAATTGTGGGTAAGCCTCTGTCCCAGATCATCAAAATGCTTGAAGACCAAGGGTATCGACCCATTGTAGATATATCCATGGATGATGGGTTATGGGAGGTAGAAGCTTACAAGGGCGATGAAAAAAGAGAGCTGAAAGTGAATCCGGACACTGGTGAAGTGGTATCCGATCGTCCAGACGATTGAGGCAAGGGGGCAGGGTATAAGTCTTTGGACTTATACCCTGAGTTGGAAAGGTGTTTCTATCAGGTCAGAAGACCCGCTCTGGCCAGTTGCCAGCGCTTCTGTTGTTCCTGCATTGAAAATTTCATTTCTTCATACTGTTTGTGCAGGTCTGAGTTTTCCCAGTTCTGTTTCAGTTCTTCAGTCTTGTGCTCAACCCATTGTTGACGCAGCTTGTACCAGTCATGCCAGGTGCTGCTGACCAGTTCATACTGTTCTTCCAGCTTTTGCAGGGCAATCTGGCAAGTCAGTTTCTGGCTGGCGTATTTGTACTGCATGTCGATCCGGGCTTTTTCAATACGATAGTCACTGACACGCTTGAGACTACCCGTCAGACCGATCTTGGAGCAGCCGTAAATCAACCATTTGGTGGGATCAAACTGCCACCAACGAATGCCGTTGCGATAGTCATACTGAAAAATGTGATGGTAATTGTGGTAACCCTCGCCCCAGGTGACCAGAGCCAGGAAGCCATTGTCGCGGGCAGTGTTCTTGTCTGTGTAGGGACGCTTGCCCCAGATATGGGCCAGTGAGTTAATGAAGAAGGTAAAGTGGTGGCTCAGTACCAGACGTAGCACGCCACCGAGAAGCAGCATGGCGACAACATCACCCATCATGAAGCCAATCAGGGCAGGCACCCCGATATTCATCAGCAGTACCAGGGGGACGTAGTATTTTTGCTGCCAGGTGACAATGGGGTCTCTTTGCAGGTCCTTGATATTGGATAAATCACCCGCTTTAGGGGCATAGTCACGCAGCATCCAGCCAATGTGAGAGAACCAGAAACCACGGCTGGCGGAGTAGGGGTCTTTATCGTAGTCATCCACAAAGGCGTGATGGCGACGATGGCCCGATGCCCAGTTCATGATGCTGTTCTGGGTCGCCATGGCACCCCAAAGGGCAAACCAGAGTCTCAGCGACCAGTGTGCCTGATAAGCTTTGTGGGACCATAGACGGTGGTAGCCCGCCGTAATGGCAGTGCCGTTAAACATGAGGATCAATCCGGCAACGATCCATTCACGCAGCTCGAAGCCGTGAGTGAAACCGTACCAGGGGACAAGGGTGACCATAGCCAGAAACGTCAGCGAAAAAAGTAACGTGGTCACCCAAATACGACGGGGTTTCTCCATTGTGCGCTCATATAATCTTTATCGAAGAGTCCCGATTCTCGCACAATGTTTCAATACTGTTAAGGTTCAGTCATCTTTTAGGGACTCATCGCATCATTCATTATGCCGCCAAAGTTTTTTGCTCAGGGTTCAGACTGATCGGTTAACTGGTGAACAAGCCAGGCTGCCAGTCGTGCTGTGCGCAGGTCATGGTCGTATTCAGGGTTGTATTCGGCAATATCCATGACTCTGACTTTTGCACTCTCCTTAATGGTCTGAAGAAGAGTGGCAGCTATTTCCAGGGGGATACCCTTTACGGCCGGGGCACTGACACCGGGAGCCTGATAAGAAGGGAAAACATCAAGGTCAATGGTCAGATAGACGTGATCGACCATAGAGGTAAAGCAAGTCAGTTCTTCAATCAGAAAATCCAGATTGTCTCTGTGCACCTGATCGTCAGTGATATAAGCCGCGTTAAGTTCATCTGCCCGATCAAACAGCGCCTGGGTATTACTGCTGCGACTGATCCCCAGACACATGTAGTGGAAGTCCAGGTTCTGGTGTTCGCAGAACTGTGCCACCTGCCAGAAGGGCGTACCTGAGCTGGCACCTTTTTCCGGCTTTCTCAGGTCAAAATGAGCGTCAAAATTGATGATGCCAATATTCAGGCCTTTAGGGGTTTTGTGATCCTGAATCAGATAATCTGCCAACCCCTTGAAACTGCCCCAGGCTATTTCGTGCCCACCGCCCAGACCCACGGGTAACATGCCATCCTGAAGTGTTTTCACCAGAGTTTGGCTGAACTTGCTCTGGGCCGACTCGAGGTCGCCATCTTCACAGGTGACATTACCCAGGTCAAAGAGTGTGTCCTCCCGGTTCCAGGGAAGGTTGGCAAGGCACTTTCTAATCAGGTCAGGGCCTTTGGCTGCTCCCATCCTGCCATGATTTCGCCTGACGCCTTCATCACAGGCCAGTCCCAACAGAGCCAGACCTCGGGAGCCCGAGTGTTCTGAGTAAGGTTTGATTTTCTGATGCCAGCGTTGTGTCAATCGTGGCTCACCATCATGGTCAACCCGACCGGTCCAGATGTTGGGTTCTACAGGTTTTAACTCAGACATGGGAAGTGGGCACTCTTCTTTAGGGGATGGCTGAGAATAGTGTTGGCGCTGCCCACTCTCCGCCTGTCTCCCGGGTTGTTCGATTTCAGTGACTCGGTTTTCTCAGCGGTTCATTGATCTTGTCATACTCTGAAGCACTCTACCCTCAAACACAGTGAGTGAAGGTTTCTCGCCATTGAGAGTGGCTGCCAGTGACGCCGGGTTTTGAACAGGCCAGAGCGCCAGATCTGCCTGGTAGCCTGCTCTGATTATCCCCATTTTGTCCTGAAGGCCGACTGCTCTGGCGGCGTTACGGGTGACGCCTGCCAGTGCCTCAGAAGGGGTTAAGCCGAACAGGGTGCAACCCATATTCATCATCAGTCGTAAAGATGCCAGAGGAGAAGTACCGGGATTTAGATCCGTTGCCAGAGCCATGGGGATACCTGACGCGCGCAGTTTATCGATCGGTGGGAGCCGGGTTTCCCTGAGAAAATAAAAAGCCCCTGGCAATAATGTAGCAACTGTTGTGCTGTTCTCCAGTGCATTCACTCCTTCGTCTCCCAGATATTCCAGATGATCGACAGAGAGAGCCTTGTAGCGGGTCGCCAGTTGTGTGCCCTGGCTGTCGGAAAGCTGTTCCGCATGTAGCTTGACCCTGAGGCCGAGATTCTTGGCTTTCTGGAAAACTTGCTCCGTTTGCTGCAGATTGAATGCAATGTTTTCACAGAAGACATCCACACTTGATGCCAGTTTTTCTTCAGCTACAACCGGAAGCATTTCTTCACAGACTGTCTGGATGTATTCGTCCGCCTTGCCAGAATATTCGGGAGGTAGAGTGTGAGCGCCCAGAAACGTTTTCTCAATTCTGACCGGGTATTGTTGTTCGAGCTCTCTGGCTGCTTTTAAGATTTTCAGTTCTGTTTCCAGGTTGAGACCATAACCGGATTTGATCTCTACGGTTGTCACACCTTCACTAATAAGGGCTTCAAGACGGGGTCGGGATTGTTCAATCAGTTGATCGAGACTGCATTGGCGAGTGGCATTGACCGTTGACATGATACCGCCACCCTGTCGGGCAATTTCGCTGTAGCTGACGCCCTCCAGTCTTTGCTCAAATTCTCGGGAGCGATCTCCGGCATAAACCAGATGGGTATGGCAGTCGATCAGACCGGGAGTTAGCCATTGCCCTTGTCCATTGATGGTTTTCTCAGGCTGAAGGTTGTCAGGCAGCTGATCAGAAGACCCTAGCCATTGGATAATACCTTCATGAATGACGACAGCGGCGTTAAGGATTTCACCGTAATGGCTATCAACATCAGGGTCCATGGTGGCGAGATGGACATTGTTGATCAGTAGGTCACAGTTGCCCGTTATTTTTGTCATAGAGCGTTCCGAGAGTGTATTTACAGCCAGGGTTGACTGCACAATCTTTCACCCCTTTTGAGGGTGAGCAATCTTGAATTATTGAATGTTCGCGGAAAAAAATGCTGTCACTCTATGCTACCTCTAGCCTTTGTCAATGTCTGCCCTGCTAGATCAAAGAAGTCTGAAGGTACTCTTCAGTCCAATGAAAAGAGGGTAAACAGCTTCAAAACCCTGTGATAGAGTTCCTTCCGGAAGTCTGACTATCTTTCAGGCTTCCAAATCCAAACTGTCACCCGGTACACTGGGTCAGTAGAACAATAAAAATCGGGTTTGTTACTCATCATCGAGTGCAGGCCTTATCAAACATCACAGCTGTCTGTGAATCATGACTTCCAAAAGAATTAAGTGATTTCACTGGCGCTCATTTAGCTATAGGCATCGTGAGGTAACCCTTTCATGAGTCAAGGCAATCGGTTTGATCCTCAACGTACTGTCCGTGCACCACGGGGTACTGATCTTTCTACCTGCAACTGGCAGGTCGAAGCTCCTCTTAGAATGTTAATGAACAACCTGGACCCTGAGGTGGCAGAGCACCCTCAGAGCCTCGTCGTTTATGGGGGAATAGGCAGGGCTGCCAGAAACTGGGAGTGCTACGACCGCATCGTTTCAACTCTCAAGAGTCTGCAACCGGACGAAACCCTGCTGGTCCAGTCAGGCAAGCCAGTAGGCGTTTTCAAAACCCATGAAGGTGCGCCCAGAGTTCTGATAGCTAACTCTAATCTGGTACCTCACTGGGGTAACTGGGAGCATTTCAACGAGCTGGATCGTCAGGGGCTGATGATGTACGGCCAGATGACTGCAGGTTCATGGATCTACATCGGCTCCCAGGGGATTGTTCAGGGCACCTATGAAACTTTTGCCGCCATGGCTCGCAAACATTTTGATGGCCAGGCTGCGGGCAAGTGGATTCTGACCGGCGGCCTTGGCGGCATGGGAGGGGCTCAACCTTTGGCTGCCACTATGTCCGGTTTCTCGATGCTGGCTTGTGAAGTGGATGAATCCAGAATCGATTTCCGTCTGAAAACCCGTTATCTCGATGAAAAAGCCCGGACTCTGGATGAAGCCCTGGCCATTATTGAGCAAGCTCATTCTGAAGGTCGTGCTGTTTCCGTGGGTCTTCTGGGCAATGCTGCAGATATTTTTCCTGATCTGGTAGCACGTGGTGTTACTCCTGATGTGGTGACAGATCAAACCTCTGCACATGATCCTCTGAATGGCTATCTGCCTCAAGGCTGGACTATGGAGCAGGCAGCTCAGAAACGTCAGGAAAATGAGTCGGAAGTCGTGAAAGCTGCCAAGCAATCCATGGCTGTTCAGGTTCAAGCGATGCTGGCGCTTCAGGAGAGTGGTGCAGCAACGGTGGATTACGGAAACAACATTCGCCAGATGGCTAAAGACGAAGGCGTAGAGAATGCTTTTGATTTTCCGGGCTTTGTTCCTGCCTATATCCGGCCGCTATTCTGTCAGGGCATTGGACCCTTCCGTTGGGCGGCATTATCCGGAGATCCGCAAGACATCTATAAAACCGACCAGAAGGTTAAGGAGTTGATCCCTGACAATCCTTCCCTGCATAACTGGTTGGATATGGCTAGAGAAAGAATCGAGTTTCAGGGGTTGCCCGCTCGAATCTGTTGGGTTGGTCTGAAAGACAGAGCCCGCTTAGGTATGGCTTTCAATGATATGGTGGCCAGTGGCGAACTGAAGGCTCCAGTGGTAATTGGCCGAGACCATCTGGATTCTGGCTCAGTGGCCAGCCCCAACCGTGAAACAGAAAGCATGAAAGACGGCAGTGATGCTGTATCTGACTGGCCATTACTGAATGCACTGCTGAATACAGCATCAGGTGCCACCTGGGTGAGTCTGCATCATGGTGGCGGTGTGGGTATGGGGTACAGTCAGCATGCGGGTGTGGTGATTGTTGCTGACGGTACAGATCAGGCCAGGGAAAAGCTTTCCAGGGTGCTCTGGAATGATCCGGGAACCGGTGTTATGAGACACGCTGATGCTGGTTATGATATAGCCAGAGAATGCGCTCAGGAAAACGGTCTCCATCTACCCATGGAGGACGTTTGATGATCATTACTCCAGGGGAAATGACCCTTCAGCAGTTGCGAGAACTCAGTCGGTCACCCGTAAAAATTGAACTCGAACAAAGCTGTTATGAAGCCATTCAGAAGAGTCTTGAATGTGTTCAGCAGGTCATCAGTGATAACAAGACGGTATATGGTATAAACACCGGCTTTGGCATGTTGGCCAGCACTCGCATTGCTGAAGACGATCTGGAAAAACTTCAGAGCAGTATTGTGCTTTCCCATTCAACCGGGGTGGGGGAGTGGATGAAAGACAACACTGTTCGTTTGATGATGGTGTTGAAGATCAACAGCCTGGCCAGAGGAATGTCCGGTGTCAGGCCAGAATTGATCAATGCTCTGGTTACCCTGGTCAATGCCCATGTGTTGCCCTGTGTTCCGGAAAAAGGTTCGGTAGGTGCCAGTGGTGATCTGGCTCCTCTGGCACACATGAGCTGTTTATTACTGGGTGAAGGTTTTGCCAGAGTTAGAGGGAAAACAGTTTCAGCGACTGAAGCACTGGCAGCAGCAGGGCTGGAACCTCTTAGTCTGGCCCCGAAAGAAGGTCTGGCATTGCTCAATGGTACTCAAGCTTCCACAGCATTTGCGCTTGAGGGGCTTTTTGGTGCTGAAGATCTGATGGCGTCGGCCATTGTTGCGGGTAGCCTTTCACTTGAGGCTGCCATGGGCAGCAGAAAACCCTTTGACGAGCGTATCCACAAAGCCAGAGGTCTGCCAGGTCAGATTCATGTGGCAGAAGCCTATCGGGCACTATTGGATCACAGTGATATTGAGCATGCCCATGAGCATTGTGACAAAGTTCAGGATCCTTATTCGTTGCGTTGCCAGCCACAGGTGATGGGGGCTTGTCTTGAGCAGATTCGTCACGCTGCCCGACTGCTGGAGATTGAGGCCAACGCTGTTTCGGACAACCCTCTGGTATTTGCCCAGGAGAATGAAGTGCTCTCCGGGGGGAACTTTCATGCTGAACCTGTTGGAATGGCTGCTGAGGCATTGGCACTGGCCAGTTGTGAAATCGGTGCCATCAGTGAAAGAAGGGTGGCATTACTGGTGGATCACCATCTGAGTGGCTTACCCCCTTTTCTGGTTGAGAACAGTGGTGTCAATTCCGGCTTCATGATTGCTCATAACACAACAGCTGCCCTGGCCAGTGAAAATCGTTGTCTGTCTCATCCATCCGTAACCGATAGCTTACCTACATCGGCCAATCAGGAAGATCATGTGTCTATGGCCACTTATGGAGCCAGGAGGCTGAGAGAAATCAACGCCAATACCGGCTCTATTCTGGGTATTGAGCTGTTAGCCGCGGGTCAGGGGGTTGATTTAAGAAAGCCTTATCTGACTTCAGAGCCTTTACAGGAAGTTATGAAGCTTTTAAGAAAGGATGTGCCTTTCTATGATCAGGATCGTTATTTCTCTCCAGATATTGAAAAGGCCGGGCAATTAATTACCAGTAGTCGTTTAAATGCATTTGTTTCTGATGGGTTGTTACCCAGTTTATAAAAAATAAAAACTTATAATGGGGAGAAAGGAAAGAGTCTGTTAAAGGCTCTTTCCTTATTTGAAAGCTATTAAATCAGCTTTCTTTTGCGATGGTTATGTCAGGTCGGGGGGATGATTTTTTATTCAGTGTGATTGAATTACTGTTCTTCTTTTTTAACAGTAATCGCCTGACCTTCATTGCCAGCATAAACAACAACGATCTCTGCAGGCTCGTCGGATTTGTTTTCTCCGTAATGCCACTCATCAACCATTTCGACCAGAGCATCGCCGGCTTTCATTTCCAGCTTTTTACCGTCGGATAGACGGACCACAGTTAACTCACCTTTAACCAGGTACCCAGCATTAATAACCGGGTGCTTGTGGATAGGCAGTCTGGAGTTGGGTGCGATAGCGATACGCAGTACGCGGACTTCAGGGTTTTCCAGGTTGACACCTTCCAGTGGGGTGCCGTCCCAACTGGTTGTGCTGTGTGCAAGAACCTCAGTAGAAGACTGTCCAGCAGAGAAAGCAAAAGGACTGCCAAGAGCCAGTAATAAAGCAGCACTTCTAAAAGCTGTTTTCATTATGATTTCACTCAGAGGGTGTTATTAACTTATTCATCAAAAGTGAATAGGCGTTGGCCTGATCAGGTGGGAAGGATGCTAGCAGTGAAGTGGAGGGAAATCTATAAGTAAATAATATACCTGACTTAAAAAATTATGAATCTCTTTGGCGGGATAACTTTAAGAATTAATAAATTTATTAATTAGAAATTCGTAGACATGAGCTATTTGATTTGCTTTTTTTGCTCTTTTTATTTAACGGGGCAGTGAATACATTAACTTTTTAAATCGTAAAAGCGGTTAATAACCTTTTAAAAAATATGGCTTTAATAAACCGGACGATGTATGATCGCCCGGCGATTTCAGGAGAGTGCCGCAAGCAGAGTTTCAGCTTTGCTGACTTCGAATGTTTTGGGTGGCTCAACATTCAGCAGGGTGATTTCACCATGATCAATAATCATGGCGTAGCGACTGGATCTCAGTCCGCCAAAATGCCCTGTTTCCATTTCCAGACCCAGAGCCTTGGTCAAAGCGCCATCACCATCAGCAATCATGGTAATGTCGTCAGCACCTTGATCCTTGTTCCAGGCCTGCATGACAAAAGCGTCATTGACCGAAAGGCAGGCAATGGTATCGATTCCACTGGCCTTAAAGTCTTTGGCCAGAGCAATATAGCCTGGTAAGTGGCTATTGGAGCATGTGGGTGTAAAGGCTCCGGGTACAGCAAAAAGCACTGCTTTTTTGTCGGCAAAAAATGCATCTGCAGCTAAGGTGGTCTTTTCGTTATTACTGACCACTGTAATGTCGACAGAGGGTAATCTGTCGCCTTGCTTAATCATCTTGCTCTCCTGAGTTCAAGGCATATATTCGTGAGTCACCCTGCAACAGGGGTCATGCACGCCAAAACTCAGGTAACTATACCCTATATTTTAAAATCATCGACTCTGGCTAAAAACCAACCTCAAGTGTTTGTCACTTACTTGACTCGCAGAGATCGTTGCCCATCGATTATCAATACCACCTGATCCTTTGATCATGTACCAACATGGCTTCTGATCAAGCTATCAGTTAGTGAGCTCGCTGACTTCTTCCAGTAGCTCTTTCAACTGCTCCATCTTATCCTGGCTCAATCCGTCGGTCAGACGGCTGTAGCTTTCTTCCACCATGGGAGCCATTTCATCCAGCAGCTTTTTAGCTTTGGGCGTCGCTTTTACCAGAATGCGGCGGTGGTCTTCTGATGATTTGCGTCGGCTGACATAGTCCTGTTGTTCCAGTCTTTGAATAATACCGGTCAGGCTTGGGCTAAGAATACAGCAGGCGTCTGCCAGCTGTTTGGTTTCCATTTCGTCGGCGTCGTTCAATACCCGCATCACTCTCCATTGCTGTTCAGTAATGGAGTGCTCCTGGAGCATGGGACGGAAGAAGCTCATGGCAGCCTCTCTGGCCTTCAATAACTTCAGAGGAAGAGAGTCTTCGTACTTGCGCATCGTGTTTAGTTTACAGCTAATAACTATGAATGGCGGATTGTGTGCATCTTGTTCTGGATAATCAAGACAATGATGCAATTAATCAGATGGTATTTATTCGTACTGGACAAAAAATCTTAAGTCGGTCGTTGTACCCCTAAAGGGGTATATTGAGGTAAAACGTGCTTTCCAGTGGGGTAGGGTTTGGATTACGCCAGTTGGATAAATACTGATTAGCACTTTCAGCACTGAGGCTTCGTCTATTATGTTTGTACAAAAAATAGACAGCAAAAGTGAGCCTTGTGGGAGCAAAAGAAGTAAAGAGTCATCCAAAAGCCCAATCATGCAGTCAGTTGCAGTCCTATCGACAGTCACATCAGGATGATGCTACTCAGGCCGATCTGATGTCTGAGCCTCTGATTCTGGTGGATCGCCAGGACAAAGTACTTGGTAGTGCCAGTAAACTGGCTGCTCATAGAGCTCCGGGGGCCTTGCACAGGGCGTTCAGTGTCTTGCTATTCAATCAGGCCGGTGAATTGCTGATTCAGCAAAGAGCTGGTAGCAAAATAACGTTTCCAGGCTGTTGGGCCAATACTTGTTGTTCTCATCCGCATTATCATAAGGGTGAGCTTGAGTCCCATAATGCCAGAGGCGTGAAACTCGCAGCCATTCGAAAGCTCCACCATGAACTGGGTATCTCCGAGTCTGTTTTGTCTGAAGATGATTTTATCCTGATGACAAAGGTCCTCTATCGGGCTGACTCAGAATGTGAATGGGTAGAGGAAGAACTGGACTATATTTTGATAGTTCGTGCAGATGTTGAACTGAGTATTAATGCCAACGAGGTATCGCAAACCCGGTGGGTAACCCCTGAGCAGTTATCACAATTGCTGGAAGTCTCTGATCGTAATAATCAACACAGGGTGGCTCCCTGGTTCAGACTGATTTCTGAACATTTTCTGTTTCGCTGGTGGCGGGTTCTGGATAATCCTGAAGCGCTTGAAAAAGAGTCCGATCGGGAGATTCACAGATTCATCAGTTGAAGTCTCAACCCCCTTCCAGCATATAATGGTATCTGCATCTGAACCACTATCGCAGAGCACACAGCCAAACAGATGGAAATGAAAAGATCAGTGATCCTGGTTGCTTTCTGTCTGAGAGCTATTTTATTCAATTTACTCTCTGTGTTGACCCGCTCTGTTTGATTGCCCTTGGCATTACAACAACAAACACCCAGGAGTGCAGATCATGGCCATTGTTGCGTTCATCGGTCTTGGAAATATGGGAGCTCCCATGGCGGCTAACCTGATCAAGGCTGGCCATCAGGTAAGCGTTTTCGACCTTGTGCCCGAGTCCGTATCGGCATTAGCTTCAAAAGGGGCAAAAGCGGCTGCCAGTGCTGAACAGGCCTGCTCTGGAGCCGAGTTCGTTATTTCCATGTTGCCGGCTGGCAAGCATGTAGAAAGTCTTTATCTGGATCAGGGGCTGTTGGATGCCGTGCCTGAGACAGCCATTCTTATCGACACCAGCACCATTGATACCGATACGGCCAGGAAATTGTCCGATGCTGCTGCCCAAAAGCAGCGGATGATGATTGATGCACCGGTATCCGGCGGTGTAGCCGGGGCTTCTGCAGGAACTTTGTCGTTTATGTGCGGTGCTGCCGATCAGCAGGCTTTTGAACAGGCCAAACCTTTGCTGCTGGATATGGGCAAAAATGTTTTTCTGGCCGGCGGTCCAGGAGCGGGTCAGGTAGCAAAAGCCTGTAACAATATGCTGTTATCTATCTTGATGATTGGTACTTCCGAAGCTCTGAATCTGGGAACAAAAAATGGCCTGGATCCGGCGGTGCTTTCAGACATTATGCTGGCCAGTTCAGGCAAGAACTGGGCGCTGGAAGTATACAACCCTTACCCTGGTCTGATGGAGAATGCCCCCGCATCCAAGGGTTATGAGCCTGGTTTTATGAGTGAGCTGATGTTGAAAGATCTGGGGCTGGCCATGGCGGCAGCGGGTGGCAGCAAGGCTGTCACTCCACTGGGAGGGCTGGCCTACGCTCTGTATAACCGCCATGTTGCTCAGGGGATGGGCAAGAAAGATTTTTCCAGTATTTATCAGGCGATTGAAAGCCTGGAGCCAGACCGAGAATAGAGCCTGAAGGCTGATTACTGATTACTGGTTACTGGTTACTGGTTACTTCGAATGCCTGAAGCTTCTATCTGAATAAGGCGCTGTTTGTACAAACCACCCAGCGCCATTTTAAAGGCCCGCTTGCTGGCACCAAAAATCCGTTTGATTTCAGCAGGATCGGATTTGTCATTAAAAGGCAAAAAGCCACCTTCTGCAGCCAGCATGTCCATGATTTTCTGGCTGAGTGTATCCATGGCATTTCGGTCAAAACCGGGCTTTTTCAGGCAAAGATCAATTTTGCCATCGGGCCTGATGCGTTTGATAAAACCTTGCAGTTTATCGCCTACTTTTACCGAGTCGTCTACTTCCTGTCTGAACAGTAATCCCTGATGCTTATTGTTAATTATGGCCATAAAGCCAAGATCGGTTTTGTCGTGTACCAACAGGGAAACTGGCTCACTTTGCTTGTAGGGGCCGGTAGAGGTGTCGATAAATTTATGCAGTCTTGATGATGCAACAATGCGTCTGCTTTCATCATCCTGATAAAGATAAACGACATACGAACCGCCTTCTCGCATGCGTGTTTTCTGCTCACGGAAGGGGCATAGAAGGTCTTTGGACAGATTCCAATCCAGAAAAGCACCGATCTGATTCACTTCCTTCACTTTCAGGCAGGCAAACTGTCCCACTGAAGCCAGTGGCTTTTCTGTGGTGGCGATCAGATGGTCGTCGGAGTCCAGGTAGACAAAAACATCCAGCTCATCACCTATTTCACACTCTTGTGGTACAAAGCGTTTGGGGAGCAGGATCTCATCAAACTGTTTGCCATCGAGAAAAACGCCGAAGCCAACCTTGTCGACCACCTTCAGGCGATTTTTTCGGCCTACTCTCACAAATTTATCGGTCATGGAGGGTTCTCTGCAGTGCTTTTCTGATCCACCCCGAGCTTCTGGAGGCAGGGGGTGTGAGGTTTGAGGTTAGAAAGGTGAGCGAGTATACCACCCTCTAGTCAGAAGCATAGAAATTCATAGGATCTTCTTTTCCCAGAACAGAGCCTGGCCATGCTCATCGTCCAGCTCGTAACCTGCAAAGCCCAGTTTTCGATAAGCAGACTGGGCTACAGGGTTCCCTTCCAGCACTTCCAGGGTGATTTTGCAGCAATCTTTTTCACGGCCAACCTGCTCGACTTTTTCAATCACTTTTTGGCTCAGACCCTGACCTCGGAACGACTGGTGAACCACCATGTCATGAATATTGATCAGAGGCTTGCAGGCAAAAGTAGAAAAGCCTTCCATGCAATTGGCCAGTGCAGCCGGTTTACCATCCACATGACAGAGTACTGAAAAAGCAAAAGGACGTTTGGCCAGCTCTTGAACAAGGTGTTCCCGGGTAAAACTGTTCAGCGGTTTTCCACCACCCATGGGGTCTCTGGAATAATGATCCAGCAGTTCAATGATGGATTGACCGTGCTCGGGGTTGGAGTAATCAGCAACAAAGATTTCTAACATGTAAGTGGTTCTGGTCGTTTGGATAAGGTGTGATGAAAGGGCTATTCTGGCACGGTTTGACAGGGTTGGACAGCTGTCTTAGACAGCTGCCTTCAGGTCATAAAGTTAGAAAGCCAGCTGGGTTCTGAAGCTGACCAGGTTTACTTTCTCATCGCCTTTTCGGCCATCTTCAACGTCGGCATGAATGTAGTTCAGCGTAAAACGCAGATTCAGGTTGTAGTAGAAACTCAAACCCAGAGTGTAGTTGGTTTCCTTGCCACCTTTGATGTTGGAGTCTTCAAGATCGGTCCATGAGCTTCTTGCCGCAATTTCCCAGCGCTGGTTTACATTGGAAGGCTTCCCGAAAACGCCTTTGGCCGGGTTGTAGGTGATATAAGTTTCACCATCCAGGAAATAACTGGCCTGGAGATAAGCACTCTTGAAGTAATAGGTGTTGGATAGGCTCTGATCTTTAAGGCGGGTTGTAAGATACTCGCCTCGCAGGGCCATTGGGCCGTTCACATAGCCACTCTCCAAACCTCCGACCTGTTGGCTTTCGGCCTTGATTTTGCCCGTGCTGATCAGTTTTGGAATGTCTTCATTCTTCACTTCCGGGTGGACCGCTAATTTAACGGTACGACGATCGTCTTCAAAATCAATCCACTGCAAAGAACCACCCAGATGCAGAGTCTCTGTGGGTTCCTGAATCGGGGCCCAGGTCAATCGGGTGCTGGCTCTGAGAGGTTGGTGGCTGTAACTGACTTCGTCATTGATGTTGGCTTTTTGAATAGCTGCCGTAAAGGTGCCTTCACCCACGGTGGGCTGCCACATGATGCCCACAAAACGTTGAGGCGCCAGGGTGGTTAACATGGCAGGCTCATTGAAGGTCCAGTAACGAGAGCTGTGTTGGTTTTCCAGCCCGACAGGTGACTTGAATTGACCCATTGTCAGGTGCCAGGGAGCGTATTGAAACCAGGCGTCTTTATGGGAAATGCTCTTGAAATCGTAATTGTATTTGAAGTTCCAGTCTTTCCCGATGCTGCCCGAAATAAACAGCCTTTGATCCCGCCAGTCATGGCCATTGGCGGGAATGTCTGTACGGTCGTCACGGGCGTTATACCAGTCGTACTGCAGAAGGGCTCCCAGTGTCAGTTTAAAGTCGCCCTGTTGAAACTGGATGCCTTTTTCACCATAGCTGAAAGCAGAATCACTTTCTGTAGCGTTATTGGCAGAGGCCGCGCTGGAAAGAAAGCATCCGAGAAGTAATGGAGTGAAGAAGCCCAGGAGAGGTTTTGCTTTGAACATAGGTTGGGATTGAACGCTTCTCGACGAAGGTTTGGTATTCATTGTTGAACAAGTCCTGTTTAGTGTGTGTGGTTGAAATTACGGGCAATCATTGCCGCCAGTTGAGTGTTGTGCTTTAGGAGGGTCAGATTGGCTTTTAGCAGTTGGTCACCATGGTGTTGATAGAGATGCTGAAGAAGGAAGGGGGTCAGTGCTTTACCGTGAATGCCCTGCTTTTTGGCATGAAAAACAGCGTCATCTATTTTCGGTGAGATCTCTTCCCAGGGCAGGGCTTGCTCTTCGGGAAGCGGGTTGCAGATCAGCAGGCCACCACTGTTGGGCAGTTCCAGCTGACACTCAATCAGCCTTGCAGCTTGTTCCGCTGAATTAATTCTGAAGTCTACGGGCAGGTCTGACTCCCTGCTGTAAAAGGCGGGCAGTGTGTCAGTGCCAAAACCAATGACGGGCACTCCCTGGGTTTCCAGGTATTCCAGGGTTTTTGGCAGATCCAGAATGGCTTTGGGGCCACCACAGACAACGGCTACCGGCGTGCGGCCCAGTTCCGTCAGGTCGGCTGAGATATCCAGAGTTTGTTCGCCGTGTTTATGCACACCGCCAATACCGCCAGTAGCCATGATTGGAATGTCGGCCATAGCCGCTATCATCATGGTGGCTGCTACCGTCGTACCACCTGACAACTCCTGACTGATTAATCCAGCCATATCCCTTCGGCTTACTTTGTGCAGAGGCTGTTCAGGGGAAGCCAGGAGTTCCAGCTCCTTTCTGGAAAGGCCTGCTTTCAATCGCCCGTTGATGATGCCTGTTGTAGCCGGCTGCACGCCCTCATCCAAAAGGATTTTTTCAAGTTGCAGAGCGGTTTCAATGTTGTCAGGGTAAGGTAGTCCATGAGAAATGACGGTGGACTCAAGTGCTACAACAGGGATGCCTGAACTTAGAGCCGTGTTAACATCGGGGTGGATATCCAGAAAGTTATTCACCATATAAGCCCTTTGGCAATCTTGAACAGGTCATTGTCCTGAGCGAAAGGAGAACCGCAGTTTTCCTGACAGAATTCAGGCAGTGATACGATTAAAATGAGTTGGCATGCCAGTTCCGGTATGGCAAACCCAGTGATTCGAATGAGTCACAGTTTAGACGGAGATATTGATGGCCTCGCTGTACTTCTATTTTTCTTCCATGGACTCGGGAAAGAGTACTTACCTGCTGCAGGCTGCCCATAACTACCAATCAGCGGGCAAACGGGTGCTTCTGCTCACGCCGGCCATTGATGACCGTTTTGGCAAAGGCATGATTACTTCAAGGATCGGTCTGCAGAAAGATGCTCTGGCCATCAGTCAGCAGGATAATCTTTTTGAGCAGATTGCCCGTGAGCATGGTGAACAGAGATTGTCCTGCGTCATGATTGATGAAGCCCAGTTTCTTACTGAGGAGCAGGTGTGGGAGCTGAGTGATGTGGTGGATAATCTCAAGTTACCGGTACTCTGTTTTGGCCTCAGAACCGATGCGTTTGGAAAGGCTTTTCCTGCCAGCGGTGTATTGTTGGCCATTGCTGATGAGCTCTGTGAACTGAAAAGCATCTGCAAGAAGTGCGAGAAAAAAGCCAGTATGCAGGTTCGTCTGGATGCCGAGGGTAATGTTGTCAGCAGTGGCAGTCAGGTTCAGATTGGTGGTAATGACAGCTATCTCTCCGTTTGCCGTAAGCATTACAAGGCTTTGCTGGGTAGGTAAAAGGATTAGGGGCTTGTCTGACATTAATTCCCTTGTTGGAATCGTCTCGAAATCCGTTCGGGCTGAGCCTGTCGAAGTCCAATGCCACCGCCCTTCGACAAGCTCAGGGTGAACGGAATCTGTGTAAATCGGGAAGTTATTTCGAGACGAAGTCTTGATAAGTAAAAGGAATTTGTCGTTTTCTTTTGCGATTTACCCTGATGGGTATAAATGACAGTGGATTCTACTCATAACAAACGGTTATATTTATATCCCCTTCCGATATAAATGATGTACCTTTGTTGTTATGGATCTGAGCCTGTACCAGTTGTTAATAGCAATGCTTGTTGTTTTTGCAGGCGCTTTGATCCAGGGCATGATTGGTTTTGGTATGGCGGTCGTAGCTGCGCCCATTCTTTATATCATTGCTCCCTCGCTGGTACCGGGCACATTGATCTGTATGGCGATGTTTCTGGCTTTGCTGACTGTTCGAAAGTATCGAGGCTCCATTGAGCTGGCTGATATGAAGTACGCAGTTTTTGGCAGGGTTCCGGGTTCATTATTGGGTGCTTACCTTCTGGCTGTCGCTTCCAGAGAGCAAATGAGTTTGTTCATGGGTGGGGCAGTGCTGCTTGCCGTTTTTGCCAGCTTGTTTTCCGTTAAGGTTCGAGCCACCAAATCCAGTCTTTTTGTGGCGGGTGTGGTTTCCGGAGTTACAGGTACTACGTCGTCCATTGGCGGACCTCCTGTTGCACTGGTCATGCAAAATGAGACCGGTGACAAGATCCGCGCGAGTATGTCCATTTACTTCGTATTCAGCAGTATCATTTCTCTGATCTTCCTGGCCGCTGCGGGCATGCTTGGCACCCATGATGTCAAATATGCACTGATGCTGGTTCCGCCTGTGTTGCTGGGCAGTAAAATAGCCTCCAGAATTTCTCATCGTATTGATCAAAAGATCATTCGTCATGCCTTGCTGGTGCTTTGCAGTCTTGCCGGTATCAGTGCCATTGCTTCTGCGATTCGATAATTTTTTCCTGTTTAAACCTCCCGTTTTTCAGACTTGTTCATGGCTCGTTTACTGAGTGGCAATAAGTCATTTAAGTCGATCGACGAATAGTACGTTTCTGCTAGTTATAAGTCGTATCAGGTTTGTGTATATCCCCAATGCTTCCGGATTTACAAATAGATTACGATATTAATCATTAAGTTATTAACTATTGTCGTTAAAGGGGGAGCCCATGAGCGCTCATGATGACCAGAAGGTCACGCTCGGAAGCTACGTGGCACTGGCTTTTGCTGTGGTCTTTTTTTCAGGATTGTTGAAATCCACAGAATGGTACGGTGTCTTTGATTTCACCACGCTCAATGGTGCTTTTGGCAAGCTCCTGAACGGCATTAGCACTGGCGCAGAGGGTGTAGTTGAATCCACTGCGACTACTTATCGAGGTACCGGCGGTAGCGGAGCACTGGATGGGTTTCTGTTTGCCCTGGGTCTGGTGCCCACCTGTATGTTTGCCCTGGGTATGATCAATGTTCTGGAGCACTATGGTGCTCTGCGTGCAGCACGCAAACTGCTGACTCCTCTGCTTCGTCCTTTGATGGGTGTACCAGGTACGGTCGGTCTGGCTCTGATTGGTAGTCTCCAGTCTACTGACGTAGGTGCGGGTATGACCAAGGACCTGGCTGATAATGATGAGTTGACCGACAAAGAGAAAAATACGTTCACTGCCTTCCAGTTCTCTGGTGGTGCGCTGATCGTAAACTTCTTCAGCTCTGGTGCCATTCTGTTCACATTGACGGATGCAGCAGGCCAGTCTGTACCGGGTTCTATCGGTCTTGCTGTGGCCATCATGTTTATCTTCAAGGTTGTAGGCGCCAACATCATGCGTTTCTACCTGAACTTTGCCAGCAAGAAAACTGAAACTGAAGCTGAGACCCGTCTGGAGGCCCGCAATGTCTAAGGCAGCTGCTACCGAACAGAAAAAGATGATCACCGATATCTTTGTTGAGGGTGCTCGTAAAGGTTGGGCTATTGGTACCAGCAGTACCATTCCCAATGTGATGATGGCTTTTATCATTATCAAGGCGCTGACCATCACTGGCGCACTGGATATGCTGTCCTCTGTATTTGGTCCTGTCATGGGCGTTGTAGGATTGCCTGGTGAAGGTGCCGCAGTCCTGATGAGTGCCATTATGTCCATGGGTGGTGCAGTTGGCGTGACTGTGGGTCTGCTCTCTGAAGGTCTGCTGCAGGCTCGTGATATTGCGATTCTTGCGCCTGCCATCTACCTGATGGGTTCAACCATTCAATATGCAGGTCGTATTCTGGGGGTTATCGGTACTGAAGCCCGTTACTACCCAGTACTGTTTGGCATCTGTATCCTGAATGCTTTCATGGCTATGTTTGTAATGAATATTCTGGTCTGAACTGACCAATGTCTGGAGCTTCTGCTTTCTGCAGAGGCTCTGGGCAATCTGAACCCCTGCCTTTTGCCCTTCGTCTACCCACTCCCCTTTTTAATCTCAGCCAAATCTCTCCTCCCTTTTGCATTAAACTTCATTGTCAGCAGAGCCCTAAGCTATATGCCAGACATTTAAATTTTTAATTCTGTAGTCAATTTGGACTAGTTCGTTGGTTGACTTGCCGTTTGGACTCGGGTAATGTCCGGCTAATGCGCTGATTTGTCTTGGCTTGCGGGCGCTATAGAAATACCGCTAAAAGAAGGGTTTGAACGAATTCATGAAAAACCACTCTGTTTAGCGCAGAGTGGTTTTTTTTTGTCCATAGAAAAGAGATCGCCCTGATGTTGCAAGAACCTGAAGGCGGTTATCCGGGTGGACAAGAAACCATTGCCTCCCATTGAAACCCAGACGAACGGATTGAAAAAACTGACTGAGTAAAACTCAGACAGCATGACCTGATTGTATCGGGATCAGGCAGGAGTAACGATGATAGAACTGAAAAACCTTACCAAGGTGTTCAAGGCAGGAGGAAAAGAGGTTAAAGCGCTTGATAGCATTAATCTCAGCGTGCCTGAAGGATCGATATATGGCGTGATCGGATCCAGTGGTGCAGGCAAGAGCACCCTGATTCGCTGCGTTAATTTGCTCGAACGTCCCAGTTCTGGGCAGGTCGTTGTGGATGGTCAAGACCTGACGACCCTCACGGAAAAAGGGCTGCGTCAGGCTCGCCACAATATCGGTATGATTTTTCAGCACTTCAATTTGTTGTCCAGTCGAACGGTCTATCAGAATATTGCCCTTCCTCTTGAACTGGCTGGCGCCAGCAAAGATGAAATCGAGACCGCAGTGTCGCCTCTGTTGGAGCTTACCGGGCTGCAGGACAAGCGTGACAGTTATCCTTCCCAGCTGTCAGGTGGTCAAAAACAGAGAGTGGCTATTGCCAGAGCTCTGGCCAGTAAACCCAAGGTTTTGCTGTGTGACGAGGCGACTTCTGCGCTAGATCCGCAAACCACGCGATCGATTCTTGCGCTGCTCAAGGATATTAACCGTGAGCTGAAGATTACGGTTTTGATCATCACTCATGAAATGGATGTGGTGAAAACCATTTGTGATCGTGTTGCCATCTTAAGCTATGGGCAATTGATTGAAGAGAATGAGGTGGAAGCGTTCTTCCTGAATCCCCAGACCGATCTGGCCAGAGAGTTTGTGCGCAGTGCTATTCACGAGAAGCCTGTTGCTGAAGTTGAGAGCCGTTACCAGCCAGAACCATCTGAAGGTTCAAGGCCGGTGGTTCGCATTACTTTTGTCGGTCAGGGAGTTGTAGATCCTCTGATCACCCGGGCAGCCAAACAATTTGGTACCGACTTCGTCATTCTGCAGGCCGATATAGAAACGGTGCAGGGCAAATCTATGGGGTTTCTTATGGTTGAGATCCTGGGAGAGGAGTCTGAAGTCGAGGCCTCCATGAAATTTCTCAAGGAAAACGTACAGTTGGAGGTAGTGGGTTATGTCAGCTGATTCCTGGCTTCTCCTGGGGAAGGCGCTCTGGGAAACCATTTATATGACTGCCGTGTCAGGTGGGTTGAGTTTCCTCTTTGGTATTCCTCTGGGTGTTCTGCTTTATATCACCAAGCCGGGGCGTATAAAGGAAAATCCGGCACTCAATTCGGTATTGGGTGCTATCGTTAACGCTACACGTTCTGTGCCGTTTATTATACTGCTGGTAGCGATTATTCCACTGACCCGTTTGCTGGTGGGGACATCCATTGGTACCACGGCAGCTATTGTGCCTCTGACGCTGGCGGCTATTCCCTTTGTGGCCCGTATTGCTGAAGGTGCGATCAATGAAGTGCCTTCTGGCCTGGTGGAGGCGGCTCAATCCATGGGTGCGACACCTTTGCAGATTGTCAGCAGGGTATTGTTGCCTGAAGCGCGTCCAGGATTGATCAATGGTATGACCATTACTCTGGTGACGCTGGTCAGTTACTCCGCTATGGCGGGTGCCATAGGTGGTGGCGGTCTGGGTGATCTGGGTATTCGTTATGGCTACCAGCGTTTTGATGGCGTCATCATGCTGGCTACGGTGGTGATCCTGATTGTGCTGGTGCAATTGATACAGTCTGCAGGCGACCGTTTGCAGAACTATTACGATAGAACTCGCTGAATAATGAATGAAAGAGACAGGTGGTATTGTGCTGTCTGTCACTGAATAACTGGCTGACTGGAGAAGTGAAGAATGTTTGCTGTTAATAAATTTAAAGCGCTTGCGGGTGCGGCTCTGGTGGCAGCGAGTGTGCTGTTGACGGGTTGCGGTTCTGAAAACAGTTCTGAAGGTCCATTAAAAGTGGGCGTTATGGCTGGCCCGGAAGCGGATGTGATGAAAGTGGCTGCCGACATCGCCAAAAAAGATCATGACGTTAATGTTGAGCTGGTTGAGTTTTCCGACTACGTGTCTCCTAACGTTGCTCTTGCTGACGGTTCTATTGATGCCAATGCCTTCCAGCATAAGCCTTATCTGGACAGTATGATTCGGGATCGTGGCTTTAAACTGGCTGCTGCTGGTAATACGTTTGTTTACCCGATTGGCGCTTACTCCAAGAAAATCAAGGATATCAGCGAGCTGAAAGACGGTGCTAAAGTGGCCATCCCTAACGATCCGAGTAACGAAGGTCGTACTCTGATCCTGTTGGATAAAAAGGGCTTCATCAAGCTGAAGGATATTAACAATCTGGAAGCTACTCCGGCTGATATTGTTGAAAATCCTAAGAATCTGAAGTTTATTGAGCTGGACGCTGCACAGTTGCCTCGTTCCCTGGATGATGTTGATCTGGCTTTCATTAATTCTACCTATTCAGTACCTGCTGGACTACTGCCTGCGCGTGATGCCTTGCTGGTAGAAGGCAAGGATTCTCCTTATGTGAATCTGATTGTGGCCCGTGAAGATAACAAGGATGACCCTCGCATCAAGGCGCTGGTTGAGTCTTACCATACTCAGGCGGTTGAAGATAAAGCCAAGGAACTGTTTAAAGGCAGTGCGGTGCCAGGCTGGAAATAAACCGTTACTTTTGATGAAAAACCCGCTTGATTCAGGCGGGTTTTTTTATATTCAGTGCATTTGCTGACTGATTTTTTCGGGTTTTTCAAGCAGTAAATGAACGAAAGTTTGCAAGCCACCTATTCCGCAGGGTGTAAAGTTTGCTAAGATAACCCGTTATTTTCTTGTGTCGGCCCGTTAGGTCAGCGTTACTCATCCGAATAGTGGATCGAATGAGTGGACTGATTCGTCGGGAGCTCATTTCCTTTGCATGAGGCGGGGGTACTTCATGGCTGTAGTTGCCAAAAAGTCATCCATGATTTTTTTCTCGGATCCATCTGACCACTACTGTCACAGGGTTCGTATTGTTCTGGCCGAAAAAGGGGTTGCGGTGGATATACAGGATGCCAGTCCTGAAAATCTGCCTCAGGAACTGTCTGATCTCAACCCGTACAATAGTCTTCCAACTTTGGTCGATCGCGAACTGGTGCTGTACGAGCCCAGCGTAATGATGGAATACCTGGATGAGCGTTTTCCTCATCCGCCACTGCTGCCTGTTTATCCAGTCAGCCGTGCCCAGAGCCGTCTGATGATGCATCGCATTCAGAAAGACTGGTGCAGTCTGGTGGACACCATTATGGATCCAAAAACCAAAGAAACACCGGCTGCCCGCGCTCGTAAAGAACTGCGTGAAAGCCTGCTGTCTGTGGCGCCCATTTTTGCTGAAAAGCCTTTCTTCATGAGTGAAGAGTTCACTCTGGTCGATTGCTGTGTAGCTCCTATCCTCTGGAGACTGCCGGCTATGGGAATTGAGCTGCCCAAGCAGGGACAGGCCATTCTGGATTATGCTGAACGTCTGTTCGAGCGTGAATCTTTCAAGGAAAGCCTGTCTGAAATTGAAAAAGAGATGCGTGACACTCTTTGATTTGAGACGGACCCTGACAGCCAGTCTGTCAGGGCTGAAGAATCTGGCTAAACAGCCATGAGCTAAGAAAGTGACTTTACACTGGGTGTGAAGTCATTTTTACGGTCGAGTACCTTAGCGAATGAGAAGTGTCTTCTCTCTTCCCTTGAGATGAATGGCTTCTTCTATAGTGGTTATTGATGGCTGAAAAGGATGAGTTGACTCAGGGTCAAACAGCCATCGGAAGTTAGCCTGGATGGAGACAGATTATGACGATGACCAGCAGTCGCCCTTACATTGCCAGAGCTCTGTATGACTGGATTCTTGAAAATGACTGCACCCCTTACATTCTGGTTGATGCCGCCCGGAATGGGGTTGAAGTACCCAGAGAATACGTTAAGGATGGCCAGATAGTCCTCAATATTTCCCCTGCTGCGGTGAGAGCCATGCATATGGGAAATGATGTGATTACCTTTGACGGTCGTTTTGGCGGTGAGGCTTTGACGATTGTAGTACCTGTCGAAGCGCTGATGGCGATCTATGCCCGCGAAAATGGTCAGGGCATGGTGTTTGAAGTTGAGCCTTTTGCAGAGGTCGAAGAAGAAGTGTCTCCACACTTTGAGCTGGAAGCCGTTTCTGATCCTGAGCCTCAGCCGCAGGAAGCACCAGCTGCAAAAGACGAAGAGACTGAGAAGCCTCCTCGCAAGCCTGGTGGCAGACCGCACCTGAAGGTGGTTAAGTAAGGTCGATTTGCCCTGCTTGTATCTGCTGCAAAAAAAACCGCCACCTTTGGCGGTTTTTTTTGCTCTGCTTTTATTGAAAGGTTCTTTCGGAAAATAATTGTTTTTTATGATAATACTGAAACTGTATTGGATTATGCTTTCAGAGGCTTATTCATAAGTTTTAGTGGCCTGTTTATCCTCAAATTGGGATGGGGAAGCTTCGCATCATTGCTGAGTCTTGGTTATCATCTCCCTGTCTTTCTACACACCAGAATTTTAATAAGAGGTCCTGATGAACCTGACAATTATCAGTGGAAGCCACCGAAAGGATTCCCAGAGTACTCGCATCAGTCATGTATTGAAGGAGCGTGCTGAGACTTTGGGTCTTTTCGATCAGGTCGATATTCTTGACCTGGCTGAGAATCCACTGCCTTTATGGGATGAGTCCATCTGGTCTGGTAATGAAGAATGGAAAACGCTTCTGGCTCCGTGGAGGGCTACATTGAATGCCAGTGATGCCATTGTTGTAGTGGCTCCGGAGTGGAATGGTATGGTTCCCTCAGGTCTGAAAAACTTTTTCCTGATTTTTGGTGCTGCCCAGCTGGGGCATAAGCCTGGTTTGATTACGGCTGTATCTGCAGGACAGGGCGGTTCTTATCCGGTCGTGGAGCTGCGTTCAAGCAGCTATAAGAATTGCAGGCTTTGTTATATTCCTGATCATTTGATTGTTCGCCAGGCGGCTTCTGTTATGACAGGTGAAGATGCCGAGGCGGATCAGCATATGCAGGAGCGCATGGATTACAGTCTTTCCGTTCTCAAGGAATATGCAGTGGGTCTGAAAGGTGCTCGGGAAAGTGGTGTGATTGATCACAAGACTTTCAGAAACGGTATGTAATCCTGTTTAAGAAGGCTGGCGATCTGATCTCCAGCCTGTTCCTTCCCCCTGCCAGCTCACTCCAATACATAAACTGAATTCGCGTTCCAGAAGGGAAAAATGCCTGTTTTTGGTTGCAGAGCGGAGATCCTTTTCTAAGCTGTGATGATGGTTGTACAGGAGTGTTTTATGAAGCGTATTAATCTGGTTCTGGCTCTCGCGGTTACGGTTCTCCTGATGGGGTGCTCCAGCCCTCACATTATCACCCTTAAAGATGGTCGTTCTATCACGACAAAAGATACCCCTCATATGAACAGTGACGGCTTTTATGAATATGAAACTCTGGATGGGTTTGAAGCCAGTGTGAATGGCGAAGAAGTGCTCGAAATTCATGAAAAATAAGACTGTTACAGTCTGCGGAGATTCGGATTCAGTTTTTCCAGATCCGGGTGTTGATTGTTGAATGTGACCATCAGGGGTGAAGCATCTGTCATGGAAAGCTCGATAGGGCTGGTCAGGCCTTCCTTTTTAAAATGGCGTTCGATCTGCTTGTTTCTAGCCGTATTCACGCTGTCTGCATGTGGTGATAAATATAAGCAAGAAGCTGTTCTGGAGCAGACCAGTATTGACCTGGCCAGGCAGGCGGATGAGTCCGGCTATGCATTGATATCCACGGGTGAACTGGCAGAAATGATCGACTCTAAAGAGCCGTTTTTGTTGGTGGATGTTCGTACTGCTCAAGATTATGCCAAAGGTCATATTCCGGGTGCGGTTAATTTCACCTTTCCCAAAGGTATTGTTATGAGTGACCGATGGGACCCCTCTCTTATGGAAGGACTAAAGGAAGAAGATTTTATTCGCCTGCTGGGTGATAACGAAGGCCGCGTTCTGGTCTTCACCTGTGGCAGAACCCGTTGCGAGAGGGGGCATAATGCCGCCATGTGGGCGGTTCGCCTTGGCTATCATAATGTATTTCGTCATCCGGGTGGTGTAGAGGCTTGGCAGGGTAAAGGATTGAAATTGGAAACGTCGAAATAGCGGAGTGAGGCAGCTGATGAATCACAGGTTTTGTAAGCTGCCTCTTCATTTTTATGAACTGAATCTATGGTTGTGTGTCTGCCCAGTTTATAAAGTTTGAAATAAGCTGATGGCCATTTTTGCCAGAAACTTCCGGATGGAACTGGACACCCAGCATGGGGCGATCGTCAATTTTAATCGCTTCAACCTCATAATATTCTGACCGGGCGATAACAGTCGTATTGCTGCCAGGTCTGATGCCTTCACAATGATCCTCGGCAAACTCGGATTCTTCACTGATCTGCTCAAACAGTGGGTGGTTTTTAAGGATCTGTATTTTGTCTTTCTCTCTTCTTTCATGATCCCGATAGACGTCTCCGCCAAAGGTCAGGGCGATGGCCTGATGACCCAGGCATATACCCAGAGTTGGAATGGCGAGGTTCTGTATAAACTGGAATTGTTGCATCAGGCTATTTTTCTTTTCCTGACTGTCTGTAAATAGGTGGGGTCCGCCAGAAATGATCATCGCGCTGTTTGAATCGAATGACTGTTGGTTGGCATCTTTCAAGGCAATGATGTCAGAATTGATACCGAGATCTGAGAGAACTCCCTGGATTTCAGGTGTTTTTTTGCTTGCGCAATCGATCACCGCAACCGTTTTCTCTTTATTTTGATCCATGCTTTTCTCTTAAAAAGATGTGTTCTTCTTTAAAAGTAAATCATGCAGTCATGAATGGCATCTTTTAGAACGGTATTGGAGGTTTTTCTGATTTGGAGGAGGGGGTTTTAATGGATTTTTGTTTCAATAGATGGAGGAAAACACGCGTCTTCCTCCCATTACGACACTTACATTTCGTTAGTGAAAGTACGTGTAATAACGTCGCGCTGCTGTTCTGGTGTCAGGGAGTTGAAGCGAACAGCATAACCGGATACACGAATCGTCAGTGAAGGGTACTTTTCAGGATTCGCTGCAGCTTCTTCCAGCTTTTCGCGGGACAGAACGTTTACGTTCAGGTGCTGACCGCCTTCGCGAATGGTTTTTTCCTCAAATGTCAGCTCAATGTCGCGGCTCTCGAAAGTGCCCAGTTTCTCAACCGGCATAACGGTGTCTTCTTCGAGTGTGTCGCCCTTGGCGCAGATCAGACGAGCTTCTTGAGTCGCGTCGTCGATCAGCCAGATGGAGTTGAGCAGAGCTTCGTTGTCGCTGGAGGTGATTTGGATGCCTTTCATAGTACTTCTTAACCTTTGATTCTGGTTTCTGGGAGGCTGCCTGCTTGCAGTCAGTCTCTTATGGTGCAGGTTATGGAGAAATTGATTTACATCATATCAATCTCAATCAGGCATATAAGTAAGCAATCTTACTTAACTTATTAAGGGTGTGGTTGTTTGTGCAGCGACGTAAAATTTTTTTAATTTAAATGGGATTTTACGTCGCTGGAGAAGGGGGGGTTAGCGGGTGTATTCAAAGACTTTTACTATTTTCTGAACACCCCCAGTGTTCTTTACGATGTCGACTGCAACTTGTGCCTGTCGAGGATTAGCCAGGCCCATCAGATAAACAGTGCCTTTCTCGGTGTTGATCTTGATACGATCCGCTGAAATTTCTTCGCTCTTGATCAGGTTGGCTTTCACTTTCGTGGTCAGCCAGGAGTCATTACTTTGCTCCAGAAGGCTGGCATTGCTGCCAATCGTTAACTCGTTATACACCTTGTGAACTTCGTCTACGTTTCTGGCGGTTTCCTCTGCAAGGCGTTTCAATTCAGGGCTGGAAACCTGACCAATCAGTAACACGGTGCCGTTAAAGCTGACAATCTTGACTCGACTGTCTTTGAAGCGGTCATCCGCTTTGTTGATGTTGACAGCTGCGACAGTTTCAATAGTCTGGTCGTCTATCCAGTTGCCCCAGGAGCGTTCTGTGGGGTCCATGCTGATCGGGTCTTCATTGACTGAGTCGACAATCGTTGCACAACCGCCCAGCAGAAGAAGTGTACTGGTTAAAATCAGAGCGGATAAATGCTTCACCTTGTTATCTCCCGGTCGGTGATAGGTCTAACGTCCATGAGTGAAGAGAATCGTCCGTCACCCCTGGTGAAAAATGGTTGTTGTTCAGCGTTCGGATTATTCGCCGGAAAACAGGAACTCGTCAATCAGATCACACAGACAATGAATAACCAGTGTATGAACTTCCTGAATACGGGGTGAGCTGTTATCCGGCACGCGAATTTCAATATCTTCAGGGTGCAGTAGTCGAGCCATATCGCCGCCCGTTTTGCCCGTCAATGCGATCACCTGGATATCCCGGTCATGGGCAGCCTGAATGGCCTGGACAATGTTGGGGCAGTTACCTGATGTGGATATGGCCAGCAAAATGTCACCCTGTTGCCCCAATGCCCGAATCTGTTTGGAAAACACTTCGTGGAAGCTGGTGTCGTTGGCGATCGAGCTCAAGGTCAGACTGTCTGCGCACAGCGACATGGCAGGCAGTGCAGGTCTTTCTCTTTCATAGCGGTTGAGCAGTTCGGAAACAAAATGCTGGGCGTCCCCTGCAGAGCCACCGTTACCACAAGCCAGGATTTTTCCTTCATTAAGAAGGGACTGCACCATTATTTCTGAAGCCTGGGCGATCAGGGGAGGCAGGCTGTCTGCAGCACGGATCTTGGCGTCAATGCTGTCTGAAAAATGTTGTGTGATGCGTTCATGCATGTCTCAAAATCCCGAATGGTTCGCCGCCATAGTGTTCTTTTGCTATGGACATTTCTTTCGCTATGGGCATTGTGAAAATTCTGAAAGCCTTTTGAATACAGGGGATGATAAGGCACTTAATAGAACTAATAGTTTACCGTGATTTTTTTTTCATTACTCCCTTTTCTTATCCCAATGGAACAAGAGGGCTAACAAAATTTATTCGCACTCAGTTGTCTATTGCTTTATCTCTTTGAAGTTACGGCTTTTGACATTAAAAAATGTTCTGCAGCCATTCTATAGGCTTTTCCGGGTTGGCGTCAGGTTGTCCGGATGAATTTTTAAACAAAAGGGCGTCAAAGCGGCAAAATCTTTGCTGGTGTTCCGGATGACTGACCAGAAAGTGCTGGGCAGCTTTTCTTAATTTGTGTTGTTTGGCAGGGGTAATTGAGTCTGCAGCAGAGCCAAACCGGGAGGAGGACCTGAGGCGTACTTCAATGAAAACCAGTACGTTTTTGTCGAGCATGATCAGATCTATTTCTCCTGCTTTGCAGGCATAGTTTCTATTGATCAGTTTCATGCCCCGGGCTTTGAAATAGTTCAAAGCCCGGTTTTCAGCAGTAGCACCGCTTTTATTGTGCAGCTTTAACTGCCAGAACATCGGGTTTGTCTTGTACGGGGATGGGGAGTGGTCTTAACCGGCCATTACGGAATACCTGCCAGGAGAGTTCCCGTTCAACATGGTGGGTACTGTTAATACTGAGGAGCCCTGTTAACCCTTCCAGTCGACTGCCTGGCAGGCTGGCTAACTGTTGCAGGCGTGGGTACAGCGTAAAAGCATCTGCCCCCATGGCGTAAAGGCTGCCATATTGGCCTCTGGCGCTGCTCCAGGTAGCGCGGATGTTGGACTCAAGGTGGCCTTTGTTGTCTGGCAGGTACCAGTTCATGACCGGGACTCTAAGGTTGTCCAGGTCCTGGTCTCTGCTGGGGCTGACTCTGCCTGAATAAGCGCTGGATGTCGCATAAACCGGGAGTTTGCCTGCAAACTGATAGGAGAGGGCAGGCTTGAGCTGGCGAGCCTCTTTCGGGTTAGAAGGCATGTAGATCATATCAACGTCATGTCTTCTGCGCGGCTCAAAGCCCAGCTTTTCTCTGAGAATTCGGTTTAATTCTTTGGCACGTTTCTGGCTTTCATCCACTAACAGAGCCTGGCCCGCCAGTTGGCTGAATTCGGTTTTGCTGTTGAACTCAGAAATGCCCGCTATCTCACCACCGAGACTTGTCCATTCGGAGACAAAGCTGTTAGTGGCTCTGTCTCCCCAGGAAGTTTCCGGGCGAAGAATCAGAACCCGTCGGTGGCCGTCGAGAATGCCTCGGCGAGCCACTGCTCTGGCTTCATCTTCGGTAGCCAGTCCATATTCGAAAAAGCTATCTTTCTGGGCGTTATGGCTGCTGCTGTCTTCAAGCGTATTCAATGCCAGAACGGTAACGCCTTCAGGTGTGTTTTCTTTCAGCAGGCTGACGTTGATTTTGTCCAGAGGCCCAATGATAAGCTCTGTCCCCTGGTTTTTGGCTTCATTGGCCAGTTCAATGACATTCTTTCCATTCGTGTCCATAACGGTCACTTCAGGAATGTTTTCGCCAGAGTCTGAAAGGTTCTGATAGTAGGCAGCAAGAAAACCGTCACGAATCGCTCTTCCGGCAGAGGCCAGGGGGCCGCTGACAGGTAGAAGAAGAGTGATCTTGTCGGGCTGGTTGGTGCTGGCGACCTGCAGGGCACTGATGTCCTTCGGCAAGTAGGTGATGGCCGGATGGTTTTGCCAGCGGTTGCGCCAGGCGCTCAAATCATTCAGCTGTTGATCCAGGGATTTACCGGGACGATAAACCAGAGCCAGTTCAAGCCAGCCTTTCATGGTTTCATTGCTGGTCTGGTTGCCCAAAGTGATCAGGCGCTCTTCCGGAGCGTTTAGCAGTGTTTCCCAAAAGGCATCTCTGTTTTCAGGTTGCTTGTCCAGTTCGCTGATATTCGAAAGCATGCTCCACTCATCCAGTGCAGTCACATACTCTCTATAGCGATTGTAGGCTCGAGCCTTCAGGGTATGGCTGGCATCCAGTAACTGAACATTACTGCTGTTGATCACGGATGCACGATCGAGCCAGAAGAAGATTTCCCAGTTTTGCCCGGCCTGTTCAGCGACTTTTGCTCTTGAAAGCGCCATTTCCGCTTTCAGATCGTCCGGTAGCTCTTCGTAGTTCAAACTGTCGAGAATGGTCTGTGCGCGAACCATCTGGCCACTAATCAGTTGATTGGCAGCCTGTATTTTTAATCTGGCGCTTTCTGGGAATGGACTGCGCTGGGCACGATCCAGTAGCTCGTCGGTACCTGCGGGAGCAAACTCTACAGCGGGTAGAGGCTGCTCGACAATTTTTCCGGGCTGTGATGAGCAACCCGCCAGCACTGCGCTAATCAGCAGGGTGGTTACTAGAGTGCGCTTGGAGATGCCCTGGCTTATAAAAAGGTTCTGGCTCATAAAATCGGAGTCAACGACCGAACTGTTTTTGATGGAAACATTCTACCTTAAGAGGCGCGGTGCGTCAGCCTGAGCAGGCATGCAATCACGATCATATTATTCAGGATTCTGTCAACAGTCCTGTGAAAAGAGTAAACTCGTGGCTGTTTGATTCTAATCCCCTCGGCTGCTGTGGTTCTCGCAGTCGATAGACTGGCTGGCAGGATATGTCTGAAAGTACGCTTTTTGTTGTTTCAACACCCATTGGTAATCTCGATGATATGACGCCGAGAGCTGTGCAGGTTTTGAAGCAGGTTTCTGTGATCGCTGCAGAAGATACCCGACACAGCTGGAAGCTTCTCAATCACTTCGGCATTGAGACCCCTATGATTCCCTGTCACGAACATAATGAGAGGCATCAGACTGAAGCGCTTGTGGCTCGTCTTGAGCAGGGAGAGTCCATCGCTTTGATCAGTGATGCCGGTACGCCCCTTATTTCTGATCCCGGTTTTATTCTGGTTCGGACGGTTCGGGAGCATGGTATTAAAGTTGTTCCGGTACCGGGTGCCTGTGCGCTGGTAGCTGCACTGTCAGTCAGTGGTTTGGCAACGGACCGTTTCTATTTTGAAGGCTTTTTGCCCGCTAAATCCTCGGGTAGAAAAAAGAAGCTGGAAACCCTGAGTGTAATGACCAATACCTGGGCTGTGTATGAGTCCACGCATCGTATTCTTGATAGTCTTGCCGATTTTCGGGAAGTGCTGGGTGAGGATCGTTATATCGTTCTTGCCAGAGAGATGACAAAGACCTTTGAAACAGTATTAGCTGGCAGTGTGGCGGAAGTCGAGACGATTCTTAAAGAAGATTCCAATCAGTGCCGTGGCGAGTTTGTGGTGCTGGTTGAAGGCGCCAAAGAGCAGGAGAGCGATGAGGTTGATCCTGATACGGTCAAGTTGCTGAAACGACTTTTGGAAGAGCTGCCCGCCAAAAAAGCTGCCGCCGTGATTGCTGATGTTTCCGGTTATCGTAAAAAGCAGCTCTATGAGTTGTCTTTGTCTATGAAATAAAGTGTCTTTCAGGCTCCCTTGGGGAGCCTGATTGCCTGGTTTCTAAGTCTTTCTATTCCCGTTGTCAGGGGTGTTGTCTTTGTGAGATTAACCTTTTGATTGCTTCATCGTACTGGCTTTGCTCCTTGATTCGATCCAGTTTTGCCAGTGTTCGGGCGGCCTTGCTGGCAGGGTTTTCTGACGCCTCCCTTCTTAGTTCCATATCAATGAATTCTGCTTCTTTCTGCAAGGCAGGTGATGCCGCCTCGCTGTATAGAAAGGGTTTATCATCTCTTTTGGCAACAAACTCTGTCGAGTTCGACTCTGTGGTTTCAATGGTCCACTTTTGGGTCAGGGTTTCAGCAATTCTGAAGTCGGGTGTCAGATTTTCACAAAAGGGGGAATGAATGGCTTTTAGCAGCACGGTTTTAGTTGCCGGTGGGAGCCATTGGTTGTCTTGTGCCGTGATACGGATGTTAATCCACTCTGCCTGAATAGAAGAGCAGCTCTGGGTGACGATTCGTGGAAAAGTTTTATCTGAGGTAGTGATCAGTTCTATATGGGATTCTTCAGGTAGCGTGAGAGTACCTCCCTGCAGAAGTATTTGCGAGTGTCTTCCCAGAAAAATCGATTCTTGTGCTATGAGGTTGGATTGTTCGGTGATCCATAGGGATGGGGGGGAGCATACTTCATATTGATCCGACAGGTACTCGGGCTTATAGCCGGATAGCGTGGCTGGGTTAAGAAAGTTCTCTGTAAAATGTGACAGGCCTTCGAGGTGGGAAGTGATCGGGCGGCACGTTTCAATCCCTAACTCAATTTTACTGGCGTGAACCAAGGAGTGATCTTTGAGTACTACCGTTGCTTCAAATTTCATTGAGGCAATGCGCCGTCCTGATGAAGTGGTGTCAGCAGGATTGTTGGCACCAAAAAGTACGGTTGAACTGATAAGGAGCGACAGAGATAGACATTTTTGCAGGTTCATTTTTAATTAACTTCGAAAGTTTAGTGGGGGAAGTCTAGCCATGATCAGAAATCCTGCTGGCTTGGGGTGTAATTATTCAGATGTTTGAGAAGCGTTTTTTATAACTTTGGGAAATGAACGAATTGCAGTGAACGATATCATTCGGTAGTATTCGCCGCCTCGAGTTGGCTGGGCAGTCGCTGTCGGATACTTTTGGGTATCTGGTGGAGGAAAGTCCGGGCTCCAAAGGGTGCGGCGCCAGGTAACGCCTGGGGGGCGAAAGCCTACGGAAAGTGCAGCAGAGAGCAGACCGCCTAAGTCACCAATCGGTGACCGGTAAGGGTGAAAGGGTGCGGTAAGAGCGCACCGCGTGACTGGCAACAGTTCACGGCATGGTAAACCCCGCCTGGAGCAAGACCAAATAGGAATCCTAGAGGTGTGACCCGCACTGGATTCGGGTAGGTTGCTTGAGGTGTCTGGTGACAGGCATCCCAGATGAATGATTGCCCAGACCTGTTTTACAGGTTGGACAGAACCCGGCTTACAGGCCAACTCGAACTTTCTTTTTTTCTGTTTTTTTATCGCGCCAAGCCAGAAGGTCTTTTAAAGAAATCTTCTGATGGTGTGATACTTCAATCTGCAATGGATTGAATGTTTTGGTTGTAAATTGAGCGATTGATTAAAATTTTTACAATTTTTTTAGATTGCTTTTCTGCTTCATGGCCTTAAACAGCTCTTCCTTCCAAGCTGCTCATTTTCATGCGCTTTTTTGATGCAAAGCACTCCCTTTGGGGGTCTCGTGCAGGTCAAAACTTTGACGCAGCATGCATATTCTGGCCTTGACGTGGGTTTTTGAGATTTCTATAGTGTGCTTCAGTGGCGTAAAGTGGATAAATGTGGAGTTGTATGGGCATGATGTGGGGAAGAGGGGTGAGAAATAGAACACTTTTCTCTTATCAGACTGCGGTCTGTCATCCTGTCTGAGTCGACCAGGGAGAACCGGTTTGTTTCGTGGGGTCAATGCCATCAACCTCGATGCCAAGGGGCGTCTTGCAATACCTACCCGTTATCGGCAGGTGTTGAAGGATCGCTGTGACGGCAGTCTGGTGGCCACTATTGATACCGACGAGCCCTGTCTATTGATTTATCCACAGGATGAATGGGAGGCCATACAGGCTAAAATTGAGGCCTTACCCAGCTTTCATCCCATGACGCGTCGTATTCAAAGACTTCTTATCGGACATGCTACCGACATCGACATGGATGGCAGTGGCCGAGTTTTAGTACCTCCCTTGCTCAGGGATTATGCAGGGCTTGATAAGCGCTGCATTTTGCTGGGACAGGGCAAAAAGTTTGAACTGTGGGATGAAGCCTGCTGGAACCAGCGGCGAGACGATTATCTTCAGGAAGCCAGTGAATCCGGCGAAGTGCCGGCTGAGCTCCAGTCTTTATCCCTTTAATGGGTGTGAACCCGGGCATGATAGATGTCATTGCAAGAACAATCTGATCAGCACATCACTGTGCTGCTAAACGAAGCGGTTGAAGCTCTGGTTACAGATCCTGATGGGATTTATGTAGACGGAACATTTGGTCGTGGTGGTCACAGTCGAGCGGTCTTGGACAAGCTCTCTGATACGGGACGGCTTTTGGGTATCGATAAAGACCCCAGGGCTATAGCCGTAGCCGACCAGTTGGCCGAAAGTGACAGCCGCTTTTCTATTTACCACGGATCCTTTGCTGAGCTTGAAGAGGCGCTGAAGGGTCAAAAAGTGGATGGTGTTTTGCTGGACTTGGGGGTTTCATCGCCCCAGCTGGATAACGCCGAGCGTGGCTTTAGTTTCATGCAGGATGGTCCTCTGGATATGCGTATGAACACGACCTGTGGCGAAAGCGCTGCTGATTGGATTAACCGTGCTGAAGAGCAGGAAATCAGCAAGGTGATCTGGGAATTGGGTGAGGATCGCTTTTCTCGCAGAATTGCCAGAGCCATTGTCAGAGAAAGGGAAGAAGAGCCTATTACAACAACGAAGCGCCTGGCCGGGATTATTGCATCAGCCAGCCCCTCCAGAGAGAAGGGCAAGCATCCGGCTACCAGAGCGTTTCAGGCAATCCGAATTCATATAAATCGAGAGCTGGACGATCTGGTGGATTGTCTGGATGTTGCTCTGGAAGTACTTAAGCCGGGTGGGCGTCTGGTGGTTATCAGTTTCCACTCACTGGAAGATAGGATTGCCAAAAGGTTTATTCGAAAGCAGGTCAAAGGGGATGAGTTACCCCGCTGGATGCCTGTAACGGAAGACCAGCTGAATAAACGCATGCGAGCCATTGGTAAGGCCATCAAGCCGAGTGATCAAGAGGTAAAGGCTAACCCAAGAGCAAGAAGTGCTGTCATGCGTATTGCTGAGAAGCTGAACTGACAAGGCCATAAAAATGGATAGAGAACCGCTGCGTGCGTTGTTTCAAAAATCCAATTTAGTCAGTGTGTTATTGCTGGCCAGTGTCCTTGTGTCCGGTATAGCGGTGAGTTATGTCGGTCATGAAAACAGACGGCTTCATAATGAGCTTCAACAGGAGTTGGAGCAAAGAAACAAGGCCCAGGTGGAGTGGGGGAAGTTGCTGCTGGAACAGAGTTCGCTGACTGCCCCGGGGCGTGTGGAAAAGATTGCAAGGGAAGAGTTGGACATGGAAGTGCCTGACGCCGGACGTATAAAAATGGTGGCACCATGACAGCAAGTGCCAACAAGAAAAAAAGCCCGATTGGCAAAAATCAGACTCTCAAAAAAGAGTCCATGCCATACCGCTGGAGAATCAAACTCCTGCAGTTGCTGTTTATCTCCGCAGGCCTGGTGATCTGCTATCGTCTTGTGGACCTTCAGGTGCTGGACCGTACTTTTCTTCAGAGTGAAGGGGATAAGCGGTCGATCCGGCATGAGTCCATACCTGCTCACCGAGGAGTTGTTTTTGACAGAAACGGAAAGATCCTCGCTGTAAGTGCTCCTGTTATGACGGTTTGGGCTGATCCACAGGAACTGATTAAAGCGCCTGAGCGTTGGAATGAGCTGGCATACAGTCTGAAAGTCGATAAAAGCTGGCTGGCGGCCAGAGTAAAGAAAAATGCCAGCAAAGAGTTTATTTATCTCAAGCGTCAGATGACACCTGAGCAGGGTGACAAAGTTAAAGCGCTGAAAGTGCCTGGTGTCCATATTCTTGATGAGCAGAGACGCTATTACCCAATGGGTGAAGTGACTGCCCATCTCGTGGGGATCACGGGTATTGATGATAAAGGGCAGGAAGGGCTTGAACTCGGTTATGACCACTGGCTGACCGGTACTGAAGGAACCCGGAGGCTTTTGAAAGACAGGCGTGGGCGCCTTGCTAAAGAGGCTGAGCTGGTTGAGAGTGCTCAGCCCGGAAAGGAGCTGATGCTCAGTATTGATTCCCGGTTGCAGTATATGGCTTACCGGGAACTTAAAAATGCTGTAGAAAAAGCCAAGGCTTCAGCGGGTTCTCTGGTCATGATGGATGTTCAGACCGGAGAAGTGCTGGCTATGGTCAACCAGCCCTCCTACAACCCGAATAATAGAACCGGTCTGGAACCTTACAGAATGAGAAATCGGGTCATGACTGATCTGGTGGAGCCTGGTTCAACCTTGAAACCTTTTACTGTGGCGGCAGCCATGGAAACCGGAAAATACGATCGCTATACCCAGATTAAAACCGGTGTGGGTTACCTGCGGGTAGGTCGCAATGCTGTCCGGGATGTCAGAGGCTACGGAACCATTGATGTTGAAACCGTGCTTAAAAAGTCCAGCAATATCGGTGTAACCAAAATGGCGCTCGATATTGGTGTCGACCAGGTGGTGGATATGTTACGTCGGGTTGGATTTGGGCAAAGTCCGGGTACCGGGTTTCCTGGAGAAAGGGCTGGCTTTCTTCCCTACAAAGATCGTTGGAGCGATATTGAAGTAGCAACTTTGTCTTTCGGATATGGATTGACGGTAACGCCGCTTCAATTGGCTCAGGCCTATACCGTTCTGGGATCAGGCGGCTTGCTTAGGCCAGCATCTCTGATCAAGCGTGATGTGGCTCCGGATGGTGTCAGGGTTATGGATGAAAATGTGGCCCATGACATCATGGCCATGCTGGGTAAAGTCGTTGGCAAGGGTGGAACAGGCTGGAGAGGCGCAGTTAAGTCCTACAATGTAGGGGGCAAAACCGGAACGGTTAAGAAAGTCGGTGGCAGCGGCTACCTTGAAGATCGTTATGTAGGTTTGTTTGCCGGAGTGGCTCCGGTAGAAAATCCCCGAATTGCCACTGTTGTGATCATCGATGACCCTTCTGGCAATGAATATTACGGCGGTGTGATCGCTGGCCCGGTCTTTTCCCGGGTGAATGGTCAGGCTTTACGGATGCTGGGTGTCAGGCCCAGTGAGGATAAAGTGCTGACCGCTGAAAGACCTGACCTGGATAAGGTCGGAGTGATGAATCTGAAACAGGATGGAACATGACCTCGTGTCAAATGACGTCTTTAAATGAAGTGCTGGCGGAATTGAATCAATCACCGCTGGCTAAAGACATAACACTGACAGGACTGGCCCTCGACAGCCGCACGCTGATCGGGGGCGAGCTGTTTCTGGCTGTGCCGGGTTTATGTTCTGATGGACGTGATTATATTGAAGCGGCAATTGCTGCCGGAGCTGCTGCCGTTCTTGCAGAATCTGGCGGGCAAGTTGTTGAGGCCCCAGAGACACCTGTTATTTTTATTGATGATCTGAAAAGCCATATTAGCTTTCTTGCCAATCGTTTTTATCGGCAACCTTCTACAAAGTTGAAACTGACCGGTGTCACCGGTACCAATGGTAAGACTTCAACCTGCTGGTTTGTTGCCCAGCTTCTTTCCCTTCTTGGTCAGCCTTGTGCCGTTATGGGTACTCTGGGTAAAGGGGTCCCTCCCGAGCTGGAGTCTTGTCTCAATACCACTTCTGATCCTGTCTCAACTCAGGCATTTATGGCGGAGCTGGTTGAGAAAGAAGTAACGGCTATGGCTATGGAAGTTTCATCTCATGGCCTTCATCAAGGCAGGGTGGATCAACTGCAGTTTGAGGTAGGCGTTTTCACAAATATCAGTCGCGACCATCTTGACTATCATCAGACAATGGACGCTTATGCGGAAGCCAAGTCGCTGCTTTTTGCTGAAAGCAGAGTTCGCAAAGCCGTTATCAATCTTGATGATCAGTACAGTGACCTGATGCTGTCTCGCTGTGACGATTCTACCGAAGTATTTACCTTTTCCTCATCCAGAAAAGAAGCCGATATTTCAGCCCGTGATATTGTCCTTGATGCTCAGGGTCTGAAGGCTGAATTGGTGACCCCATGGGGTGAAGGGGTGTTGCGAACGCCTCAATTGGGACGGTTCAGTCTGGAAAACCTTTTGGCTGTGATTGGTGCAGTCTGTTGTCAGGGGTACCCGTTAAATAAGGTGCTTGAACTGATTCCCCTTCTCAGTACTGTGCCGGGCAGAATGCAAAGACTGGGTGGAGAGCAAAAGCCAGTAGTTGTGGTCGATTATGCACACACTCCGGACGCCTTGGTCAGCGTTCTGAAAGCCCTGCGTGAGCATGGGGCAAAAAAACTCATTTGTGTCTTTGGTTGTGGGGGTGACAGAGATCGTGGCAAGCGCCCATTGATGACCTGCGCCGCAATTGAAGGTGCGGATGAAGTGGTTGTGACCAGTGATAATCCCAGAAGCGAAGAGCCTGCAGTCATTATCCAGGATGCTTTAAAGGGGGTTGATCTATCAGGTGTTCCAGTGACGTCTATAGTTGATCGCTCTGAAGCCATTCAGTGGACCGTAGATCAGGCATCTGCCGACGATATTATTGTCATTGCCGGCAAGGGTCACGAGGATTATCAGGAAGTGAAGGGTGTTCGACATCATTTTGATGACTCGGAAGAAGCAATAAAAGCTCTGGATGCCTGGAAGCCTCTTACTGATTCTGTGAGGGAGCAAGCATAATGATTCGCTCATACGCTTTGTCTGAACTGGCAGAAGTTTTGAAAGGTTCTCTCACTGGCATTGATGCCACTATTTCAGGCATTAGTATCGATACCAGAACGCTTGCTCGCGGTGATCTGTTTATTGCAATCAAAGGCCCAAAGTTTGATGGCCATGCCTATGTAACTCAGGCTCAGGCAGCCGGTGCTTCAGCTGTTGTAGTGCAGCAGCCTGTGGAGGTTGGAATTCCTCAAATTCTGGTTGAAGACACAACGCAGGCTTTAGGTCGTCTTGGGCAATTTAATCGCGAAGGTTTCTCTGCTCCGGTGTTGGCTGTTACCGGCACTTGCGGCAAAACTTCCGTAAAAGAAATGCTGGCGGCAGTGCTTGAAGAAACGGGCGATACGCTTGCAACACTGGGGAATCTGAATAATGCTTTTGGTGTGCCTTTGACGCTATTCAGGCTCGAGGGACATCAGAAACATGCAGTAGTTGAGTTGGGAACCAGCTCTCCCGGTGAGATTGATTACATTACCCGCCTGACTGAGCCTGATGTCTCCATTATTACCAATGCGGCTGAGAATCATCTCAAGGATTTGCATTCCCTTGAGGGGGTTATCCATGAAAAAGGTTTTATTCTTGAAGGCTTGAAGAAAGATGGTGCAGCAGTACTGAGTCTGGATGACCCCAGCTTTCAGCGTTGGAAAAACAGAGCGATGGCTGAGTCCAGCCGCTCTGTTCTTTCATTCAGTCTTGATAAGCCGCAGGCCAATGCTTTTGCTTCAGAGATACTTTCAACATTGGAAGGTATGACCTTCAATCTCCATATCAGGCGAGAGGATGTTGAACAAAAGTCCAGAGTCAGGCTGGCTTTTTGGGGTAAACATCAAGTACAGAATGCCTGTTGTGCTGCAGCAGCAGCATTGGCTGTGGGTCTGGAGCTGGACATTATTGTTCGGGGGCTGGAAAATGCCCGGCCCTATCAAAGAAGAGGAACCCGTTATCCTCTCTCTGATGATGTATTGGTCATTGACGAAAGTTATAACGCCAGTCCAATTGCTACTCTGGCAGCCATTGATCAGCTTGCTGATTGTGAAGGCGAGACCATTTTGGCGCTCGGAGATATGCTGGATCTCGGTGATGTATCTGAAGCCCGGCATATTGATGTGGGTGAGTACGCAAACACCAGAGGAATCAGCTGTTTTGCTGCTTATGGTGATGCTTCTGTTGCTGCCATCAAGGCATACGGAAGCGGTAGTGGACAACACTTTAATGATAAAGAGGCTCTCTCGAACTGGGTCAGATCGAAAATCAAAGCATTCCGTGCAGAGAATACTGATCGCCCGGTGACTGTTTTAGTTAAAGGTTCGAGAGGAATGGAAATGTTGGATGTAGTCCGATCCCTGGTGGGATCTGAATATAAGGGAGAGCGCTGATAATGCTGCTCTGGCTTGCGGATTTTCTGTCGCAATACTATCACGGCTTTGCTGTTTTTAAATACCTGACGCTCAGAGCGATTCTGGGGGTTCTTACCGCACTGGGGATGGGGCTCTGGCTGGGGCCTCATATGATTCGCCGGCTGAGCTATCACCAGATTGGCCAGTCCGTGCGTGATGATGGTCCAAAGTCTCATCTCAGCAAGGCGGGTACACCCACAATGGGTGGTGCACTGATTCTTGTTTGTATCGCTGTTAGTACATTGTTATGGGCCAATCTCAGTAATCGTTACATCTGGGTGGTTCTTCTGGTGACGGGCGTCTTCGGCATTGTTGGCTGGGTGGATGATTATCGTAAGGTGGTTGAGAAAAACTCAAGGGGTCTGCCCGCGCGCTGGAAGTTCTTCTGGCAATCGGTGGGAGGTCTGGGAGCTGCCATCTTCTTATATACGACAGCAAGTACACCGGTGGAAACCAGTCTGATTGTACCCTTCTTCAAGAATGTGGTGATCGACCTGGGGCCTTTCTTTATTGTGCTGGCTTATCTGACCATTGTCGGCTGCAGTAATGCCGTTAACCTGACCGATGGTCTCGATGGTCTTGCCATTATGCCTACTGTGCTGGTTGCAGCAGCACTGGCTATTTTTGCTTATGCCAGTGGTCATGCCAATTTTGCCCAATATCTGTTAATTCCTTTTGTGCCTGGTTCCGGTGAACTGGTGGTGTTCTGTGCAGCCATTGGCGGTGCCGGGTTGGCGTTCTTATGGTTTAACACTTATCCCGCTCAGGTCTTTATGGGGGATGTGGGTGCTCTGGCACTGGGTGCAGCGCTGGGTGTGCTGGCTGTTATTGTTCGCCAGGAAATTGTTTTGATAATTATGGGTGGTGTTTTTGTCATGGAGACCGTTTCGGTCATTCTGCAGGTGGCTTCATTCAAGCTCACCGGGCGCAGAATTTTCAGGATGGCTCCTCTGCACCATCATTTTGAACTCAAGGGGTGGCCAGAGCCCCGGGTCATTGTCCGTTTCTGGATCATTACCTTGATTCTGGTTTTGATTGGTCTTGCTTCTCTGAAGATTCGTTAATGCAGCCATGAGCAAAGAAAGTGATTTCGTACCTGCGGGATGAAATCACTTTCACGGTAAACAGTCATGAATAATGAAAGTATCTTTGTCAGGAAATAACGCGTGTCAGCACTGATTGGTTCAAATCGTACAAGAGTGATTGTCGGCCTGGGTAAAACCGGGCTGTCCTGTGTACGATTTCTTGCTGAAAAACAGCGCTCCTTTAAGGTTATGGATACTAGAGAGAGTCCTCCTGGTATTGATGAGCTCAGAAAGTCTTTTCCTGATGTGCCTGTCCACCTGGGGAGTTTGAATAAAGAGTGGCTGCTGGAAGCTGATGAACTGATTGTCAGTCCGGGGATTGCTTTGGCGACACCTGAAATCGCTGAGGCGATCGAGAAAGGTGCTGAAGTGGCAGGCGATGTCGAATTATTCTGTCGTGAAGTGGATAAGCCTGTCATAGCGATTACCGGCTCAAACGGCAAAAGCACAGTCACTACATTGTTGGGTGAGATGGCTGTTGAAGCCGGTTTGAATGTCGCCGTGGGTGGGAATATCGGCACTCCAGCGCTGGAGCTCCTTAAAAAGAAGGATGTAGATCTCTATATTCTCGAGCTGTCCAGCTTCCAGCTGGAAACGATTGAGTCTTTACGAGCCGCTGCCGCAACTGTATTGAATGTCAGCCCTGATCATATGGATCGCTATGAATCCATGGTCGAATACCATAAGGCGAAGCAGAGAATTTATCGGGGTTGCAAGCATGCTGTTTATAACAAGCAGGATGCATTGACCGTGCCGCTGCTTCCTCAGGCAACGCCTGCCACTGCGTTCACATCCGGAAAGCCGGATTTGAACGACTATGGGCTTATTGATGATGAAGAGGGCACATGGCTTTGCAAAGGTGTGCAGCGACTACTTAATACTACTTCGATGAAACTACCGGGTCGCCATAATCAGGTCAATGCACTATCGGCTCTGGCTCTTGGAGAGTCAGCGGGTATTCCGATGGAGCCGATGTTAAAAGCGTTGCAACGTTTTACTGGTCTTACTCATCGTTGCCAGTGGGTGGCCAAGAAAGACGGTGTGGTCTGGATCAATGACTCCAAAGCGACCAATGTCGGTGCTTCTGTTGCAGCTATTGAAGGATTGGGTGAAACCCTGACAGGTAAAATTGTTTTGATTGCGGGTGGTGACGGCAAAGGGGCTGATTTTCAACAGCTCAGGCAGCCTCTTCAAAAATATGGCAGAGAAGTGGTTCTGATCGGACGTGATGCACCCAATATTGAAAAAGCTGTGAGTGAGGTTGTGCCTGTAAATCATTCTTCAGACCTTGCTGCTGCAATTGCACGCGCGCATGAGATCAGTCAGAGTGGGGATGCAGTCCTGCTGGCCCCTGCCTGCGCTAGCTTTGACATGTTCCAAAGCTTTGAGCAGAGAGGTGAACTCTTTACGAGTATGGTCAGGGAGCGGCTTGCATGACATTACATCAGAAGCTCCTCAACGAAATTACTTCACCTTTTTCAAGTAAAAGCAGTGCTTTGGATTTTTCACTGCTGGGTGCGGTATTGGGGCTACTGGTTATAGGGCTGATCATGGTCAGTTCGGCTTCAATGGAGGTGGCGGGTAGCATGTACGCCAATCCATTTTATATTCTGATCAAGCAATGTGTATTTGTTTTTGCCGGATTGGTATTGATGGGCGGTATGTTGATGGTGCCTGTCAAGACTGTTGAAAAATACAGTTGGGTTTCTCTGTTCGGTGGCATGGGGCTACTGCTTCTGGTTCTGGTGGTTGGTAGGGAAATCAACGGCAGTGTGCGCTGGATTCCTTTAGGCTTTTTTAATCTCCAGGCCTCTGAAGCTGCAAAGCTGATGATTGTCGTTTATCTGGCGGCCTACCTGGTGCGTCGGCTGGATGAAGTCAGAACGAAATGGACCGGCTTTCTCAAACCTATGGCCATCCTGTCAGTCTCTTCGGTTCTTCTGCTGATGGAACCTGACTTTGGTGCCCTGGTGGTATTAATGGGGGCATCAATGGGTATGATATTTCTGGCTGGTGCAAGGCTCTGGCAGTTTATCATTCTCATCCTTTTGCTGGTTGGCTTTATTGTTCTTCTGATTGTTTTTGAGCCTTATCGAATGGCTCGTCTGGCTTCCTATATGGATCCCTGGGCCAATGCTTTTGGCAGTGGCTACCAGTTAACCCAATCGCTGATCGCCTTCGGCCGCGGTGAATGGTTTGGGGAAGGGCTGGGGAACAGTCTGCAAAAACTGTTTTATTTACCTGAAGCCCACACGGACTTTGTGTTTGCCGTACTGGCTGAAGAGTTTGGCGTGCTAGGGGCGGCTTCAGTGTTGACCCTGATTCTCTTTATTGCCTGGAGAGCCATGCAGATTGGTTTTAGGGCAGAAGCGAAAAAATTACTGTTTCATGGCTATGTGGCTTATGGCATTGGCTTGTTATTTGGCAGTCAGGCCTTGATCAATATTGGTGTGAATACCGGATTGCTGCCAACCAAGGGTTTGGCATTACCCCTGATCAGTTATGGGGGGAGTAGTCTTTTGATCAATTGTCTGGCTTTTGGATTGTTGCTGCGAATTGATTATGAACGACGGCAGTTTAATGTCGAAAAAGAGAAGAAAAGCAGGGGGGCGTCATGAATAATGCTGGCAAACCTACTGTATTGATAATGGCGGGTGGTACGGGAGGTCATATCTTCCCTGCATTGGCCACAGCCAGAGAGCTTGAGAAGCGAGGCTATGCCATACACTGGCTGGGTACCCCCAACAGCATGGAAGCCGAGCTGGTGCCCCGTCACGGTTTTGATATCAGTTTTATTCCAGTGACCGGTTTGCGGGGAAAAGGGTTGAGCTTTTTGCTTAAGGCGCCCTGGAAGCTGGCCGTGTCCCTCAGTCGTGCTCTAAAGGTTATACGAGATTGTAAGCCTGTTTGTGTATTGGGTATGGGCGGGTTTGTCACCGGTCCAGGTGGAGTAGCTGCACGTCTGGCAGGTGTGCCACTGGTGATTCATGAGCAGAACGCAGTGGCTGGCTTTACAAACAAAGTACTTTCAAGAGTTGCCAGGAAAGTATTGTTGGCATTTCCTGATGCATTTGGAGCAATGAATGGCTCCGGAAAATTTATTTTGACCGGTAATCCGGTTCGAACCGACATTGCTGATCTGGAAGTGCCTTCAGGTTTGCCTGGTCGAACTTTAAAACTGCTGGTTGTGGGTGGCAGCCGTGGTGCTGTAGCTATCAATGAGCTGGTGCCAAAAGTCCTGGCTCAGTTCAAAGGGAAGATTGAAGTCTGGCATCAGACTGGCAAAAACAACCTGGAAGCTACCCGTGAGCTCTACAGTGAGTATGGCGTTGAAGGTCGGGTCGAGCCTTTTATTGATGATATGGCATCGGCTTATCAATGGGCTGATCTGGTTCTGTGCAGATCGGGAGCCTTGACGGTTTCTGAACTGGCCATGGCTCAGAGAGCCGCAGTGTTGATTCCTTACCCCTATGCTGTTGATGATCATCAGACAGTTAATGGGCAGTATCTGGTCAATCAGGGGGCAGCCCTGATGGTCCAGCAAAAAGATTTGAGCGAGAGCTGTCTGACCGACATGTTAGAAAATATTGTGGGCAATCCTGAGCAGCTGGTCACTATGGCCAGGGCTGCGGGCAGTGTTGCCAAGCCTTTGGCTGCTGAAGAAGTCGCTGATCATTGTCTGGAGGTGGCTCATGCCCGCTAATAAACCTATTTTTCCTGTTGCTCCTATACCTGAAATGCGTCGTATAAAGCGTATTCACTTTGTCGGTATTGGTGGCTCGGGTATGTGTGGCATTGCTGAAGTTCTGAAAAATCAGGGCTATCAGATCTCTGGTTCGGACATTAAGCGCTCACCTGTGACCAAGCGCCTTGAAGATCAGGGCATTACCGTCTTTATTGGTCATGAGGCTGATAACGTAAAAGGTGCTGACGTAGTGGTAACGTCTACTGCGGTGGCTTCTGAAAACCCGGAAGTGGTTGAGGCCAGAGAGCGTCGTGTACCGGTTGTGCCCAGGGCAGAAATGCTGGCTGAGTTGATGCGTTACCGTCATGGTATTGCAGTGGCAGGCACTCATGGTAAGACAACCACGACCAGCCTGCTGGCTTCTGTGCTGGGTTACGGTGGTCTGGATCCTACTTTTGTTATTGGTGGTCGTCTGAATTCAGCCGGCACTAATGCTAAGTTGGGCGGGAGCCGCTATCTTGTTGCAGAAGCGGATGAGTCGGACGCTTCTTTCCTTCATTTGCAACCAATGGTCTCCATCGTAACCAATATTGATGCGGATCATATGGCGACATATGAAGGAGATTTTGGCAAGCTAAAGAAAACCTTTGTGGATTTTCTTCACAACCTGCCATTTTATGGTCTGGCAGTGGTATGTATAAACTGTCCTGTCGTTCAAGAACTGTTACCATTAATTAAACGACAAGTAATCACTTACGGTGAAAGTGAAGGGGCAGACTTCCGGGCCGTTAATATTCAGCAGAATGGCATGAAAACCCGTTTTGAACTGGAACGTAAATTAAACGACAATAAAAAGGTAAAAGTTGAGCTGAATATTCCGGGTCGACACAATGTTCTGAACGCACTGGCTACTTTCATAGTTGCATCAGATGAAGGGATGCCTGATGAAGTGATTTGTGAAGGTCTCAAGCAGTTTCAGGGCGTTGGCAGAAGGTTCCAGATCCAGGGACACTTCCAGTGTGAATCTGCTGAGGTTATGCTCGTAGATGATTATGGTCATCACCCTACGGAAGTGGCTGCAACCATTCAGGCGATTCGAGCCGGTTGGCCAGACAAAAGGCTGGTCATGGTTTATCAGCCTCACCGCTACTCGAGAACCCGGGATCTGTACGAAGATTTTGTAGAAGTTTTATCCCAGGTCGATGTGCTGCTTTTGATGGAGGTCTATCCCGCAGGAGAAGATCCGATTCCCGGTGCAGACAGTCGCAGTCTCTGTCGGAGTATTCGCCAGAGAGGTCAGTTGGAGCCTATCTTTATCTCCAGTCCTGATGAAGTGAACACTGTTTTGAAAGGTGTGGTAGAAGACCAGGATCTGGTACTCACACAGGGTGCCGGTGATATTGGTGCGCTGGCGGTGAGGCTGGCAGGTGAAATTGGAGAAAAGCTGGAAGAGTCCACTCAGGATGGAAGGGTAGCTTGATGATGTATAGCCAGGAGCAAGGCCTTGAGGCCGTGAATCCAAAAGCATTCGGCAAAGTGGCTGTATTGCTGGGCGGTTGCTCAGCCGAGAGAGAAGTCAGTTTGGCTTCAGGCAGTCGGGTTTTTGAAGCACTGCAACGAAGTGGTGTGGATTGCTGTCTGATTGACCCGGTTGAAGGTCTCGTGAGTCAACTGGCGGAACAAAAACCTGATCGTGTTCTGATCGCTTTGCATGGGCCTCGTGGTGAAGATGGTACCGTTCAGGGCTTGCTGGACCAAATGGATATTCCCTATGCCGGCAGTGACATTATGTCTTCAGCTCTGGCAATGGATAAGTACAGAAGCAAGTTGCTTTGGCAGGCTGTAGGTCTGCCAACTCCCGACTTTATGCTGATTGAACATGAAGCAAGCCTCGAATGCTGTGCGGAAATTCTGCCTGCTTTCGTAAAGCCCAGTCTGGAAGGTTCCAGTGTCGGAGTAACACGTGTCGATCGTGAGCAGGATTTGTTCCCTGCATGGGAACAGGCTTCTGAATATGGTGGCTCAGTTCTGGTCGAGAAGTTTGTGGAAGGGCCTGAGTTTACCGTTGCGATTCTCAACGGGCAGCCGCTTCCGGCTATAAGAATTGAGTCAGCTGAATCGTTCTATGACTACGACGCAAAATATGTGACCGGGAATACGCAGTACCACCTGCCTTGTGGGCTTTCCCAGAGCAAGGAGCAGGAATTACAGGCTCTGGCCCTGACAGCTTTTGAAACACTGGGCTGCTCAGGTTGGGGTCGTGTAGATTTCATGCAGGACGAAAGGGGACGTTTCTGGTTGCTGGAGGCTAATACTGTACCCGGCATGACTGAAACCAGCCTTGTGCCTATGGCGGCTAAGGCGGTTGGGCTGGATTTTGAAGCACTGGTTCTGGAAATTCTGAAATCTTCCCTTTCTCCGGCACGCCAGAAAGGGGCTGCGCTAAAGGGAAGTAAAGAGCTTGTTCAAGAAGAATCAGAAGCCCACTGAAGAATCGGGCAGGCGAAGTCGGGGAGCGAGTCGGGAGAAAGGTGGAGCAAAAGCTCGATCTTTTCCCTGGAAAAGCCTGTTGAGTCTCTCACTGGTTGTGATTCTGGCAGGAGGGCTGCTTTACTCCTGGCCTGTATTGATGAAGTGGGTTAATCAGCCGATAGCACGAGTGGAAGTGCGCTCAACGTTCAATTATCTGGAACGTGGTGAGGTAGAGAAACAGCTGGCTCCCTGGCTGGTCAACCGGTTCTTTTATCTCGATCTTGAAGAGATGCGGGAAGCGGTTTTGAGTATGCCCTGGGTCAGGGAAGCGAGCTTGCGAAGGGAGTGGCCAGATACTCTGGTGGTTCGTCTTGAAGAGCGCAAGCCCATAGCCCGCTGGCAGGAAGATGGTTTGATTGATGTGGACGGCGAGGTGTTTTTGCCGGGGTCGATGGAGGCATTTAACAAGTTGCCGAAACTGGCCGGGCCGGAAGATCGTTCACAGGATGTAATGCAGCAATACCTGGCTTTCAGTCAGGTGATCAGGCCACTGGGTGTTGCAGTCAGAGAATTGAAACTGAGCAGTACCGATTCCTGGTGGTTGAAAGTGGATCATGTCGGAGTCAATTTGGGGCGTGATCGCAGAATGGAAAGGTTGCAGCGATTCATCAGGTTGTATCATTCAAGACTTGATGAGAGCTGGCCGGATGTAAGGCGCGTTGACTTGCGTTATTTGAATGGGGCTTCAGTGGCCTGGAAACAACCGTGAATACCTGAGTTTTGGGTTTCACTGGTACTACTGGAGTAATGGGTTCGGCGCACTGACTATTACAGTTTGAGTGGTTTGGGAAGATAGATGCCATGACAACGGCAGATAACGGAAATTTAATCGTCGGACTCGACATTGGTACTTCCAAGGTCGTGGCGATCGTAGGTGAAATCACCGCGGATGGCCAGCTGGAAGTGATCGGGATCGGCTCGCATACCTCGCGAGGTCTCAAGCGTGGGGTGGTGGTCAATATTGACTCTACTGTCCATGCGATCAAAAGAGCGGTAGAAGAAGCTGAGTTGATGGCCGGTTGTCAGATCCACTCCGTCTATGCCGGTATAGCCGGCAATCATATTCGCAGTCTGAACTCTCACGGTATCGTGGCGATCAGGGAGAGGGAAGTCACTGGTGCGGATATTGATCGAGTGATTGATGCTGCTCAGGCTGTAGCGATTCCTGCTGATCAAAGGATTCTTCATATCCTGCCCCAGGAATATGTAATTGACACTCAGGAAGGTGTGAAAGAGCCACTGGGAATGTCTGGGGTGAGACTGGAAGCCAAGGTGCATCTCGTGACCTGTGCCGTGAATGCAGCACAAAATATTGAGAACTGTATCAAGCGATGTGGTCTGGAAGTAGATGACATAATTCTGGAGCAGCTGGCTTCCAGCTATTCCGTCCTTTCAGAAGATGAAAAAGAGCTGGGTGTATGTATGGTGGATATTGGTGGGGGAACCACTGATATCGCCATCTTCACTGAAGGGGCCATACGACATACCGCCGTTATCCCAATAGCGGGTGATCAGGTGACTAATGACATCGCTATGGCGCTGAGGACCCCGACGCAGCACGCAGAAGAGCTTAAGATTAAATACGCCTGTGCTTTGACTCAGCTGGCGGGTGCTGAAGATATGATCAAGGTTCCCAGTGTCGGTGACAGACCTGCCCGGGAGTTGTCCAGACAAGCACTGGCAGAAGTGGTAGAGCCCCGGTACGATGAGCTGTTTACCCTGATTCAGGCAGAACTGCGTCGCAGTGGCTTTGAAGATCTGATTCCTGCCGGTATTGTGCTGACAGGTGGCACCTCGAAAATGGAAGGTGCAGTTGATCTGGCGGAAGAGATTTTTCATATGCCAGTGAGGTTGGGTGTGCCTCAGGCTATACAGGGCTTGACAGATGTCGTATGCAATCCCATCTATGCGACAGGGGTTGGGCTGTTGCATTATGGGCTGAAGGCTCAGCAGGAAGGGCGCAGAGAATCTTCCGGATACAACAGGCAGGAAGAAAGCCTGCTCAATCGGCTGAAAAAATGGTTTCAAGGTAACTTCTGATTGAGGGGCTGATGCCATCAACAGAAGTTTTCGCTTACAAAAGACAGTGATCAGCATTGTCTTCGGCGAAAGAGGAATGCCCTGCAAGTGAAGTGAGATTATGCATTTTGCAGGGTGTTTTAAGGGAAAGTAAGCGAAGTGTTGTGGCAATGATTATTCAGAAAATATCCTGTTTACGGTGATAGAAAGGAGAGGGCCATGTTTGAACTGGTGGATAATGTACCGCAGGAAGCGGTGATAAAAGTCGTAGGCGTCGGTGGTGGTGGCGGTAACGCCGTATGCCACATGCTAAACAGTCAGCTTGAGGGTGTTGAGTTTGTCTGTGCCAATACAGATTCGCAGGCACTGAAAAAACAGCACCTTCAAGCTCACACTCATTTGCAGCTGGGTGCCAATATCACTCGTGGTTTGGGCGCTGGAGCGAACCCTGAAGTGGGTCGAGAGGCGGCAATGGAAGACAGAGACCGGATCGCGGAAGTGCTGACCGGCTCTGATATGGTTTTCATCACTGCCGGTATGGGTGGTGGAACAGGAACGGGGGCCGCTCCGGTAGTGGCTGAAATCGCCAGAGAAATGGGCGCTCTTACCGTTGCTGTTGTGACTAAACCTTTCTCATTTGAAGGTCGTCGCAGAATGTCAGTGGCTGAAGAGGGTTTGAATCAGCTGAAAGAGAGCGTAGACTCCCTGATCTGCATTCCAAACGAAAACCTGTTGCCCGTTTTGGGGCGTGATGTCAGTCTGCTGAATGCATTTGGTGCAGCCAATGATGTATTGCTTGGTGCTGTTCAGGGTATTTCAGAATTGATTACTCGTGACGGTCTGATTAACGTAGACTTTGCTGACGTGCGTACAGTTATGTCCGAAATGGGCATGGCTATGATGGGTACTGGCTCTGCTACAGGCAGTAACAGAGCGATTGAAGCAGCAGAACGTGCGATTCGCAGTCCTCTCCTGGAAGACGTTAATCTTCAGGGGGCTCGTGGCGTACTGGTCAATATTACTGCTGGTCTTGATCTTTCTGTGGGCGAATTCCACGAAGTAGGTGATACTGTACGTGAATTTGCTTCAGATAATGCCACCACAGTAGTTGGCACGGTTATTGATCCTGAAATGACCGATGAATTGAGAGTAACTGTTGTTGCAACCGGCCTTGGAGAAGGCGGCGAAAAGCAGGAGCAGGCACTTAAGGTGGTTGATGGGACCAAGTCCAAAGCGACACGTCCTGACGGTACCCTGAATCTCAAGGAGCTCGATATTCCTCCTCATGTTCGCAATAAAGCTGCTGAACAGCCTGAGGTTGAGGAAGTTGAAAAGCCCCGCAGGCAGGCACCATCAACTGACAATGTAGATTACCTGGATATACCGGCGTTTTTGCGTCGCCAGGCAGATTGAATGAATGACCGGTTGTGTCATATGTAACTTTTGTTACAATAGGTCGTTGCATTCAAATAACAGGGGCCTTTGAGGTCGCGGAATAGCGTTATCATGATCAGACAGCGTACCCTGAAAAATATTATTCGAGCTACGGGAGTGGGGTTACATTCCGGCGAGAAGGTCTATCTGACCCTGAAGCCGGCTCCCGTCGATACTGGCATCATTTTCTGCCGTACGGATCTCGATCCGGTGGTGGAAATCCCTGCGCGAGCAGAATATGTCGGACAAACTACCCTGTGTACCTCTTTGCAGAAAGACGGCACTCGGGTTGATACCGTTGAGCACCTGCTTTCGGCGATGGCAGGCCTGGGCATCGATAATGCCTATGTTGAAGTCAGCGCCCATGAAGTGCCAATTATGGACGGTAGTGCAGGTCCTTTTGTTTTCCTGATCCAGTCTGCTGGTATCCAGGAGCAGGAGGCTGCCAAGAAATTTATTCGCATCAAGAAAGAAGTCACTGTCACTGACGGTGAAAAGACGGCCACTTTCAAGCCTTATGACGGCTTCAAGGTCAGCTTTACCATCTATTTTGATCACCCGGTATTCAAAGGTCGTTCACAGACCTCTGAAATTGATTTTTCCAGCACTTCCTTCGTGAAGGAAGTGAGCCGTGCCCGTACTTTCGGATTCATGCGTGACGTTGAGTATCTGCGTTCACAGAATCTGGCTCTGGGTGGCAGCGTAGACAACGTGGTGGTGGTTGATGACTACCGCATTCTGAATGAAGACGGTCTGCGTTATCACGATGAGCTGGTTAAGCACAAGATTCTGGATGCTATCGGTGACCTGTATCTTCTGGGTAACAGTCTGATTGGCCAGTTTGTTGGCTACAAATCAGGCCATGAGCTGAATAACAAACTGGTTCGTTCTCTGCTTGAGAATGAAAGTGCCTGGGAAGTGGTGACCTTCGAGAATGCTGAAGTAGCACCGATTTCCTACCTCAAGCCGGTTGCGGTTAGCGCCTGATCGATATGAGGATGCGCTGATCGTCTTTCAAAAAAGGTCGCAACTGCGACCTTTTTTGGAATTCTGGACAGTGTTAAAAATCATGGCTTCGGGTTAGCTGAATGGGACTAAGTTTCCATGACAGAATAAAAGCATTTCGGCGGCCATGAGTGAGAAGTGCAGCTCATCTCAACTTATGGAAATGGCTACAAAGTCAGGAATTGTGGCATTTTGGTGCTGATGAGTAGATAAGAATAAGGAAATTGGAGAGCGACAGCAAAGTGACTTTTTTCATCGGGGTCCTGTAGTTTGCTTAAATATGTCAATTCTCCATATCTGAAAAGTGCTGTCCTTCCTCAGGACAGGTTATGGATATGACGCTCTATCGTCTTTTGCATTGAAGCCCAGGTGATAGTCAGCGAATTCCATAATAATAAAGTCAATACAGGTTGTTGGTTTGAGTCGACAATTGAATGTTCCGGATCTGGGTAGGGATTTGACAGGTCGGAGACTATAAAACCATTGGGAGTACAGGGCTTCCTTAAATGAAAGTCATTGTTGTAAAGCAAGATCACTCTCGAACGCAATCGTTCAGGGTCACAGGTCGCCGGTTGATGCTGGCTGCTATCTCCGCTGTTTCGCTCTGTATGATGCTGGGCGGAGGGGTTACCTATCTCTTTTTGAATTCTGAGTCGGGTGTGGTGCTGACCGAAGAGGGCTTGCAGCAGTGGCAGGAAACACTGAGTGGTCAGAAGAAAGAAGTTGAGAATGTTCGTTTGGCCGCTGAGCGTCAGATTGATGCCCTGACTATTCGTCTGGCCGAGTTGCAAGGTCGTATAACTCGCCTGGATGCGCTGGGTGAACGCTTAACGGTTTCAGCCAAGCTGGATGACGGTGAGTTCTCCTTTGATGAAGTTCCTGCCATTGGTGGGCCTGAAGAGCTGCCGGGCAGCGAATCTCTCTATGCAAAACCTTCCCTGATTGATGCCATTGATCAACTCTCCGATCAGATAGACAGTCGTGAACAACAGTTTGATATTCTCATCAGTCTGGTGGCCAACAGGGCGATCAGTGATGATGCCTTTGTTGCGGGTCTTCCTGTTAAGAAGGGTTGGCTTTCTTCGCGCTTTGGTCAGAGAACCGATCCTTTTACGGGTAAAAGAGCCTGGCACGCCGGTATTGATATGGCTGGTAAAAGAGGTTCGGACATTGTCGCTGTTGCGGCTGGCGTTGTCACCTGGTCTGGAGATCGCTTTGGTTATGGTCTGCTGGTTGAAATTAACCATGGTAATGGTTATGTCACCCGTTATGCCCACGCTCAAGCCAGTAAAGTGAAAGTTGGGGATATTGTGACTCGTGGTCAGACCATTGCAGAAATGGGAAGTTCTGGTCGCTCAACCGGCCCTCATGTCCATTTTGAGGTGATTCGTAATGGCAAACATGTGGATCCGCAGCGCTATATCTATCGGGCCAGCAAGTAAGTGTTTTCTTTAAGTAAGCTTGTTGCAAAGCCCACCCTGAACCATTGTCGGTAGTCCATCTTTTGTTAAACTAAGCAGGAAAACTGATCGTCTGAACTGACGATGAAAAAAAACGCCTGTTTACCCTTGAAACTCCTCCCTCTTGTCCTCATATCTTTTGCTGGCAGGTATAAATGCTTATGAGTCGCCAGAATATCTGCGATTTGTCGGTCTTGCCGTTAGCGTCGACCGTTGACGTCAGTCAATAAAACGCCATCTTGAGCTTTATGTTTATGGCTTGTGAAGCAATAAGGGCCAGATTTATAGCTAATATGGATGAGACTTTTGTGTGATTGTCATAGAATATTCGGCTGTAATTTAGCTTGTCTGCCCCACTCGGGATTGTCGACAAGAAAGGCAGCCCCGGAATCAGAGTGAGACTGTAACCAATCTATGTTAGCTTCGTTAGTCAAAAAAATTATCGGCAGCCGGAATGATCGCCAGCTGAAACGCATGGGCAAGCTGGTCAAACAGATCAATGCTCTGGAAGACCAACTGTCTGGTCTCAGTGATGAAGAACTCAGGGGTAAAACCCAGGCGTTCAGGGATCGCTATGAGCAAGGTGAAAGCCTTGACGCTCTATTGCCAGAAGCCTTTGCCGTAGTGCGTGAAGGCAGTAAGCGCAGCATGGGTATGAGGCATTTCGATGTCCAGCTGATCGGTGGTATCACTCTGCATGAAGGTCGCATTGCGGAAATGAGGACCGGTGAAGGTAAGACGTTGATGGCAACTCTGCCTGTCTACCTGAACGCAATTACCGGTAAGGGTGTCCATGTTGTTACCGTCAACGACTATCTGGCCAGTCGTGATGCCCAGTGGATGAGCACTCTTTATGAGTTCCTGGGGCTGACGGTCGGTGTTGTTGTCCCTCAGCAGTCTCCGGAAGAGAAGAAGGCGGCTTATCAGGCTGACATTACTTACGGTACCAACAACGAATTCGGTTTCGACTACCTGCGTGACAACATGGCCTTCCGTAAGGAAGACAAGTTCCAGCGTGAACTCCACTTCTCAGTGGTCGATGAGGTCGACTCCATCCTGATTGACGAAGCCCGTACTCCGCTTATCATCTCGGGTCCTGCTGAAGATTCTTCTGAACTGTACAAACAGATGAACAGGCTGGCTCCTCAGCTCAAGAAGCAGGAAGGTGAGCTGGAAGAAGGTGAAGAACCCACCGGTCATTATCTGGTGGATGAAAAGACCCGTCAGGTTGAGTTGACTGAAGTAGGTCACCTGTTTATTGAAGAACAGTTGCAGAAACTGGGTCTGCTGCCTGAAGGTGAAAGCCTTTACTCTGCCCATAACCTTAATATGCTGCACCATGTGAATGCGGCGCTGAAAGCTCATGTTCTGTTTACACGCAATGTAGAGTACATCGTTGCTGAAGGTGAAGTGCTGCTGGTTGATGAGCACACAGGCCGAACCATGCCGGGCCGTCGTCTGTCTGAAGGTTTACATCAGGCTCTGGAAGCAAAAGAAGGCCTGAGCATTCAGGCTGAGAGCCAAACGCTGGCTTCCACTACCTTCCAGAACTACTTCCGTCTCTATGAAAAACTGTCAGGAATGACAGGTACTGCGGATACTGAAGCCTTCGAATTACGCCAGATTTACGGTCTGGACGTTATTGTTATTCCGACCCATAAACCTATGGTTCGTAAAGATGGCAACGATCTGGTGTATCTGACCATCGGAGAGAAGTACGACGCCATCATCGCGGATATCAAGGAAACCGTGAAGGAAGAGCGTCCGGTTCTGGTGGGTACGGCTTCCATTGATTCTTCTGAACTGCTTTCCAATGCCTTGAACAAGGCAAAGATTCCGCACAATGTCCTGAACGCCAAGTTCCACGAGAAGGAAGCGGAAATCATTGCCCAGGCCGGTCGTCCCGGAGCCATTACCATTGCTACCAACATGGCGGGTCGTGGTACGGATATCATCCTCGGTGGTAGTTGGGAGGCTGAACTGGCTGCTCTGGATAATCCAACCCAGGAGCAGGAAGACCAGATCAAGTCCGACTGGCAGAAGCGACACAAAGGCGTGCTGGAAGCAGGCGGTCTTCATATCATTGGTACTGAGCGTCATGAGTCCCGTCGTATTGATAACCAGCTCCGTGGTCGTGCTGGTCGTCAGGGTGACCCGGGTTCTTCACGCTTCTACCTGTCTCTGGAAGACAGCTTGATGCGTATCTTTGCCTCTGACCGGGTCAAGAACTTCATGAAAGCTCTGGGCATGGAAAAAGGTGAAGCTATTGAGCACCGCATGGTGACCAATGCTATCGAAAAGGCTCAGCGAAAAGTCGAAGGTCGCAACTTTGATATTCGTAAGCAGCTGCTTGAGTATGATGATGTGGCGAATGACCAGCGTAAGGTGGTCTACAAACAGCGTGATGAGCTGCTGAATTCAGAGAATGTACAATCCAGCATTGAAAGTATGCGGGATGAAGTGGTTAACGACACTATTTCTCAGCATATCCCACCTGAGAGTCTTGAAGAGCAGTGGGACGTTAAAGGTCTGGAGCAAAAGCTGGGTGCCGAGCTGGCTATTCAGCTGCCAATCCAGAAATGGCTGGATGAAGACGACAAGCTTGAAGAAGAAGGTCTGAGGCAGAAAATTCTGGATGAGGTGGTCACCAGCTACCAGCAGAAGGAAGAGATGGCCGGTGAAGAGCCTCTGAGAAACTTCGAGAAGCATATTCTCATGCGTGTTCTGGATGACAAGTGGAAAGAGCATCTGGCCACTATGGACCACCTGCGTCAGGGTATTCATCTGAGGGGATATGCCCAGAAGAATCCCAAGCAGGAATACAAGCGTGAAGCCTTTGAGCTGTTCCAGTCCATGCTGGAAGAGATCAAAACTGATACTATTCGTATTCTTTCCCATGTTCAGGTCCAGCAGGACGACAAAACTGAAGAAATGGAAGAGCAGCGTCGTCAGGAGCTGGTTCGCCGCATGCAATTCCAGCATGATCAGGCTCAAGGCCTGGCTGAAGAGTCGGAAGAAGAAGGTGAGCTGCCAGAAGGTGTCAGTGAACCCTTTGTTCGTGAGAGCCGTAAGGTAGGTCGTAATGAGCCTTGCCCATGTGGTTCAGGTAAAAAATACAAGCAGTGCCATGGTAAAATTGTTTAAACCTGACAGCTGACTTTTATTGAGAAACAGGCCGCTTTTGTGGCCTGTTTCTTTTTGCTGAGGAAGTTTTTTATCTCTCGTGAATGGTCAGAAAATTTAAGGGGCTCATTGCTGTTTTATACTCTGTTTTACATCAGCTGATTTATTGATGTATTAGGGTATAATCGTTGCTCCATATCATTCAGCCAGATAAGAAATCCAATGGAGCAACTTGTATTAAAGCCCATCTCCCGTGTGCAGGGAGAAGTCTCTATTCCTGGCTCAAAAAGCCTGTCCAATCGTATTCTGTTGCTTGCAGCTCTAGCTGAAGGCACCACAACGATTACCAATCTGCTGGACAGTGATGATGTCCGCCATATGCTCAAAGCCCTGAAAGATCTGGGTGTTCACTATCAACTTTCTGAAAATAATACGGTTTGCAAAATTACCGGTTTGGCAGGTCCTCTGGGGGCGGGTCAAACGCTTAGTATGTTCCTGGGAAATGCCGGAACAGCAATGAGGCCTCTGACCGCCGCCTTATGTCTGGGGAGTGGTGAATATACCCTGACCGGAGAGCCCCGGATGTATGAGCGCCCGATCGGCGACCTGGTGTCCTGCCTCAGGGAAGCGGGTGCAGAGATTGAGTATCTGGGTGAAGAAAATTATCCCCCGCTGAAGATTTCAGGCACAGGTTTGAAAGGCGGTGACGTCAGCATCAGGGGGGATATCTCCAGTCAGTTCCTGACAGCGATGTTGATGGCTGCTCCCATGGCAGAAAACAAAACTGTTATTACAATTGAGGGAGAGCTTGTCTCCAAACCCTACATCGACATTACGCTCTCGGTTATGAAGCGCTTTGGTATTGAAGTTGAGAATAATCAATACCAGAGTTTTGTCGTAGAAGGTGGGCAGACTTATTGTTCACCGGGTGAAATTATGGTGGAAGGGGATGCTTCTTCTGCTTCCTACTTCCTGGCTGCTGCAGCCATCGGTGGCAAACTCAGAGTGCATGGAACCGGTAATGCCAGTGTTCAGGGTGATGCAAGGTTTGCTGAAGTTCTGGAACAAATGGGCGCCAAGGTCACTTGGAGTGACTACTGGATTGAAGTGGAAAAAGGTCAGCTAAAAGGGGTTGATGTTGATCTGAACCATATCCCTGACGCGGCTATGACCATCGCGACCACCGCTTTGTTTGCAGAAGGTCAGACGGCTATCCGTAATATCTATAACTGGAGAGTGAAAGAGACTGATCGTCTTTCTGCTATGGCAACTGAACTACGCAAAGTGGGGGCTGAAGTAGAAGAGGGGGAAGATTACATCGTGATTAACCCTCCTGAACAGGTCACCTCGGCAGCCATCGACACCTATGATGACCACCGAATGGCCATGTGTTTCTCTCTGGCGGCATTCGGTGGCACACCTATTACGATCAATGATCCGGGTTGCACCTCAAAAACCTTCCCAACCTATTTTCAGATATTTGAAGAAATTTGTGAATAAATAGTTACAATTATCGAATAATTAACTATAACTGTGTGTCGAAATGCCAGTGAGCCAAAACTCACTGGCCAGATTTTTTCAGTGGAAAAAAGACAGGAGATGGAAAAGCCATGGCAGTAGGACCAGAGAGCTGGCCAGAAATGCTTCCGGTGAATGGATTTCGTCTGGGGACAGCTAAAGCAGGTATTAAGAAGCCGAATCGTCGTGACCTTGTCGTCATGAACTGGGATCAGGGCTCATCCGTTGCCGGTGTATTTACCCTGAATCGCTTTTGTGCTGCACCTGTCCATCTTGCCAAAGCTCGTTTGACGGGTGTTCCTGAATACTTTGTCATCAATACCGGCAATGCCAATGCCGGTACAGGTGAGCAAGGTATGAAAGATGCAGTTGAGGTCTGTCAAAGTCTGGCTGAAATAGCCGGTGTCTCAGAAGAAAAAGTTCTGCCTTTTTCAACGGGTGTTATAGGTGAACCTTTACCCGTCGATCGAATTCACTCTGGCCTGCCGACGGCTTTTTCTGAATTAGCTGAAGACGGCTGGAGGGATGCTGGCGAAGGTATTCTGACAACAGATACACGCCCCAAGGGTGCGAGCTGTCAATTCGAACTGGATGGTGAAACTTTCACAGTTACAGGCATCAGTAAAGGCTCAGGCATGATTAAGCCGAATATGGCTACCATGCTGGCTTTTATTGCGACTGATGCCTCTGTGGATCAGACGGTTCTTCAAAAGCTCTTGAATGATGCGGTAAATCTGTCGTTTAACAGGATTTCAGTGGACGGTGATACCTCCACTAACGATTGCTGTATGTTGGTGGCAACAGGTAAAGCAGGTAATGAGCCGTTGATTGATTCGGAAGGGGCTCTATATCACAGTTTGAAAAATGCGATAGAACAAGTAGCAGTCACTCTGGCACAAGCCATCGTCAAGGATGGAGAAGGGGCGACCAAGTTTGTAACCATTCAGGTGGAGCAGGCCGGGAGTGTCGCTGATGCTCTTGAAGTGGCTTATACCATTGCCCACTCGCCTTTGGTGAAAACTGCGTTGTTTGCCAGTGACCCTAACTGGGGGCGCATTCTGGCGGCTGTTGGAAGAGCTGAGATCAGTGAGTTGAATATTGATAGAGTGGCCATCTGGTTAAACGACGTTTGTATTGTTGAAAACGGCGGTGTAGCCAGCACTTACACTGAAGAACAAGGTGAGAAGGTCATGAGTCAGGAAGAGATAATGATCCGGGTTCAACTTGGAGCAGGCTCTGTCAATGAGACTCTCTGGACAACAGACCTTTCTCATGAATACGTTCGTATTAACGCAGAGTACCGAACCTGAGAACGTTTCTGGCAACCTGTATTGAGCGGGTTGTCAGAATTCTTAATCACGGCATAACCATCTCGATTCTATTTGTATCTACCAATCCTGGTAGCTCTTAGACTTTTTAGCTACCAGTACCTGAGTTTTCTATTGGTAAAAAAAGCCTGTCCTGTTGATACTGATAGGGTTTGGTGATTTATGAAGCGTTGCGCTGACAATGACGTGTGTATTGTTCTTCAAAAAACGCTTGATAAGATAATGCGGCCAATATCAATCTTTCGTGCATACTCACTTATTCACGGCGGACTCAACTCTATTACAGGCAATTGCTTATGTCTTCAGAAAATCAGACTGGTGCCAGGAAGGTGGTGCATGTCGCTGTGGCTGTCATTCGAGGGGAAGACGGCAGAATTCTCATTGCCCGTCGTCCAGATGATAAACACATGGGAGGCTATTGGGAGTTTCCCGGAGGCAAGGTCGAAGAAGGAGAGTCCATTACTTCGGCCTTGAATCGTGAGCTTAAGGAAGAACTGGATATTGAAGCAGGACACTTTCAGAAGCTGATATCTATTCGACATGATTATCCTGACAAGTCGGTATTCCTGGATACCTGGTGGGCGGAAGATATTAATGGTGAGCCCAGGGGTAATGAAGGGCAGGAGATTCGCTGGGTAGAGCTCAAGGAGTTAACTGAGCTGGAATTTCCTCCTGCCAACGGGCCGATTATTACTGCAGCACTATTGCCAAACCGATACATGGTTACGGGTCAATTTGATTCGGCGGCAGAACTGCTGGAAAAGGTCAGTTGTCAGATTGAGCAGGGTGTGGAACTGATCCAGTTTCGAGCGCCCTGGCTGGATGAGTCGACCTATTCGCATTTAGCCAGAGAGTTGCACCATCTTTGTCGGGAAACCGGGGCCAGACTGCTTCTCAAGGGAGGGCCAGAGGTTCTTGCTGAATCATGGTGTGATGGGGTGCATTTGATGTCAAAGCAGTTGGAAAATGGTCTTGCGTGGCGTGATGCCTGCAAGCCAGAGCAGTGGCTGGCAGCTTCCTGTCACAATAGAGATCAGATAGAGCAGGCGGTTGCTGCAGGTGTCGATTTTATAACATTGTCCCCAGTGAAACCCACGAAGACCCATCCTGAGGGTGAACCCATTGGCTATGCAAATGCCAGAGAACTCACAGAAGGCTGCCCTGTGCCTGTCTATTGGTTGGGTGGTCTTGAGCTGGAGGATGAACAGGAAGTGATTGACTCTGGTGCTCAGGGGATAGCCGCCATTGGTGCGTTCTGGGCTCAGTCATGAAGGGCTAATTAATTGTTTTAACGATACGAGCCACCTACTCTTAATAGAGATGAAAGACTTGCAGGGAAGCAAATGTCTCACCCACGCATCGAGCCTGGCAATAGTACTTCAACTACAGGCCTGCCCAAAGATTTAACATCTCAAACCTCTCCATCCTCATCCCATGATTCTCTGGGAAGATCTATTGACTCATTGGCAAACACGCCAACCACTGAAGGGTTGCATGATGAGTCAACGGCTCATGATCAGCGGCAGTTACACGAGAGAGGCATTACCTATTATCAGCAGACTGGACAAGATAGGGCGAATATTCTTCCTTCAATTAATGACCGGCCGTTCCAGGAGTATTGGGAAAAGGCTCCCGGAAAGGTTCAACCTGGCGTTGTTGACCATAAGTTAATGCGAGTTAAGAAAGAGGCTGCTGAAACTGAAAAAGATGCAGAGCTGCGCAAGGCTGGAGTTAAAGAAGATGTCTGGCATGTCAAAACGCCAGGGCATGAGAGTCGGGCGGAAAAGTTTAAACGACTGTTGCAAAAGGTCATCTTCCTGATCACTGGAAAGTCCTACAAGGCTCATTTTTACGACGATAGAAAGGTTCTGGCTCAAAGAGAGTGTCTGGCAGCGGAAGCTTATAAGAAAGCCATGGGGTATGGTCAGGAGTATATCTATCGATACAGTCTGGATGAAGCTCGCCAGGATCACTGTGTCGCGTCCAAGGATTTGGAAGGATATTATCCAGGTAATACTTTTTTTCATCAGACATTATTTCCCTCGATCTGTCAGTTTACCGATGATCATAATCCTGCCACCAACCTTGTGATGCGACGCTTTCTGTTAGGTGATCAGGATTATCTGAAGCTCGATAACTACCTCTTCAAACAAGCTGAGGGTGAGGAGCTGGCTAACGTTGAAGAGGGAGAGGAGCTGCTGACAGGTAAGCTGGTGAGTATAGATTTTGGTATGTCTTTTTATAATCGTTTTTCCCTTCCCAAAGATTGCACATTGGATCAGTTCGCTCAAAAGCTCATGCGGCCTTCAAGGCTACACAGGATGCAATACAGGGGGCAGAAAACCCTTCTGACTATGGTTGGGCAAATGCCGAAAGAGCAAGTGGACCGATCTATACGGCTGGCTTTACAAAGAGTGGCCAGTCTGACGGATCAACAGCTGGGTGAGCTGGCTCAACATATGCATCAACCAGAAGTTCGTGAAGCCATGTATGATGTTTTGAAGTTCAAGCGCGCTCAGGCAAAAGCTCTGCTGGAGCAAGAGCCTTGGCCTATAGAACTGGGGGCAGGAAGAGGTTTCTCAGTGCTTTAGATCGTCGATATCGCTCGACATCAGGTCATCAAAGGTTGGGCTACCAGGAATTGAACGTTCTTCGTTGGCCCAGGCTCCCAGATCGATCAATTTGCAGCGTTCAGAGCAAAAGGGTCGAAACTTGTTTTCTTTCTTCCATTCCACATCTTTGCCGCATTTCGGGCACTTCACTGTTGTAGGCATTGGCTTGATACACCGGGAAAAAGGTGGCTTCCAGCAGGAAGCCACGGGGAATTACTGTTCGTCTTGGGCAGGAGGCTCAGGGGCTTTCGGGGTCTGCATTTTCTGCTTTTCAATGCCAGAGTCACCCAGCAGGCCAAAGGTCACGGTGTAAAGCAGTGATGGGTCTACGTCTCCAAAAGACTGGTAGCCAATGAATTCACCCTGCTCATTAAGCAGTTTGGAATTCGGGAAGTTCAGCTTCAGAACTTCAAGGGTTTCATTGGCAGGTTCGATCAGACCCAGTCGCTGATAACCTTCCACCATTACGCCCAGGGCTGGTTCAACTGCAGGGGTTTTCTGCATGTTCTCAACCACATACTTTCCGCGGTTAACCGCAGCAACATAAGCTTTACGCTTCATGTAGTAATTGGCTGCGTGAATTTCATACTCGGCCAGACGATTTCTGAGAGCAACCATACGTTGGCGGGCATCCGGAGCGTATTTACTGTCTGGATAGCGTGTCAGCAGTTCACGGAATTCGTTAAAGGACTGACGTGCCTGACCTGGGTCACGCTTGGTGTTATCCAGAGGCAGGTAGCGCTCAATCAGACCCATGGCGGCCGTGTTGGAAGCCAGGCCCTTCATGTAATAGGCATAATCTGCATTGGGATGCTGAGGGTGCAGACGCAGAAAACGGTCTGCAGCAGCACGGGAAGCCTCAGGCTCCACATTCATGAAGTAGGCGTAAATCAGATCCAGCTGAGCCTGCTCAGCAAAAGAGCCGAAGGGGTAGCGAGACTCAAGAGTACGCAGTCGCTCTATGGACTGTGAGTAATTCTTGTTATTCAGGGACTGGTTGGCCATCTGGTACAGTTCGGCCTCAGTCAGGGATTCCGGGAGTTTCTCTTTCTCGGGGGTTGATGAGCATCCTGCCAGAACCACCGCAGCAAGGAACAGACAAATCAGGCGCGAATATGTGGTTTTGAGTATTGTCATGATGTTTACAGTTTCCGTACTCCGGCATGATTGTGAGGGGAACCACTGTGGCAAGTCTCCCCTGATCGTTTGGCAGGGAAGCAGGTTTTATAAAGTTTTGAGCATAGCTCAGCCTGCTTCCTTCGGTGTGATAAACTACCTGCCTTTATCCAAACTAATTTAAACACAGTCCGCTGTAAAACGAAAAGAAACTGGGTCTTTTAATGTCATTCTTTCATTTTCTGACAGACCCTGCTTTTTCATAACCCTGTTCATACAAAGAATATGGGGAAGGGGGGTGAGACCCTGATTTCGTTTATTGGCGATAAAACTTGAGTAGTGCTTAATGAGTGAGCAGATCAATCAGCAGGTGGTGGTACCTGATGAGCTGGGGAGTAAAAGACTGGATCAGATTGCTGCCAGCTGTTTTCCGGACTTTTCCAGAGCTCGTCTTCAGGAGTGGATCAAAAACGGCGATCTGCTGGTGAATGGCCAGAAGAAAAAGCCTAAAGACAAGCTGGTGGGCGGTGAGGAGTTGATACTCAGCGTTGAGGTGGAAGACGAAGAGCGCTGGGAACCAGAGAATATTCCCCTGGATATTGTTTTTGAAGATGATGCCATTCTGGTGATCAACAAGCCTGTGGGGCTGGTGGTGCATCCTGCAGCAGGTAACTATTCAGGCACTTTGCTCAACGGTCTGCTCTATCATTATCCGGATATTGCTTCGGTACCAAGAGCTGGCATTGTTCATCGTCTGGACAAAGACACCTCCGGATTAATGGTGGTCGCAAAAACACTGGCCGCTCATACGGATCTGGTGGGCCAGCTTCAGGATCGTACTGTTAGCCGAGAGTACGAAGCTGTCACTCAGGGGGTGATGACTGCTGGGGGAACAGTGGATGAGCCTATTGCCCGTCACCCGACTCATCGTCTTCGTATGGCGGTTGTAGCCAGCGGCAAACCTTCTGTGACCCACTATCGGGTGCTGGAGAAGTTTGCGGCCCATACCCATGTGCGTTGCAAACTGGAAACCGGTCGTACTCATCAGATTCGTGTCCATATGAGCCATATCCGCTTTCCACTGGTAGGCGATGATCTGTATGCTGGACGACTGCGAATTCCCAAGGGCTGCACTGCTGTTCTGGAGGAGGCGCTGAGAGGCTTCAGACATCAGGCACTGCATGCCAGAAGGCTGGGTCTGATGCATCCGGTCACTGACGAGTACATGGAATGGGAAGCCCCGTTGCCGGAAGACTTTGCGGACCTTTTGAAAGT
>NZ_LASA01000120.1 GCF_001562015.1 Endozoicomonas arenosclerae | reverse complement strand
GAGGATAAGGAGGTCTTCCGTTGCCACGCTTAGGGTAATAGGGCTCGATTACGGCCTCTAAGCGTTTCCATGGAATCAGAACCTCCATTCTTTCAAGAAAAATTTCCCTACGAGTTCTGCGTCGCTTCTGGCTGAATTCACTGTCGGAAAAAGAGAGTTGTTGGTCCATGACTACCTCTGATCAAGCTGCTGAGATTATTATCTCATGATCAGGGACTTATTCGCAGGTTCCTTAGGTCGGGCATGGCATCAAGAACTTGACGGGCTTCCTTAATATTTTTGACATGAATATTTTTACCCTGTCGGAGTGTTTTAACCTTATCTGCAATCTCAACCGCAAATTTGGCTTTTGAAACCGGCACAGCCATGGAAAGAATCTTTCCAGCCCCAAGTATACGTGCTTGGGTGTGCTCGTCCAGTGTTTGCCAGGCAGTACTGACCTTACGGCCACCACTGCTGTCGTCGATATACTCGACCACTGCATTAATAGCATCATCAAAATGGCTGAGAGTCTCAAGAATCTGTTCCGTTGCCTCGGGAAAATTCTGGTAAGAGATTTTGACCAGGCTTTCGGTGGTTTGTTCTATACCTTGGGTGACAGGATCTTCGCCTCGACCTAATGTTTCCAGAGCTGCAAAGAGAATGTGAGTATCAGACTCAGTGCTGTCTTCTGAAGTTGAAGGCTCTTCCCAGTCTTCATCATCCCAATCTTCATCAAGATCAAAAGCGGCAAGATCATCAGGGTCTATTGTTTGCTCTGAAGTGGAGGATTTTGACTGTGTGAGTGAGTTTTTATCGTCTTCAGCCAATAGATTCAGTTGTTGGGTATAGCGTTCTTGTAGTGTTTCTATCTCTTTTTCAACCTCTAGCCTGTCGTCATGAATAGCCTGTTTTTCTCTGATAAAACCGGATTTTCGAATCTCCCACTGGTCTGCCAAGGACTTACAGCGCTGCATTTGTTGATTCAAAGCTTTGGCTTGGGGCTGACAGTCGTCTAATGCATATGCCTGTTGTTGGATCGGGCGGCAACGTTGCCCCCACTTCACAAAAGCGCGTTCACTCTGTTCACAGGCAATTTCCCAGGCTTTGGCCTCTGCCATCCAGACCTGATGCTGGCTACGCCACTGCTTATGCTCCTGTTGCCAAACAGGTTGAAGTTGGCATATATCGGGTCTCCTCCATTCACAGTTCTGGTACTGATTGTTGTATTCCCGGACGTCGTATTCAGAAAGACAGCGCTGTAGCCAAGCATCGCAATCGATCATCTGGCCTTCACGACGCTTTTTTTCCTGTTGCCAACCCGAGAGAGTTTTTTGTCGTTGCTCTGTTGTTTTACGATGCTGATCACATTGATCTCTGGCGGGTTTGTGAGTCTGGTCATAATCTCGCTGACATTCATCCAGCTGGGTTCTCAGGGTCTTGGCCAGGGTCAGGCAAACCTCTGCTTTATCAGCAGCCTGATCCCCTAGAGTATTGCATTCAGCCAACTGACGCTGATGTTCTTTGTCTCCATTTGTTATCCGTTTTGTCAGCTGGTTCAGGTCATCCGCCACTTGGTCCAGCTTGGTGAGAAGTCGATCCGACTCTTCTTGAAGAGAAGGCTGTTCTTCGGCTTCCGCAAAGAGCATCAAACCAAGAAAGCTTCGTTCCTTGTCTGCAGTGAGTGGCATATCGGGTGCAAAACGGTCGCGGAGGAATGAACGGTAGAGAAAAATCTTTCGTTTCTCGTCAGGCTGTTTTTGCTGCCAGTCCAATAGGTAGCGGTCAGCCGCTGCCCAGCGGGAAAAGGGTTGCTGGATCATTAACAAGGCACATAATACAGCTGTCAGGGAGGCATGACTGTCATTCTGGCTCTGTCGCTCCAGATTCCAGAGACCTTCCGCCAGCAGTTGCCGTTGCGCCTTTAGTTTTTCCAGAAGCCAGTCTTCCGCATTTTGTCGGGGCCAGTTTGTAGCAGACTGAGTAAGTAATTCATTCAGCGTTTCCTGAAACCAGTGTTTTTGTTGATCCAGCACCTCCAAGTAATTGTGAAGGTGAGCCGGAGCGGAAAGGCCGGTCAAACTCAGTTGCTCAAACAGGGCTCGTGCCCGACCTTGTTCCGAGACAGGCAAGATGAACAGATAAAGAATCGCTACATATTCGTAGATACTCTCATCGGCCTGGTATTGCTTCAGTATTTGCTCATACTGATCGGCCAAAGCTGCTGCGGTAGGGTTGCTCATAGCCTCGATTCGACGGAAGTCATTGATCCAGATCGGAGGCTCTTTGGACAGTTCTTCAAGAATGGCAGAGCGCAAGGTCTGGAACGCTGAATCTTTTTCCAGAAGGTCATCACCCAAAGAAGTTTGAAAGGGGGACAGGCAAAGAGCCAATGCAGCCCACATTAGCCATACCCAAGGCATAGTTTTTTGATACAGCTTGAGCATGGTAGAGCTGGAGTCCTTGGGAAAGTGAGTCAGGTATGGAAAAGTAGTTGAAAAATTGGAGCCCTACCATGAAATCGGATGAACAAAGGGGGGGGGGCTTCTTTCTAGTTGAATGTTATAGAAAGTGCCGGTTTTCTGGCATTCTGTCCCTCTTCATTGTGTAAAGAAAACTCCCTCATTCTGGCTGTCTACTCTTAAGAAGGTACGAGATGTTTCCTGTTCGATGAAAGCCTGTCATGCAGTAAGAGGCTGCCTGGAAAGTAGGGGTCGTGATAAAAATCCAGAATGTACGGCCAAATTTTCCGATCAATTCGATTAAATAGATTAACTATTCGCACGAATTGATCGAAAAATTTGACTCGTCCTACTGAATTTTTATCACGACCCCTACTTTCCAGGCAGCCTCTAGGGCTTGAGTATTACTGTATACGGAGTTTTCATGCGCAGTTCCCTGTTGTTACTTTCGTCTTGCCTGGTTGTTAGCCTTTTTACTCATGCTGTTTCTGCTGAGGAGTGGCTCTCCGTTCCGTCTGAGCCTGCTGCTGTTCAGATCAAAACCGAAAATCATTCTGAAGCGCCTTCCAGCCAGCAGCTGATCAGTTGGATGTCTACAGCTCCTCAACATGGTATTGATATTCCTCAGAGCCGCTGGTTGCAATTGGCGACCGATCCTTCCGAGCAGAATGTTCGAAAAGTAGCGTCGGAATTTGCCGCTTATCTCGATACAGGCAGGTTGGACCGCAGGGTTTATCAGCCTGGCTGGAGGATTGCCGACAGGCCTGCACTGCCCGTATTGCAGGAGCATATGGATTCTAACTCACTGGATCTTATTGAGCCGGAGTTGCCTCAATACAGCTTGTTTAAGAAAACGTTGCAGAGATTTTATGCTCGATTGGAAAAAACGGGTGAACACTTCCCGGCGGATATGGTCTTGGAAGAAGGGGATCGTCATCCTTCCATTCTGATTCTCAATCAGTGGCTGATCGATCTGGATCTGGCAGACAGGCTGCCTGCGGGGCAATACAGTCGTGCTCATATGGGCGTGGTCAAGAAGCTTCAGAAGCAGTATCGAATTCTTGCGGATGGACACTTTGGGCAACGAACCCGTCAGGCTATGGTGGCTTTGACGTTGGAAAGAATCAAAGTGCTGAAAGTGAATATGGAGCGTATGCGCTGGATGCCCAGATCACTACCCTATCCCCATGTGCTGGTAGATATTGCAGGCTTTAATGTCGCCTGGGTGACAGGTAACGGAAGGCAGACCGTCTACAAGGCTATTGTGGGTAAACCTTCCAAACAGACGCCTGTTTTTCAGGAGAGTATTGAGAGTATTACGGTAAATCCTTTCTGGCGTGTCCCCAGCTCAATCTCATCGACTTCATTATTGAGAAAAGCGAAAAAGGACCCTTCCTTTTTGAAGAGAGAAGGGTTTTCTGTCTATGCCAGCTGGAAGTCCGGTGCCAGAAAGCTGGACCCGGATACGATCAATTGGAAAAAGTACAGTCGCAGAAGTTTTCCTTATCGACTGGAGCAAAAGCCGGGCAAGGTGAATCGACTGGGAAAATATAAGCTGGATTCCCCAAACGCATACAGTATCTACCTTCATGACACGGATAAACCTGAGCTGTTTAAGCGCTCTGTCAGAACGTTCAGTTCTGGCTGTACCCGAGTCGAAAATATTGATCACCTGATTGGCAATATTTTAAGAAGTCAGGGTATGGGGAATGAAGTCAGGGCACTGAGAACCACTCAAGAGACCGATAAGCTCAAGCTCAGAAAGCCCGTGCCCCTGTATTTCGTCTATTTTACAGCCTGGCCTGACAGTAGCGGTCGTGTTCGCTTCAGGAAGGATGTTTATAAACTGGATGATGCGCTGTTGGCAAAGCTTTAATTTTCTTCGCTAAGGTCATTTGAACTTGGTATCCTGACAGCATTAACTGGAAAATCTCCATAGACCGGACACTCTGCCACTGATTGCTCAAGGGCTGGAGTGTTCATGCTGATAAGAGTTTTCGGATGACTGCCAAGACAGCCGCTGTATCTTCTATACCCCAGACTCATCGCCAGGAATTGATTGTAGAGCTGATTCGCCAGCATGGCTTTATGACGACGGATGAGCTGGTGCAACACTTTAAAGTGACTGCCCAGACCATTCGCAGGGATTTGAATGAGCTGGATAAACAGCAATTGATTTCACGTCATCATGGTGGTGCTGGAATGCCGTCAAGCAGTACGGAAAATACTGCTTATTCAGAACGTAAAATGAGTCTCAGTGCTGAAAAAGACCAGATTGCTGCTGAGCTGGTAAAGCGGATTCCTGATGGTTCGTCTTTGTTTATCAATATCGGGACGTCCACGGAAGCGGTTGCCAGAGCTTTGCTCAACCACAAAAATTTAAGAGTAGTCACCAATAATCTCCATGTCGCTTCTATTCTCTTGCAGCGTGAAGACTTCACAGTGGTTATTGCAGGGGGTGAAGTCAGAAATCGTGATGGGGGGGTTGTGGGTCAGGCCACCCGGGATTTTATTGAGCAGTTTCGTGTGGATTACGCCGTGATGGGGATCAGTGGTATCGATATGGACGGTTCCCTGATGGATTTTGATTATCATGAGGTCAGGGTTGCTCAGGCGATGCTGGCCAATGCCAAACAGTGTTTGCTGGCCGCTGATCACAGTAAATACGGTCGAAGTGCCATGGTCCGGCTGGGTCATCTGGAGCAGATTGATACTTTGTTCACGGATGTGGAGCCCCCTGAGCCATTAAAAGAGATTATGGCAGGTGCTGCGCTTGAGATAGTCGTGTGTGACTGAATGAGATTTTGATCCTTTTGCTGTTGATTTCGAGCATAAAAAAAGAGGAAGGCGTTGGCCTTCCTCTTTTTTTGCATTATTGAATCAAGCCCCCAGTGCGTGAAGCACTGGAGCTAGGATCAATTTTCCTGAGAAGCAGCGGATTGCTGATCTTCAGTAGCCGGCTTTTCAGCAGATGCTTGAGCTTCTGCAGCTTCCGCTTTCTGCTGTTCCTGCTGTTGACGACGCTTCATGCGAGGGTCGTTATGCGCTCTGCTGCGTCTGCGACGGGATGCAGGTGCTTCAGCTTCTTTTGCTGGCTCTTCACTCTTGTTGAACTCAACAACATTAGAGGCAGGCTCAGAAGCTGGTTTAGGTTCAGCTGGTTTTGGCGCTTCCTGTGGCTGAGGAGCAGCTTGCGCAGGGGCAGGCGCTTTCTTCTCGACAGGTTTTGCCGGTGCTTCCGCTGCAATCTCTTTCTTTTCTGCTTCTACTACCGGGGCAGCAGGCTCTTCCGCTTTAACGGGCTGAGGTGCAGAAGGTTCAACAGTTTGCTGAACCGGTACATTGGCTTGCAGTGAAGGTGCAGAGTTTTCCCTGTGGCTGCTGGCAGCAACGGCCTTGGCCATTTCTGTCATGCGAGGTGCTGCTGCTTTAGGTGCTTCAACAGGCTCGGCTTCAGCGACAGGTGCTTTTTCCTGTGGCTCTTCAGTCTGAGGCTTGGCTTCAACAGCAGGAGTTGGTTTGTTGACCACTTCCTCGGCAGGCTTGGCAGCTTCTGCAGGCTTTTCAGCTCTCTCAGGCTGACGTACTTCTTTCTGTTCAGGCTGCTGTGGTGCTGCTTTTTCAGCGGGAGCTTCTTTTGCAGCTTTTACTTCCTGAACAGGCTTCGGTGTCTGCTTTTGGGTGTCTTGTTCAGTAGCTTCTTTCGCAGCTACAGGCTGTACAGGTACTTCCGTCTTGCCTTCTTCAGGTTGAGACAGGGAAGGCAGTACTGGCTGATCCTGCAGGTTGCGATCCCTCTGGGAAGGACGGTTGTTTCTTCTGCGCTGGGCAGAGCCTGGACGGCGACGACGACGGTTGTCTTCCTGCTGCTCTGAAGAGGAAGTTGCTGTTGCTGTTGCTGTTGCCTGTTCCGGCTCAGCTACAGGTTCGCGACGCTCTTTTCTATCTTGCTGGCGGCGTAAGTTACGCTCTTCCTGCTGTTGTCGGCGAGAGTTACGTTCATCCTGCTGGCGAGGGCTGCGTTCTTCTTGTTGACGAGAACTGCGTTCGTCCTGCTGACGACCGCTGCGCTCTTGTCTTTCCTGGCGGGTGCTATCTCTTCTTTCGTCCTGCTGACGACCACTACGACGGCGTTCGTTGCGAGCTGGGCGTTCTTCAGACTGCTCTTTACGCTGCTGTGGCTTGTTGCGCTGGCGCTGGTTGCGATTGTCACGCTGCTGGTTATTATCGCGATCTCTTGGCTGGCGCTGCTGACGAGCAGGCTTGCGAACTTCCTGTTGTGCTGGCTGCTCTGTCTCTTCTTCGCTGCCGAAAAGGCCGCCAATGGCTTTGACAAAGGATTTCAGCAGACCCTGCTTTTCAGCCTGGGCGGGTGCAGGTTGAGCCGGCGCTACGTTTTTAACAGCGGCTTCCTGACGGGGTGTAGCCTTGGTCTGGGAAACAGTAACTTCTTCTTCCTGAGGCTCTTCAGTCGTGATGATTTCGTAGCTGCTCTCGGGGCCTTCTACTACGTGATCATCTCTGAGGCGCTGGACATCGTAATGCGGTGTTTCCAGGTTCGGGTTAGGAATGGCAACGATGCGTACTTTGTGGCGTTTCTCAATCTTGGCGATGGTCTGGCGCTTTTCGTTCAGCAGGAAGGCTGCAACGGTCACAGGTACCTGGGCGCGGATTTCGGAAGTCTTGTCTTTCAGAGCTTCCTCTTCCATCAGACGCAGGATGGACAGAGCCAGAGATTCGATATCACGAATGGTGCCCTGACCTGAACATCTTGGGCAAACAACACCGCTGGTTTCACCCAGAGATGGGCGCAGGCGCTGACGAGACATTTCCAGCAGGCCAAAGCGAGAGATGCGACCGGTTTGTACGCGAGCGCGGTCCATGGACAGAGCCTGGCGGATGCGGTTCTCAACTTCACGCTGGTTGCGGTTGTGGCTCATGTCGATGAAGTCGATCACGATCAGACCGCCGATATCCCGGAGTCTCAACTGGCGTGCGATTTCATCAGCTGCTTCCAGGTTGGTGTTCAGCGCGGTTTCTTCGATGTCGCCACCACGGGTTGCGCGGGCAGAGTTAATATCGATAGAAACCAGAGCTTCCGTTGGATCAATAACAATAGAGCCGCCGGAAGGCAGTTTTACTTCACGCTGGAAAGCTGTTTCGATCTGGGATTCGATCTGGAAGCGGTTGAACAGTGGGATGCCGTCTTTGTACAGCTTGATCTTGTGCTGGTACTGAGGCATTACCTGCTTGATAAAGTCCAGTGCTTCGTCAAAAACAGTGGTTTTATCAATCAGTACTTCACCAATGTCCTGACGCAGGTAATCACGGATCGCCCGGATGATGACATTGCTTTCCTGATAAATCAGCATTGGAGCCGGCTTCTGGGCGGCATCCTTGATGGAGCTCCAGAGTTGCAGCAGATAGTCCAGATCCCATTGCAGTTCTTCCTTGGAGCGACCCAGTCCGGCGGTACGGACAATGACACCCATTTCTGAAGGGATGTTCAGGTTGCTCAGGATTTCTCTCAGTTCTGCACGCTCGTCACCTTCGATGCGACGGGAGATGCCGCCAGCTCTGGGGTTGTTTGGCATGAGGACCAGGTAGCGACCTGCCAGGCTGACGAGGGTAGTCAGAGCGGCACCTTTGTTGCCACGCTCTTCCTTGTCGACCTGAACAATAACTTCCTGACCTTCTTTGATGACGTCCTTAATATTGGGACGACCACCCTGGTGAGGTCCAGAGAAGTATTCGCGAGAGATTTCCTTGAGAGGCAGGAATCCGTGTCTTTCTGCACCAAAGTCCACAAAAGCAGCTTCCAGGCTGGGTTCAACCCGGGTGATTTTGCCTTTGTAAATGTTGGCTTTCTTTTGTTCACGAGCGCCGGATTCAATATCCAGATCGTAAAGACGCTGGCCATCAACCAGCGCAACGCGCAACTCTTCAGATTGAGTTGCGTTGATTAACATTCTCTTCATAGAGTACCGATACATTCAGAGGCTAACCTCTCAAGCCGGCACTGCCCGTTTTCTTTTCTTCCGGTCCGTCACTGATGCGGAACTGCCGGTTTATGATCTGTGCTATCAGACTTACTTCCCAGTACTTCTTTAACCTGCTTTGTAACGATATAGCATCAAATTAGATGACCAGGTCTTGATTCAGACGGGTCACCCTGGGCGGGGAATTCGGTTCTGCCGGGAGATTCGGCGTTTATCGATATTTATCAGTTCGATAAAAAATAGGCCGATGATAATGTCAACTTTCCCGGAATTTTCCTCACGCCCGGAATCCGGGGGTGCACTGCTTGACAGAGAGTAGCGCTGTTTATCTTACACGGCTGCGCCGTGATGGTGTTTCATCTGTCCTGAGTGTCATCGGCTCTGGTTCAGGGGGCTTTATGGCTCTTTTATGCTTGCCAATCCCGCTGCCGGCCGCGCTCAGGCTTCGTAAATCGAACTGCCTTTTCGGATATGCACAAGGCAGTGCCACAACTATATCAGTAATCAGTAAGTGCTTCAAATGAGAGAAAGCTGATACTATAGCGCGATGGATAGACATCAGAACGACTCCCGGGAAACCGGGGAAACCCGCCCTGCGGTAAAAATGATCAATATTGATAGTGAGGACGCCGGACAAAGGGTGGACAACTATCTGGTACGCATTCTCAAGGGTGTGCCCAAGACCCGGGTGTATCGAATCATCCGAAAAGGTGAAGTACGCGTTAATAAAAAGCGTGTGACAGCGGATTATCGTTTGCAAGACGGTGATTTGTTGAGAGTTCCACCGGTCAGAGTGTCTGAAAAAGCACCCAAGGCCAATCCTGGTGCCGCTATTACCCAAAAGCTTGAATCATCCATTCTGTATGAAGACAAGTCTCTGATCATCATTAACAAGCCTGCGGGTATAGCTGTGCATGGTGGCAGTGGTATTTCATACGGTGTTATTGAGACACTGAGAAATGTTCGCCCTCAAGAGCGCAGCCTGGAGTTGGTGCATCGCCTGGATCGTGACACCTCGGGTTGCCTGATGATTGCCAAAAAGAGAAGTCTGCTGCGCTATCTCCATGCCCAGCTGAAAGAAGACAAGGTCAGCAAGATATATAACGCCCTGGTCATAGGTCGTTGGCCCAGCAGAAAGGTGCTGGTAAATGCCCCCTTGTTGAAAAATACTTTGCGCTCGGGTGAAAGGGTTGTAACGGTTGACTTGGAAGGGAAAAGATCCAAAACCTTATATAAAGTACTGGAGCGCTTCAGTCATGACAGTGAAACAGCAACCCTGGTGGAAGCCAGTCCGGTAACAGGAAGGACTCATCAGATTCGGGTTCACTGTTTGCATGCCGGGTATTCCATTCTGGGTGATGACAAGTATACCCCGGATGAAGATAACAGGCGGTTCAGGGAGTTTGGCCTGAAACGTCTCTTTCTCCATGCAGCACGACTGAAATTGACTTTGCCAGATGGGAAGGCTTTGACCATTGATGCGCCTTTGCCGGAAGATCTCAGCGAAGTGCTCGAAACATTGAGAAGCTGATGGCATTTTGGTGATTGGCCTTAGTGGTCTTGCTTGAATTTTTATAGAAAAGCAGTAATAGATTGATCAGGTATGATGGACAGAAAAGAATACTCTCTGGTTGTATTTGACTGGGATGGTACGTTAATTGATTCAGTGCCCAATATAGTCACAGCCCTGATCAGGGCAGCTCAAAAGATGGGGTTGCCGGTTCTTTCTGATGAGGCTTATAAAGGGATCATTGGTTTGAGTCTGGGGGAGGCGATCAACAATCTTTATCCCGAGTTGGATGATGAACAGGTCGTCGTATATCGTGAAGCTTATCGAGATTTCCATCTTGAGTTGGAGCAGCAGCCTTCCAGGCCTTTTCCTGGCGTGACGCAGGGGCTTGAAAGTCTTAAAGGTGGTGGGCTCAGAATGGCTGTGGCTACAGGTAAAAGAAGAGCCGGGCTTGACCGTTCCATGACGGCAAATGATTATGGGTCATTCTTTGAGGCCAGTCGCACTGCGGATGATGCTCATTCTAAACCTCATCCTATGATGCTTGAGCAACTGCTTGATGAACTGAATATTCCTGCGGAAGAAACTCTGATGGTTGGGGATTCCGAGTTTGATCTTGCGATGGCGGCCAACGCCGGAATAGACAGTGTGGCAGTGACTTACGGTGCCCAGGCTGAAAACAGGCTGAAAAAACATCAGCCAGTGTGTACAGTGGATTCTTTTGATGAGTTGATTGACTGGCTTGGCAGGCACTGACCGTCTTGAATAAGCATAAGTTACAGCGCTGAAAACAAAGAAAAGGTTGTTGATAATAACAGGAGGGATTTGAGTGAGAAGTGCATGGAATGAGCGTGAGGAGTCGGAACAACCTCATGAAAGTAATGATCGGGCCTGGCAGCTGGTTGAGGGTTTGGCTCAGGGGGCTCTGAAAGAGCAGCGTCGTGCACGTCGCTGGGGGATTTTCTTCAAACTGCTGACTTTTACCTGGTTGTTTGTATCAATAGGTGTCATATACAACGCTATGCAGGTTGATGTGTCCGGTGTTCCCACCAGTACTTCTCATACAGCTCTGGTTGAGTTGAATGGTGTGATTGGTGCTGACGACGTTGACGCTGATACTGTCGTAACCGGTTTGCGTGCAGCTTTTGAAGATGAAGGCACTAAGGGTGTCATTCTCAGAATTAACAGCCCTGGCGGCAGTCCGGTTCAGTCCGGCTACATTTATGACGAGATTCGTCGCTTAAGAGGGCTCTACCCTGAAACGCCGCTCTATGCGGTTGTCATGGATATTGGTGCGTCAGGTGGCTATTACGTTGCCGCAGCTGCGGACAAGATCTATGCAGACAAGGCCAGTCTGGTAGGCTCTATCGGTGTTATTTCTTCTGGTTTTGGTTTTGTAGAAGCTATGAAGAAGTTGGGTGTCACTCGTCGTACTTATACAGCGGGTGAATTTAAAGCTTTCAATGATCCGTTCCAGCCGCAGGATTCTCAGGCCACTCAGCGCTGGCAGCAGTCGCTGGATACTATCCATAATCAGTTTATTAATGTGGTTAAGGAAGGTCGTGGTGATCGTCTGACGGAAGATAAGGATGTATTTTCTGGTATGGTCTGGACGGGTGAGCAAGCGGTTGAGTTAGGGCTTCTGGATGGCTTGGGAAGCACCGGCTATGTTGCTCGTGAGATCGTGGGTGAAGAAGAGATTGTCGACTTTTCTCTGCGTTTGACTCCGTTTGAGCGTTTTGCCAGAGACTTCGGTGCAGGAGTTGCCTCCACTGCCGTTAAAGTGCTTGGTTTGAATTCACTGTCTATTCAGTAATCTGCTTTCTGCTCCGGACTCAGTGTTGGGTCCGGAGTCTAATAATCTATAGTTCTCATCTTTTATTCTCTCTGTACTGCTTATAAGGCTTTCCTTCTAACTAAGACTTTTTTTGGCTTCAATAGTGGTATTTCAGTAATGATGACCTGTCGTGTTTTTGCCGGGATGCTTGATTTTTACTGCAGTATTGGATTTAAATGCAGAGAATCCTTTCCTAGGTTGGAAAAGAAAAAAGGTACATGAAGTACTCATAACAATAATTTATTTTGTCTCAAGGCCGTTTATGAAAAGCAGTAAATCATTATTTCTTTCGTGTATTTTGGCGAATCTGCTTTTGGTGGGTTGTGCCCCTATATCTAATGACACTCAATCTTCTCTTTCGGTTCCAGAAGTTGGTCAGAGTACTTCGTTCACGATAGAAAGTCGTAGTGGTTTAATTATTCATAAAGGTACAACGCTCTCTTCTGTTCAACTTCAGAGCCGGGCAGGTCTGTTCTCTGGAGCTAGCTATCAGGTGATGTTCAGTAAGGATGGATTCGCCCCTGTTGCTGTGACACTGGGGAGTATGAAGGATGGCTGGTCTGTCGGAGATGTTCTTGCAGGTGGTTTTACCGGGATGCTGGTCGTAAACCCTGAAACTGGGGAGATGTGGGAGCTTCCGGTGAATGAGTCTATGGTGTTGGAGAGAAGGGTTGCAAGATCTGATGTGGAAGGTTTGATTCAAGTAGCCAGTCTGGATGATTTGCCAGAAGAGGTTAAGTCCAGGTTGATTCCTTTGGGGTAAGCTCTGTAAGAGAATAATCAGAAAAGGCCAGCATTTCGCTGGCCTTTTTGGTGAAGGAAGGCAGGGCTTAGAAGTAGTAGCGAGCCTGCAGAGACAGAGTGTTGTCTGCGTCTTTTTTACCTTCAGCGTTTTTGCTGTCATCTTTGGCGTATTCAACAGCAAACTGCATTGGGCCAGTCTCATAGATGGCACCAATCATGGTTTCCTTGAAGGTGGCCTTGGTCTGGTCAGCAGTGGCTTTGCTGTCGTCTTTCAGTTCGTTGTAACCAGCCTGCAGGGAGAAGCCTTGCAGAACGTTGTCCAGAGCCAGTCGGCCATACAGTTCAACACCTTTGGACTTGGCATTCAGCTTGTCGCCCAGTTCGGTTTTGTTATTGAACTCACCATACATGGCTGCCAGATACAGACTTTCGTTCTCGAACTTCAGACCAGCAGTAGCGGATTTTGCTTTATCCTGTCCTGCGTATTTGGAGCTCTCTTCATATTTGGTTTCAGAGTAGGTGGCACCCAGAGACAGTCCCATGGCCAGGTCATAACTGGCAGAGATGCCGTAGCCAGAATCACGCTGAGCGTCTGTTACAGAATGGTCTTGCATCTGGTATTGAATACCGATGTTCAGGCCGCCAAAGCTATTGCGGTACTGGATGACATCATCCGCACGGGCAGAACCGTCAAAGTCGCCCCCGTTTCGACCTTCATAAATGCCCATGGCGTTACCACCACCGATGGCATACATGTCGGTCCAGCCGGAAACGTCATAGGTTACACTCCAGTTTTTACCTGCAGCGAATGCACCCATTTCTTCATGGCTCAGGCCAACGTAACCCAGACGGTTGAAGAAGGTGTCCTTCTTATTGCCGTCTGCGTCGTATTCGTCTTTAGCGCGGAATCCCCATTCCGCAACACCTTCACCGGTCCAACCACTTTCAAACTTGTGGGCAAATTTGAAGTTAATACGAGCGCTGTCGTTGTTTAAGGTATTGTCGCCGTCTTTGTTGTTGGCAACTACACCGATACGGCCGCCAATGCTAAGGCTGTTGGTGCCATCATCAAATACGTCTAATGCCATTGCTGGACCTGCCACTGCTGTGGCTACTGCTACGGCCAGAATCTTCTTGTGCACGATCTCTATCCCAACTAATTGTGTGTTAAATGTTGAGCCGAGATTGTTATGTACTTGGTACTAAAGGGTCACGTTGAAAGCATCAATGGCTCTATCGAAATCATGAATGTGTTAACTGAATAGTTAATGTGTATAGTGCTTATTGGCTCCTTCAATGGGCGGAGCGGTTTCTTTCACTGGTTCAATCAGAGTCTGATGGTTAATCTGCTCGGCATGAATCGCTTACTCCGGTTCATGTGTTGTGTGTGTTTTGCCGGCATCAATTCAGAGTCATTGATGCCGGCTTTTTTATGTCTGTGTTATTGAGAAAGGGTTTTGTCTTCACTTCTTTTATATAAGAGGCTAAAACAAAGTGCTTTCATATAGATCGTGTAAAAACCGTTTGTTCCGATGCTGATAATGAGTAGTCTGATACTTTTTTAGACTAACCCCGTCTTCTGAAAGCTTTCCCCTTATGGGCTTTTCCAGGTCTAACAGAGAGAGTTGTACTCATGGCCAGTAATCGTCTGAAAATGAGTTTGCTGCCCGCTTTGCAGGCTATTCTTGACACAGGAAGTGTTACCCGCGCGGCAGATCAAATGCATGTAACACAATCCACCATGAGCCGGACTCTGTCTCAGTTACGCGAGGCTTTGAATGATCCGATTCTGGTCAGGGAAGGCAATCATATTTTTCTTTCAGAAAAGGCCAGGCAGGTTCAGCCTCTGGTATCGAAGCTGATGGCGGATTCTGAGACTCTGTTTGAAAATCAGCATTTCGATCCTGCGGTCAGTGAGCATCATTTTCGGATTGGCTCTGGTGCGGTGATTCTCGATAATTTCCTGATTCAGGCGCTGATAGAGCTCAAAAAGGTGGCCCCTGGTATCAGTAGCTCGGTCTCTCTACCTGATGTAGATACTATTTATTCCATGGAGTCAGGGGAGTTGGATCTGGGTATTATTGTTACTTTGCCGGATACCACAGCAAACCTGTGTAAAGAGGTTATCTCTACGGCGTCGTTTAATGTCCTGATGCGAAAAGGGCATCCTATGAGTCATCGGGAAACTCTGGATCTGACCGAGATGGATCAGTACCCCTTTGTCATTACTCAGGCGGTTATTGCTGCTAGTCCCTACATCAACAGTTTGCGTGAGCAGTATGGCTTTTTAAGGAATCCTTGGCTAAAGCTGCCCAGCCTGCAAGCTGCGCTACAAGCTATTCGAACCAATGATGCTTTTACCATTGTGACGAATGTGGAATACCTGGCGATGGATCTTTATGAGGATTTTGTTCTGCTACCAACGCTCACTGATTCCCCACCTTTAAAATTCGAGATGGTCTGGCCAGAGCATTGGCAGTTCAATCAGGCGCATCAATGGATGAGAGGTTTTATGCTGAATCGTTTACAGGATTTTTTCAGGCAGCATGAAGCTTGATAGGGTTTGACCAGGGCTTATTTGCCCTGGTTCTTACGATTGTCGTTGATAATAAAGCCAGCAACGGCGCAACCGAAAATGACAGTGGCAGCTACCACCAATAAACCTGCGACCACAACGGTATCCATATACATAAAGACTCTCCTGTGCTTTTTTCTTTCCTTCAGAATAGAGTTGGTAGAAGAGTCGGGTATTGATTTAGATCAATATTTACCTTATTAATTAAAATCTTAATTAGTGGGCGAGTAGTGGATTTACGCCACTCTTTATTAGCATGCTGTTGAGCTTGATCAATGGTAGACCTATGAGGCTGTTGGGGTCATCGCCTTCCATTCTTGAGAACAGGGTGATTCCAAGCCCTTCGCACTTGAAACTACCCGCACAATCCAGTGGTTTTTCTATTCTTATGTAGTTCTCGATCTCAGTTTTGCAGAGAGTTCTGAAGTGAACGGTAAAAGGGACTGCTTCAACCTGGCAGTCTCCTGTTTTGGTGTTCAGAAGGCAGAGTCCGGTCTGAAAGTGAACAGGCTGTCCAGTGCAGCTTAGGAGTTGTTCAATAGCTTTGTCTTTAGTCCCAGGCTTGCCGAGAATGCGGTTGTTGAGCTGTGCAGCCTGATCGGAAGCAATGATCAGGTGCTCGGGGTATTGTTCGCTCAATACCAGAGCTTTTTCTCTGGAAAGTCTTGTTACCAGTTGTTGGGCTGATTCTCCCTCCCGTGGTGTCTCATCAATATCAGGGGAGTGGCATTCAAATGGGAGGCCAAGCTTTTGCAGTAAGGCTTTTCGATAAGGAGAGCTTGAGGCCAGAATAATCTTCATGGAGTGGTTCACAGTTATGTGGGTAAGGCCCATGAATAGTGCTTTTATGGAGTGATTTCAAGCAGTAAGGAGAAACCGCTCAGACTTCAGGGTGTGAAAGCACGAATAAGTGGAAGATTGTGCTGGAAGGGCGGAAATTACATATTGTTATCGCAGCTCTGGAGGCTGCTGGTCGAATGTCTGAAAGTTAAGCAGTTTAAAGCAGTTAAACCCTTTGACAGGGACTTTTGTTGCCCCTATTATTGCGCGCTTATGACAACCAACCCGTGAGCTTATGGCTATCGGACAATTACCCAAAACCTTTGATCCGCGTAAACTCGCGCGTCAAGGCAGGCAGTATCAAGGTTCGCTGGCGCTGAGTCAGTTCAGCCGACTGGTAGGCAGTCTGGTTGATGACAAGGGCGAAGTCCAGGTCGATCTGAGCTTTTCGTTGAGCGAAGATAACCGGGTTGTGCTGGAAGGACATGTTGAGGCACAACTGAACATGATCTGCCAGCGCTGTCTGGAAGTGGCCAAGCTGCCGGTGCGAGCTGATCTCCATTTAATGGGGGTGCTGACCGATGAGCAGGCCAAAGCCCTGCCGGAAGACTTCGAACCGTTAATGTTCGGAGATGAACCGGTGGAATTATTGCCTATTCTCGAGGAAGAGCTGATTCTGGCACTTCCGCTGGTGGCCTATCATCCGCCTGAAGACTGTTCAGCTCAGCAAGGTTATACCACTGAGTCTGAAGAAGAGGCTCAGGCTGCTGCCGTTGAGGCAGAAAAAGAGCGCGAAAACAGTAACCCTTTCAGCGTTCTGGCCAAATTGAAAACAGATACTACGATCCAGGAGAGTTGACACATGGCTGTTCAGCAAAACCGTAAAACCCGTTCCAAGCGTAACATGCGCCGTTCCCACGACAGTCTGACTTCTGCTCAGCTGTCTGTAGAAGCAGCTTCCGGCGAAACTCATCGTCGTCACCACGTTTCTGCTGAAGGTTTCTACCGCGGCAAGAAAGTGGTTGAAACCAGCGAAGACTAAGCCTTAACAGGTTTAGGCTTTAGCCGGTTTGACTGAAGGAATCAGTTCAGTGATTGCAAAGCTGATTTCCAGGGACAAGGAATAAAATGGCATCAGGTGCAGGCGTAGATTCAAAAGTGACGGTTGCTCTTGATGTGATGAGCGGGGACGATAGTCCCCGTTCTCGTATCCGCGCAGCTGTAAGAGCGCTAGAACGTTTCAATTCTCTTCATCTTATTTTGGTTGGCGATCAACAGCTGGTCGAAGCCTATCTTTCCGATACTGAATACTCTGACCGATCCCGTTTGTCCGTGGTTCATGCGGATAAGACTGTCACCATGCATGATAAGCCCTCTCTTGCGCTTAGAGGGAAAAAAGACTCCTCAATGTGGAAGGTCCTGGAGCTGGTTGCCAAAGATGAGGCTCAGGCCTGTGTCAGTGCCGGCAATACAGGGGCGCTCATGGCAATGGGGCGTTATGTGCTGAAAACATTTGCCGGTATTGATCGTCCTGCCATTGCGGCCAGTGTGCCGACCTCTAATGGCAGTGCGCTGCTGATGGATATGGGGGCGAATGTTGATTGCACCTCTATGCACCTCTACCAATTTGCCATTATGGGGGCTCAGCTGGCTTCTTCCGTATACGGCGTACCTTCACCCAAAGTGGGGTTATTGAATATCGGCACGGAAGAGATGAAGGGTAATGAGCAGGTCAGGCTGGCTCACCATCTTCTTCAGGAAAAGCTTGAAGAGCAAAAAGGATTGGATTATATCGGCTTTATTGAGGGTCACGATATTTTCAGTGGTCGAGCTGACGTGATAGTCTGCGATGGGTTTGTGGGGAATGTAGCCCTTAAAACCGGTGAGGGCGTTGCTAATCTGATTCGTGATGGTTTGAAGTCTATCTTTCAGCGCTCTCTGTTTAATCGCTTCCTTTATTTCCTGATATCGCCCCTGTTACGAGAGTTTAATCGGAAGATAGATCCCGTGCTGCACAATGGTGCAAGTTTGTTGGGATTGCAGGGTATTGTTATCAAAAGTCATGGTGGTGCGGATGAAAAAGGTTTCTATCGTGCGATCTGTCAGGCGGTAAAAGAGGCAGAGAATGATGTGCCTGCCAGACTTGCTAAAGAGGTTGAAGAGCGACTTCTTTAGAAGGTTGGTCCAGGCCCGAAAAATAGCAGAGCGAGAAGCTCGGAACTTTATGAAATTTCCGGGCTAGCCAGTAGAAAGTAAACGATCCGATGTGGGTGTTTTTCCTTAATGCTTATGGCTGTTGCAGTTAGAAACATAAATTTACCCACCTGAGGTTCGACTTTTTCTATAATTGCCTGAGTTTTTTTCCCGAAAGAAGTGGTAAGCCGAAAAAGGTGCCCTTTTTTCAATGATTTAGCTATTTCAGGACTAGACCCAAAGCAATGACGGATTTACTTGCATTTGTTTTTCCAGGGCAGGGATCCCAGTCGGTGGGTATGCTTGCAGACCATATCGACCACCCTGTTGTCGTCCAGACCTTTACCGAAGCTGCCGAAGAGCTTGGTTTTGATCTGCTCAAGCTGATCAGCGAAGGACCGGCGGAAGAACTGAACAAAACCGAAAATACCCAGCCAGCACTGCTGACAGCCAGTGTAGCGCTCTGGCGTCTGTGGCTTGAGAAAGGCGGTGAGCAACCTGCATTTATGGCAGGGCACAGTCTGGGCGAATACTCTGCTCTGGTTTGTTCGGGTGCCATGAAGTTTAAAGACGCAGTTCGTGTGGTTCGTCAGCGCGGTCTCTTTATGCAAGAGGCAGTGCCAGCAGGGACTGGCGCGATGGCGGCCATTCTGGGACTGGAAGATCAGCAGGTTATAACTGTGTGCAATGATGCAGCGCAGGGGGATGTAGTTGAAGCTGTGAACTTTAACTCGCCTGGGCAGGTCGTTATTGCCGGTGAAAAAGAAGCCGTTGCCCGTGCTGTCGAGCTGGCTAAAGAAGCGGGTGCCAGAAAAGCTCTGCCTCTTCCAGTCAGTGTGCCTTCTCATTGCGCACTCATGAAAACCGCTGCAGAAAAGCTGGCGGTTGAGCTGGAATCCATTGAGCTGTCCGAGCCGAAGATTACCGTAATACAGAATGTTACGGCTGAAGTTTGCTCAGAGCCCGAGAAAATTCGTGAAAATCTGGTCAAGCAGCTTTATAGTCCTGTTCGCTGGGTTGAAACGATCCAGAAGCTTACGGAAGCGGATGTTACCCGTTTTGCTGAATGCGGTGCAGGCAAGGTTCTTGCCGGCCTGAACAAGCGGATAGTGCGCAGGGCGCCTGTAGCCACGCTGGAGTCTGTAGCCTCCTTTGAAGATTTGCTGGCTAATCCGTCTTAATCGTTAATATTCAGAAGTCTTGTTGGTTTGGCAGTATGGCAGTGGCTCCAGGTAGAAAAAGAGCTGGCTGTTTCTGCAGGGTAAAACGAGACGTTTCTGTGATAATCAGCCATAAGCGATGAAGCAGTATTCACCATAAAGTCAGGTGGGTTGTTTCGCGGTAGAACAACAGGATTGAACTATGTCGAACCTTGAAGGCAAGGTGGCTTTGGTAACAGGCGCCAGTCGTGGAATTGGCAAGGCTATTGCTATTGATCTGGGTAAGCAGGGCGCTGTGGTAGTCGGCACGGCTACTTCCGAGCCTGGTGCTGCGCGTATTACTGAAATGCTGCAGGCTGAGGGTATTAAAGGCTGTGGTATGGTGCTGAATGTCTCTGAGGCAGAAAGTTGCACTGAAGTAGTTAAAGCAGTGGCATCCGAGTTTGGCGCTCCCCAGATTCTGGTCAATAATGCCGGTATCACCCGTGACAATATCCTGATGCGTATGAAGGATGATGAGTGGGACGATGTCGTCAATACTAACCTGAGCTCTATATACAGAATGAGCAAGGCCGTATTGAGAGGTATGACCAAGGCTCGTTGGGGCCGCATTATTAACATCAGCTCTGTAGTGGGTTCCATGGGTAACCAGGGGCAGTCCAACTACGCAGCTGCCAAGGCGGGTATCGAAGGCTTCAGTCGTTCACTGGCCAGAGAAGTCGGTTCCCGTCAGATCTCTGTAAATACGGTAGCGCCAGGGTTTATCGATACCGATATGACTCGTGAGCTGTCTGAAGAGCACAGAACTTTTTTGCAGTCCCAGGTGCCTATGGCCCGACTGGGGCAGCCAGAAGAAATTTCCGGTGTGGTAGCATTCCTGGCCAGCGACGTGGCGGGCTACATCACTGGAGAAACCATTCATGTAAATGGTGGGATGTACATGGGTTAATAGCCCGTGATCAGAGGTCTTGGCGTAACTTTTGTTCTTGATCAACGTCAAAACCCCTCTGATAAAGATGAATTTTGCGGTAATATCGCGGCCCTGTCCTTGAAATTACCGCAAGCGTTTATATATAGTAATTGACCGCGGTTAGGACGGGTCTTAAATCGTCCTTCTGCACCCGAATATCGATAGGAGCACAACCAGGTATGAGTACCATTGAAGAGCGCGTCAAAAAGATCGTTTGCGAACAGCTTGGCGTAAAAGCAGAGGAAGTCACCAACAGTGCGTCATTCGTAGAGGACCTCGGCGCGGACTCTCTGGACACTGTTGAGCTGGTGATGGCTCTGGAAGAAGAGTTTGAAACCGAGATTCCAGACGAAGAAGCCGAAAAGATCACCACAGTTCAAGAAGCAATCGACTACGTTGTTGCTCATTCTTGATTCTGTCCAGGCTGCATGCGTTTAGCTGTATCCTGAAAAGCCGTGCGCAGTAACCTGCGTGCGGCTTTTGTATTTTTGGTTGGACTTGATTTTTGCCACCCATATAAAGTGGCAGTAATTTCGCAGTAAAAAAAACAGTGTGTGTCGACACTTCAGGGTGATGACTTCAAGCACGAATCGGTATCGACTTTTTCAGTGAACCTGTACTTCTCTGATACTGGCTGGGTTATAACACACTCGCACACAGGGATAATGTCATCATTTTTACATGATCAGACTGCATGATTTTTTTGCCTTCAGGCCTTTTTCGTTGGAATGCGCAGGTGCAAGTCTTGAATCGGGCTTATGGTGCAAAGAATAAAATCAGTGGATCTGATGCAGGAGTGAATTGTTTTGTCGCATAGAAGGGTTGTAGTTACAGGGCTGGGCGCGTTATCTCCGGTAGGTCTGGGTGTTGACCAGAGCTGGCAGTCTGTGCTGGCGGGGCGCAGTGGTATTCATACCATCGATCACCTGGATACAGAAAAATTCAGCGTCAGTATTTGTGGCACGGTGAAAGGGTTTGAAGTTGCAGAGTACTTCAATCCAAAAGATGCCCGTAAAATGGATGTATTTATCCAGTACGCACTGGCCGCTTCCATTGAAGCCATGAAAGATGCAGGACTGGATGGCAGTGAGCTGTTAAAGGGCGATAATACAGGTCGTTACGGGGTCGTTATTGGTTCCGGAATTGGGGGGATTACCTCAATCGAGCAGAGCTACGACACTCTTCAGAAATCAGGGCCTCGTCGTATATCCCCTTTCTTTATTCCGGCTGCCATCATTAATATGGCTGCGGGCTGGCTGTCCATGCATTACAACCTGCAGGGCCCAAATTTTGCGACATCGACCGCCTGTGCAACGGGCAGCCATGCATTGGCCCTGGCTGCAAGAACCATTGCCTACGGTGATGCTGACATCATGGTGGCCGGTGGTGCCGAGAAAGCTTCTTCAGCATTGGGTATGACCGGTTTTGCTGCAGCACGAGCACTGTCTACTCGAAATGATCAGCCTGAAGCAGCCAGTCGTCCCTGGGATAAAGATCGTGATGGTTTTGTATTAGGCGACGGTGCTGGTGTCATGGTGTTGGAAGAGTATGAGCATGCAGTAAGGCGGGGAGCCACTATTTATGCAGAACTCAGTGGAGTTGGCATGAGTGGTGATGCTTATCATATGACTTCACCGCCAGAAGATGGCAGGGGAGCTGCCAGAGCCATGCAGTCAGCACTGGATGATGCCGGCTTGAAAGCTGAGCAGGTGGCTTATATTAATGCTCATGGTACTTCCACTCCGGCAGGCGATATTGCTGAAACCAGGGCCATTCACACTGTGTTTGGTCAGGCGGCTAAAAAAGTTGCTGTCAGCTCTACCAAGTCCATGACCGGTCACTTGCTGGGAGCAGCGGGTTCCCTTGAAGGGGTGTTTGCCGTTAAATCATTGCAGGATGGTATGGCACCACCGACCATAAACCTTGAAAATCCTGATGAAGGTTGTGATCTTGATTATGTGCCTGGCAAGGCCAGACCGATTGAGATGGAGCATGTGCTGACCAACTCGTTCGGGTTTGGTGGTACCAATGTTACTTTGGCTTTCTCCAAGTTGGATTAGTAATATTATGGGCTGCAATGCAGCCCGGCTATCTGTTATTGGGCACTTTTCTCAATAATATCCGCAGAAACTGGTCAGATATTCTGTTGCTGCTATTCAGAAAATCGCTGTTTATTCAGGCAGCCACATGCGTGTGATATGGCTTTTCCCGAGCCACGAAAATAGTGTGCACTGCAATTCCATAGTAATCGTATGAAACCACAGGTTTATAAAAAAGCAGAGCCTGCTTGTTGCGACTCAAGAGGAACGTTTTGGAGAATAGAAACCCTACCAGTTGGGTAAACGGTGTACCGGCTGATTTGGTACCGATCAGTGATCGGGGGCTGGCTTACGGTGACGGTCTGTTTGAAACCATTCGTGTTCAAGCGGGTGCTCCTACTCTTTTTGACTTTCATTGCGAGAGGCTCAAGACAGGTGCTGAGCTATTGGGTATTCCTCTGGATCTGATGGCTTTCAAGAAAGAAATCTATTCCTTTCTGTATAAGCAGGGTGTCCGAGACGGTGTGCTGAAGGCTGTTTTGACTCGTGGTAGTGGCGGTAGAGGGTATAATCCTCTCGGCTGTATGAGCCCAAGCCGTATCCTGACACTTCATCCGTTGCCTGCCTATCCCGATAATCCCGGTGCCACAGGGGTGACTTTGCATGAATGCACTATTCGCCTGGGCGACAGCTCGCTTGCGGGATTGAAGCATCTGAACCGACTTGAGAATGTGATGGCACGCGCTGAGTGGCAGGAATCAAAATGCCATGAAGGTTTATTGCGTGGAATGGATGGCCGGTTGGTTGAAGGAACGATGAGTAACCTGTTTCTGGTTTCTGGTGATAAGTTGCATACTCCCTGTCTTCAAAAAGCAGGGGTTAAAGGTGTCTGCAGAGAATGGATTCTTGAAAGAGCAAATGGTTGGGGGCTCCAGGTTGAAGTCGGGAAATATGATTTGAATGACCTGGCCGCAGCGGATGAGGTTTTTGTCTGTAACAGTGTGAATGGTGTCTGGCCGGTGATTGCCTGTGGCAGTCTCGACTGGTCAGTGGGGAGTGTGACCTGTACAGTCAGGGATAGAGTTCAGGAAGTGTTTAATGCTTAAAAAATTGTTGTTTACCTTGGCCGGGCTGATTATTGCAGGTGTGCTGGCTGTTGTTGTTCTCTGGAAAGCGTTGGACTGGTATGGCAATCAGCCTTTGGTGGCTCCAAATGTTGAGGACAGTCTGGAGTTTACGGTTTCTTCGGGGGACTCCATGACTCGGGTGGCTAACAGTCTTGGAGAGTTAGGTTGGCTCCAATATCCCGAGGTCTTTGTCGTTCTTGCCAGAATTGAAAAAGCGGCGGGAGGGATTCATGCCGGTGACTACCTGATACCGGCAGGCATAACACACCGTGAGTTGTTGGATATTTTTACATCCGGACAGGTTCGTTATTACGATGTCACTCTGGTTGAAGGTCATACCCTGAAAGAAGTCGTAGCGGCACTGAATCAACATGAAAAACTGTCCTCGCCTCTCGATGAAGAAGCGTTGCAGTCGCTTTATCAAAGTCTGGATATTGAAGGTAATCCAGAGGGGCGCTTTTATCCCGACACCTACTTTTTTCAGGCCGATGCCAGTGTTGAATCCATACTCAGAAGATCTTATAAACGTATGGATTCGGTGTTGAAAGAAGAGTGGGAGAATCGAGCGGAAGGTTTGCCATACAAGAACCCTTATGAGGCTCTGATAATGGCGTCTCTGGTAGAAAAAGAAACCGGAGTCACCTACGAGAGAGGTGAGATAGCGGGCGTGTTTGTTCGTCGTCTGGAAAAAGGTATGCGATTGCAAACGGATCCAACCGTTATTTATGGTCTGGGTGATCGTTATCAGGGCAATATCAGTCGTCGAATGCTGAGAGAACCTACACCCTACAACACCTACGTGATCAGAGGGCTACCACCGACACCGATTGCCATGGCAGGTCGGGAAGCCATACATGCGGCGCTGCATCCAGAGGACGGTAAATCCCTGTATTTTGTCGCCAAGGGTGATGGTACTCACTATTTTTCAAAAACTCTGGCAGAGCATAATCGTGCAGTCAGAAAATATCAGATAGAACAACGTCGACAAGATTATCGCTCGACAGTTCAGTGAAAAACATTTTCAGGATGGTTCATGCTGTTAGCTGATCCAGGCGAGTAAAAAATGTTTTTCTAGCGCTATAGGCATATGGAGACTCAATAATGGCTGATGCCCAATCCGGTTTTTTCCTGACCATTGAAGGGGGAGAAGGCGCGGGTAAAACGACGGCAGTCAATTTCATCAAAAACTGGATGAATGAACGTCAACTGGCATTTACTGAAACCCGTGAGCCGGGTGGAACTCAGGTAGCTGAAGAACTCCGCTCGTTATTGCTGGGGCATCATGGTGAGCCATTGTCGGATATCACCGAGCTGCTGATGATGTTTGCTGCCCGCTCACAGAACCTGTTCCATAACATTAAGCCAGGACTTGAAGCAGGCAAGATCGTCTTATGCGATCGTTTTACCGATGCCACTTATGCTTATCAGGGTGGCGGTCGTGGTTTGAATACTCTGCCGGTTGAGACTCTGGAGAATCTGGTCCAGGGTTCCTTACGCCCGGATATGACTATTCTGCTGGATGTCGATCCCGAGATTGGGATGGCCAGAGCCAAAGGGCGTGGTGGCAAGCTGGATCGTATTGAACTGGAAAAAATGGACTTTTTTGTCCGTGTCCGAAACGCTTATCTGGAAAGAGCCAAACAGTTTCCGGAACAATTTGAGATCATTGATGCCGGTCAGTCGCTGGAGAATGTGCAGCAGCAACTGCTGGCCGTGCTCGAAAGAAGACTTGGGGGGCGTTGATGAAAGACTGGAGCCTGTTTCCCTGGCAAAAAGCTCAATGGGATCAGATGGTTCACTGCCAGCAGTCGGACAATCTGGCTCATGCCTACCTGTTAAGAGGGGTTCCGGGAACAGGTAAACTCCAGTTTGCCAAAGCGCTTTCGGCTTATCTGTTGTGTATGAATCCGCAACCTGCGGGTGCTTGTGGTCAATGCAAAGAGTGTGAGTTGCTCAAAGCGGGTACTCATCCGGATTTTACCCTGCTTGAGCCCGATGATCCTGGAAGACCTATCCGTATCGACAGTATTCGAAAACTGAATGATTTGGCTCACAAGACTGCCCAGCAGGGTGGGCGAAGAATCATTATTCTGAATCCGGCAGAAGCCATGAATGTTAACGCTGCGAATGCGTTACTGAAATGTCTGGAGGAGCCGGGTGAAGATACTATTTTTCTGCTGGTCAGCGCTCGCTCCGGAGATATGCTGCCAACCATCAGAAGCCGCTGCCAGCAATTGAACTTTTCAACACCAGATCGAGCTTCCGCTGAGCAGTGGTTGTCTACTCAATTAGACGATCTCTCTCTGGTTACCCAGCTACTGGATCTGACAGCAAACTCTCCCCTTGAGGCAAAACGTTTTGCTGAGCAGGGTTTGTTAGAAAAACGAGAGTCTCTGGCTGATGGCTTGAAGGGACTGTTTAAAGGAAAAGTGACGCCGGTAGAGTTGGCAAAAAGCTGGCAATCATCTGATTTGCCTCTGGCATTGAGCTGGATGATTGGCTGGCTGGATGATGCTACAAAGCTCGGGCTGAGTGCGGATTCTGACTCTCTTAGAAACAGGGATCAGTTGAAGATGCTGGAATACCTGGCCAGAAAGAGTGATGTCAGAAACCTGCTGGATGAACGCGACTGGTTGATGTCCCAGAGGCAGTCCCTGATGGAAGGGGGGAATCTGAATCCCCAGATGCTGATGGAAGGTGTCTTCTGTCGAAGTCTTGATCTGGTTCTGCATTGAGTTCTGTCCAGTCATAGCTGAACGAGTTAAAATCGACTTATACTGTTGTTAGAGAGTAGGCGGTAGAGCCTGACAAAACGGCACTTTTATAATTATTAGAATCAGGAGAAGAACAATGAACCGTGGAAAGGGTGGCATGTCAGGCATTTTGTCTCTGACGATCAAAGACTCTTCTTCTCTTTACTCCTCTTATATGCCGTTCATTTCCGGTGGCGGACTGTTTATTCCTACTTCTAAACGTTACTCACTGGGTGATGAAGTGTTTATCCGTCTGACTCTGATGGATGAGGCAGACAAACTGCCTGTGCCGGGCAAGGTGGTCTGGATTACACCCCAGGGCTCAGCAAGAATGGCGGGGATTGGGGTTCAGTTTACTGACCCTACAGATACAGTCCGGACTAAAATTGAAACCTATCTGGCAGGCGCCCTCAAATCGGATCGTGAAACGAGTACTATGTAATGCTTTGACCTCAAGCAATCTTCTTGCTTGAGGTCCACTTTATATCTGTCGTCATTTTATAAAGCGTTGGATAGCCTGGTAGGCGTTATCCTGAAAATTCTCGTTATTGATGTCCGCAAAGATCAATCCCTGTTCACCTAATGGGCCTGTCAGTCCTTTCTGGCTCGCATAAAAGCTGCCGCTTTTGTAGGTATCGTTAAACAGGCCGTCAATATAGCGCTGAGCGCCTGTCTCCACTCTGTGTACTTTGCCCAGTAGCAGCATTGCTTGCATCATGCTTTTCATAAAAAACTGCTTCAATGGCGAAAGGGTGTTAAATCCTTCCGTGCCGGTGGTGGCGCCCGGGCTCATAGTAATAAAACGAATCTTCGGGTGTTTGCGTGCCATCGATGATATCCATAAAGCTGCCATGTATTTGATGGGGCCGTATGGGATGGTGGCATCATGGGTGTCTCCGTAGAAAGAACCGTCACCAATAGAGACAAATTCTTCTATGGAAGAGGTCTTCAGGTCCGGGCGTTTCATTCCCATTTCCTTTACGCCGCGAGCGGCTTCCGAGCCTGCATACAAAGCCACATACTTCAGTTTGTTTGCTTTCAGCAGTTCTTCAGTGAGTACTGCGTGACCCAGAAGGTTGACGGCAAATATCTGTGTAACGCCTTCTGAGTTTTTCTCATTAAAATGTTTGCCGCCGGTACCTCCTGCGTTCATGATCAATGCATCGATGCATGCAGGCAGTTGAGCAACAGCATTGCGCACCGAATCCAAGTTGCTAACATCAATGAGTACAATTTCAAAAATACGTTTGCCGCTGAGTTTTTCCAGTTCTGACTGAACCAGTCTGGCTTTGTCCCTGTTACGGCAGCCCAGATAAATCTTTTCGATACCGGGTTGTTGTGCCAGTTGTCTGGCGGCTTCTTTTCCCAATCCAGCGTTTGCACCGGTAATTAATACACTTTTGATCATGGTAAAACCTTTGCTGTTCTCGCAGGTGTTGCGATGTCTGATCTTTACGCTTTCAGATTAATCAAAGCGGGTATCCGGTTTTTGATATTTCTTGCTCAGTTGTCTGCAGCAGAACAAAGCGGGAAGAGTCAGGCTTTGGCTTTAACGGGAATATTCAGGTAAATCCTGTTGTTCGGGTCGGCATCGTTAAATCCGGCCGGTAACAGTTCAAAGTCGGGTTTGTCTGCATACTCATAGTTGCTTTTCATCAGCCAGCTTCCCCAGATGTAGCGCAGGGTTTCTTCCAGTCGGGCAATAGGGCCAATGTGGGTAAAGCGAGCATAGGTCTGAGCCTCAAGTTCGCGGGTGATCATACCTTCGGGTACATCATCAAAGTTGGCCACCTGGGCCGAGCAGATATACACAAATCGGGTGTGATCGTCGGACTCTTCATATGACTCGTAAATACCAAAAAAATCACTGCCAACCCGGTTGGGGATTTTGTCCCGATATGGGCGAAACGCTGACCATAGCTTTGGCAGACTCAGATCTCCATCATCGTATTGTGAAGCGATGCCCACAATTTTCATGGCCGGTTGCTGAATAATCTCGGGTTCCATGCTGATGTTGTTCTGAAGGAATTCCATGTCCTTTTCACTGAATGGACTTTTGTATAACAAACGGAAAGGTTGGTTGATTTTCCGGTATTGAGCCGGTGTCATGTCAAACAGTGCTTTAAAGGCCCGTGTGAAAGCTTCCTGGGAATCAAATTGACAATCCATTGCCACTTCCAGAATGCCCACCTCTTCTGTTAGCAGTCGCTTGGCTGCCAGGGTTAAGCGCCGCTTGCGCAGATATTCTTTTGGTGTATCGCCGACCAATGCCTTAAACACCCTGCTGTAGTGGTAAGTAGAGTAATGAGAAGCAGCGGCAATTTCATGAACACTGATTTTGTCGTGCAGATGCTGTTCGATGTATTCAATGCTTTTAAAAAAGCGCTGCATGCTTTTGTCCTCGATTATTATTGTCACATCATCAGGCTGCTGACGTGGTATGGCCGGGCAGGGACTGCTCGGCATACTCTTTCAAGCCCTTGAGCAGTTTGCCAAATGCTGCCGGAAAAATCAGGCGTAGCAAAGGGTAGAAAGGGTAAGCAAACAGTTTCAGTTGTGGCGAGGCCGTCCAGGTTACTTCGGTTTTATTGTGGCCGACAGAACGCACGGACATCTGTACGTGATTCTTTTTGATTGGGATAATGGCCGGATTGTTAACGGGGAGCACGTCAAAAGTCAGGGTTTTGTCCTGTTCACTGAAGTGAGTGATGATTTCTTTTGCCTTGGCCCCGTCAGGATTATTGCTTAGGTCACACAGGCGGCCTTCCATCGGGGCGCCAGTGTCACTCTGGCCAGGTCCAACCGCTACGGAACGAGGTATCGGCCCCATCCACAGATGTGCTTGATCAAACTGGTGGGCAACCAGATTCCAGACTTCCTCAACGGGTTTGTTAATGATGGTGCTTTTGCTGATTTTCATTCGATCTCCCTGACCCTTTCGGGTTTTCATGATTGATGGAGACAGTGTAAAAATTCAGCTGCAGTGTTTTTTGATATTTCTTGCTGTATTAAAGGTAGGGAAGTCAGGGTCAGATGTTTGTTTTCAGGTGGCTATCCATTATATGTTTCCTCATTCAGATCATCTTCCCATTTCGCCACAATGACCGCAGTTAAACTGTCCGTACTGACATTCAGGGTGGTACCACTCATTTCCAGCAATTGATCCACCACAGCGATGATGGCCAGTGCCATTAATGGAATGCCCAGGCTTTCAAAAAGGACGGTTAAGGAGACAATGAATGCCCCGGGGATACCCGCAGCACTGATGGCAGATAGTGTGCTGATGGCAATGATCAACAGGTAGTCTGAAAGACTCAGGTGCAGGTTGAAAATCTGGGCGGCAAAAACGCTAGTTAGTGTCAGGTTTAACGCCAGTCCATTCATATTAATGACAGAGCCCAATGGCATTACAAAACGACTTATAGTCCTGCCCACCCCTAAACCGGTTTCCACTACGGCCATGTTCACAGGCAAGGTTGCAGTACTGGAGCTGGTTGTAAAAGCCATGATCTGAGGAGCGATCATTTTTTTAAAGAAGGGGGCGGGTGAAAGCTTCAGACATTTTAGCGTGAGGCTGTACCCCAGCAGTATGATGAAGGCAGTAATCAACCAGGTGATGCCAACCAGTTGAGTTAACTCGCTGATCAAAGTCAGATTAGTATTGCCAATGCTGTGTGCGGAAAGAGCAAAAATGCCTATGGGGGCCAGTTTCATCACCAGCCGGATCATCTGGTTGACAATCAAAGCGGCGCCCTCAAAGAAGTTTGCCAATGGTTGTCCTTTTTCACCACTGCTATAGATGGCTATAGCCAGCAGGCTGGCAAAAAATACCGTAGCCATCACTTCGCCATGCATCATGGCTGCAATAGGGTTTTGGGGGATGATGTAATCGGCCAGGTCGGAGAGCCCGGGTAATTGTGCTTCTGTGATGAAGTGGTCAGGCAATACAGAATAGTATCCCCAGTCGCTGTTAAAGAGCTGCAGAAGAATAAGGGTAATGAGGCAGGTCATGACCATGCTGCCGAGAAAGGCCAATAGCGTCTTGATGGCAATCCGTTTCATTGAGCCCATTTTGCTGAGCTGAAGAATGCCATTGGCAACAGAGAAGAAGATCATCGGAATGACCAGCATTTTGATAATCTTGATGAAGATAATGCCAACGGGTGCCAGCCAGTCTGAAAGCTGGGGGATCAGGAGTCCGGTAACAGCGCCAAGCAACAGGGCCATTAAATAGTTGGGCCATTGCACGTTAAGACGGGAAAAGCTGACAGATGAAGACTGCATTTTTCTGATTCTGGGCTGTTCTGCTCTGCTCTATTTTTAATGGCGGGATATTATCTACGTGTCGTTTAAAAAGAAAGCAGCATAAATACTAACTAAGTCGATCGTCTTATTTTTTGATGGAGTGTCTTCAGGGCTCTGAGCAGGGAAGGGTAGCTTTATTTAGGTAAGCCAGTGGAGTATCAGGTATGATGAACGATTACTTTTCTGACTACCACTGAACTTATTGTCACTGAACATGTTGATTGATTCTCATTGTCACCTGGATCGTCTCAAGCTGGATAACTACGGCGGAGATCTGGATAAAGCACTCAACGCAGCCCGGCAAGCCGGTGTTGAGAGAATTCTCTGTGTGGGTATTGATCTTGAGCATGCGGATGCTGTGATCAACCTGGCTGACAAGTATCAGGATGTTTATGCATCAGTGGGTATCCATCCGCTGGAAAAAGATGCCGCAGAGCCCGATATTAAAACGCTTTTGGATTACGGGAGCCGCCCAAGGGTTGTTGCCATTGGTGAAAGTGGTCTGGATTACTATTACTCGGCGGATAATAAAGAGGTGCAGCAGGAGCGGTTTCGAACCCACCTTCAGGCTGCCGCGCAGGCAAAACTACCCATCATTGTTCACACCCGTGATGCCAGGGAAGATACATTGGGGTTGATTCGAGAACATGGTGATCTGGAATGTGCGGGAGTGCTGCACTGCTTTACTGAAAGCTGGGAGATGGCCCGGGCGGCGATGGATCTGAATTACCTGATCTCTATTTCCGGGATAGTGACCTTCAGGAACGCTTCAGAGCTGAGGGAGGTGGTGAAAAAAATCCCACTGGACCGGTTGATGATAGAGACAGACTCTCCCTATCTGGCGCCAGTCCCTCATCGTGGCAAGCCGAATGAGCCCAGCTTCTTACCGGATGTTGCCCGTTGTGTAGCGGAACTCAAAGGTGTGTCGGTTGAAGAATTGGTTGAAGTGACCTCTGAGAATTTCTTCAGGCTCTTTCCCAAGGCTGCCTCCTGCTGAAGTTTCTTTTTATGGGTTAGGGTTTGTCTCGAAACAACTTCCCGATTTGCACAAGGAGTCCGTTCACCCTGAGCTTGTCGAAGGGGGGTGGTATAGGGCTTCGACAGGCTCAGCCCGAACGGGTTTTGGAAGGATTTCAACAAGGAAGTTGATTTCAGACAAGTCCTTATCACACAGATCAACCATTTTCCCTCCTGCAAAATCCCTAATGTTCTATAGTGGTTCTGCATCGAAAAAATCGCATGGCGTATTCCTTAAAGCGATAGTCAGTTGTTAGTAGAAAGCTACTGAAAAACCGGTAAATGACTGTTTGGTCAGATTTTGAATTTGTCGATAACGATTCATGACCAATAATTAGCTTCTGAATAATGGTATCTGCTTTCTATATTAAGGAATTCCGCAGTCATTCGCCTATAGCATATCCAAGAGACTGTCTTTATAATTGCGCCACCATTTTTTCTATGGTGAGCCGTTGCGGCCACATAACGATGGATTGATGTGCGATTGCACTTGAGTCTCAGCTAGGCAGTATGGGACTTAAGGACGTTTACCGTCAGTTTGCTTGAATCAGAATACCGATAAAGAGGACTCATTCCCTGGGAGTGTGGTCTTTTTGTTGTGCATTTGATTGAAGCAGAGATCATAGCTTTTGTTCCGACTTCCTGTTGGAAGAGGGCTGGGTATTCAGCGTTATATTGGTCAGTTGTCGGTTATCACCGGAGAGGCGGGTTTATTCCGGACCTGAAAATTGATTGATTAGGCGAAAGGTATGATCAAAATCAAACAGGGGCTGGATCTTCCGATTACAGGGGCGCCTGAACAAAGCATATCGGATGGCCGAGCGGTTCGCTCTGTCGCCGTGATTGGCTTTGATTATGTAGGTATGAAACCTACTATGGCCGTCGCTGTCGGGGATCGAGTTAAGAAAGGGCAAGAGCTCTTTATCGACAAGAAAACACCGGGCGTGCGTTACACAGCGCCAGCTGCCGGTGTCGTTGCTGCGATTAATCGTGGCGAAAAACGTGTTCTTCAGTCTGTTGTCATCGATGTTGATGGTGACGATGAAATGGCTTTCTCTGAACACAAACCTGAAGCGCTGTCAGCTCTGACTGCGGAACAGGTAGAAGCACAGCTGAACGAATCCGGATTGTGGACTGCCCTGCGCACCCGTCCATTCAGCAAGGTGCCAGCATTGGGCTCTCGTCCAAACTCCATCTTTGTGACAGCCATTGATACCAATCCACTGGCGGCTAATCCTGAAGTCATCATCAGCGAACACGCCGAAGCCTTTGAACAGGGTATTAGCATCCTGGGCAAACTCAGCGGCGGTAAAATCTTCCTGTGTAAAGCGCCTGGTGCCCGCATTCCTGCCGGTATCGCGACTGCAGAAGAGTTCGATGGTCCACACCCTGCTGGACAGCCAAGCACCCACATTCACTTCCTGGATCCTGTTAATGCTGAAAAAACAGTTTGGCAGATCAACTATCAGGACGTGATTGCTGTAGGCAAACTGTTCACAACCGGTAAGCTGTTTACTGATCGTGTCGTTGCCCTGGCTGGCCCTCAAGTTGAGAAGCCTCGTCTGGTTCGTACCCGTGTGGGTGCCAACACCGATGAGCTGACAGCCGGTGAACTGAAAGAAGGTGACAACCGTGTAATCTCCGGTTCTGTGTTTGGTGGCCGTACTGCTAAAGGCTCCTTCGCATTCCTGGGTCGTTATCACACACAGGTTTCCGTTCTGGAAGAAGGCAATGAACGTCTTTTCCTGGGCTGGGTTAATCCAACCGTTAACCGTCACTCTGTCCTGAATGTACTGACTTCCGGTCTGAGCAGAAGCAAACTGTTCAACTTCACAACCACTACCAATGGTGGTGAGCGTGCCATGGTACCGGTGGGTCAATATGAAGAAGTGATGCCTCTGGACATTCTGGCCACACAGCTGCTGCGTTCAATTGTGGTAGGTGATACGGAAATGGCTCAGAAACTGGGAGCTCTGGAACTGGAAGAAGACGATCTGGCACTGTGCACTTACGTGTGTGCCGGCAAGTACGAATACGGTCCCATCCTGCGCGACAACCTCACCCGTATCGAGCTGGAGGGCTAACAGATCATGGCTTTGAGAAAACTCCTCAACTCTCTCGAGCCCCACTTTGTAAAAGGTGGCAAGCACGAGAAGTGGTATGCACTGTTTGAAGCAGTGGATACTCTGCTTTATACACCGCCCAATAAAACGCATAACACAGCTCACGTTCGCGACGCGATCGATCTGAAGCGTATGATGGGTATGGTTTGGCTCTGCACCTTCCCGGCCATGTTCTTTGGCATGTGGAATGTCGGCTTCCAGGCTAACACCGCTATTGCTGGTGGTCTGGCTGCTCCTGCTGACTGGCACGGTGCGCTGATCAGCCTGCTGGCCGGTCACGATCCTGCAAGCCTGTGGGATAACTTTATTTATGGCGCTGTTTTCTTCCTGCCTATATATGCCGTGACATTCTTTGTCGGTGGCTTCTGGGAAGTGCTGTTTGCTGTAGTCCGTGGTCACGAAGTCAACGAAGGTTTCTTCGTAACTTCTGTCCTCTTCGCTCTGATCGTTCCACCCAGCATTCCGCTGTGGCAGGTGGCTCTGGGTATCTCCTTCGGTGTGGTTATCGGTAAGGAAGTATTCGGTGGTACTGGCAAGAACTTCCTGAACCCGGCTCTGACGGGTCGTGCATTCCTGTTCTTCGCTTACCCTGCACAGATCTCCGGTGATCTGGTATGGACCGCTGTAGACGGTTTCTCCGGTGCTACTGCACTGAGTCTGGCTCAGCAGGGCGGTATTGATCAGGTGGTTTCCCACGGTATTACCTGGTTCGACGCTTTCCTGGGCACCATTCAGGGTTCTGTAGGTGAAACCTCCACGCTGGCCATCTTCATTGGTGGTGCTGTGTTGCTGGCTACCCGTATCGCTTCCTGGAGAATCGTTGCCGGTACCATGCTGGGCATGATTGCAACGGCAACCCTGTTCAACATGATTGGTTCCGAGACCAACATGATGTTCAGTACTCCCTGGTACTGGCACATGGTTATGGGCGGCTTTGCCTTCGGCCTGATCTTTATGACTACGGACCCTGTATCCGCCTCCATGACCAACACAGGTCGCTGGTACTACGGGATTCTGATTGGTGTAATGGTAATCCTGATTCGTACCGTCAACCCGGCTTATCCGGAAGGTATGATGCTGGCAATTCTGTTCGCCAACCTGTTTGCGCCGCTGATTGACCACTTCGTGGTTGAAGCCAACATCAAGCGTAGGGAGGCTCGTGCCTGATGGGTAACGATAGTATCAAGAAGACGTTATTTGTAACGATTCTGCTCTCTCTGGTCTGCTCTGTCGTGGTATCTGCTGCTGCAGTATTCCTCAAGCCGCTGCAGACCGAAAATGTTGAGCTTGACGTTCAGCGTAACATCCTGAGCATCTCCGGTCTGACCAAAGATGCCAAGGCGCTGAGCAACAGTGAAGTGGCCGATCTGTATAAGCAGGTTCAGCCTCGTCTGGTTGACCTCAAGACTGGCAAGTTCGTAGAGAAGACCCCTGAAGGTCAGACTGCGGCCAACTATGATCAGCGTGTTGCTGCCAAGATTCCTGATGAGTCCCGTGCCCTGAAAGGTTCAGAGGATATCGCCAGCATCAAGCGTCAGGCTGACATTGCCAAGGTCTACGTCATTGAGAAAAATGGCAAACTGGAAACCATCATTCTGCCTGTACACGGCTACGGTCTGTGGTCCACCATGTATGGCTTTATGGCTCTGGATAGCGACCTGAACACCGTTAAGGGTTTTGGTTTCTATGATCAGAAGGAAACTCCAGGACTGGGTGGCGAAGTAGATAACCCTCTCTGGAAGGCCAAGTGGCCTGGCAAGAAGATCTACGACAATAAAGGTGTAGTGGAAGCGGGTCTGGTTAAAGGCGGTGCTGATCCCAAGTCTCTTTATAAAGTCGATGGTCTTTCCGGTGCGACTCTGACCAGTAACGGTGTTACCAACCTGATTCATTTCTGGATGGGCAACGAAGGCTTCAAACCGTTCCTTACTAACCTGAAAGCGGGGGATGCATAATGTCTGAGAAGACTAAAGATATCCTGCTGGAACCGGTCGTTAACAACAACCCCATAACCCTGCAGATTCTTGGTATCTGCTCGGCGCTGGCGGTGACCACCAGCATGCAGGTCAGCCTGGTTATGGCCATGGCGGTAATCGGTGTAACTGCCTGTTCCAACCTGGCCGTATCCCTGATTCGTAACCACATACCCAACAGCATTCGTATCATCTGTCAGATGACCGTTATTGCTTCTCTGGTAATCGTGGTGGATCAGATCCTGAAAGCTTACGCCTATGACATCTCCAAGCAGTTGTCGGTATTCGTAGGTCTGATTATCACCAACTGTATCGTAATGGGTCGTGCCGAAGCCTTCGCTATGAAGAACGGTCCCAAGCTGTCCTTCCTGGACGGTATTGGTAACGGTCTGGGTTACGGTGCAGTACTGCTGATTGTGGCATTCTTCCGTGAACTGTTCGGTGCCGGTAACCTGTTCGGTGTTGAAATCCTGAAGACGGTTAACAACGGTGGCTGGTATCAGCCTAACGGCCTGATGCTGCTGGCTCCAAGCGCGTTCTTCCTGATTGGCCTGCTGATCTGGGTGATTCGCAGCCGCAAGCCGGACCAGGTTGAAGACAACGAGTTCAAGATGGCTCCCAACACCAAGTTCAGCGAGGCCCACTAAGCCATGGAACATTTCATCTCACTTTTTGTGAAAGCAGTGTTCGTGGAAAACATGGCATTGGCTTTCTTCCTGGGTATGTGTACCTTCCTGGCGGTGTCCAAGCAGGTTAAAACAGCCCTGGGTCTGGGTGTTGCGGTCGTGGCGGTACTGGCCATTACTGTGCCCATCAACAACCTGATCTATCAGAACATTCTGAAAGATAGCGCGCTGGCAGCCGGTATCGATCTGAGCTTCCTGGGTCTGATCACCTACATCGGTGTTATCGCGGCTCTGGTTCAGATTCTGGAAATGTTCCTGGATAAGTTTGTACCGTCTCTCTACAACGCGCTGGGTGTGTTCCTGCCGCTGATTACCGTGAACTGCGCCATCATGGGTGCTTCCCTGTTCATGGTTGAGCGTGACTACAGCCTGGGCGAGTCTGCGGTATACGGGTTGGGTGCTGGTGTTGGCTGGGCTCTGGCAATTGCCGCCCTGGCTGGTATCCGTGAAAAGCTGAAGTACAGTGACGTACCTCCGGGTCTGCGTGGCCTGGGCATCACCTTCATTACTGTGGGTCTGATGTCACTGGGCTTCCTGTCATTCTCCGGCGTACAGCTGTAAGGAGATCGTGTAAATATGGATTCTACAATCGTATTGGGCGTAGTCATGTTTACCGTTATCGTGCTGACGCTCGTAGCGGTAATTCTGGCAGCTCGCTCGCGACTGGTCAGCACCGGTGATGTGACCATCAACATCAACGAAGACCCCGAAAAGGCAGTGACTACTGCTGCCGGCGGCAAGCTTCTGACAACCCTGTCAGGCGCTGGTGTCTTCCTGCCATCTGCCTGCGGCGGTGGTGGTACCTGTGCACAGTGCAAATGTAAAGTACTGGACGGTGGTGGTGAAATGCTGCCTACCGAACGTTCCCACTTCACCAAGCGTGAAGAGAAGGAAGGCTGGCGCCTGTCCTGTCAGGTGAACGTTAAGCAGGACATGGAAATTGAAGTTGAAGAAGAACTCTTCGGCGTGAAAAAGTGGGAATGTGAAGTTGTTTCTAACGACAACGTTGCTACTTTCATCAAGGAACTGGTCCTGAAACTGCCTGAAGGCGAAAATGTAAACTTCCGTGCCGGTGGTTACGTTCAGCTCGAAGCGCCTGCTCACACTGTTGAGTACAAGAACTTCGAGATCCAGGACGAGTACCGTGGCGACTGGGACAAGTTTGACCAGTGGAAGTACGTTTCCAAGGTGGATGAAGAGACCATCCGTGCCTACTCCATGGCTAACTACCCTGAAGAGAAAGGTATCCTGAAGTTCAATATCCGTATCGCTTCACCGCCTCCGGGTACTGACTTTGAGCCAGGCAAGATGTCTTCTTACGTCTTCAACCTGAAGCCAGGTGACAAGATGACCGTATACGGACCATTCGGTGAATTCTTCGCGAAAGAAACCGGTAATGAAATGGTCTTCGTAGGCGGTGGTGCAGGTATGGCGCCTATGCGTTCCCATATCTTCGACCAGCTGAAGCGTCTGTCTTCTACCCGCAAGATCTCTTTCTGGTACGGTGCACGTTCTTTGCGTGAAGCCTTCTACGTAGAAGAGTTCGACAAGCTGGCAGAAGAGAACCCTAACTTCACCTGGCATCTGGCCCTGTCTGATCCACAGCCAGAAGACAACTGGGAAGGTTACACCGGCTTCATCCACCAGGTACTGTTCGACAACTACCTGAAGGAACATGAAGCTCCTGAAGACTGTGAGTTCTACATGTGTGGACCACCCATGATGAACGCTGCGGTTATCAGCATGCTTGAAAACCAGGGCGTTGAACCTGAAAACATCCTGCTGGACGACTTCGGTGGTTAATCCATCGATCTAAGGCAATGATGTTTAGGGAGTGCTCAGGCATTCCCGACAAAAAACCGGTGTTACTCATTTGAGTACACCGGTTTTTTTACAGCGTAAAATTGAGTACGTATCAATACCTACCTATTTGTATCATATAGTGGCACAATGTCGCTCAATCAAAATGAAGTCAAACAAACAGGAAGCTATTGAGCCAAGGGATAAGTGCTCTTTTACTGTTTCTACAGTCAGAACTCCTTGGGCGGTAGCGTGTCATTTTATATTTTTAGTAACGGGCTTTTAACTACATGGTCATCACTGCTTAGCACATGGATTTTTTTTAGGTCTTTGAGTTTTTTTGTCCAGGAAGCTCCTGAACTGCCCGTCAAAAGAGAAGGCATTGATAATCCAATAACTGTTATTTTATACAGTTTTATTGAAGAAAAGGCCAAAATTGCAAATAACTCACTTGCGGCCTATTCAGGGCAGCAGGTGAAATAGCTTGTAGCCTATTGATAAACAATGATTTTTCGATAAGTTGAAAAGTTGGATATATCTCAAGTGAGTTAATTGTCCCTGATTTAGGGGGATATACCGCGTGTGAGTGTAATATCTAATATCACTCGTTTGAGTTCTAATAGCTGTTGCACGCGCCCAGCTAGCGCTGGGGGAAGTTAATAACAGGATTGTGTTCTATCTTTGAGAGTTCTTGATCATCCGATGGAACTCATGAACACAACGGTTCAGAAAATATTCAGGCAGGACTTTGAAT
>NZ_LASA01000119.1 GCF_001562015.1 Endozoicomonas arenosclerae | reverse complement strand
TTCAAAGGCTTATGGTGTCCTGAAAAAACAGAAAGTGTCAGGTCATCAAAACGACGCTGACATTCTTTACAAGAATATCTCTGTCTGTCAGGCTGTGAATCGTCCTTGCCTTGGCGGGTTATGTCTGAGCTGGCACAGTGTGGGCATTTCACCCCGTCAGGCCAGCGAATCTGGCGTATCTGTTCAAAGCACTTGGCGTTGTCGAGGAGGTCATAAAGTTTCATGACACTTTTGTACAAGAAAACGTCTTCTATTCATAGTCAAATAACTCGTCCTCAACCAGCTCCCCAGAATCCATTAAGAGCCAAGAATTTAAGGTTTGTTTCGGATGAAGTACAGGAGTTGAGGCGGAAGTTACCTGATGTTTCATTGGCTGAGACCAGAGGTTTGTTAAGAGCCTACTCAGAACTGACTTTGCACCATCCTGATGCCCAGGGTGCGCCTCTGGCTCAGGCCAGAAGTTTTATTGAAGAGTTGCGGGAGCACTTCGCCCAGACACGTCAGGACGATGGTTTTGCCGATACGATCAGAAGCGTCGAACAGGAAGTGATTTTAGGAACCCTGAAGTCCAATCCAACGGAAGTGGCTTTGAGGTTCCTGAGTGGTATACCCGGCAATGCGGGTAGGCGCCATGGTATGTTGCAAAGACTGTTAATCCATACCTTGAATAATGGGTTGGTTAACAGTGATTCAATCCATGGCCATACACGGGATCTTGTGAATCCGGATCATCTTTTGTATCTGGATATGCTTCAAAAAGCAGGTTTGATCGATTGGCTGGATGTTAAGAGAGCTGATATTAACGGAGAAGAGCTGGCCTTGAGTCCTGACAGGCTGAAAGCGAATCTTGAGTTTGAAGTTCGGGATTTTTGTCACAGTAACGCTGGCTATCGAAAGTTGAAGGATCAGCTTCTGGGTCTGGATCTCAATCAATTGGAAAAAGCTGCAAGTCAAGGGTTAGCGCCACCTGAAGATGTTGTTAAAACCGTGGTAGAAGCCAGAAAGCTGATGTTGGATATCGATCTGGGTATGGGGCGGCGCTGGGACCTTGAGTTACTGAAGTCTCCAGATTACTGGCCTTCCAGAGATGATCATGAGGCCTTTCTCAAGCTCGAGGGTATCAAGTTCCTGAAAAGTCCTGCGATCTTCCGGGCACAAAGGCAGTGGCTGGTCGATCAGCATAATCACCATAAGAAATTCCCGAACGTCGTGATTGAGGGGGCAGGGCCTACCGGAATGATGTCGGCTATTTGTCAGTATCAGGCTGGAGCCAAGGTTCAGATTGTTGAGAAGCGAAACCTTCAGTATGACCGGGTTCAGGTGGTCAGACTCGATCCCAAGTGGATGGATATGTTGCGCTTTTATATGGGCGAGGAGTTTGATCAGCTCTTTACAGATCCTGCTCATCCTTCAGGCGTTGAGGGGAAAGGGATTATTCGGGATGACGGTTTTGGTGAAATTGTAACCGCTGAGCTTGAAAAAGCCATGCAAAGAGAGCTGAGTAAGGTGGAAGCGTTGAATGATGTTCGTGGGCATCTGGATCTGACAGCGCAATGTGAACTTCGTGAAATCAGGAATCCTGATGGTGGGCATGGTTATAAAGCCGTGGCTCACAAGCTGGATGCGGATATGCCAGTAGAATTTGATGATGTGGATCTGGTGATTTGTGCGGGCGGTAAGTCCAGTCCTACTCGTAAGCGTTACCTCACCGCAGAAACTGTGACAGAAGAAGAACAGTACGGAGTCTGCACTTGGAAAGGTGAAGATATGAGAGATAACCAGTTTGGCTCCTTTTTGGATTTTCGGCAGATGATAGTCGTGGAAGGGCATTTTACGGCTTCAGCCATTTTCAAGATGAGAGAGGCTGTGAGGTCCTTGCAGGGGGAGCGCACTCTGACGGACGATGTTGCGGGTGAGCTGATACAAAAAATCAATACGCTTGAAGGAAGGCTTTTGTCTTTACGAGGGCAGGAGCGCGTTTACCAGTAGCGCTGTTTTGAAAACAGAAAGCTGATCTATATCGGTATGGAAATACCCGCTGTTTTGCAAGAGTCCCTGAAAGAGATGGAAAGTTATCTGAAAGATCAGAATGTTGAACGTGCCCAGGTAAAAGAGGTTATGACTGCAATGCGGATGGGTTGGTTCGAGGCTGTTGCAGGTAAATATGATCTGAAAGCCTGGACCGGGGCTACAAATAAGCATATTGACAGAAAGTTTGCTGCCACTTTCGGTGTATCCCAGCATCGTCTACAGGAGAATGTTGTCAGGAATCAGGAAAATGGCAGCAGGGTTTATGTAACAGCGGCCGGTGATGCCAACTGCAGCCCTCATTTTATGAGATACAGCGGTTTGACCGGTGCTCGTGAGCATATACTTCATGATCAGGAGTTCACAGAGCGGCTGGCTGCTGGTGCAACACCAGAGCAAATGGAGAGCTATCAGGATGATCTGGAAGATAAAAGCAGGAATACCGCCGACTTTGTTATAGGGCGCGGACGGGTCTTCCTTAACCCGCTGGACAGGCCGCAGAAAGAGTATTTTGATTCTTGATAGGGGTGATCAGTTTTATCTTGTCTGAATTTGTTCGGATAAGACTGACACTGGGATAGTGATCGTTTACAATGCGGCCCAAGCTTCCCCAATGACTGGAGGTAGCGCCTTGAATTATAAACTTGACCCTTGATGGGCCAATAAAAGAACGTTTGGAGAGTGTAATGGCCGTAGAGCGCACTTTGTCAATTATCAAGCCTGACGCTGTTGCTAAAAATGTAATCGGCGAGATTTACAGCCGATTTGAAAAAGCCGGCCTGAAGATTGTCGGATCCCGCATGGTTCACCTGAGCAAAGAGAAAGCAGAAGGCTTTTATGCTGAGCATAAAGAGCGTCCTTTCTTTAATGATCTGGTGGCTTTCATGACTTCGGGTCCGGTAGTAGTCTCTGTCCTGGAAGGTGAAAATGCCGTAGCTCATCACCGTGAGCTGATGGGTGCAACCAATCCTGCTGAAGCAGCTGCTGGAACTATCCGTGCAGATTTCGCTCAGACTATTGATGAAAATGCTGTGCATGGTTCTGATTCCCCGACTTCAGCTGCCAGAGAAGTAGCTTACTTCTTTGAGGAAGCGGACGTCTGCCCTCGCACCAGATAATGATACATCCAGGGTATAGGCTTCGGGCTCTCTACTGAGAGCCCGGTTCTATGCCCTGTATTATTATCTATGAAAATGCCATGACTATTGTGTTTTAATGGCGCCCATATTTTTTATTGATTAAAAACAGCCATTTTCAGGTAGGCAGTTATTCCGGGTTTAGAGGGGGAAGCTGTAATTCCAGCTTATGGTTGCTGGGCGGTATTGAGCGCTCATGGCTTTTTGAGGTATTGAGATGTCAGAATTGATCACCGTAAGCGCTGAGACCGGTGAGGTTCAGAACAGCACTGTTAACCTGCTGGATTTATCTCGCAGTAAAATGGTGGATTTTTTTCTCAGCATAGGTGAAAAGAAGTTTCGCGCTGAGCAGATGCTCAAGTGGATTCACCACTTTGGTGTCGATAACTTCGATGAGATGACCAATATCAGCAAAGCCTTGAAGCAAAAGCTGAAAGACGTTGCTGAAATTCGCGGCCCGGAAGTGGTCAGCAGCCAGTTTTCTGAAGACGGCACCTGTAAATGGGTGGTTCGGGTAGCCAGTGGCAGCTGTGTAGAAACCGTTTATATTCCTGATGGCAAGCGTGGCACCCTGTGTGTTTCTTCTCAGGCAGGTTGCTCTCTGGATTGCAGTTTCTGTTCTACCGGTAAGCAAGGTTTTAACTCCGATCTGACAGTGGCTGAAATTATCGGCCAGGTCTGGATAGCCGCTCGTCACTTCAACAATGTTCCTGCCAAGAAAGATCGTTCTATCACCAACGTCGTTATGATGGGGATGGGCGAGCCTTTGATGAATTTTGATAATGTCGTTGATGCCATGAATCTCATGATGGACGATCTGGGTTATGGCCTGTCCAAGCGCAGGGTGACCTTGAGTACCTCCGGTGTGGTTCCGGTGCTTCTCAAACTGGGCGAAGTGACCGATGTGTCTCTTGCGGTGTCCCTGCACGCGCCCAACGACGAATTACGTAATGTACTGGTCCCGATTAACCGCAAGTATCCTCTCTCTGATTTGATGGATGCGATTGATCAGTATATGAGTGGTCTGCCCGACAAGCGGGTAGTGACCATCGAATACACTTTGCTGGCGGGTGTGAATGATCAGCCCGAGCATGCTGAACAGTTGACTCAGTTGCTGAAAGATGTGCCTTGCAAGATCAATCTGATCCCCTTCAACCCGTTCCCGCATTCCGGGTATGAGCGTCCTAGTAATAACGCAGTACGTCGTTTTCAGGAGCAGCTGCAGGAAGCGGGTTTTAACGTCACCGTTCGCAAAACTCGTGGTGATGATATTGATGCAGCCTGTGGCCAGCTGGTAGGGCAGGTTGCAGACAAGACGCGTAGAAGCGAGCGCTATATCGCTGCTCGTCAGGTGAATGCAAGCTGATTTAGAAAAGAACGGATAGTTCAGAAACATAGCTGAGGTCAGATTTGTGTGGCCTTGGCTATCCCGGTTCGCATAATATGATTCAAAACGATTAAATGACGGGGAGAAGCATGATCGCAAAACTGAGAAACAGTGCAGTTTTGTTCAGTATCATCCTGAGTGGCTGTGTGACAACGGGTGGACCAGCACCTGTTAACGAGGATGAAGCGGTCCGCAGTTATCTGGAACTGGCCGGAGGCTATGTTCAGCAGGGATTTACCGAAAAAGCCGTAAAACCGATTAACCGGGCGCTGGAAATTCAGCCGCGCTCTGCCGATGCCTTTGGTATGCTGGGGCTGGTCTATCAGCTTCAGGGTGAAGCCAGTCTGGCAGAAACATCCTTCAAAAAAGCTCTGTCCCTGAATCCGGATTCCTCCGAGATTCATAATAATTTTGGTGTTTTTCTTTTCAGTCAGAATCGTCTGACCGATGCCTATCGTGAATTTGAAAAAGCGGCGGAAGATGTACGTTACAGCAGTCGCAGTCGGGCTTATGAAAATCTCGGGCTGGTCGCATTAAGGCAGGGGCGATTGTCGCTAGCCGCAGAGCATTTTGACAAAGCCCTGAAACTGAATAGCAATTTACCCCGTGCAAGTCTGGAATTAGCAGCAATACTTGAGGAGCAAGGCCGGTTCCGTGAAGCCTGGCGGTACTATCAGGCATTTACTCGCCTGTCACGCCAGAGTGAGCGATCCCTGAAGCTGGGGATTCGTCTGGCCAGGCTCAATGGTGATCAGGATGCTGCAGCCAGTTATTCCTTGCAATTAGGGCGTTTATTCCCTTCTACCACTGGAGAGGGAGTGCGGAGTAGAAGCAGTTATGAGTACTGATAAGCAAATTAATCAGGAAGGTCTGGAATCCTCTTCAGGAGCTTCGCCGGGTGAGGTGCTGCTGGCAGCAAGGCAAAAAGCGGGGCTTTCGGTAGAGCAGGCTGCTGATCAGCTTAAAGTGCCGGAATCCTACATCCTGGCCATAGAGAGCAATGACTTTGAAAAGCTGCCCGGGCTGGTGTTTGCCAGGGGGTACGTCAGAAGTTATGCCAGAATTCTGGAGTTAGACTGTGATGCAGTGGTGGATCATTTTGACCGGTATACCGGCGACAGTGGTGTGGATACGCCGCATTTGAAAGCCGGTGCACCTGTTTCAAATCGTCGTCCGATGTCTCCAGCACTGGCCTGGGGAGCGACATTATTAACAGTAGTTCTGGTGGGTGCAGGGAGTTATTACGGCTGGAATTCTGACAAGCGAACTGCATCTGAGCCTGAAGCCGTTTCTCAGCAGCAGGCTCCCGTCATAATTGAGCCCGATGAGATCTCTGAGGATGAAGAGTTGTTGCCGGCTCAGATTGATTTTGATGAGCTTGAAACTGAAGGCGTTGATCCTGAGGTTGAGTCCGAGCCAGAATCCCAGGTTGACTCTATTTCTGAAGAAGCTGATGAGCCTGGCCTGGCTGAGGTAACAGAGCCTCAAGTGAGTGTCAGTCCGGCTGTGGTTCAGCTGGAAGAGCCTTCACAGGCGGTAACGGGGGATTCTCTGGTTCGTCTGGCGATTCAGTTTGCAGAAGATTGCTGGGTTCAAATCAAGGATATGAGCGGAAATTCGCTTTATACCGATGTCCAGAAAGCCGGTTCTAACCTCGATCTGGAAGTGCCTGCCTCCGTGCAAGTGAGGTTTGGTAATGTCAATGGTGTTGCCGAGCTCCAGTTTGATGGGCGGGAAGTGGCTGTAAAAGCGCCTGAGCCTGGCCGAAAGGTAGCCAGTCTGGTGCTGGAAGCAGGCTGATTGACAGCTAAAATCAGAAACTACCCGTCAGGCAGGCTCTTGAGGCATGTACTCGTAGCCTGGGAAAAGTTATAGTTGGCGCTTTTGCCGTTGGAATAATTTTTTTGTGCAGGAAAGCGACCTTTTTTGGGCTTTTTTGCCGGCATTTTTCATTTCACCGACGGCGGTTTAGAGGATTAGAGGACGTCAGAACTTGGCAAAGCAACTTCAAGCCATCCGTGGGATGAACGACATCCTGCCAGAACAGAGTCCGGCCTGGCAGTATCTGGAATCCAGACTGCGCAACCTGATGGCAGCCTACAGCTACCGTGAAATCAGAATGCCTGTTGTTGAGCCCAGTCATCTGTTCAGCCGTGGCATTGGTGCAGGCACCGACATTGTTGAAAAGGAAATGTACACCTTCGAGGATCGTAATGGTGACAGCCTTTCATTGCGTCCTGAGGGAACGGCAGGTTGTGTTCGTGCAGGTATTCAGCACGGTCTTCTCTATAATCAGACCCAGCGTTTGTGGACCATGGGGCAGATGTTCCGCTATGAGCGTCCACAGAAGGGACGCTATCGTCAGTTTCATCAGTTCAGTGTTGAAACCTTCGGTATGGCCGGTCCGGACATTGATGCCGAGTTGATTCTGCTGACTGCTCGGCTCTGGAAAGAGCTTGGTATCCATGAGCATGTCCGTCTCGAACTCAATACCCTGGGAACACTGGAAGCGCGCAAGAACTATCGCGAAGCACTGGTAGAGTATCTTTCCCAGTATGAGCAGGAACTGGATGAAGACAGTCGCAACCGTCTGAGCATCAACCCACTGCGGATTCTGGACAGCAAGGATCAGCGTACTCAGGAAATTGTGGCGGATGCGCCGGTCTTGCATGATTATCTGGATGAAGAATCCGCTGAACACTTTGAAACACTGAAAAGTATTCTGGATGCGGCTGGTATTTCCTATGTTGTCAATCCAAGGCTGGTTCGCGGGCTGGATTACTACAGCCGAACCGTGTTTGAATGGATAACGGATAGCCTTGGCGCGCAGGGTACGGTTTGTGGCGGTGGTCGCTATGATGCCCTGGTTGAATTGCTGGGTGGTAAGCCTACTCCAGCGGTTGGCTTTGCCATGGGTATTGAGCGTCTGGTACTGATGCTCGAAACTCTGGACTTGATTCCCGACTCTGTTAACAAGGCCGTTGATGTTGCAGTGGTGACCCGTGGTGAGGGTGTCAGTGGCAAGGCTTTGCCCATGATTGAACAGATTCGTACTGCAGTTCCCGGTGTTCGTATCCTGGTGAATTGCGGAGGCGGTTTTAAAGGTCAGATGAAGAGGGCCTTTAACAGCGGAGCTGATTACGCCTTCATCATTGGTGAAGATGAACTGGCCAGTCAGTCTGTTTCGGTAAAACCTCTGAGTACCGATGGTGAGCAGGAAACGATGGACATTCCTGTTGTGATTGAATTTTTGAAAAAGCGAATTCAGGAGTAAAGAGTGAGTCGCTCAGATGAAGAAGAAGTAGAACTGCTCAAAAACCTCTGGCAGGAATACGGTAAGCCCGTTGTTGCTGGTGTCGCTATAACGGTCGTAGCTATTTTTGGTTACAAGGCCTATCAGAAGAATCAGTTGGAAACCGCTGCGGCTTCTTCACAGCTGTATCAGAGTCTTCTGGACGCTACACAGACTGCACAGGGGCAACCTCTGTCCGAACAACAGAAATCCACCGTCAAACACGTTGTGGAAACCCTGCAGTCGGATTACGAAAGCTCCCAGTATGCCGCTTTCGCTACGCTGTTTCAGGCTCGTGAGCAGGTGCTGGCTAACGATCTGGACGGTGCCAGAGCTTCTCTGGAATGGGTTCTGGGACAAAAGCCTGATGCAGAAGTTGAGCTTCTGACCCGGTCCAGGTTGGCCAGGGTCATGCTGAGCCAGTCTGCAGACAACGCCCAGGCGGCTCTGGATGTGCTGGCTAAAGCAAAATCAGAAGCGGGCTTTGTGGCAACAATCGAAGCCGTTCGTGGCGACGCTTATCTGGCGCTGGGCCAGAAAGACCAGGCACGTGAATCCTATGAAAAGGCACTGGACGCTGCCCGTAAAAACGGAGAGTCCCGGCCTCTGCTGCAGTTCAAACTGGACGATCTGGCAGCTAACGTAAAAGAGGGCTAATGGATGGAGAGGATAATCAGGTCACTGCTGATCGTTTCCCTTACGATGGGGCTGGCTGCTTGTAGCCTGTTCTCAAGTGATGAGGAAGAAGTCCGCAAGCCAAAACCTCTGGCTGAATTCAAACCGGATGTCGAGTTGAAAGAGATCTGGTCTAAAGGCATTGGTAAAGGTGTAGAAGACAGCTATGAGCGACTGGTGCCTTCTGTATCAGGCGATGTGATCTATGCTGCAGGTGCCCAGGGTAATGTAGTGGCGCTGAACCGTGAGACCGGTAAGGAAATCTGGAAGAAAACTCTGGAAATCCCCGTCGGCGGTGGTATTACTGCTCAGTCAGGCATGCTGTTGCTGGGTACTCTTGACGGCCATATCATCGCTTTGAAGGAAGAAGACGGTAGCCAGCTCTGGAAAACCCGTGTCAGCAGTGAAGTGATTTCTTCTCCACAAACTAACGGTCGTATTGTTCTGGTTCAGAGTATTGATGACACCATTACCGCTCTCGATGCTGAAACCGGTAAGGAACTCTGGAGTCAGGAAAACCTGCAGCCATCTCTGACTCTCAGGGGATCAAGTATACCTCGTATTGAGGGCGAAGCGGTTTTTGTTGGACTGTCCAATGGCGAAGCCAAGGCCTTCAGAACATCGGATGGTACTCCGATCTGGAACAGCCGGGTATCTATCCCCAAAGGTTCATCTGAGCTGGAAAGAATGGTGGATATCAAGGCAGAACCACTGGTTGTAGGTGATAACCTGTTCATGGTGAGCTTCCAGGGCAATGCTGCTGCACTGGATATGTACAGTGGCCGTGTTCGCTGGACTCGCGAGCTGTCCAGCTATAAGTCCATTGCGGAAGGTTTCGGTTCTCTCTATCTGACTGATGACAGCAGTTATGTCAGTTCACTGGATCAACGTTCCGGTGCGGTCAGCTGGAGACAGGATAAGCTGGAATATCGTCTTCTGACGGCCCCAGCAACTTACAGCAGTTATGTTGCAGTGGGTGACCTTGATGGTTACGTGCATTTGCTGTCTCAGGTTGATGGCGGTCTGGCAGGGCGTTTCAAGGCGGGTTCTTCAGCAATTAAAGCGCCTCCTGTTGTATCCGGTGACTTTCTTTATGTGCTCAGTGCTAATGGTACATTGACTGCACTGAAGCAAAAATAAATCGCTCATTACGCTAATCGTAAGGTAGCGAAGTATTAAAGCCGGGCTGAACCTAAAGGTTCAGCCCTTTTTCTGTTATGAGTTCAGGTAAATTGCTCCCTCAATTCAAAGCGATTTGTCTGTAACTGGCTAAAGCTTTCGGGGGTCCTGATTTACCCCTGTGGAATGAAGTGTATGGTTCCTGTAATTGCCCTGGTCGGGCGACCCAATGTCGGCAAATCTACCTTGTTTAACCGGTTGACTCGCTCTCGTGATGCCCTGGTTGCCAATGTTGCCGGTTTGACCCGTGATCGCAAGTATGGCGAAGGAAAAATCGGTTCAAGCCCTTACATCGTAGTGGATACCGGCGGTATCAGTGGTGATGAGGAAGGTATTGATTCCGCTATGGCGGAGCAGTCTCTTGCTGCTATTCAAGAAGCCGATATTGTCCTGTTTCTTGTCGATGCCAGAGCTGGTCTCACCGCCGCCGACGAAATGATTGCTGATCATTTGCGTAAGCAAAACAAATCGTATCATCTGGTGCTGAACAAAACGGATACCGTTGATGCCGATCAGGCCGAAGCCGACTTTGCTGTTCTAGGTTTTGGCGAAGCCTTTCATATTGCTGCGGTTCATGGTCGTGGTGTGAAAGGTATGATCGAAGGTGTCCTGGAAGAAGTAGCAGGCCCAGAGATTGATGAGGATTCTGAGGAATACGAGGCGGAAACGGTTAAGGCTCGTGGAATCAAGATCGGTATTGTCGGACGCCCGAACGTGGGTAAATCGACGCTGGTCAATCGTCTTCTGGGTGAAGAGCGCGTTGTCGTTTATGACCAGGCAGGAACTACCCGTGACAGTGTGTATATTCCTTATGAGCGCTGGGGTCAGGATTACACGCTGATTGACACTGCGGGTGTTCGTCGTCGCGGTAAGGTTCATGAAGTGGCCGAAAAGTTCTCGGTCATCAAAACCCTGCAGGCGATTGAAGACGCCAATGTAGTGCTTCTGGTTGTGGATGCCAGAGAAGGCATCGTAGAGCAGGATCTTCATTTGTTGGGCTTTGTTCTTGAAGCAGGTCGTGCCGTAGTCATTGCCGTGAACAAGTGGGATGGCATGAAAGAAGAAGAGCGTAAAAAGGTAAAGGAAGAACTTGGCAGAAGGCTGGAGTTCATCAACTTTGCGCGTATTCATATGATCTCTGCCAAGCATGGAACCAATGTCGGACACCTTTATGACTCTATTGATGAGGCGTATGAGTGTGCTACCCGTAAGCTGTCCACTAATCAGCTGACTCGTATCCTGGAAGATGCCACCAAGATTCACCAGCCACCGATGGTCCGTAACCGTCGCATAAAGCTGAGGTATTGCCATGCGGGTGCAATGAATCCACCGACTATCATCATTCACGGTAACCAGACTCAGGAAGTCCCTGCAGCTTATAAGCGTTATCTGGAGAATACTTTCAGAAAAGTACTCAAGATCATGGGTACGCCGATACGTATTGAGTTCAAATCTTCTGAGAATCCCTTTGCCGAGCGCAAGGCTGTGCACAAGAAAAACCCGGGCGGTGAACGTAAAGTGACTCACAAGCGTCGCGTGATAGAACTGAAAGGCAAAAAGAAAGACGATAAAAAGAAAAAGCAGAAATCCCGTCGTTAATTTTCCAGTCTGACCAGATAAAGGGCCCCGTGACACAGATAATGTGTTTCGGGGCTTTTTTATGCCTTGTGGAAATGTCATCTGGTAGACAAAAGCGGATCTGGACTGTTGGCGGAGGCTTTCTTACCGCTCCTAGAGTGAATTCTAAGAACGAAAAATAATTTGCAGTTGAGTGCATTAATCAATCATAAAGATGATTACTCATTAGGAGTTGAGGATGAGCAACCCAGGTGGTGTGAATTTAGAATCCGGTGGTGTCACAGGCTTATCAGGTGCATCACCGCTTCCAGAAGAAAAAATGGTAAAGGGTAAGTGGCTGAGCACTAGTGTTGGCAAGCTCAATAGTACAGAGTCAAAATTGCCTCCTGCCCACAATCGAAGTTTAAGTGTTCCGGAAACATCCATTCACTCCAGGGTTTCTTCTGCAGGTTCATCTGAATCAGAGATTGGTCGCTCTTTCCAGGATCAGGCTGGCTATATATTAAGCCGTCCTTCAAGCCCGGAAACTCAACATAAGCTGGTTGATTTGTTTGTAAAATCAGTAAGCCCCGGTGAAATGATCTCGCTCTGGGAAAAACAGGGACTGGATGCCTCAAAAGCAGCCTATATGAAAGTCCTCACGGGTGAAGGTGTAGATTCGAAAGCGGCGAAGAAGCTTTTGGGCTCAGGTAAAAAAGATAAGACGCACGTATCTAAAACGCACGAATTTACACAAGCGTTGATCACTTCTTTAAGAACGACTGATTCATCATCGCTTGAGACACTGCTTGGGAAAGTAAAGCTGTCTGATGCTTCGATGCAGGTTTTTCTCAGAAGTGTTGCTGCCGGATTCGGCTCAAGTGAACTGAGAGGATGGAATGGTGTTCCGGAGCAAAGTCCTTTGGGCGCTCTGCCAGACAGTCTTGGGCATGATCCTCTGTCAATGTCAGTCTCAGTTAAAACATCTGGAAAGGCCGTACGGGAGCTCAGTGTTGATGAAGTGAATAGTCTGGCTTCATCAACAACTTTAAGAACTTTGGAAGAAAAGCAGAAAAAGGAACCGTCTGTTGAAGCCTTAACTGAGCTGAGTGTGGATCAGCAAAGTCTCTTGCAGGATTCGAATAGAATGCTTATGACGTTTGAGGTTTGCGATCCTGATCAGCAACATACTTCAGTACTTTTTGACTCAAGAAGGTTGCCTTCAACAGCGGCTTCATCAGAGGCGGATGTTGCTGGGCGTGAGAGGCGTAAAGATCTTCTGGAAGCAGCATTCGCTTCGACAATCGATAAATCTCAAAACGGATTAACGGTATTCAGGGCTCTCTCTCATCAAGGGCCTTTGAATGAGCTTGTCACTAAGTTTTATCCACTTCTGCCAAAAGGGCCCACAATGCAGCAGGGTACAGGTGTTCAGGATGGCAGTGAGGTTCGTTTTGTGCTGCTCGATCCAGAACATATGACAGTGGTTTCGACCAATAAATATGATCATTTTTCAGACAGTCGTGGCATGAAAGAAGTAGGAGAAGGTCATCTCAGACTCAAGTTTCAGCTGGAGAAGCGTGATGGAATCTGGTGTTGTCAGCATGTGGATGTTCAATACAGTGACAATGTGAATGGAGAGCTGAAGCCAGTACCTGTAGCTACTCCTAATACCCCTAAGCATCAGAGAAAAAACGTTACAGCCCATAAGCGTTCTATGAGTGATTCTGGTCTGAAATCTATGGCTGCAGCTACCCAGCGTCCTGGTGGGGATCTTAGCGCTTTCAAGACAGGAAAAAATGACTGGTTGATGGTCTCACCTGTTGCTGCACAGTTTATGGCGATGGTTGAAGATAAACAATCTCAGGTTCGAAGTAACATCAAACTATTTGAGGACAGTTGGCAGAGGCATTTAGCAGCTGCAGATGGCTCTGATGTTAAGGGGCGTCAGCAAGCAGGCGAAGCTGAGGCTGCCAAACGTAGAGGTCTTGATCACACAAAACTGCAGTATCAGGCTCAATTAAAAGGGTTGACGCAGAGTCTCAGGGAGTCTGCAAAGCTGGATAAAATTGATTTAGGCACCATCAGGAATGATGTGATTGGAGGTTCTCATTATAAAAATCCGGATGATGATCAGGAATATCTGGTGACGGATGATGAGCTGAAGCAGCTATTCAAATCTGAGGTTGGACAGTATCAGTCCATCCGTGAAAGGTACCGTGCCAAGGCTTTTGAAGCCTATGAGGTATTCCGAAAGGATGAATCCGATAAGTTTGATGTTGATCGTGAAGGTTATGCCCTTGATGAGAAAGAAACCCTGGATCAATTGGTTGGTCTCTATAGAGATTCACATCAATGGCACGTTGATCAAGTGGATCAGATAAAGGCTCGCCAGGCTGCTTTCGCTGCCAGTCGTCCAACAGGTAAGGACTGGATAGAGTCAGAGCTTCAGACAATGAAAGCATTGGAAAAAGAGTCAGAGCAACTGATTCGCGCCTTCAGAGAATCAGGCTCAGAAGGCTACAAACTCAAGCAGAAATTAGACTTTAACCCTGTTACTCATCCTGAGAGAGAGACTAACTTCAGTGAGTTGTCTTCAAGAACATTTGTGCATCAGCGAGCTTTTCTCAGTTTGCTTGCACAATATGAAGCCAATTTGAAAGATCGACTTGAAGCGTTGGAGTCAGGTGTTGGAAGGGTCAGAGTGTCCAGTACATCAAGAGAGCGTGTTCTATCCAGCACGGATAATGACTTTCTTCGAGATGCGAGTAATGAGGTGCCTGAAGCTCGTCCAATGACCCGTGAGGTATTGGAAGAAGAACTCAGTAAATTTCAGCTTGGAAAGCTTGCAGATCTGGGTGAAGAGCTCACTGACTATGACTTTTCGTTAGAGAAATCAAAAGATGTGATCATTCAATATATGTTGAGAAATGTGGATCATCCATTGCTTGAAGAAGCACTACTAGCCAGATAAAAAGTCTTCCCACTCTTTGCAGCCTCGTAGTTTGGCTGCTTTTTTTTGTCTGAAAAAAGCCCATTCTCTATGACACAATGATCATTCAGAGTGTTCAGTTCTGCAGGAGCGGTTGTGAGATGAAAAATCTGTTTCAGGGTATACCGGAAAATCTCCCGGATGAAGTGTTTGAGGAGTTGTGCTCAGGTCAGCAAGTCAAGATAGAGCGGATTGTTTCTCGCGGTCATACCACGCCTCAAGGTGAATGGTATGACCAGGAGTGGGATGAGTGGGTGGTACTTTTATCTGGAACCGCTCAATTGAAATTTGAAGATAGAAGTGAGCTGGTGGCTATGAGTCCCGGGGATTATCTGCATATTGCAGCTCATCAAAGGCATCGAGTGGAGTGGACCGACCCTGACCGGGATTGTGTCTGGCTGGCGATCCACTTTAAGGTCTGAGGGCGTTAATCTTTATAAATCTGGATTACCTGGCAGTCTGCTGAGCCCTTGCTGAATCTTGCTGTTACTTGATCGCCTTCATTCAGTTGACTGGCATCCCGAATAAACTCATCCCCTTTTGCAACAATGCTGTAGCCCCTTGAAAGTGTGGCAAGGGGGCTGACTGCATCCAGCATACCTGTCAGCTGCTTGAGATGACTTTCTTTTTGTTTTACAAGCAGTTGAATGTTGGAGTTCAGCTTGTTTTGTAGCAGGTTGAGCTGACCTTGCATGCGTTCTATTCGTCTTGCGGGAGAGGACTGGGCAAGTCTGTCATTCAACCGCTCGTAACTGGCAGTATTGGCCTGCAGGGCAATGGTCATGGATTGCTGCAAGCGGATTTCCAGATCATCAAGCCGTTGATAGTGTTCTCTCAGTCTTTCTCCGGGATGACGCAGGCGAAGGCTGGTGTTATCCAGGGTTTGAGATAAAACCTGCAGACGATGTTTCATTAGCGTTTGTAGTTTTCGGTTCAGCAGGCTGAGTTTGTTCAATATCTCCTGCTGGTCAGGGCTGAGTACTTCTGCGGCAGCCGATGGGGTTGGTGCTCGGTAGTCGGCAACAAAGTCGGCAATCGTAAAATCTATTTCATGGCCGACGGCACTCACTATAGGGACATCAGAGGCGGCAATCGCTCTGGCCACTTTTTCTTCATTAAAAGGCCAGAGATCTTCCAATGAACCACCCCCTCGGCCCACGATCAAAATGTCAAACAACCCGCTTCGGTTGGCTGCTGCGATACCTCTGACCAGCTCATCTGCCGCGTCTTTTCCCTGTACGGCGCTTGGGATGACAGTAACAGGTATAGAAGGGAAGCGTCTCTTCAGAACTGCAAGAATATCTCTGATAGCTGCACCGGTTGGTGAAGTGACTACACCAATGTGAGAGGGCAGGGTGGGTAAAGGTCGCTTCCGTTCAGCACTGAACAAGCCTTCATTGGAGAGTTTGAGCTTGAGCTCTTCAAACGCTCTTTGTAAAGCGCCGGCTCCACCTTCTTCCATATGGTCGACGATCAGTTGATAGTCACCCCGGCCTTCATAAAGGCTGACTCGGCCCCTCACTATTAATTGCATCCCTTCAGCGGGTACAAAGCGGATGCTGCGGTTGCGGTTTTTAAACATGGCACAGCGAATCTGGGCGCCGGCGTCTTTGAGAGTAAAGTACCAGTGGCCGGAGCCGGGTCTGGCCAGGCCAGAAATCTCACCTTCCACCCTGACATTGCCGAATTGGGTTTCCAGCATTCTCCGGGTCCGGCTGTTCAGCTCTGTTACGGTCAGAGGGCGCTGGTTATCAGTCTGCACAGTTGCGCCCGGTTCAGCGTGAAATAAGTTCTGGCCTTGCATGAGAGTGTTTATGCCATAGTGAATAGGTGGGTAAATAAAACTGAAATTATCTGAAGCTAGGAGCTAGTGGGCCATAGTCAGTTTGACGGTCTCATATCAGCTGCGTCACATCCAGGTAGTTGAACAATATACTGGATAATTCGGTTTCAGCCTATACATTCAATTAAGTCCGCACAACAAAGACCAGGATATGGACTGACGTTTAAAAAGAGCAATGAAGTGACTGTCTGCTGGTCTTATTAACCCGGGATCTATAAAAAAGGTGGCTATGTTCTTTCTTCAACTCATGGTCGTAGTGCTCTGTATCCTTATTGGTGCAAGAATGGGTGGTATAGGGCTGGGACTAATGGGGGGCGTTGGGTTGGCCATACTCAGCTTTGGGTTTGGTCTGCAGCCAACCAGTCCACCCATTGATGTTATGTTGATGATTGTGGCTGTGGTCTCGGCTGCTGCCTGTATGCAAGCTGCCGGTGGTCTGGATTATCTGGTTCAGATTGCCGAAAAAGTACTTAGAAAAAATCCTCGTCGAATCACCTTTGTCGCGCCTCTGGTGACCTATATATTTACCCTTTTTGCCGGAACAGGCCATGTTGCCTATTCCGTTCTTCCTGTTATTGCTGAAGTGGCTCATAGAACGGGGGTGCGCCCTGAAAGACCACTCTCCATGGCGGTTATAGCTTCACAGATTGCAATTGTGGGCAGCCCTATTGCTGCCGCTACGGTTGCGCTACTGGGATTCCTGGCCCCGTTGGGTATTCAATTGACGGACATCCTCAGTGTCACCATTCCATCAACTATTGTTGGGCTCACTCTGGCAGCTCTGATTACAAACAAGCTGGGTAAGGAGTTGAAGGATGATCCGCAGTATCAGAGAAAACTGGAAGACCCCGAATATAGAAAAAAAATTGAGGCGCTCAGTGCCTCGGTAGACCGCTCTATTAAGCCCGGAGCAAGACTTTCTGTGGTGCTTTTTTTGATGGCCGCATTGTCGGTCGTAATTTTGGGCGCTTTCCCCTCGCTGAGGCCGGCTTTTGATCATGGGCCTATGGGAATGGCCCATACCATAGAAATTATTATGCTTACGACCGGGGCTCTTATGGTGATGTTCTGTCATATTGAAGTGCTCAAGGTCACTCAGGGGGATGTCTTTATTGCCGGTATGAGGGCAGTGATTGCCATATTTGGCATAGCCTGGCTGGGGGATACTTTTTTCGGGGCTCACGAAGTGATGCTTAAGTCCGGTATTGGTGATCTTGTCAGTCGTTTCCCCTGGACCTTTGCTGTAGCTCTGTTTGCTCTGTCAGTCATGGTTAATAGCCAGGGAGCAACAACAGGCACCCTGATGCCTCTGGGCATTGCCCTGGGGTTACCTCCCGCTTCCCTGATTGCGATGTTCCCTTCCGTAAATGGTTATTTCTTTGTGCCCAATTATGGGCCGATTATTGCTTCGATCGACTTTGACAGAACGGGGACTACCCGGATAGGCCGGTATGTCCTCAACCACAGTTTCATGCTGCCGGGGTTGATGTCGGTGAGTTTCTCGGTCATTGCAGGTTTTTTTGTCTCAGGGTTGGTGCTTTAGCGAGCAATTTCCTGTGAGTGACTCGTCATTAGGCTAAATGTTTTTTTGTATGCACGTTCAATTCATTTGAATGGATTTTCTGTTTTATTGAAAATGATGTTGATGTATAATCGACGGGATTCTTTCCATCCATTAAATACACTCGGATCGGTAACAGGTAATGCTGAGAATCGCCCAAGAAGCCCTCACTTTTGATGACGTCCTGCTTCTGCCTGGATATTCAGAAGTTCTCCCCAAAGATGTTTCTCTGACCACAAAACTGACCCGCGAAATCGAGTTGAAGATTCCTCTGGTCTCTGCTGCCATGGATACCGTCACTGAAGCCCGTCTGGCTATTGCCATGGCTCAGGAAGGGGGTATTGGTATTATTCACAAGAATATGACCGTAGCCCAGCAGGCCAATGAAGTCCGCAAGGTTAAAAAGCATGAAAGTGGTGTCGTCAAAGATCCTATCACTATCGACTCCTCTGCTACAGTCAGAGATCTGCTGGAGCTGACAGGACGCCATAAAATCTCCGGTGTTCCGGTTCTGGATGGCAGTGACCTGGTGGGTATTGTCACCAGTCGTGATGTTCGCTTTGTCTCCAATCTGGACATGATTGTTGCAGATATCATGACGCCTAAAGACAGGCTGGTCACCGTTAAAGAAGGCACAGATCAGGAAACGGTCCGTAAACTGCTTCACAAGCATCGCATCGAGAAAGTGCTGGTGGTTAACGAAGCGTTTGATCTGGTCGGCATGATGACCGTTAAGGACATCAAAAAAGCACAGGATTATCCTAACGCCAGTAAAGACTCCCATGGTCAGCTGAGAGTGGGTGCAGCGGTGGGTACAGGCCCAGAAACACCAGAACGTGTTGCTGCTCTGGTAGATGCCGGAGTAGACGTAGTCATCGTTGATACCGCTCATGGCCACTCCAGGGGTGTTATCGAAAGAGTTCGCTGGGTTAAGGAAACCTACCCTCATGTGCAGGTAATCGGTGGCAATATTGCTACAGGTGCTGCTGCTCGTGCTCTGGCAGATGCCGGCGCTGATGGAGTTAAGGTGGGTATCGGCCCTGGTTCTATCTGTACAACACGTATTGTTACTGGCATTGGTGTTCCCCAGATCTCTGCGGTAGCCAATGTTGTGGCTGAGCTGGAAGGCACTGGGATTCCTGTTGTCGCCGATGGTGGTATTCGCTTCTCGGGTGACCTGGCAAAAGCCATTGTTGCCGGTGCCAGTGTGGTGATGCTTGGCAGTATGCTGGCCGGTACTGAAGAGGCTCCAGGTGAAGTAGAGCTTTATCAGGGCAGAAGTTACAAGGCCTATCGTGGTATGGGTTCTCTGGGCGCTATGGCTCAGGCTTCTGGCTCCAGTGATCGTTACTTCCAGAGCGCTGAAGAAGGCACTGAAAAACTGGTACCTGAAGGCATCGAAGGTCGTGTTCCTTATAAAGGGCCGCTGAATGCTATTGTTCACCAGATGGTAGGTGGTCTCAGGGCAGCTATGGGGTATACAGGCTCTGCTGATATGAATACCATGCGCACCGTTCCAGAGTTTGTCAGGGTGACCAATGCGGGCATGAAAGAGTCTCATGTCCATGATGTCACCATCACCAAAGAAGCGCCCAATTACCGCGTTGGTTGATTTGATAATTCCCTTGAACTGTTGGTGCTAATTGCCTCAGTTGATTGATTTTCTGGCCAATGAACGATCTAGGTGCACTGCACTTGAGCTCGTTCATTGATCATCGCTGTTATACATTTTTGAGAAGACACATGTCACAGGATATCCACGCTGAACGAATTCTGATTCTGGATTTCGGTTCCCAGTACACCCAGCTTATTGCTCGCCGTGTACGTGAGATTGGCGTCTATTGTGAGCTGCATCCCTACGATATGGATGAGCAGGCGATTGTTGAGTTTGCACCCAAGGCGGTTATTCTGTCCGGTGGACCTGAATCCGTTACCGGAGATGCTTCTCCTCGTGCTCCTCAGGCTGTCTTTGATCTGGGTGTACCTGTTCTGGGTATCTGTTATGGCATGCAAACCATGGCGGAGCAATTGGGCGGTAAGGTCTCTACCTCCAACCTGCGTGAGTTTGGTTATGCTGAGGTCAATCTGGAAAACAGGGTAAGGCTGTTTGAAGGCATTGAAGATCATGTTGGTGAACAGGGGCGTCTGAGCCTTGATGTCTGGATGAGCCACGGTGACAAGGTTTCCCAGTTGCCAGAAGGCTTTGTTGTCGCCGCTTCAACAGACTCCTGTCCTTTTGCGGCTATGGCCTGTGAAGAGAAGCGGTATTACGGCGTACAGTTCCATCCGGAAGTGACTCACACCAAACAGGGTGGCCGTATTCTTGAGCGCTTTGTGATGGATATAGCGGGTTGTCAGAAGCTTTGGACTCCAGGCCAGATCATTGAAGATGCTATTACCCGTGTTCGTGAGCAGGTGGGTGATAAAACCGTTCTGCTGGGCCTTTCCGGTGGTGTGGATTCCAGTGTTGTGGCAGCCCTTCTGCATAAGGCGATCGGTGATCAACTGGTCTGTGTCTTTGTAGATAATGGCCTGCTTCGTTTGAATGAAGGTGATCAGGTGATGGCCATGTTTGCAGAAAACATGGGTGTTCGCGTGATTCGTGCTGATGCGGAAGAGCTGTTCCTGAGTAAGTTGAAAGGTGTTCAGGATCCTGAGGCCAAGCGCAAGATTATTGGTAATACTTTTATCGAAGTCTTTGATCAGCAGGCTACTGCTCTGGATAATGTTCAGTTCCTGGCGCAGGGCACTATTTATCCTGATGTTATCGAATCTGCCGGTGCCAAGTCGGGTAAAGCCCATGTCATCAAGTCTCATCATAATGTGGGTGGTTTGCCTGAAGACATGGCTATGGAGCTGGTTGAGCCGCTGAGAGAGCTGTTCAAGGATGAGGTGCGCAAGATCGGTCTTGAGCTGGGTTTGCCTTATGACATGCTTTACCGCCATCCATTCCCCGGACCTGGGTTGGGTGTAAGGGTTCTGGCTGAGGTTAAGAAAGAGTACTGTGACATTCTTCGTCAGGCTGATGCGATCTTCATTGAAGAGTTGCACCGGGCTGATTGGTATCACAAGACCAGTCAGGCTTTTGCAGTATTCCTGCCTGTAAAATCTGTAGGCGTGGTGGGTGATGGCCGTCGTTATGAGTATGTCGTTGCTTTGCGTGCTGTGGAAACAATTGATTTCATGACCGCTCGCTGGGCTCATTTGCCTTATGAGCTGCTCGAGAAAGTCTCCAGCAGGATTATCAATGAGATAGAGCATGTATCTCGTGTAACTTATGATGTATCCAGCAAGCCTCCTGCCACTATCGAGTGGGAATAAAAATCAAGGGCTAATCAGGTTTTGAAGATCTGAAGCGGCTTGTCACTGTTAAAGTGGCAAGCCGTTTTTCTTTTCTGGGGCAGAAAAATTTTACAGGCTAAACACCTGATAAACCTTTGGTTTTTAGATATAAAAGTGCCTTTACGTAATACTCACAGTTGTCACTCTTGCCTCTATGTGCATAATTATTGAGCATCAGGGGTGACGTGGCAGGAAGCCGTCGCTGCGTCCCTGCCTGTGATCCTCTTTATAAACACCATAAGTGGAAGCTCTGTATCAGGTTGAATTCTGATCAGAAGTTCCGGTTATGAGTGAAAGGTACACAAGTCTTCTTACTCTAAGAGTTGTGGCCTGAAAAACAGTCGTTGGGTAACAAAACTGTTTACCCAGGACAAAAAAGTAGAGGCGCACCGTTTATCAGTAGTCCGGAGGAGGGTGACTCCGAATGTCTTGGATTGGCCAAGGCAGGATGCCGGATGAAAGGAAAAGGTGCCGAAGCAGAGAGGCTGTCGAACTCATCTGCTGGTGGTGCATCGAAGAGGTGTATCACTGTCACAGTTTTTACTGTGGAGCGCTACTGGACAATCGTTTCTGACTGCATCTGCTCAAAAGGCGGATCTTCAGCAACAAGCAGGATAATGGCCTACTGGCCGGTTTCTGCTGTCATCCATTGCCCTCCTGATCCTATATCGTGAATTAAGCTTATATGCAGCAGTCATGGAAGTACTGTGCCTTGAGTCTGTTCACTCACAAGATCAGTATTTATGGAATTACTTAGTTACAGCACATCTCCCTTGTCATTGGTCGCACCTGCGGTGGCCATCGTTCTGGCGATATTGACGCGTCATGTACTCTTTTCTCTGGGTGCCGGTATTCTTGCAGGAGCCCTGCTACTGACAGACTTCAGTCTGGGTAATACGGTTTCCTATCTCTTTGGAAGTTTCACCAAGGTATTCTGGGATGATGGCCTGAATACGGGCAGTGTCTTCATACTGGTTTTCCTGGTGATGCTGGGCATTATCACCACTTTGATAGATGTTTCCGGTGGTGCCCGGGCCTTTGGTGACTGGGCTCGCCAGAGAGTTAAATCCCGACAGGGTTCTCAGCTGGTTACCGTATTGTTGGGTATTATCATCTTCATTGATGACTACTTTAATGCACTGGCTGTGGGCAATATTGGCCGTCCGTTAACGGACCGTCATGGTGTTTCAAGAGCCAAGCTGGCTTACCTGATCGATTCCACAGCAGCGCCTGTCTGTGTTATTACTCCGGTTTCCAGTTGGGGGGCTTATATTATTGCCCTGATTGGCAGCATTCTGGTGGCTCATGAAGTGACAGATGTCAGTGCGATTGGAGCCTTTGTCAGCATGGTGCCGATGAACCTTTATGCAGTATTCGCTCTGGCTCTGGTGTTCTGTACAGCCATGATGGATTTGAATGTCGGTCCAATGCTGACCCACGAGCGTCGTGCCCGTGCAGGAGAGCTTTATGACAGCCGAAAGGGAACGCCTCCGGGTGCGTCCGATACCGTCAGCAGCAGCGAAAAAGGTACTGTCGCTGATCTGGTGATTCCTGTAGTGACTCTGGTGATTGCCACCACAGCCTCTCTGATAGCTACAGGTGCTGTAGCGCTTCAGGAAGCTGGAACGCCTTTCTCTATTCTGGGTGCCTTTGAAAACACCAATGTTGTTAATTCCCTGATTTATGGCGGTCTGGCAGGTCTGGTAGTGACCGGTCTAAGAATGATCAGTCATAATCTGGATGCCGCTACCTGGGGCAAGGCTGTGGTTGAAGGTACTCGTTCCATGCTGCCTGCTATCTATATCCTGGTTCTGGCCTGGGTTCTGGTAGATATTATCAGCTCTCTGGAAACCGGTAAGTTCCTGGCCGAGCTGGTCAGCAACTCTCGCATTGATTCAGGCTATCTTCCCCTGATTCTGTTTGTGGTTTCCGGTGCAATGGCGTTCTCAACCGGAACCAGCTGGGGTACCTTTGGCATCATGTTGCCGATCGCTGGTGATATGGCTGCAGCCGCTGATATTGCCATGATCCTGCCAATGCTGGCGGCTGTTCTGGCCGGTGCCGTATTTGGTGACCATTGTTCACCCATTTCCGATACGACGATACTGTCCTCTACAGGAGCTTCCTGTCACCATATCGACCACGTGACTACTCAGTTGCCTTATGCCCTGGGTATTGCCGGTGTGGCTATGGTGGGCTATCTCGTGATGGGGCTGACAGATTCTTCCGTAATGGGCTTTCTGGCTTCAGGGTTGGGTTTTGTGTTGCTTGTACTGCTATTTCGCAAGTTGTCAGGTAATGCCATGGCTAAGCCCACTGAAAACCTGGTCGCAGAATAAGCTTTCATAAGTTTCTCCCGGCGGTCATGCCGGGAGTTTTACAGTCGTTCCTGTCGAAACATCACATTCATATTAAACTGTAAATAATATCTACTTATTAAAGGCATGGATGCCTTTACCCGGAGCAGGGAAGCTATGAGTTTCGACAATCTGATGAGAGCCATTGCCCAGAAGAATCAATTGGGTGAACTGGACTTCCGTGATAACCGATACCATCTCACCATCGACAGCCGCATAGAGTTCACCTGCTTTCAGGCGAATGGGCGATTCTTTATTCATGGCGTCATAGCTGAATTGCCTCAAGGTGAAAAGGACAGGGAAAATGTTCTTCGGAATCTGATGGCCAAAACGGTCGGTCTTGCTACCACTCAAAGAGTGATTCTCTCTATTGAGCCTGAAAAGGATGCTTTGGCCCTGCATTATTCCTGCCCGCTACAGGGGCTGGATGAAGATCAAATAGAAGAAGCATTGTCGGAGTTTGCCAACAATTTTGAATACTACCTGGTTGAAGTGAGCCAGGAACAGGCCGTAATGCCCACCATGCCAACGATGATTATGCCATGACAGATCAGTCTTTAAATCACACTTTGTTTGGCTGTCTGGTTTCCTGGGGTGGCAACGTTCCGGGAGGATATAATGGTTTGCGTGAGGCGAATGAAGCTTTTATCAAGGCGGTGATTCGTTACAGCCGTTTTGATGAGCTCCATCTTTACTTGCATGACTCTCAGACAGAAGCATTCAGGTTGGGCTGGAAGCCTTATCTCGATCAATATGGTGCCGGCAAAAGCATCAGTATTTTACCCGTTAATCAGTTGTCTTCCGCTCTTCAGCAACACGCTTATACCGTTTTTCACTCAGGTGACCCTTATATTTCTGATCTTGCTTCATTAAGGGATCGGCATGCTACCAGAGTATTTCCTATTACCGGCAGGGCCCATAGTCTCAGTGACGATGCCCGCTTATCTCGAGTTCGAGATCTGATTTTTTCACCCTTAAAGCCCTGTGATTCCATCATCTGCAGTTCAAGCGCGCAAAAAACAGTCATGAAGCGTTTGCTGGCATCAGCCAGTGCAACGTTCAGCGATACAGTGGGTGTTGCTGTGCCTTATAGAGGTCAGGTAAGCCTTATTCCTCTTGGTATTGAGCCCGCGGGTAAAGATGCTGTCGGTAAAGCTGCAGGGAAACCTTCTGATTCAGTGACGTCTGACGACGCATCGAATGAAAATAGTCCTGTTATTTTGTGCCTGGGAAGGTTATCTGAAACAGACAAAATGGATTTGCATCCGTTGCTTCTGGCATTGAATGACTTACTGGAAGAAGGTGTGGTAACCCGCTTTCAGCTGGTGGTTGCCGGAGTGGGTGATGCTTCAGGTGAGTATCTTCAGTCTCTTTTGGCTCAGGCCTATGAGTTTAATCTGGAAGACTTTGTTCGTTTTGAGCTAACGGTGGATGAAGAAAAAAAACAGCAGTTGTTGGCCCAGGCTGATGTTTTTGTCTCTCTGGCTGACAATATTCAGGAAAGTTTTGGCCTGGCTCCCCTCGAGGCTATGAGAGAGGGAGTTCCAGTTATTCTATCGGACTGGAATGGCTACCGTGATTTGATTACCTCAGGTCAGGGGGGGTATTTGATACCGACGGCCTCTGCTGATCATGATGCTTTATCCCGCTCACTCAGTCTTGTGAATAAAACCCAGGCACAATTCATCCAGGCTCAGGGGGTTTCACTGGATTTTGATGCTTTGAAACAGGCTTTGGCTTCTCTCTTGCTGGATCAGGATTTTCGAGAGGAAATGTCGTTAATGGCAGTCCAGAGAGTTAACGAGAAGTTCAGCTGGCCTTTATTGATTGATCAATATCATGAGCTGGTAGATGAGCTTGGACGGGAAGCTTCGAGAATTCGGCATCATCAGGGCAGGGAAGTGGGAATGCCTTACCGTGATGTCTTTGGGCATTATGCCTCATCCGCTCTGGAAGAAAGTGCATATCTGGTAGCGACAGATCGGGGCCTTCGGGTCTTGCTAATGTCCGAGAAAGGTTTTTTATTCAGTCAGTTGAAGCATCTGCTGGATAAAAAAGAGATCAGAGGGCTTATCAGAAAGTTGGTTACTCCGGGCTCGGTTGAAAAACTTTTAGCTGCTTCTGCTGATAAACAGAGATTGCTGTTTTCATTAAGCTGGATGCTTAAATACCAGCTGATAGAGTTTTCTGGTGAGGTCGACTCTCAGGAAATGCATTCGGTCAGGCTACCTGAATGGTATGCCAATGAGATTGCCAGCATTGTTGAGGGGCTGAGTTTTCCCGAGCAGCGCAGGTCATGCTGGATAAAACCCTTTATCAATCGATTCTTGACCCTCTGTTTCGTTGGTGAAGATGTGGCTGATACCAACGACAACCTGATGCGCTCGATTGCTCAGGAAATAGTGAAGTGGATGGATGAAAGATTGCTTCAGGCTATAGGCTGGTTTGCGCAAGAGCAGGGTTTAACCAGTTATGGTGAAGTGCTGAAGCTTCTGGAGAATAATGGTGTTCAGACCCTGTTAGAGACTTATCCAAACTGGTACAGGAATGGTCAGAGAGAGTTTATACAGCAGTTGAGATTGATAAGGATGGTTCTGGCCCGTGTTAAGGATGATATTGCTCAGATTAATGATCGCTTCTTTGCTGATGCCAGCAAGTCAGTAACTGATCTGGCGGGCATAAGGAATTTAAAAGACGACCTGGGTTCTCCAGTCTATGAGTTAATCTTCGACAATGGCGAAAGGCTGGTTTACAAGCTCAGAGATCTTACTGTTGATGAATTGCTGGTGGGAGATAAGGGTAGCCTGGCTCAATCTCTAAATGGCTGGGTAAATGATCCGGACGCTCTGGGTGTATTTAAAATTCTGAATAAATCGTCTTATGGGTATGTTGAATTCATTGCCCGGGAAGCGGTGACTGATGTCAGAAACCTGGAAAGCTATTATCGGCGTCTGGGAGTGGCGGGGAGTTTTTGTCTGATGGCTGGGTTGGCGGACATCCATAGCCAGAATATCCATACAAGTGGAGATAGGCCTTACTTGGTTGACGTGGAAACAGCGTTGCACAGTTCCGTTATTATGCAGTTGGAAGCAGAGCTTCAAAATCCTGAACTCGGATTTATGAGAGGCATGCAAGAGTCCAGTCTGGGGTACACAGGCTTGAACAAACTCTGGGAAAACTTTCATTCCTGTCAAACTCAATACAGCTCAGTCAAGCTTGAGAATGGTGAGCTCGTGACCGCTGAGTCCCAGCAAATTTCACCTTTTATTGAGCATCTGTTGATTTCCCAAGGACGTCATTCGTTGGATGGGCGTCAGCCACCGGTAGAGGCAAAGTATTCAAGCGCTTTTGCTGAAGGTTTTAACTCTGCACTGACTGCTGTTACGGAAAATACCAGTCAATGGTGTGATGCAATTAAATCCCTGAAAGGGTGCGAGGTCAGATATCAACCTCGTTGTAATTTGAATGATCTTCGCAAACAGTTCCGGGATTTCTATGTAGCAAGAGAGTTTCAGAAGATTTCCAGAGATCGTTGTAAGGGCTATTTCCTGAGAGTGGCCAAAAGAATTACTCTGGCAGGTGAGGTGAGTCAGCGTTGGTTGGAGTCTATGTGGCAGGAGCCTATCAGTATGCTGGCAAAGCCTGTGGCTGAACGATGGATGGCAATGGAGCAGAGCGGTTTTGTTCGAAAAGTTGGAGAGCCCTCAGTCTTTGTTCAGCGGTACGACGGGTCAATACATGAAATCAGTGATCATTACTTTTCTGTTGACCTGATTGAAAGGCAGGTAGCTGTGATAACAAAGCTGTCGGATGAATCACTCAGGAAAAGGTTTCTTGATGCTTATCTGCAGATGATTAATAGCTGGTTTGAAGAGCACTTGAAGCCTGGAGAGGGGATGCCTGAACAAGTCAGGCAGGGTATTCTTGAAGATCTTGGTAAGAAGGGCTCTTAGCCCTTTCGGATATTGTTGAGCAGTTCTTTGGCCATGGTGCTGGTTTCTTCATCGCCTTCCTGAGTCGCAGTGGTCAGAAAGTCTTCACCTTCCTTATTGCGTCCTTCCATCATCAGCGCCATACCAATAAAGGCTTTTACCGTGGGGTTTTCAGGATCTTTAGGTACCGCTTCCTTATGGAGAATTTCCAGAGCTTCCTGATTCATTTTCTTATTGATGAATGTCAGGGCGTAACCCAAAGTGGGGAGAACACTGTCTGGTCTGGCTTTCTCCAGTGCGCTGAATATACCGAAAGCGTGCTTTGACATGCCAACGCTGGAGGCCATAAAGCCTATATCAGCCAGGGTTTTGATCAGTTTTTCATCGGTCATGGTTCAAGCCTCTTTCTGGTCACCGTGAAAATGTCAAAATTTCAGACTCAGCAACGGTTTTCGGTTCGGGTAATGTGCCCGCCTTATAACTTCTGGATAATACTTTGAAGGGTGTCCTTGATTGATTTGATGATACTGGATCTCAAACCTTCAATGATCATGTACTTGTTGAATTCGACCTGAAATTCCACCATATCCTTGGTGTTGTTCGGGTCCATGTTGGTGATTTTGGTTTTCAGGTTCTGGTCAAGTGTCTCAGCTGTCTTGCCAAAAACAGACTGCACATGATCAAAATTAAACTGGTTAGCGCCTGGCGTTCCCTGTTGTCCGGTTGACATGATCCTTCTCCCTGTTGGATCGCACTCTAGCCGTCAGATGGCTTCTAGTCAGTGTTTTTTATGATGAGTATTCCAGGTCTTATCAACGACTTCTGCTGCGGCCATCAGTGCGGTTATCATTTTGTCGTTCGTTTCAAATTCGTCAGGAGAGAGTCCTTTGTCGCGAGCGGCCTTGAGGCGAAATGCTTCATCAACCAGCTCCTTGAGAACCTGCTCCCTGAGTTCGCCTTGAGTGTCAAGAATCAGGCGATCTTCGAGGTCTGAGAGATGGACTTTCTCATTGTCGGTTTGTTGATCCTTCACTTTTCCCTCCAAGACGATATTTAATCCGATCTGTGCCTTTTGATAATAAAAGATACTCAAGGTTAATATCTTCAATTATATACCCGTTGGCCAGTTTTGCGCCGATCAGGTATTTTGCCCCGTCTTGCATGGTCACAAAGGGCACTCTTCCCATACTGACTGCCCGAATCTTCAAGGAAGGAGCCAGTGGTGTGTTGATCACTTTGGCTGGAGCCCCGGCAGATTTGGTAGCCAGCCTTAGTTGCGGCTGATTGCCATAACGTTTTCTGAAACGCGTGACCACATCGTTCAGGTTATATACCTGTTCATCGTCCAATAGGTGGCCTTCTAAAGTGATCTGGTTGGGTTTTTGTATTAAATGTATGCGGGGACTCAGACCTTTTTCCCTGAGCATCGACTTGAGGGTGTTGAGTCTGCCGGCCTGATTTTCTACCTGATCAACAATGGAAACCAGGCCGTGAACCTCCTGCTTAAGGGCAGCAATGATTTTCTGAAGTTCTTCAGAACTAGGGACGTAGCCGGTCATAACAAGAGAGCCGGGAGAGTTATCCAGCTCCAGACTCAGAGATTTGTGTCCCTGGTTTTTCAGCAGGGCGTCGGCATTCGCCCTTAATTCACTCATGACAACCAGTTGTGAGCTGAAGGGAATCCCTTTTTCACGCAGCTCCCTCTGGATGGTTTGCTTGTCATTCATTGTCAGGGTATAGCCAGAGATCAGAATGCTCTGGTCAGGCAGTTCTTTCAGTTTGACGTTTTTCTGATTTAACTGATTGCGAATCTGTTTGGCTTGGTCCAGATGGCTAAGCTCGGGTAGCTCGTCGTCAGATCCACCGGAAAGAAACAGTATCAATAACAGGAAGAAGGTGAAAATACCCGCAGGTACACCAATCAGCCATTTACGGTCGATGTTTTTAAGAGGATTTTCAAAGGCTTCTTCATCATCCTCTTCATCACTTTCCTCATCCCCTTCATTATCATTGGAGTCTGGAATGTCCAGCCCCGCCAGATCTTCGTCCAGGCTGTTGAGATTATCTCTGTCTACTTCATTATCTTCGTCATCAAAAAGCCCATCGGGAGCGTCTGGGAACTCATCGTCATCATCAATTTCCAGGTCCGGGTCTTCTTCGGGCTCTGGCTCTTCTGGCTCCGGTTCAGGCCGCTGGAGTTCTGGAAGAGGTTGGTCGGGCCAGTCGGCATCAACAGGGCCCAGTGAAAAAAACAGCTGGCTGGAGGTGATGATGTCGAAAGGTTGAGTATGAGTTTCAGAGCCTTGGGGGGTGCCGTTGCTATATAGCAGGCCTTCTTCTGAATGACAGACAATACTCAATTGTCCTTCCGGACTGATGTTAATTGTCAGTTCCAGGTCACTGAGTGAATCGTCGGTTAATACCAGATCGCATTGATCACCCTTACCCAGAGTATGACTACCAGGCTCAAGGGGGATTTCGGCGCCCTGGTGATTGCCGGAGAGAATTTTCAGGTAAAACTCAATCATGACCAGCTACCCGGAGTCAGATGGGTAGGGTTTCGAGTGTCGAAGTATCGCTTTCCAAGGCTGGTGGATGGCAAAGTGATCGTCCTTTCAATCATGAAAATCATCTCGCAACTGAAGCTGAACAATGATTTTCCTGCGCTTTCCCTGGGTCTATCTCATTTCATCGGTCTGGAAGTAAGAAAGTGAAATAGTCTGTTAGGGTTGCCTTTTCCCTGATAAAGATCATAGAAACTTCGATTTTCAGGCGATTTAAATATTAGGTTAAGTGAAACTACTTATCTTTTCCAGAGCTGTTTCTTTGATCTACATCTTCGAACAAACTACTGATAAGGTTAGAATCTGTCATCAAATAGCTGGTAAATCCCCTTAGGGTGATTGCACACTCCCTATACAGCTATATGTGCAGGTGCGTTTTAACCCGCTATACCTTGTCATGGGTTAAAATGCACTCAAGCGGCTGTAAGAGCAAAAAGCCGGTGAGTGTTTCCGACAGATGTTTAACGACAGAAGTCGGCAGGACTCCCACAGAGCGAAAACTCTTTCAGTAATAAAGATGTGTGCGGCATCCGGGCAGTCCCAATTGAAGGAAGCCGGTGTCGTAGCATGAATAACAAGAAGAGAGCAGGCACTATGGAAGCATCTTTCTGGAGCGATAAGCGTCCGGCAGGCGTCGCTGAAACCATCGATCCCGATCGTTACCCCAATCTTTTGGCCATCATTGAGGACCTTCTTGAGAAAAATGCCTCCAGGCCGGCATTTACGGGTATAGGTCATACGCTGACATACGGTGACATAGACCGTTACAGTCAGCAGTTCGCCAACTACCTTCGTGAACACACTTCCCTGAAGCCAGGTGACCGCATAGCCATACAAATGCCCAATCTGCTTCAGTATCCCATAGCCGTTTATGGGGCGATCAGGGCGGGTCTGACCATTGTGAACACCAACCCGCTTTATACAGCTCGGGAGATGTTGCATCAGTTCAATGATTCCGGGGCCAAAGCTTTGGTTTTCATGGATAACTTTGGCCATCTGGTGGAAGAAGTGGTCGAAGAAACCGGCATTGAGCATCTGATCGTGACCCGGGTGGCGGATATGCTGCCTTTTGCTAAAAGAACGCTGATCAACTTTGCGGCCAAGCATGTCAAAAAGATGGTGGAACCTTTTAATCTGCCAAAGGCTGTGCCTTTTCGCGATGCTTTGTCAAAGGGTGAGGCTTGTCAGACCATTCCATTGGCGAATCCTCCTTCTCCAGAGGATCCGGCGGTTCTCCAGTATACGGGGGGGACTACAGGTGTCGCTAAAGGGGCTGTTTTGACCCAGCGCAATCTGATTGCCAATATGCTTCAGGCGCGTTCTGTGCTCTCACAGCTGGATGCAAACGGTCAGCCGGTTCAACAGGTAGGCAGCGAAATTATTGTGGCTCCGCTGCCTCTTTATCACATCTACGCTTTTACCGTTCATCTGTTGTGTATGCCTTATATGGGTAATCAGAATGTACTGATTGCCAATCCAAGGGATACCAAAACCTTTATCAAATTTATAAAACCCTGGCAGTTTACTGGTTTCATAGGTCTGAACACGCTGTTTGTCAGCCTTCTGAATCATCCTGATTTCAAGGAGTGTGATTTCAGCAAGTTGAAGTTAACCCTTTCGGGTGGAACTGCCCTGCAGAAAGAAACAGGTATTCGCTGGCAGGAGTTCACGGGGTGTCATGTCTCGGAAGCTTATGGTTTGACGGAGTGCTCTCCGGCTGTCTGTATGAATCCATTCGGTGAGATTGCTCAGCTGGGTACTGCTGGACTTCCGGTACCCAGTACTGAACTGAAAGTAATTAATGACGAAGGCGAAGCTCAAGCCGTAGGTGATAGAGGTGAACTGTGTGTTCGTGGGCCTCAGGTCATGCAGGGGTATTGGAAAAGGCCTGAAGCGACGGCTGAAGTGCTTTCAGAGGATGGCTGGCTGAAAACCGGTGATGTGGCCATCATAAAAGAAGACGGTTTCATTGAAATTGTCGACAGGATCAAGGACATGATTCTGGTCTCGGGCTTTAACGTTTACCCCAATGAGATTGAAGATGTTGTTGCCAGTTTTGATCGTGTTGAAAACTGTGCAGCCATTGGTATTCCAGACGATGTTACGGGTGAGCGTATCAAACTGTTTGTAATCCCTTCTGACAGCGGCCTGAAGGAAGAAGAGGTGGTGGCTTATTGCCGTGATCATCTGACGGCGTACAAGGTGCCCAAAGATATTGAGTTTCGTGCAGAGCTACCTATGACACCGGTTGGTAAAATTCTTCGTAAGGATCTGCGCAAGGAAGAGCTGGAAAAGGCTTCGTGATAGCTCGATCAGAAGTTGTTTAGGACAGGTAAAAAAAAGCCCTCTTCAATGAAGAGGGCTGACTAAAGGAACCATTAGAACGTTTGCAGGATCTATCTTACGGATCTTCTCTGAACCTACCTATTTGTATCTTGCGAATCATGAACGTGAGATACGCGTGCAGTAGTTGCGCAATCCAAACGCTTTCCATGAACTTTTTCTTTCTATTGTGATTTGGCTAGTTAGTTGTGGCGGGGTTGATTATTTGCAGTCAATAAAAACCGGCTTAATGCCGGTTTTCTGGTATCCATGTTGTCAGTGGGGATTGAATCGACCGTAGAGTAACAGATTCAAGTGCTGGTTTCAGCTTTGGCTTTATTCTCTTTTTTCTCAGGGAAGTATTGGCTCAAAACTTCCGGGTCGTTGCTCAGGGCATCACAAGCTTCCTGAAGGGAGGCGGGGGTTATGCTGCTGGAGCAAAGCTTCATATTTCTGATGCTGGCGTCAAACCAGAACCAGTGCTTGCTTTCTGATAGGCATAAGGCTCTGACCGTGTAGTTAACGGATGGCACCAGCGGGACAGAGGGGAAACCATGAAGCTGTTTCTTGACGACAATGGCGTCCAGGCATGAGTAGGTGATGTCGTTGTAACGTCGCTCAAACCGGTTGAAGGTTTGGCCTATCATCTGTTCTGCCATCTTGTCCTGTCTCAGGCTCAGCTGATAAAGAGCCAGTCCACAGAGGAAGAGAATGATGACGCTTTCCATAAAGATTACCTCAAGGCTTTATTAATTAGTGCTAGCGTCCGTGCCTGCTTTTTCTAAACCCTTATTTTTATCAAACCATATTTCCCTTCCATCAGGGAAGCCCTCATATGGATTAGAAAGCGTCATTTTCTTTAGTCCAGAGAATCAATAAAAGAAATTTAAGTGAACTTACTGCCACGAGATTCATGTCTCTGTCGGCCTATGATGGTGTGTGTTTTTCCGACTCATTTGATTCATTGCTCTTGTATAAAAGTCAGAGTTTGGAGTCTTTAAAGAGCCCAGTCTGCCAGCATCTGTTTAGCAATAGGGCGGTAGGCGTCTTTGCCATAGACTGCATCAATCAGGGCAAAGCTGAATCCCATGGCATTGCCTGGGCCCTGGGCGGTTATGACTCTGTTTTTCTGGTCAACCACTACGGGACTTTCGGGTTGTGTCAGGGCACCTTCGAGCTGATCAAAAAAAGTGGGGTAGCAAGTAGCGCGTACATTATCGAGCAAAGAGTGATGAGCCAGTACAACCGCAGAGGAGGCACAAATAGCGGCATACCAGCGTTGGGATTTTTGTTGCTCAAGCAGCAGTTCAGTCAGGTGAGGGTTGTCTCTAAGGTTCGCTGCTCCGGGCATACCGCCAGGAAGGGCGATAAGATGAAAGTTCTTATTCAGGCAGGATTCTATATGGCAGTCGGCAATCAGTTTGACGCCTCTGGAAGCCTCTATCTCCAGGTTGCCATCAGGTGTGCAGGCGGCAACAGAGACCTGGGCTCCAGCCCTGCGAAGACAGTCGATAATGACAACGGCTTCGATTTCCTCACAACCGTCAGCAACTGGAACAAGAATCTGCCTTGGCATAATGAAACCTCTACGGTTGAGCCTTCTGAATGCAAGTTAAAAGCCTGTTCTGCTGGGTGTTGTCAGTACAGGCGTCTTAGTCTGCTGAAAGGATTGAGACAATCGCTTGTTCAACAGACTTCTAAGCCTAGTAGGGATGGTTAAGAAAGCCAGAGAGCTTGGCTAAAGGGAGTGTAAAATCAGTGAAAAGATCAGGCTGGTTGGAGTGCTTCTGCCTGATTGAGCTGTTGCAGCAGTGAGAAACCGGTTGAGTACCCTTTGTGGTAATCAGACACCAGACGGGCACGATCTCTCGTGCTGCGGGTAGAGCTTAGACTGGCATCGGGAGCGATTTCAGTAATGGTAATGCCGTCCTGCTTTAACTGTTCAATGTTCTCAAGTGCTTCATTGTAAATGGAGTACTGCTGTCGAATCAGTTCTGCCAGTTCAGGCTGCTTTCTAAACTGCCAGGCTAATAAGCGATTAGCCGAAGAAGCTTTTTTACGGAACTGACTTTCACGGCTGCGCAGAATGAAAATGTTCTGATAACCATCTTCAGCCGCTTTCATAACAGGGAGGGGGTCTGAGAGGCTGCCATCTACATGGTTTCTGCCTTCAATAGCAATGGCCTGGCGGTAAATCATGGGAAGTGCACTGGATGCCTTGAGTACCGTAAACAGGTGATCAAGCTCGAAGTGCTCGTCAAAGTTGTGGTATACCGGGTAGCCTGTGCTGGCGCAACTGGTGACAATCGTGAACGTTTTTCCCTGCAGATTGCTCCGGAATTTATCGATGTTCATATGTTGTCTGCGAATACGGTCGAAGAGCCAGTCCAGATCAAACAGGTTACTGCCTTTCATGTGTCGCTTTAGACTGATGAAGTGAGGTTCCAGGCAGGCGCCAGTATAAATATCGAGGTTACGACCTCGTTGACCCGCAATAAATGAAACCAGGTTGAGAGCGCCGGCTGAAACACCGTAGAAGCCATCGAATTGCCGATAGCGTTTGTCCATGAAGGCATCCAGAATGCCGGCAGAAAAAATGCCGCGCATTCCTCCACCCTCAACGACAAGTGCCGTTTTGTTGGGTGATTTGACCTTTTGTTTCTGCATCGAGATTCCAAACAGCCATGAACAACATTAATCATCTCTCATGCCGCTTGCTTCAGGGAGCGGCAAAGAAAAATTTTACACAAAAAAATAAAGCCGGATAAACCGGCTTATTATTTGGTAGCGGGAGCCGGATTCGAACCGACGACCTTCGGGTTATGAGCCCGACGAGCTACCAGGCTGCTCCATCCCGCATCAAATCTTTTCAGCAAACGTCTGGTAGTCAATTGCCGTTGTAATAGTTGGTAGCGGGAGCCGGATTCGAACCGACGACCTTCGGGTTATGAGCCCGACGAGCTACCAGGCTGCTCCATCCCGCACCGAAATCTGTTCAGTAATCGTCTGGTAATCAATTACTGTTGTAATAGTTGGTAGCGGGAGCCGGATTCGAACCGACGACCTTCGGGTTATGAGCCCGACGAGCTACCAGACTGCTCCATCCCGCACCGAAATCTGTTCAGTAATCGTCTGGTAATCAATTACTGTTGTAATAGTTGGTAGCGGGAGCCGGATTCGAACCGACGACCTTCGGGTTATGAGCCCGACGAGCTACCAGGCTGCTCCATCCCGCACCGAAATCTGTTC
>NZ_LASA01000118.1 GCF_001562015.1 Endozoicomonas arenosclerae | reverse complement strand
CCGTATGCTTGCCAATGTTAAACGGGCAACCATCAAGCCACTGATCAGAGCTACTATAGAGCCAGGCACTCTGGTGTACACGGATGAATACTCGATTTACAACGAACTGGCAGAATGGGGTTATGGCCATAAATCTGTCTGCCATGGAGCCGGTGAATATGCACGAGATGAGGACGGCGACGGTTTTCATGAGATTCATGTGAATACAATGGAGGGGTTCTGGTCGCTGTTGCGTTCCTGGTTGCGTCCTCATCGGGGTATATCACAAGAGAAGTTACCGCTGTATTTGGGTTTCTTCGAGTGCCTGCACAATATCAAGAAGCGCGGGAAAGCAGCTCTAACCGGTCTTCTGGGAGTGTTGTTTGGATAACTCCCCGGAATCCATTAAGAGCCAAAAACAATTAGAGAGTGCTGAACAGGTTGCCTTTTTCTCTCGCCAGCTGAAGTTGCTGCGTGAAGCTTATACCGAAGAAGCTTCCCACCCGGAGGTTTCATCCAGTAATCAGGTCACCCTGCCTGAACCAGACATGACTGACCCGACCGTAGGCTTTTCAGAAACTGGCCTGCCGGATCAAGATCCTTTGGCTCCAGGCCTTACCAGCTCGACAATAGATGACAGTGCTACAATAGCTCCTTCCTCAGAAAGCCCTCGAGGAAAAAAACGAACACTTCGTGCGAGAAAGTCGAAACAGAAACAAACGACTAAAGAAGCATACCCTTTACCTCCAGAGGTTTCTTCCAGTGAAGACTCCGAGGATTCAACACCTCCAGTGAATGGAAGAAAGCAACACCAGTCCAACCGACGCAACAGTATGAGACTGGCTATTCAGCAGTCCCGTGTTTCAGAGATGAGACGCAGGGTTCTGAATCCCGGAGAGTCTTCAGGTACTCAAAGTTCTGAAATACCTGAGCCACTTCCTAGCTCTACGACGGATGAGCATACTGCAACTCCCGCTATCACAATCCCCGATAGGGACAACGATTCTGCTGTGGCCCACTCTTTAGAAAATGGCATGGGAAGAAAGCGAACTCTTCGAACGCGAAAGCAGAGAAACACCCGTCCAGATCCTCATTATTCACCTACAGAATCATCTTCCAGTGAAGATTCTGAGGAAGAGTATCCTTTTAGAAAAGATAGAAAGAAGCAGCCATCAAACCAACAGGTTCGCTCAAGACGGGCAGCTGAACAATCACGATCAACAATGCAACGCCGTGGGCGACATCCCGGAGAGCCTTCACAACCCCGGAGGCGTGAAGCTGACTCTCAATCAAACAGTGCTAACTCAAATACTGTTATGGCGACCTGTGATGCCATTGCTGATGACACTTCAAAAACACTGCATCAACAGTTTATCACCCGACTCTCTGGTGGAACGATGACTGAAGCCTTGAAGTACAAATTCAGGGATTGTCTGCAAAAGTCTGAAGGCCACCGATCGGTTCGCGCCGATAACTGCGCAGCTCTGTTAAATCACCCAACCCGGGGACAGCCTATACCAGACTGGCCTGAGCTCAATAAAACCACCTTGCCAAAGTGGAATACCCGGCTTGTTAAATACGGCATGTATCGTATGAGTCGGCTGGAAGCCGGTGACATGACACCTGAAGATTTTGCCATTCTGAAAACCGATACCTGGCTCTATCTGATCATTCTGGTGGACTTTCTTAATACTCGTATCCGTGCTCAGGCGAACTTCCAGAGAACACCGAAAATGTTCAACAGTGCCTCTCTCGGCTTCCCGGTTGTTGATGGGCAAAACATCTTCAGGGAAAGTGCCACAGAATCATGGACTGTCAGTCACTGCCACCTCTTGATATGGCTGTTTGACAGAAATCATTGTATCGATAATGACCGGATTCTCTATAACATGCTGGCCGTCATGGATACCTCCCATCCACTGTATGAAATTATGCTACTTCAATACATCAAAGTGAGGCTTGGACAGGAACGATTGAGAGGAGATTCCCGGTTTCAGTTTTCTGCAGAAAGCCCCCTTGAATGGTGCACTGAACTGCGCGAAGCCTGCAGAAATGTCGGCAGTGCCATGAGCGAACAAAATGCCGGCAGTGCCAATATCAACCGACTGGAGGCTATCCCTAAACCTTCCTGGTTGGGTGAAGGCCCATGGGGGTATGAAGGCATTGCACAGTTTTTGATAAAGTATGGACTTATCGATACCCGCACTCTTCCTCCTGAAGAGGATCGTTATGCCGTCAGAATACTGGATAGCGACTCTGAGAGTGAAGATTAACTTTTAGAATTACTACCCAGTGGCTATTCCCTCTCCCTCTAAGCCCCGGCATAGGATTGACCTATAGTTACCTCCCACTCAATAAACAAGAAGGCAGATCATGACAACTGCCAAAGCCATGTACCGCTTAAAGACGGTATTTTGCGGCTTGCTGATCAGCACCTCTGCACTCTCTGCAGAGCAAAAGCCTTATTGCTCCATCAACGACTTCACAACATTCTGGCCCACAGTTGTTGAAGTTTATCTGACAGAAACTCTGTCGGAGCATAAAGCACCTCCACAAATCATAAATGGCTCACAGCCCAACGTTTACTGGAATGAGGCCATCCGGAAGAGCACCCGAGCCGCCATGGAGTTCTCAGAGTTATTAGAGGATCACCCGGTGCTTTGTCTGTTGAAACGACTCCCGTTAAACAGCCAGACTTTGATGATGTTTTCTACCATGATCCATGAAAGAGAGGCACTGACCAAAGCTTTCAGTACAGGACAGCTGTCTGCTGGCTGGTTGACGGTAACAGCTATCAACTATCCGCACTTCACAGCTAATCTGTTAGGACACATGCGTGCTCTGGGAGAAATAACCCACACACTTTCGATCAACCGCACGCAGTTAACGTACTTTCAACGTCTGGCCAACGCTCTGGTCAAAGATCAGTCTGCCAGTCTGGAGGCACAGCGTGTTTACTCAAAAGCATTTTGCCATCTGGTATTAATGATCAATGAAGGCAGAGGAGAAGCGGATCTGGACAGGTACTCAGACATCATCAGCTCTTTGCCGGAGACTGATTACTCTGATTTCCTGCTTTTAGATCAATTCTCAACGGCCACTATAGATACTTTTCTCAGAAGGATTGAGTTCAAATACTCAATAGCCCAAAACCAATAGATGCGATTGAATAACATAAAAAAACCGGGTCATATGCCCGGTTTTTTTTCAGGGTCGAAGATACCTTACATTTTCTTCAACGCCTGCCTTAATGGACGAATTTTATCACTGTCGAGATTTGTCGCCCCTTCGTGAACATTCCTTACAAAGGACACATTACGGCTTTTGATTTCCTCAATAAATGGCTCCTTGTAGCCTTCTACATGTACTTCCTCAGTGCCCACTACCCAATCCTGGACATCAGGGTCACCTGTCAGGTGGCAGGCATCAATGAGCTGATAGACCTGAGTTTCATCTTCAACGGCCTTCAAAAGAACCATTAGAGGGTTTTTAAGCTCAGGATTCCCCTCAACAATGGCATTAAGATCCAGACGTCCATTAATACAATGCAGATAGAAATTAAGCATGAAGTCTAAATTAGTAGTACCGGATACTGGAAACTTTTGGCGATCACCAAAATCCCTCATTTTCTCGATAGCGCTGCCAACGGAACCTTTAAACCACAAGGGTTTGGTGGCATTCAGCTGACTGAGAGTGATCGACTTGCGATAATAGTTTTGTTCCAGCCCTGTATACTCAACGGATCGATCATACGCTCCAAAATCACCCTGATAAGCCCTGGCAACACCTTGTGCAAACATGGGAAGACTGGTCAAAACGCCATAACCCAAGCCACACAAACCTCCAATGATCTTCATCGGTTTACCCAGCAGGAACCCGCCCTTCTCATAACCAGCAGATTCGGCACGCAAGGCCGTAGTTACCGTCTTGTTGTAGATCCCACTAACCGTCGAAGTGAGAGGATGAGCGATTCGAGCACACAAAGACCGTTTTGGAGCTGATTCAATTTCAAAGTCGTCCTGCTCAGAGGTGAGAGACTTATCCGGGCCACGGGAGCCCACAGAATACTGCCCCAATGTTGCACTGCTTTCATCAACAGGCACTTGCCCATTGGGTAAAGAATAAAAATTAGATGATGTGGTTGAATCGATCGATAAGTCCATGGTCAGCGTCCTCTTGCTATTAATTCCAGACTGACATTATGGAGAGGACTAGCAGAGATAGTTATGACAGAACTGTCAATTATCCTGACAGAAATAGACCAAAGTATTAGATAGGGAAGACAAGACAGGAAAGCCAAGCGTTAATGTGAATACACACTCCGTTCACCCAGAGCTTGTCGAAGGATACTGGTAATTCACCTCGACAGGCTCAGAGCGAACGGTACGGTGTACAATTTAGATATTTCGCTTCTTCAATTCTTCATCCCGCAACTCACGGCGAAGAATCTTACCGACATTAGTCGTAGGCAGCTCGTCACGAAACTCAATTTGTTTGGGGACTTTGTAGCCGGTCACATGTTTACGCAGATGCTTAACCACATGCTCTTCGTTCATGGCAGGGTTTGAGCTGACCAGGAACATCTTGATAGCTTCGCCGGTTTTTTCATGAGGAACCCCAATAGCAGCGCATTGCTCAACATCCGGGTGCATGGCCAGTACTTCTTCCAGCTCATTCGGGTAAACATTGAAACCGGAAATACAGATCATATCTTTTTTACGATCCACGATCGTGACATAACCTTCATCATCAATACGAGCTATGTCACCGGTTTTCAACCAGCCGTCTTCATCAATGGTTTCGTCTGTAGCATCGACATTATCCCAGTAGCCTTTCATGACCTGAGGACCTTTGACACACAACTCGCCAACGGCATTAAGACCCAGATCATTGCCATCATCATCAATGACTTTCAGCTCACAGGACGGCACTGGAATTCCGATTGATCCCAGCTTGATACGGTCCAGAGGGTTAATGGTGACAACCGGTGAGGTTTCGGTCATGCCATAGCCTTCACAGATCTTGCAACCTGTCAGGTTCTCCCAGCGCTCTGCGGTATCCATTTGCAGAGCCATACCGCCGGAAACAGTATTCTTCAGATGGCTGAAATCCATCTTTCTGAATTCAGGGTTGTTCATCAAACCCACAAAGAGTGTATTGAGTCCTACAAACATACTGAAAGGCTGCCCCTTGATATCCTTCATAAAGGTTTTCATATCACGGGGATTGGTGATCAGCAGATTGTGCGCACCCACCAGCATGCCCACCATACAGTGAACGGTAAATGCAAAGATGTGATAGAGGGGCAGAGGCGCAATCAGCAGCTCTTTACCGTCTTCCAGGTTTCGAGCCACCATGGCCTTAACCTGAAACATGTTGCTGAGGATATTGCGATGGGTCAGCATCGCTCCTTTAGCGACCCCCGTCGTACCACCGGTGTATTGCAGAACCGCTACTTCATCTTCTTCCTTACGAGCATCATGAGGAGCATTTTGTGCACCCAGTTTCATGGCTTTGCTGAAGCTGACGGATTCTTTCACATGGTAGTCTGGCACCATCTTTTTCAGGTATTTAACGGCCAGATTTACTACAGTTTTTTTCAATGGGGGCAACATATCCCCCACTTCAGTAATGACGACAGTATCAATTGAAGTTTTTGGAACCACTTTCTCTGCCATGTGTGCCATATTGGCCAGCACGACCAGAGCTTTGGCGCCGGAATCGCGGAATTGGTGCTCCATTTCCCGCTCGGTATAGAGTGGGTTAGTGTTCACCACAATCAGACCAGCCCTGAGCGCGCCATAAACAGCAATGGGAAACTGAAGCAGGTTGGGCAGCATGATGGCGATGCGATCGCCAGGCCTCAAGTCGGTATGGTTCTGCAAATAGCTGCAGAACTGGCCACTGAGCTCGTGGAGTTCAGAGTAAGTGATACTTTTACCCAGATTACTGAAAACAGGCTTGTCAGCGTATTTGCGGGTAGCATAATCCAACACGTCCAGGATGGAGCGGTACTGGCCGGTATCAATCTCGGATGGCACACCTTCAGGGTACTTGTCTTTCCAGAAACCACTGCGAATCACAGAGACCACCTCCACTGCACGAGAGAGCCCGGTTTGTTTTGCCCTAAAGTTGCCAAAAACATCACTAAGTCAGTTACCACTAATCTGTCACAGCTAATTCAGCCCGCTTTCTCTCTTTGAGCAAGGCATTTTTTCACCCGAATCGGGGGTGACGCAGATTACCAGTTTTACGGTTTTCCTGATAGAGAGTCTGCAGAAAAAACCGGAAAACATTTACTAATTGTTTCATTTTTGCCATAAAGTGAGCATTGAGTGTGCAACCTTTGAGCAAACCTCTCACTGCATATCAAATTAAAGGACTACCCCCGTGGCTAAAGAGCAGAAAATCAATAATAAAGTGAGTGGCTCCAAGGCATGAAAACCTACACATTGAAAAGCGATGACCACACCATTCCTCTCTATTGCTGGAATGATCTTCCAGAGGGTGTGGCTCGCAAGGGCATTCTTCATATCAGTCACGGGATGGCTGAGTATGGAGAACGATATGCCAATGTTGCCCAGGCTCTTAATCAGGCCGGGTACATCGTTTTTGCCCATGATCACCGGGGCCATGGAGCCTGCATAGAACAGGATGGTGAAGGCTACTTTGCCGGGCAGCGCGGCTGGTACAAAGTCGTGGATGACCTGGTTATCGTGGTCGACTTTGTGCAGAAAAAATTCCCCAGCTCCCCTCTGCTGCTCATGGGCCACAGTATGGGCAGCTACATTCTGCAAAGCTACCTCATTCACCACTCCCCCAAACTCTCCGGTGTCATTCTTTCTGGTTCGAACTATGCTCCCAAGTTACTGTTAGAAGCGGCCTTGCTCATCGCCAAGATGGAATGTTTGAGGCAGGGCAAAAAAGGCATCAGTCCCATTATAAAACAGCTGACCTTTACCAGTTATAACCGACAGTTTAAGCCCAACCGTACCGAGTTCGACTGGTTAAGCCGGAACGAAAAAGCCGTTGATGACTACATTGCCGATGACTTATGTGGCTTCTCCTGCTCCAACCAGCTCTGGCACGATTTATTCAAAGGACTGCTTCATATCAATGCCATTAACAACCTTAAACGCATCCAGCAAGATCTCCCGATATTGGTGATGGGCGGAGAAAAAGACCCGGTAAGCGCTCCTCATGGACAACAGAAACTTACCAAAGCATTACGGAAAGCCGGCTTAAAAGATGTCACACTCAGCCTGTATCCTGAGGGTCGCCATGAAATGCTGAACGAAACGAATTCTCAGCAAGTGATTAATCGCCTGTTACAATGGATGAATCAAACAGCCATGAGCCGGGAATGCTGCTCAGAGAACCACACCACGCATGTGGTCACCGAATCCTGAACAACAGTATCTCACACTCACTGTTTACCGTGAAAAACATGTAGCCTTGCCACTTTTCATGATGGAAGGTGGCGTACACTGTTCTTCTTTCGCTATGGGCATATTGTGGAATTGTCAGTCGGCAGTGTTAACTGCCGCCCTTTCTTTGTAGTTTTGCCTTCAAGGGCCAATGATAATGCGTAAACTGGAAAACACCCCATTCGATGAGCTTAAAATCGGGGATAAAGAAACACTGACCCGTACTCTTACCGAACAGGACCTTCTGCTGTTCGCCAAAGTATCCGGTGACACCAACCCGGTACATCTGGACAAGGATTTTGCTGCCACTACCCAGTTTGAGGGACGAATTGCCCACGGAATGTGGACCTCTTCCCTGATTTCCTGTGCACTGGCCACCAAACTGCCAGGGCCCGGCGGCATTTACCTGTCTCAGGAAGTAAAGTTCATGCGTCCGGTCAAGATTGGCGATACCGTGACGGTTGAACTGGAAGTCATTGAAATCAACGAACGCCGAAAGCGTGCTACCGTATCCACCAAGGTGATCAACCAGGACGGAAAAGCGGTTGTCAAAGGCAAGGCCGAAGTGATGCCTGCCGTTGAAAAAGTGGTAGTGGATGAATACCCATTACCCGATATTGAGTTGATCAGCAGAGCCTGACCCTCTCAAAAAAGCCGGTGCACAAACCGGCTTTTGCCATTCTCCCCCAACCCCCCTACCCCTTGTTGAAATACTCAGCGCAATCAAAGACTGCACTCTCTTGGCTTCTTTGAACGCCCAATCATTGAAACGCGAGCGCTAAAAAAGAGCACTCTGTTTTCATATTCGCTTTAGACTTTGAAAACCATCAGCCAAAGAGAATCATCTTATTTTGGCCACCCTATGCCTCCCTCTGTTCAAACCTCTGATTTTATTGAACCTGATCACACTTTTTTAATAAACCGCTCATACTTTACACACAATTAAGTCAAACGCTTGAATGAATTTTTCAACTTTGTTTCATTTATATGAATCCCTTCATATTGCACCAGACATGTGCAGCCATAGTGAAGAGATTAACCCATGATCTGAAAACAATAGCTCTTAGCTATTTCCATGGATTCGGATGACTTGGCTACCAGGAGCCTTTGTCTTCTATAGAAGTGATCAGCACAGCAAAGCGTTTTTATCCCGAGTCTGTTTGCGGCACCAGTAAACAAGTCAAAGAAAGGGATAATGCGCTCATTAATATAAATACATCACCTGAGGTCTGGAGGAACGACTTACGTCCTGCAGACCAATCAAAGGTGGGTAATGACTGGAGCTAAAATAGCTATGTCATCTCTAAAAGAGCTGTTATTCAATAAAAGCGGCCGAATGATAAAGTCTTTTATTGCTGTTTCAATCGCTTGTACATTCAGTACGTCTACCCTGGCTCAAGACCCCATTTTCCCGGTTCCAACCTGGCAGTCGGACACTCCGGAAAATCACGATTTTGATTCTACCCTTCTTCAGGATACTTCATCCTATGCAGAGTCCATCAACTCTGACAGTCTGTTAATTATCAGAAATGGACACATTATCTGGGAGGAATACTGGAATGGTCTGGGTCAGACGACCCCACAGAAAAATGTCTGGTCGGTCACCAAGTCGTTCACTTCAATACTGGTCGGAATTGCCCAGGATCAGGGACATCTGAGCATCAACGACAAAGCGTCTGACTACATCTCTCAGTGGCAGGGAGGATCCAGTGACTCTGTCACTATAAAGCAGCTGTTAGCAAACAGCTCAGGTCGTCACCACAGCATTTTCTTTGATAACTGGTACTTCAGGAATGAGAACTCTGTAGGCAAAAGTGATATGACCGGCTATGCCATTGGCCGTTCACAGCAAAGTACCCCAGGTACTGTCTGGCGGTACAACAACCTTGCTATCCAGACTCTGGACCGGGTTCTCAGTGTCGCTACAGGCATAAGTACTGCATCTTATGCTACCAGCGAGCTGGTAAATCCTCTGGGTATGCTGAATACCACGGTGTTTACCGACAACAGCGGTCAAATGATCATGCCTTCTCATATGAAGACCACTGCGAGAGATATGGCCAGGCTCGGCTATCTGTTTCTGAATGATGGAAACTGGAATGGCCAGCAGATTGTTCCTCATAGCTATGTGACAGCAGCCACTTCTCCGGGCTCATCACTCAACGCAGCCTATGGATTCCTCTGGTGGCTAAATACTGGCCCCAATGATACCTGGCTACACCCTGCGATTAACAATCATGCGACACAAACTGGCGTGATATTTCCGGATGCCCCAGCTGATCTGTACGCTGCTTCAGGTAATAATGGACAAGTCGTTATTGTCTCCCCTTCAGAAAACCTGATTATTGTTCGACAGGGGCATGTGAAAGTAGATGGTCCGGAAATTATCAACGGTCTGTACCGTGAAGTAGCCGCAGCCATGACAAACTGAGGATTTGTCTCGAAATAATTTCCCGATTTACATAGATTCCGTTCACCCTGAGCTTGTCGAAGAGTAGGAGTATTGGACTTCGACAGGCTCAGCCCGAACGGATTTAGAAAGCCTGAACATAGTTATAGGAGACGCTGCCATGAGTCAGACTGTCACCTAGACAGGCTACGACTTTCTGATGAAGGTTTCTGTCATGTAAAAAAAGCTCCGGTCTGTTTTCGGGCAGGCGGGTAGCAGAGGCAAAGGCTGAAAACAGGACGAAACCTATCGCAGCAACCATCAGCAAAAACAGGATCAGCACAGTCTCTCTCCAGTATTATTATTGTTTTAAGACAGAGTCATTAGGTGGTAATTATTGTACGTCAGGGTCATGTCAGAGTGAATGAATGGCATCAGTAGATGTATTCAGGAAACTTAACAGTAGGACCTTTAACCGCTACAAAAGCCTTATATTTTAGCAAGTCATCACGAGACACACTTTTTTCAATTTGCTCAAGCCAACAAGGGCCCCTGACATTATCATCCTTTATTTGAACTCCAATCACCTGACGGCCTTTGCGCAACAGATGCAGTACACGATCAATACGAACTGTTTGATCATTGTAGGAACCATCGGACAGAGTACTGTAGGTGTGATCTGGATTGGAGGCTGTCACTGGGTAAACATCGTCTGGATCAAACTGATACGCTTTGGCCTGCTGTCGAATAAACCTCCAGTTTTTCTCTACAACAGCCCTTTCCAGACAACGAATATCATCTCTCGCATTTTCAAGCGCTTCTATTTGAGCAGGTAACGCCATATCCTGAAATCCACACACTTGCGCCAGTCTCCTGATTCTCTCAGGGCATCTTTCATTCAAAACTTCCTGAATACACCCGGAAAACTCAGCCAGCTCTATGAAACGACTCAAGTAGACTGGCGAAACGGGTAAAGGCCAATGCTCAAAAAGACACTCACTATCAACAGAAATATCGCGTATCTGGATATCCTTCCGCAAACAATATGGACTGGGAATGACAAATCGGTCAATCAAACTGTCCCAAACATCACCCCTGATGATGAACTTATGCATGTCACCATCCATACCACCAAAATTGGCTGCAACGAGGAGATGAAAAAAGTGGACGTTCACACCATGTGTGAGAATGAAGTCCAGACTGGCAGGGCTTTCAATATAAGGAAAGTGGGTATCAAAGAAATCGGCCGCCAGATGGGGCATAAAGCCAATAAACTCAACAAACTGACCATACCCTCCCTTAGCCCAATGAGATAAACGGGATAAAACCCCTGAGCCCTGTCCAGCAAATTCAAGATAGTTCTTACTATGTATTTTACTGTTTAACTCACCAACCAGTATCTTATTGAGTGCACCATGAAGTCTGAACTCAGACTTCCCCTCCTCTGTAGCTGCTGAAATATATTCATACTCCATATCAGAGCAGGCTTCTTCCAATAACAGCTTATGGGACTCTAACCGAGAGCTTTCAGACTGTTCTCTCATACCTTGTCTGATCCTGTCATGAGGAAGCTTTTTTACTCCTCTCAGAACAACAAAATCTTCAGGCTCAAGGTCCGGACACTCTTTTCTCAGCATCCGCCCAATGCGGATAAATTCCTTAAGGTAATTTTTATAATCCAAAACAGATGAAAACAGTTTTTGAAGTCGGACCCGATTCTCAAGATAGTATTGAATCTGAGCCTTCATATCGTCTTCATGAGCCAGAAAGTAGCTCTCTGTTGATTGCGTTACATCAGAAACAGCCGCTTCCAACAATTTTTCAGGCTCAATAGGCACTTTGGGATCATGAGTAGAAGGTACAATCAATTCGGATAGAGGCAAGTTGTAGCCATTGACCAAAGACTTCCCGGATGTACTGTCATGCAAACAAACATGCCGCCCTGAAATAGGCTTTTCAGAAACAGCAGAAGGTGTCCGATCTATGGACTTATTGAGGCAACCACACTCATAAAGAGGAGCGGGCTGAAAAGGTTTAACCGGGCTTTGATACCCGGGAAAGGTAAAACTGACGCTGGCTGCTTCCATACTGCATCATCCTGGTATTCCCTGACCATAAGATTTAGACCCTGAACAGCCTCAGGGGTTCCCTTAGCCCGTCAGCATTTCCAGTTCAATCAGATTACTCATTGCAAGAGTGTTTTCCTCTCCACAAACCCCATGGTCTGCTTTGAAATCAGCACAGACATCAGGACGTCCAGACTGACCAAAGATCTTGCAGAGATTACCGTCATCCAGCTGTACGCAGCGCACACCCGCAGGCTTGCCATTGGGCATACCCGGTATAGACGAAGAAATTGAAGGGGCGATACAGCAGGCACCACAACCCAGACGACACTCCATAACAAACACCTGATCGTCGAGAAACAGAATAATTCTCAGCTCGAAAAAGAGCCTGAATTTAAACCGACGGCATTCTAAAGAGTCGATGGGCCAATAGAAACAAGGGATTATCGAGCCGTACAAATACGGACTCGGGAGAGTATATTTTTCAATCGCGATACGATAGCTTAGCGGCGAAACATTGAAAGAAGTGAACAGAGTTCATGACATCACTCCATATCACCAGCCAGTTCGATGGCGGGAATATCAAGGTCATCAACAAAGATAACCCTGAACATATTCAGCTGGAAATCAACAAAGACGTTGAATCCGGCTTTTATCAGTGGTTCTACTACCGGGTAAGCGGTGCTGAAGGCCAGCCTCTGACCATGCACCTGAACAATGCTTCCGGTTCTTCCTATGCAGAAGGCTGGATCGACTATAAGGCAGTAGCCTCCTATGACAGAGAGCACTGGTTCCGTGTCGACACTGATTACGACGGTGAGAAGCTGATCATTCAGCATACACCTGAATGCAATAACGTTTACTACGCCTACTTTGCCCCTTACTCCATGGAACAGCACCATGACCTGATCGCATGGGCCCAGCAGTCTGCCATTGTCAAAACTGAAACGCTGGGCGACACCCTGGATGGCCAGCCTATGGACCTGCTGAAAATTGGCGGCGGCGAAGGTAAGCGAAAAATCTGGGTCATAGCCCGTCAGCACCCGGGTGAAACCATGGCGGAATGGTGGATGGAAGGTTTCCTGCAACGCCTGCTCGACCCTGCCTGCCCTATTGCCCGCGAACTGTTGAGCAAAGCTGTTTTCTATGTAGTGCCTAACATGAATCCGGACGGCAGCCGTCGTGGTCATCTGCGCAGCAATGCCTGTGGCGCTAACCTGAACCGTGAATGGGCGGAACCCACTCAGGAAAGAAGTCCTGAAGTCCTGGTGGTTCGCAATAAAATGGATGAAACCGGAGTCGACCTGGCTCTGGGTGTTCATGGCGATGAAGCTCTGCCTTACAACTTTATTGCGGCAGCAGAAGGCATCCCTTCCTGGACAGACAGACTGAATACTCTGACCGAAAATTATCTGCAGGCTCTGGTTCAGGCCAGTCCTGATTTCCAGACAGAGTTTGGTTATCCGAAAGATGAACCGGGCAAAGCCAACATGACAGTGTGCACTGCCGCTCTGGCTGAACGCTTTGACTGCCTGTCCATGACCCTGGAAATGCCTTTCAAGGATACCGTGGACACTCCTGATGAATTTCAGGGCTGGAGCCCGGAAAGAAGTCAGGCTTTGGGCGCAGCTAACTTGAATGCTATGTACGCAGTGATTGATCAGCTTCGCTAAAAAGCTTCACTGGAAGGCATGGTCTTCACCCAGAAGGCCATATCTTCCAAAGCAAGATCATTCACTACTTCCCCTACACTGGTGCATAAATCAAACAACACACAGACATCATACTTCTGGGCCACCTTCGATATAGCACTGAAAGTGACGCAGGCCTGGGTCATCATGCCGCCTATATAAAGGGTATCAATCTTGTGTTCCTGAAGAATCTCATCCAGATTGGTTTCCTGAAAACAATCTCCACACCCTTTCATGACTATGGGAGCTTCCGGAACCATCTCCGTAATACTGGAATGCAGCTCTACCCCTTTTGTCCCCTCAATGAAGAAAGAGACCATTTCTGAGTGATAACCCACGACCTGTTGCACAAGAATAATAGGTATACCAGCCTTACGAGCCCTTTCAATCGCATCCAGAGCTTTTTCGAGTACGGCTTCCATATTCCAGAGAGGAAACTGCCCCCCGGGAAAGTAGTCATTCTGATAACCGATCAGTATTAGCGCCGGTGATGACATAGGCAAACCTTCAAACAGATTCAGGCCAGGTTAGGAGAAAAATCATATATTAGATTCAGCTGCATTTAAGGCTTTATTCATATATGACTGTCGATTGAAATCAGTTGAAACAATCAGGAAGTATACACCCTGATAAAAGAATAAAGATTACGCAGACACATTGTCAGCTTTACTATCCCTATCTACATTTATCGCTTCCGTCGAAAAAAAATATTGATAGGGGAAGCATTCATGACACGGGCTGTTCAGCTATTCGTTCTCATACTCTTTACTGCCCAGTGCATTGTGAGTCAGGCAAAACCTTCTATCACGAAAGTACTTCCAGCCACCCACTCCGAACCCTCGTACAACAATGCAGACGACAAATGGCCAGGCGAAGCTCAGTCCTGTATTTACTATCTCAAACTTCAACCGTATTGGAGCAAAATAGCTCTCAATTTGGAAAGTTCTCCCCTGCAGCTTTATAGAATCATGCATTTCACTCTGAGTGCCACAGCCATTGAACAAATTTTAATGCTCTGGTTAAACGGTGATATTAGTGACCAACCTGCTGACAGCTGGGAGCCACTGATAGACGCGGCGTTCACTATTCCAGATTTATCCACCTATGAAGCCCTGATCGAAGCAAAGCCACACCTTCTGGACATGACAGAAACACCCAGTGGAGAAAATATTTCTCATCTGGAAGTGAATCAGATCACTCTCCGATTCACAGAGATACTGCGTCCATTCTGGCGAGAAGTGGCTGAAGCCCTTGGAGTATCGAAAGCACAGATCAGAGATATTGAGGTCTTTTACAATTATCATCACCGTCATCCACTGGATGAATTTCTGTATCAGCAAACCCATCAAGCTTCAGCAAAACAGACAATCAGTGATCACAAGATTCTCCGGGCTGGATGGCTCGAGCCTGACATCAGGAAACACATTATCAACGCATCTATGAAGGAAGATTTTCTGGATGTATGCCCCGACCTGGGACGAATCAGTCCTCAAAGAAGAACAGCCAGCAAACGGATTCAGCCGGGTGAACTCCCAAAATTCCAACAGCTGAACCACCTTATTCTGGGGAATAAGGACTACCGACTATTAGAAATCATACAACCCTACTGGAAACAGCTGGCTTATCTGATCGGGGCCGAGGACTGGCATATAAGAAGCATTGTGATGGACTATTCGCACTCTGAGTTTGAACAAACTCTGATGCTGATGCTGTTATGGTCTCTGGACAAATTCAGCGTTTCCCATAAAGAAACCGCACCCTTCACCTGGGAAGCACTCATCAAGGCTACTGACTCTATTCCTGAGCTGACCAGTGATGAAACATACATGAACTTTAGAAATGAGCTGGAATTTTGAGTCTGCCAGACATGAACCGCTGACAGACTCAAATTAACTCAGATCACCTGGCTCAGGAACGCCTGCAGGCGTTCACTGTCAGGGTTATCAAAGAAATGTTCCGGAACACTGTCTTCTAACAGTTCGCCGGATTCCATGAACAGGACCCGGTCGGCCACTTCACGGGCAAAGCCCATTTCATGGGTCACCACCACCATGGTCATACCCGAGCGAGCCAGTTGTTTCATAACCTCCAGAACCTCACCCACCATTTCAGGATCCAGTGCAGAAGTGGGTTCATCAAACAACATGATCTTGGGTTGCATAGCCAGTGCACGGGCTATGGCCACACGCTGTTGCTGGCCGCCAGACAGTTGTGGCGGAAAACTTTTAGCCTTATCGGACAGACCGACTTTTGCTAACAGTTCCACGGCCCTGTCTTCAGCATCACTTCGGGAAATTCCCCTGACTTTCATGGGTGCCAGACAGATGTTGTCCAGAACACTCAGGTGTGGGAAGAGGTTGAAGGACTGGAAAACCATGCCCACTTCTTCCCTCAGCTTATTCACATCTCCTGGTGTGGTCAGGGAAATACCATCCACCACAATCTCACCGGCATTGATGGTTTCCAGCTGGTTCAGGGTTCTCAGAAAAGTGGATTTGCCTGAACCACTGGGCCCAACCACAACCACTACTTCACCTTCTTTAATGGTCTGACTGACATTATTGAGAGCATGAACCCCGTTGGGGTATACCTTGTGAATGTCTGTCACAGTGATAATGGCGTCAGTTTCTTGCGGCATACTTCACCTCCATTCTTCTGACGACATAGGACAGAACACCGGTCAGAACCAGATAGAGCAGAGCCACAGTAAACCAGACCTCAAAGGGACTGAAAGTGCTGCTGACGGTCTCACGGCCGGCTTTTGTCAGATCGGTCAGGGATATCACCGATACCAGGGAAGAGTCCTTGATCAGATTGATAAACTGCCCTGCCAGAGGTGGCAACACCTGCTTGAAAGCCTGAGGCAGAATGATATAGCGCATGGTAGCACCACGGCTCATACCCAGACTGCGGCCTGCTTCCATCTGACCTTTGTTAATGGATTCAATGCCTGCCCGAATAATCTCGGCAATGTACGCACCGGTAAAAATAGACAGTGCAGCAACACCCGCCGTGAAGCGATCAAGATGAAGTACCGTACCGATAAAGAAGTAGACAATAAATATCTGCACCAGTAACGGAGTACCCCGGATCACTTCGATGTAGAGCACCGACAGATTCCGAAGTGCCGGATTAGGCGATATTCGGGCCAGTCCAGAAATAACCCCCAGTAATATCGCAAACACAATGGACACCAGCGACAGCTTGATGGTCATGACCAGGCCATTGGCTATAGGCCCGGGCTTCCATTCATAACTAACGGCCAGCAAGTCGCCTTCAAAGACCAGATCCCCTTCATAGACCTGAACTTCTGTAAAACCTTCAATGACAGTCTGTTCAGAATCGTCAAAGTCATTAATCAGGACAAGCTTGCCACTGTCGTTTGTTAAAACAGTTCCGTCGTATTCTGCCCTGAGTGGATTTTCTGCCTTGTAAAAGATGTACTGTGGAATGCGCTCCCAGCGCCAGATGTAGTCGATCGACTGACTGGATTTGTAGATACCCACGCCCATCAGCAGCAACAGCACAGCGAAAAACAGGTTCCAGAGAACCTGATTTGGCTGCTTTTCCATTTGCAGCGGACGGTCCGCTAAGGGTTTACTGCCCAACACTTAGTTCAGAGTCTTCTGCCAATCGGAGCTTTCGAACCACTTGCTGTAGATCTTGTCGTAGGTACCATCACCCTTGATCTGACGCATAAAGTTGTTCAACCAGTTTTCGAAGTCAGGATCACCCTTGCGGATACCCCAGGCCAGTGGCTCATGAGTGAAGGCTGTGTCCAGGTGAGTCAGCTTGCCAGGGTTCTGGCTGGAGTAGATCGCATTGAAAGGCAGGTCATAGACGAAAGCATCGGCTTTACCGTTAGCCACTTCCAGAGCGCCATCCGCTTCTGTTTCAAACAGACGGATATTGGCTTTGCCCAGGTAACGCTTGGTAGCCTGTTCACCGGTAGTACCCAGCTTGGTAGCCACGGTGTATTTCTTGTCGTTCAGATCCTTGTAGCTCTTGATCTCACCTTCCAGGCCCTTGCGCAGCAGGATGGTCTGACCTACGACAATGTATGGCTGTGCAAAATTAATCTGCAGGTTACGCTGAGGTGTCAGGGTCATGCCGGACATGATGATGTCAAACTTACCGGTCAGCAGAGATGGGATGATGCCGTCCCAGGCGGTATTAACCAGTTCCAGCTTTACACCCATGGCCTTAGCCATCTGACGGGCAATATCCACGTCAAAGCCAACAATATCACCACGTTTGTTGGTCATTTCAAAGGGCATGTAGCCCGCTTCCATGCCCACACGCAGGGTTTTACGTTCAATAATTTCGTTCAGGGTAGACTTCTGCCAGAGCGCATTGTCAGAAGCAAAAAGGCTGGTGCTAAAAGCCAGCATAAACGTCAGAAATGCCGCTATTTTTTTCATTATGTTTCACTCCACGGTTCCGGTTCGGCCAGAACTCAGTTACTTCCAGTTTTTATAATGTGAAAAATCTGCCAGAGTCTGGTGGCAGTCTGGATAAGACAGCACCCGGTTCAATGAAAGATTGTTACTTCCACTTAAACTTATTGAAATACGACTACCTCCCCCCCGGGAGTCAGCACGATATCTCGCTTTTTGTCGCTTTTATCTACCCTTTCTTCGAAGGGCTTGTGTGCACAAGACTTGCGTATTTTACCTATGCAGGGGGATTTGAACAGTACTTTAGTGCTATTTGCGAATAACGCCTGCTTCAACCCCGTTTTGGCAGAAAAAAGTCTGACCGCGCGGGGTGTATCTCAGCCAGACTCTACTATCTTCATCAAAACCTGAATCAAGATCACTTTCCTTTCGACGCTTCAAAACCAGAGGCTTCACCATGACACCTTCACTGAATCTGAAAGCAACCTTAATCATTCTCCTGCTCCTGACATGCATCTCCGCTATGGCAAAACCCCGTGTGGTTGCCGTCGTGAATCCCTCCGCCAGTTCGGCGTCTGCCCCCATTCGTGCCATGCACTACATCATGGATACCGCTATTCCATCGATGAATCTTCTGGAAGAGGCATCAGGCAGTGCCCCTATTAGCAACTATTTCCGGACAGTGTATTTCAGCACTTTCCAGATTGGCTCAGATCACCAGCCATTCACAGCTGTTCTGGATACCGGTTCAGCCAATATCTGGATTCCGGGTTCCCAGTGTCAGAGCGAAGGATGTGAGGGCAAGCATCAGTTCAACCAGGCTTCCAGCCACACGTTTCAGGGAACGGATCAGGGGTTTCAATTGAAATACGGAACCGGTGCCGTAAATGCGTCCCAAAGTTATGACCAAGTCACTCTGGCTGGACTGGTAGTAAAAAAGCAGGGGTTTGGAATAGCACTGGCCATAGACAAGTTTTTCAAGAATTCAGGTTTTGACGGCATTTTTGGTATGGCTTTTAAAGAACTGGCCATTGGTAAGCTGCCTACCTGGATAGAAAATGCAGCACAAACCCAGGTGATAAAGAAAGCCCGGTTTGCCCTTTATTTATCGAACAAGGCCGATGGAGAAGACAGCCGACTCTTCCTTGGAGATCCGGATAGCCATTATTACCAGGGTAAAATCCAGTGGCATCCGTTAATCCCTATCGACTCAAAGACCCCTACCCGGTTTTACTTCACCATTGGTTTGCATGACCTGAAAGTCGGCCAGTCGTCTTTGAGTATTCAATGCCCACACCAAGGTTGCCCTGCTGTCGTAGACTCAGGCACTTCGCAACTGATTGTTCCCAAAGCGGTTCTGGCTCAATTCCAGAACGACATAAAAGTGAAGGAAGACTGCTCTGATCTGGACAAACTGCCCACCATCAAAATCCAGTTATCGCAATTCAGCTATGACCTGACACCCGCCTTTTATGTCATCAAGGTTCCAGATCAGCAAAACAAACTGCACTGCCAATTGGGCATTGACGCAATAGACGACAATAGCTGGATTCTGGGTGATACCTTTTTACGCTCCAAACTGTCCGTATATGACCTCAGTGGCACCCGGGTTGGATTTGCTACATTGGCATCCAGACTGACTCAGCAGCTGACTTTGAAGGAGTATGTATTTATTCAGGAATAACCAGCATTAATTACTTGTTCAGATACCTGGATGCCAGCATGAAACACCCAATAAAAACATTAAATACGGCTCTGATACTTTGCTTATATATTCAAGCTGCAAGAGCAGATTGCCCTTGTACAGCGGGCCACATGACTGTACAGAACAATTCCAGCTATTCACTGGAATACACCTATGGCAACAGTTCCTATAACCGATCCGGCTCCATTAAATCTGGAGACTCTGAAGGGCTTTGCTGGCTTCTCAGCAAAGACAATAAAGATGATTGCACTCATGTAAAAGGCATGTCCTATGCCAAATTCACCATAAAGGATGACTCTTCTTCATTGACGCTTTCAACCAAAACAAACGCAACTATCGGAGTGACTTATGGTCGCATAACTCACCATAAAACCAGCGTCCCAAGCAAAATTACTTTTGACCGAGGCTGCGACCACAATACCAGCCTGGAATTTTGCACTGCTCATATAAAGGATAAAGAAGAAGCACAGAATGAATTTTTTGACGAGTTCTGAGCTACATTACTCCCTGATAGAAAGTCAAAGCAGGGCAGTGATTTATGTTCCTGCCCTGCTTTGTTGATTAGCTACCAATAATACCGCCATCATTTTTGGTAATCATAACCGTAGTAGAGCGAGGACGGGTTTTACCATCACTGGCCGGGAAACTGATTTCCGGGTGTTGGATATTTACCCACATGGTCTTACCATCTGGTGTAGTGGTGACACCGGTAATCTCACAACCTCTGGGTCCTACCATAAAACGCTTCACCTCAGCCGTTAACGGGTCACAGCAAAGCATCTGGTTGGTGCCCATGTTGTAGTTTCTGGCACTGTCATCGCCATAATCGGTCTGGATCCACAGGCGACCCTGGAAATCAAACCAGATGCCATCCGGGGAAGAGAAAATATCGCCTTTGATATTACCGATAAAGTTTTCAGGCACCTTACTGTTATCGGGCAAGGTTGCTCCCGGACGGTCACCCGCCAACAGGAATAGCTCCCAGTCAAAGCTTGTAGCCGCTGGGTCAGATTTTTCTTCTGTAAAACGGACAATCTGGCCGTGGCGGTTGTCTTTCCTCGGGTTAACAGCGTTGGTGGGCTGATCGTCTTTCCTACCCCGGTGCTTGTTATTGGTCAAAGTGACATACACTTCCCGGGTCGTCGGATGCACAGCTACCCATTCAGGTCTGTCCATTGTGGTTGCACCCACAATATCAGCAGCCCGACGGGCATTGACCAGGACATCCGCCTGACTGAAGAAACCATTGCGGCGGGTTAATCCACCCTGACCAAAAACCAGTGGCTTCCACTCGCCTTTTCCATCTTCATGGAAAACAGCCGCATAGAGCGTACCACTGTCGAGAATCTCTGAGTTCGCGCTTAAACGTCTGGCATCATAGGCTTTGTCCGGAACAAACTTATAAACATATTCACCCCGGGTATCATCACCAAAGTAGAAAGCCATCTGACCATCCTGCCCCAATGACAGAGTGGAACATTCCCTGACCAAACGCCCCATGGCAGTTCGCTTTTTAGGGGCGCTTTTTGGATCAAAGGGATCAATCTCCACTACCCAGCCAAAACGATTAGGTTCGTTAACATAACCGCCATGAGGCTGCTCTGAATCAGGAGTGGCATTGAACCGGGCTTCGACAGACTCCCAGGCATAGTATTTACTGTTCTGCTTATTGGAAACACCGTAGCGGTGGTGGGAAGCTCTCTGCGCGTAATCTTCCTTATCCCTGTTTACAAAATAATTCTTCCAGTTCTCTTCACAGGTCAGATAAGTGCCCCAGGGAGTGAACCCCATGGCACAGTTATTCAATGTACCCAGAACGGTACGACCTTCAGGGTCGGCAACGGTTTTCAGCATGTCAGTGCCCGCCGCTTCGCCGGTCAAAGTCATGGGCGTCATGCCAGTAATACGACGATTGTATTTTGAATCCATCACCCGAACCCAGGCACCCTCAGCATTCTTTTTCACTTCAATGATGCTGACACCATGGGCGGCGATCTCTTTTTTGACTTCACTCTCAGGACGAAAACGCAGGCCATTCTCGTTTTCCTTGAACGTCAGGCCATCAGGGTGAAGGGTTGGATTGATGTATTCATGATTCATGACCAGCAGCCCCTGATCATTGGGTTTATCCTTGAACGGGAAAAACCATATGCCGTCATGGTTCTGACCAGCCTGCTTCATCTGGTCCTGCCAGGTATTGCTAGCGTCTTTCTGCCAGGCCGGAGCCCCTTTTTCTACAGGATCTCCCCATGAAAAAAACGCTTGGGCTGAATAACCTTCAGGGACGGTAACGCTATCAAAATCAGGGCTTTGCTCAACAGGGATAGGACTGAAGCCGATATCCGGACGCGAAGAAGGACGATAGTGAGCCTGAGCGGTACTGGGCAGCCCTGCGCCCCCCAGAAAGCCAGCCATTGCCAGACCCAGACCACCTTTCAGAAAGTTTCGGCGACCACTTTCAACCAGTTCATTCAGGGAGCCGGAATCCGTCGGATTATCGACCTGATCATCCATAGCTTCCAGACCGTCGTGGTAGTCCTGATGGTTTTGTCCCAGTGACATGCAAGGTTCCCTCATTATTTATTATTTTCTTTGCATGGATCACAAGTGAATTTCATACAGCTAAGCGCTATACCCATACCGTTCGCACTGAGCCTGTCGAAGTGCAATACCAGCATCCTTCGACAAGCTCAGGATGAACGGAGTGTGTATGAGCATTAACGCTTGGCTGCAATAAAGTGAGCCACTACTAAAAGTGTCCCATGCTTTTTGAGGGAGACTATCTACAAGGTATTACAGAAATATTTCTATCAGCAGTCAATTCAGCTCAGTTTTCGGCCAATCGATTCTCGACTAACTCTTCCGGCAAGAGTACAGACAGAACAGCCAGCTCTCTGGGCTTTTCAATTTTCCAGCGGGCATTGCCTTTTTCATCACAGGCCAAGACCGTTTCACCGAACAATTGCACAGCATCTGAACAGGCAATCTGCATGTCGATAGAGACTCGCTCTTCACAGTCCATAGAAGGAAACATCAACTTGGTAGAGCTTACCTTGACCGACTTGCCTAATACCGGCTCTTCATTGATTTTCAAATCGCTGATCAGTTCGAAGTCGTCATTAATTCTGGAATGACAAACCCAGGCTTCGCCTTCTTTCACATCCCCCGGTATGGAGACCAGAATGGTTTCTGATTTTTTAAAGCGTCCCCATGGACCCTCATGCTTCAGTGGCAGTTCTCTGAGGACAATACTCAGTTCAGAATCGGGAGAAAGCGCTTTGACATAGGACACCAGGCTCTCTTCCCTGATCATACCTTCCAGTTCCGATTCCAGTTCGGTCACCCTTGCCCTCTTCTCCTTTAACTCAGTCACTTTCTGTTTATAGTCATCCAGAAACTGGGTGGGTGTTTCAAAAGAAAAACCATTGGCTTTGGCAAACAGGGAGAAAGGTTCCGGCGGCTTGATAACAGGCTGAATCAATCCATAGAAAAACAGACCACAAAGGGACAACACCAGGGCACCTTCGAGGGTAATGACATTAAATATTTTGGTTTTATTGGTATCGCCGGAGGTAATGTCCTCCCTGAATTTACTGCTAAAGATCAGGGCAAGAATCAGGCAACAGAGCAAAAAGGCACAGACGCCCGAGACCATATAAGGCCAGTTTTCAGAAACAAACATTGTTGACGTCCATGTATAAGATTTAGACAGTATAAACAGCCTGCATCTATTTGCTCAATCCTTATTCAATCATAAAAACTGACAGTAACTGATGAAACAATATTTGACCGTCTTCACACCAAGGCTTTCATCTATTGATATTTCTCTGCAACTTCAAAGCCTGGTGAGCCTCACTGATATAGGGTTGTCCAGTAATCACCTGTAAGTAGGGTAACTTCTTGGTATAGGCACTTGTTAATTGATCTGATTTCAAAAAACAGGGTGTATTTTCAGCTATAGCAATAGCTCGAGATAACAGGTTAATCCATTTATCGTAGGAGCAGTATGCCTGACAACCCTGAAGTTTTAAGGGTTTATTATCTAACTTTAAAAAAACCTTCTGGGCATTATAACTCAGAAGAATGTTCAAATGAGCACCGTAGGGGACTGCTTCATCCTGAGAAGCTCCCATAATAGCCAAAAAAGTCTGAAGATTAATCTCGCTGGCAACAAACAACAAAAAATGTTCGCAGTTTTCAGTTTTTTCCCAATGACGACAACTCGAGTAATTCTGAAAGGCTGATAGTATTTCTTTAAGCAGCTTATGGCTGGTCATTCCCATAATTCGGGGCTCTCTACTGATTTGCTCGAAAAACCAGTTTTTGGCCTCTATAAGGTGCTTCTCTTGATTTAAGGAGTATTCATCAGGCAATGGCTTGTTATGCTTCTTACGGGCGAAAAGCGCATCTCCTAGAAATTGGATCTGTCGCATTGTATAGGGCCCCTTAGACATATCTTTGGGCAACCAGGAACGTAGACTTAGTTTCTTTTTCTGCCACAGCTTTGAGGCATCAAGCTGATCAATGATTCTATAGAATGCCCTATCGTTACAGGCATGAGGACCTCCAAGTAAAGATTCTTCAGGCACTGTCACCAACGATGGTAACTTAGGATCTGGCACTCTGTTACTCTCAAAATTATCATAACTTTCTGGATATATATTACTCAGAATTGCATGGGCACTCTGTATGGTACGATTAAAGTTTCGTGCATAATGTCTGCTGAGCCCGGAATGCCACTGACGAGGAAAGTCGTTTGATAACAAACTTTCGCGTACCTTGAGACCAATATCTTTACATTGCTCAATACCTTCATCGGTAAGCTCTCCTTTTCCATAAGGCCACTGCTCTGGTTCAAGTGGACGGACTGGAGCTCTATCTCCATGCCGAATGATACTGACAAAATAGTCAGCGTTTGAGGCTTGAGCATAAATAAAAAAGAAATAGAGCGTCATGACTAAAAGATATTTTCTTACTCTCATATCTTTAGTGTGTTAGTAGAAAAAATTAACTATAGATTAGAATTTTTAGTTGAATGAAGAAGTTGTGCTAATTAATTATCCAGACCCTGAACACTTAAATTAAGCCGACACCAGAAGTAAACATAGTTTTACGTCCATATATGAAATACAGAAAGTAAAAACAGTTCCAAGTTCAGGAAACAATTAATGCTTCTGAAACCACTCAGGCTTCAAAAAAATTATAGCTATCAGTCACGCTTCTTTTAACCTGTCAGAAATGTTCAGGTCAATTGATCTTGTCTACCAAAAAAACCATCAGGCACTTCTTCAACAGCTTCCATATAGGCTTTGATATCTGATCGACCCCACTTTGAAACGTATGCAGGATCATCAGGGGATAGATGAAATTTGGGTATGCCGTTGTTACTGAGAGCCTTGACTGTAGCATCAAGAAATCGATTGTTTTCTTCCACCTTTTTCATCTGGAGAAAATAGCGGAGAATTTTTGCAGGTAAATCCGGACTTCTCTTTCTGGCTATCGAAAGCCTGTCACCTTTGATCCGGTCCAGCCAGAGTGTACTGCTGCTGTTGTTGGCATCCGTTTTATTAACAATCCGATCAATAAGATTTTGCTCATATTGCTGGAGTTTTTCCTTTGCGAGTGCTGCCACTGCAATATGCTTTTCAGGCTCTGATTCCACAACATGAAAAGCGGCATCCAGACAAGGCTCAAATAACTGACTCCCCACTCTCAACTCAAGACTGCATAGTTTCAGGAGTTTAAACACCTGACCCAGACTTCGATCGAACCCTTCAGCCTGATGGCGCTCCAACTCTTCCAGAAAAAATCGGCAAAATGCCTCCTTACTGCCAAACCGCATTTCCCAATACAAATCCTGCCGATGTTCTGGCTGGGTTAGCATTCGCTCCAGCTCCGGCCCTGCAGCAAAGTCGACTATATTCCGCGACAACATCATGGTTGCACACAATGTCGGAGTCCATGGAGTACCATCCCCCCTGAAAATCTCGAACTGATTGAGGGCATTACTGACATTTACTACTCTGCCAGAAAGATAACGTTGACAGATATACGCCTCTGTATGTTCAGGATGCTCTTTCAGCCATGTCAGTGGCATCAACTCAAATAGTTCACGAATACCTAATAATTCATGATCCAAAAACATTTGAAATACGGTATCTGAACTCCATGGCCATTCTTTGGTGCCATAGGGACCAATGGGCTCCATTTTCATAAAAGCACTGGCTATAGTATTCAGAGCCCTCTTACTGCCCATATGTCGCAGAAGCATTAGAAAAAGATAAGCTTTCAAGGCACTGAAGGGAGGCGTTTGGTCCTCTTTTACCTCTTCCCGGATAATTCTCAAATACTCTTGTGCAGAGCCTGTTTCGCCAGAAAAAAGCCTGTGCATCTCAGTCAATGCCTTCTGAGAGAGCCCCATCATGGCAAAAGGATCATCCGTCTCCTCCAGAAAACTCGCTAATTCAGACCCCGTCATAGAATCATGACTAAGAGACGAAAAGAACTCATCTGAAAGTGACAGTGATTCAGACTCTGGCAAACTGTCTGAACTCTCCTCAACCTCCATGGACTCAGCATCCGCCACGGTTATCGGCGCTGAGAAAGACCGGTCTCTGGAGAAATAAACATTAAAGCCATCCACTGTTACCCGGTCATCACTGATCAGCAGAAGATTCTGGCCAACAATCGAAAAATCAGGAGCCTCTTCCCTATCCCGGGAGCCTTGTCGATAGTCCCCCAGGATTTCATCCCCGGCAGAAATGTTCTTCAGGGCATAGACCGCAATCGCCATAGAGTCCTGATCAAATGTCTCTGAATCCAGATAAAGCTTTTGAAAGGCATGGCGAGAACCTGAAGCCAGTTTATTTTTATCCACCAGCGTTTTCAGCGCGGCATTAGGGGTCTCACTATGATTGATCATGGCGATAGGACCGCCCCCCTCAATCCCGTTTATGCCTAATTCAATCCCCGTTCCAAACAGGGTCGCCCTTGACCAGGCTACATGCCGGTCAGGTCGAGCGAGAAAGCGAATCTGTTCACCCTCTCTTTGCCAGGCCACATAAAGCTTCTGTTTGCGAAGTGCTTTTGTGAGTTTCTGACCACGAACCCAACGAACGGATGCAGGCACTTTCTTTCTGAAAACCGGCTTCCCTTCATAAAATGCAATCACCTCTCCTTTCCTGAAAGACCGGGCAGCAATGGCACCCTTTTGTCCGACAACGGCTGAACTGTCACCCGCTATAACTCTACTTTGTTGTTGAAAAAGCTGTCTGGCTTCCTGAACCGTCTGGAAGTTTTCAAACTCGCTAAGCCGTATGCATTGAGGATTCAGAATAGAAGCTGGGCGAGAGCTCACGGGATTTTGGCTGGTCTGGTAGTCAGTCTCCGGAACCCGCCTCTTACCCCGGGCTCGAGAAACCTGTTTTCCCCTGCCCGTCTTTGCCGCTGTATGAGTGCGTTTAGTGGTTTCATGAGACACATCCTGCTCAGCAGCTCTCTTTCTTCTGGGCCTGCCAGCATCAGACTGAGAAGGAGGGATCATGGAATAACTTTTCCTGGCGTCATCACCAGATTAATCGGTTAAACAATACAAGGCTTGAAGGAACAAGCACTCCTGACAGGAAAAGATGTAGTATGGTGTAATGTGCAAAAGGCACCCAATACCCTCTGGAGACTATCTGCCATGCTGAGCCTGATTTTGTACTTCCTGATCAATGGTCTGGCTGTTTTCATTACCGCCAGAATCCTCAAGGGTGTTGAAATCAAAAGCTACGGCAGTGCCGTTCTGGTATCCATACTATTGGCGGTGGTCAACACCTTCGTCAAACCGATTCTGTTTTTCCTGACTCTGCCCATCACCATTCTCACCCTGGGTCTGTTCACTCTGGTTCTGAACGCCCTGATGCTGATGATTGTGGATTACTTTATGGACAGCTTCAAAATTGACGGTTTCTGGTGGGCGGTGATCATGAGCATCGTGCTCTCTATTGTGAACGCTATGCTTTTCTTCCTGATCCCGGGTGTGGTCATCCTGTAACAGCAAAAGAGCAGGCTCAAAGCCTGCTCTTTTTTATTAACCATCGACCGTCAACATTCAACTTATTTACCGAAAGCCAGTAACAACCCAAAAGCATCCATTCCTGCCAGTGTCATGGCCAGTACCCCGAAAGCAAATACCAGCACCATACGAGGCATGCCGCCTGGTACCTGATAGCCTTTATTCGACTTCTGACGTCCAATCCAGGCCATTAATACCGGTGACAGCACACAGAAGATCACCATGACCAGCCCCGCAAAACCAATCGCAGTGATGAAACCATTGGGTAGCAGCACCCCCAGCAGTGTGGGTGGCACAAAAGTGATGGTTGCGGTTTTTAGTCGTCCAGAGAAACTGTCGTCAAAACCAAACAGATCAGAAATATAGTCATAAAGACATAAGGCTACACCCAGGAATGAACTGGCCACAGCCATATTGGAAAAGAGCTGCAGCAGTGAGGACACTTTCAAATCCAGTCCCGTATCCGCCAAAGCGCCCATGATGTTTCCGATATTGCCTCCGGCAGCAATAATGGCCGGGAACTCACTTCGATCAATATTTCCGAAAATGGCGATCTGCCAAATCACATAAATGCCCAGAGTCAGCAGAGACCCCCAAAGCAAAGCATTGCGAACCCGTGAGCCATCACGATTATAATACTTCGTCAGGCTGGGAACCGCGGTTTGCATACCAAAGCTGACTGCCAGAAAACTCAGAGCCACCAGTGAATAAGGCACAGTTTCAGCCAGATTCAGACCTGGAAAGAGTTTTACCGATTGGGCTTCGCTGACCAGTCCACCGGTGGACGTCAGGAAAGTGATGATCATGCCACCCAGTAAAGCCGTTGTGACTCTGTCCACCGCACGGGTTCCAGCCACCACGATCACGGCAAGCACCACAGCAAAAATCAGACTGGCCTTGCCTGCTGTCAGGCTGATACCCGCAACGGACTGAAGACTGTAGGTAATAATTGAACTGCCACCGGATATGTAGGCATAGGTCAGGATGTAGCAGAGAAACGCCACAGAAGCACCATTCACGATCCGGCCGGCACTGCCCAAAGTAGCCTGTGCCATGGTGTCAAAGCTGGCTCCCCGAGGAAAGCGAAGATTGGTTTCCAACAGGTACAAAGCCGAACTGTACATGCAATACCAGGTAATCAGCATCAAGGCCACTGAATACCCAAACCACATACCACTGGTTGCAATGGGCAATGAAAACATGCCGGCACCGATGGCGGTCCCTGCCACGATGACGGTCCCCCCCAGGATACTGCCTTCCTGTTCCGGCTTTTCTGCCGGAAGACTTCCTATGACTGCTTCACTCATATATCGGCTTCTAAGATCTGCTTTTCCTGTTGATCTAATCTTTTCAGGTAATTTGAACAACGAGTGACCTTGGCAATACTGACCCCAAAACGTGCAGCAATCTCACGCTGTGAAGCTTCCCCATTCAGTAACGCTCTCATTATGGCCAGTCTGGAAGCCACTGCTTCCTGCTCTTCGGGAGTCAGAAGCACTTCCATAACTCTGTCCAGAGCCTTCCTGTCCGGCTGACTCTGAATCAGATCCAATACTTCTGACCATGATTTCGCTGACATCGTTGTGCATGACTACCTTGAAAATGTACTGCCGTAACAGTACAGCAGTACACCATCATTCAATATCGTGGAATCACGGGCAAAACCCATGCAGTTATGCCCATTCAGCTAGGTAGGAAACACAGCCAAACTTATGTTTTTAACCGGACTGTCGAGAAATAATTGCAGAGACTCTAATGAAAGGAATCACAATGAAAAGGATCACCCTGGTGCTGGCCAGCCTTTGCGTCCTGCTCATTTCGCCACTGACTCAGGCCAGAGCCCAGGAGGCGGCCCTGAATTTTTATTTTCAAAAAAATCCTGATTCCAAAGGCTATGCCGTGACACTGCCAGTGACGCTGGGGAACCCAGCTTCCAGAGGGCGTCCTATGGAACTGAATGAATTCCCGGCTTTCAAGGTGGCAATTCAACAGGGGATGCAGGGGCTGGATATTCTGTTTTTTGACAAACTGTCTGGCAAACTCTTAACCAAGATGCGCTACCCGATGGTGAACCGGCTGCAAAACACCTTCCAGACTCAAGGCTTCACCGGGCTTCAATACATCCACCATCCCAATGGTTCGGTTCTGCAATTTATTGGCATGGTCCGATAATGGTTTCCAAGGGCTCTTCCCTGAGCCCTCTTTACAATTACTCTATTGAGTCAGCTTGATCCTGATACTGTTCAATTAAACTCAACTGTTTTTTGAAACTGCTGACACAACTGTCAAAAGCCAGGCCCTTATCCTGCTCTCCCGCTGATCGACACACCTTTTCAAATAGCCTGGTGTCACTCAACTGTTCAAGAATGATCGTGCTGCTTGTTTGTACTGAGTCAGGAATCATTTGATTCTCTTCGACTAGCGGAGGCTTTGTAAAAGCACAAAAGAATGCAACAGAATCATTGGGTGGATTGCCATAAGTGCTCACAAAACAGTGGTTAAATACATCATCCTGAAAACTGCCACCATTGAGCTGAACTTTCGTTTTTTGGTCAGAGCTGACCCATTGGGTCAACAACATCGAAGAGGTATTCACGGCTTGATTGCCTGTACAGCTGCCGACCTTCAGCGAATACTTTGTCTCATCAAACTCTGAGGCTCTGACAACACCACCTTCTGTCCAGAAACTGAATGCACTCAAGGTTCCGCTGCTGAGCTTGAGTGTACTCCTGTCATCAGGTTCAAGCCCCCCATTATCCAACGATCCAAAAAGTACCGTGCCTTTATAAGGAACCAGCCCGACAAAATAAGCCTCAGCCCCCATATGTGTACCTAATACACCACTGCAGGGCATTGACCCCACTTTGACATTCGTTCGGGTAGTATTTCCTTGAGCTCCAATGGATTCTGCCTTGACTACCGAGGCCCCCATCAAAAACAGAGCAACAAACACCAATACTCTCTTCACGTGAACAAACCTTTCTTAGTGCCAGTGGTTTGAAAATATTAGTTCATATTTTTATTTTTGCTGACTCCAGACAGCTGGAAGTACGCTTTGAACAGGTCCAACCGGGAAAACATGAATGCCGGGCAAACCTATGTCAGCCTGCCCGGCAATTAGGTGGGGTTACAGATGGTTTTAATCCAGTTTCAATGCCGACTGAATAGACTTCCAGGGAATGTATTTAAAGTTCTGGGGGCTGGAAGGCATCTGGTTACGTCCATCCTGAACTACTAGCATACCTTCTGAGAAAACACCGCCAAAATTAGCACTGCTGACATCCAAACCATCGGTTTCAGAGGCTCCATCTATACCTTTGGCAGCATTCAATCCAACGCGGAAAGACCCTCTGTAGGCATAAGGCTTCTCAGTATCAAAGATGGCATAACTGTCGTTACCCTGGCTGGAAACCACCAGGTAGGAGTGATCTTCCTGGGCATAAACAGCCATACCTTCAACATCATCTACCAAAGCACCGCCAATTTTGGCAACGGTCTCCAGCTTGACGCCATCGTCTTCATTGGCACCAATCACCCATACACCAGCCCCTTCTTCACCCACAAACAGTTGCTCTGTAGCTTCGTTGGCTACACAACCTTCCGGCTGACTGTCCACCTTGAAGGTGCGCACCTTTGTCCCGGCAATGCTCATGCCCCGGGCCTTGAGTCGGTATTGTTGATAAGTGCCGTCTTTATCATTCACAAACACATCAATGCGACCGGGCTCTGGCTGATACATGCAGAGACCATAAATCTCCGACAGATCAGTTTTCACCTTGCCCGATTCAGTCAGACGGCCCGATTCACGATCAATACTGTAAACCGCAATGCTGTTATCTGTTCGGTTACTGGCAGTTGCCACATCAACTGTTTTTCTCCCCAGAGAAAAGTCGTAACGCACATCAACATTGTTCAAACGGCCTGTTGTAAATGACTGCAACTCTTTACCCTGCATGTCATAAACAAATAAGCCCTGCTTTTTATTGGTGCCCAATACAAGACTCTGATGAGCATCGTCAGGATTGACCCAGATAGCAGGATCGTCCGCCACATCACCAAAGCGCCCCATGGGTGGCGTCTGAACTTCAGGTAGAATGGTCAGAAACTCACCGTCTGCCGCTGCATCGGACTTTTTCCAGTCCACGTCGGCGGCCAGGTATTGATCAGCTTCATCATCAAAAAGTCCTACCCGTAAGGTTGAATCTGAATCTCTGGCGACACTGACGGATTCCGGAGCCTCAGCACCTGCCACTTTGAAGGCAAAGGCTTCTTCAACGGATTCACCGTCCACTTTGTAACCACTGATAGTGGCTGTGTCAGGATCAACCACCATAACACCACCGGGGAAAGCAGAAAGCCCTGCAACATTCTCTGCTGAGGAGCCATGAGGTTGCACTAACTGAATCACCTGACGACCGGGAGCGGCTTCAGGATGGGCTCCGTATTTCCACACCCCAACCTCTTCTTCTGAGATATAGAGCGCATGGGTAGAATCATCCACACTGCAATAGCTGCTCAGAGGTGGCAGAGCCAGTTCACGAACTTCGCGGGAGACTGTCTGTTGAGTCGCACCATCAACCACCAGCCATTGTTGCCCTGCACCTCTGCCATTGAGCATAAACAGATAGACATGCTCCTGATTGTCGCGATAAAGGCAGATACCATCGATATCAAACGACGGAGACGGCAGACTCGCCAGAGTTTTCAGAGAACCTTCTTTTGTATCCACTGCCACCAGCAACGGACGGTTGGATTCCTTGTTCACACTGGCAGCCAGTAAAACCGGCTCGCCTTTAATAGTCACACTTTGTCTTATATCCAGCAGTTCATTACTGCCCTTGATCTGGCTACGAACCTTGCCTTCATCATCCAGCAACAGCAGCCCTTCATTCTCACTGGTAGCCAACCAGAGAGATTGACCTTCATGAGCACTCTCATTAAAGAGGGGTATGATAGTTTCACCCGATAGACCTTCAGTATTCTGTATGGCACGGGTCTGTAATTCAGGCTCACTGTTACAACCAGTGATTGCAGCTATCATGGCGGCAAGACTGACTGTGAGAGATAACTGTTTTATTGTCGTTTTTATCATCATCAAATTGTTTCAGCGTTTGGCTGTTTCTTGTCATGGAGAGGAACGCTCTCGCGCCCTCTCTTCTATATTCTGCTCAGTTAGAAGTTGCTCAGAGTCACACCCAGCTTCCAGGCAGTACCGTATTCTTCATACTGGGCGTTGTACTTTTCCTTACCGGTGTACTTGTAAAAAGCTTCATCGGTCAGATTGACTGCCTGGAAGAAAACATTCAGTTCGTCGGTTAACTGATAACTAGCTGTAAAGTCCATCTGGGTGTAGTCATCGACATACAGATCAAAACGCTTGTCAGACACCCTGGTCACTTCATCAAGGTAACTGGATTTATAGTTGGTGGATAACCTCAGGCTCAGACGGTCCAGTTCATAACCCAAAACAAGGTTTGCTGTGACATCAGACTGGCCTGGTAGAGCAATGTCCCTTTTCACCAGCTTGTTATCCTTAGCACCTTCAACTTCTGCTTTTGAGTCTGCAAAGGTGGCATTGGCATTGATCAGCAAACCATTAAATGGATAAGGTAATTCGGAGAACTGTTTGGAGTAAGCCAGCTCAAGTCCATAGACATGACCACTGTCGCCATTGAGGGCTATCTTGGCTTCATCAAAGCTCTCATACCTGCCCGGCGTCCCAGCCACATCAGTACTGTAGATAAAGTTTTCCAGATCCTTGTAGAAGACAAAGGCGGAAATAACCCCGGCTCTGCCCATGTAATGCTCAATACCCAGATCCAGGTTACTGGACTCAACAGGCTTCAGATCAGGATTACCCAGCTCAGCCTTGTCCTCATCAATCAAAACACCCGGACGAGCCTGTTCAAATGTGGGTCTGACAACAGAGTGCGTCCAGGCCGCTCTGACCAGAGTATTGTCATTAATGCGGTACCGTGCATGAAGAGCTGGCAACCAGTGATCATAATCCTTACTGACTTTCCGCTTAGTAGCGATTTCATCAGGCTCCTTATCAAACTGGTATCCTTCAGCCGTAAAATCTGTGCCTTCATAACGGACACCGGTAAGGAAACGCCACTTCTCAACATCAACCCTTCCCATCAGATAGGCAGCATTGATGTCTTCCTGCATGGTGTAGTCCTCAATAACTGATTTTTCCTTATCTTCTTCCTTCTCTTGAGCACTTCCCAATGCCGATCTGACGGCTGATGGATTAATTTCAGGCCCAAACCGGCCCAGAGAATAATCCACATTTCCTTTTACAAAACTGGCCATTCCAGGATTGGGAAAATCTTCATACTTTAAAACATCTTCATCGGCGTCTTTATCCCGACGACTGATTTTACCGCCAAACTTAACCATGGCCGGATTATCATTCCAGTCAAAATCACGGGTGATATCCAGTTTGAAGTTATAGAGTTTGTCGGTGGTTTTTGAATCAGAGACTTCTACTTCCTTGAGTTCATAATTGGACGCCTGATAGAAGCCGTCTACCGCTGTAATCTTCGGCTTCTTGGTGTCATTGAAACGGCCCTCAAAATTGGATGAGGATTCAAAAGCGGATTCCGTAGCGTCAGGCTTTTTCTCTTCAGCATGGCTATAGCTGACACTGTAATCGATGGTCCAGGCATCGTTCCTGCTGGTTCCCCCCAGCACGGTAGATACTATTTTCTGAATCTCTTCCCGATCTTTCAGCTCTCGCTTGGGTTCTTTAATTTCACCCGTTTCCCCCGCTGACACAGGGCTATCAAATTCAGCGGTCACAGAGTTTCTTAGCTCAGTGTCTTTAAACTCACTGTAAAGAGTGCGCAGATACAGCTCATTGTCACGATTCAGCTTGTAATCAAAGTTCAGAGTCGCCCCCAGACGCTCACGGGTAATCTGATAATCTCTGAGTTCAACCTCTTCCAGTTTGGCAGTGCCATCGTCTTCAAAGGCCCACTTGCCACCGGTTTCAACATTATCCGAGCCAAACTTGCGCTTCTGCCAGCTGATTCCCGCCGCCACACCCAGGTTGTCTGTGCCATCACCCACACTGAAGATATCACTCACCGTGCCTGCCAACTTGGGGCTGGTGTCACCGGTATTATCGTCTTTTGAACCTTCAGCATTCAGCTTGTAGAAAAAGCCATCTCGGTCATAAGCCGACAGACTCTTGATATTAACGCTGCCCCCAATGGAGTCGGCGTCCATATCCGGTGTAATACTTTTAGTCACTTCCAGGGATTCCAGAAGATCTGAAGACACTACATCAAGATTGACGGAACGATCACCTTTATCAGGAGAAGGCACGGTTGCACCATTAATGGTGACAGAGTTCAAATCAGGCGACAGTCCCCTTATACTGACTTTTCGACCTTCACCCTGATCCAGCTCAACCGATACACCCGGGATTCGACGCAAGGATTCCGCAGCATTGGCATCAGGCAGTTGCCCAATGGCGTCGGCATTGACGACAGAAACAATGTTATCGGCTGCACGTTGACGGTTCAGGGCCCGGTTGATGTTAGAAGCATGTCCAATAACCAGTACCTCTTCCGTCTTATCGGAAGAAGCCAGAACAAAAGATTCTGTGTTCAGCTGATTGTCCGTCACCACCACTTTTCTGCTTTGGGTTTCAGCACCCAGGTAGTTCACAGTCAGTGTGTAAGTACCTGCCTTTACCGGTGGAAACTCGAAGCTGCCGTCCCTTGCCGTAGTGGTTTCAAGGTTCAGTTCCTCAATACGAACCAGGGCTCCCTGCAAACCAATGTTGCTGGCCTCAACCTTGTAACTTCCTTCCAGTCGACCGTCGGCCTGCACAGAGGTGGCTGCACAGACTGATGCAATGGCCATAGCCAACACTGCTGGTTTGAACCGTGCTTTATTCCTTTGTCTTGCCGACTGGTCATTGTTTACCGATGGCATCTTATTCCCCTGATTTCTGCGAGCTTTCTTGTTATTAAGTTTTTTGAAATTCCTTTTCTGGCTTTCGCCAAAAGCTGAGGGAAAACTTAAGCCGGTTAATTTGCAGATTTATGACAGCAAGAGGCTGGAGCGACTGAAAACACTACGAAACAAAGGGGTCAGCCAGACTTTTGAGCTTTATTGACTGTCTAGCCCGGGAACTTGACCTACAACCAAGCACCACACCCCTTGCCGTTCGCACTGAGCCTGTCGAAGTGTATTACCACTCTCCTTCGACAGGCTCAGGATAAACGGAGTATGAATGTACAAGGACAAGTATCTGCTGGAATCACGGCAACTCCCCTGAGCTGAAATGACCCTGCCAACCGTTTTGTCATCAATCTTTCATCAATACGTCATTTAATAGCATTCATTCTTCAAAACGCAGGATGCCTGATGAACAACGCAAAACAATTGCTGGCGCTGCATAAATATAAAATTCTGGCGATTCTGCTGATCGCCAATGCCCTGGTATTGTTGAACCTGGCTGCTGGCGATATCAAATTTCAGCAGGAAGTGGACTGGTTGGATATTTTTGGCGAAGGTGGCGCTGTTATGCTGTCCACCTGCTGGATAGCTCTGGTACTGTGCAGTCGCCCTGCCGGACCGGTGACCAATTTATTGGTGTCAGGTCTCAGCTGCTTTTTCATAGCCAGCTTTCAGGATTTTCTGGACGAAATCATAAGACTGCCGGAAGGGGTGCAATGGGCCTCATGGCTGGAGGCCATGCCCATGCCTGCGGGAATGGTGCTGCTGACCATCGGGCTTTATCACTGGCATAAAGAACAGATCAGTCTCAATCAGCAGTTACAAAAGCGTGAGCGAATTTTTCGGGATCATCGACACTATGATCCGGTCACCTGTCTATCCAGTGCCGCTTATTTAAAACAACAACTGGCCAGAGAGTTAAAGTCTGGCTCTGAGAATCTTCAGCCCACCTCTCTCATTTTGCTGGATATTGATGGCTTCCATCAGATCAACAATAAATACGGACACCACGAAGGCGACAGACTGTTACTTGAACTTTCAGAGTTGCTAACACTCAATCTGAGACGCTGCGACCTCATCTGCCGCTTTGCCGGTGACCGTTTTGCCATACTGCTGCCCCAGACCAGCGAGAGCCTGTCGCACTTGATTGCCGACCAGTTGCGCCGAAGCTGTGAACACTTTGCCTTTAAAACACTGACGGGGGAAACCCTCTACCATACCGTGAGTTCAGGTGCCGCAACTGCGCTGGAGACAACGTCAGAGGTCTTATTGGAGAGCGCCAACAAAGCCCTGCTGCAAGCCAAGGAACAGGCAGCGACACGACAGAACAATGACAAACAGCAGGTTCAGGCCGCATAGGAGCACGGATGTCAGGTCAGCGCTCAACAGAGCTAAGATGGCTGGAAAACGACAGTCGTTTTATTATTGCCCATCAGCAGCCCGCTACCTTGATGGATATTCTGGTCAGCAGAGGTGTCGAGAAAAACCGGCTTCTAAGACATACCGGCATTTTTTATGAAGATGTCATTCGGGGTCAGTTATCCATATCCCCTTCTCAGTTCCTGAAGTTGGTTGAGAACAGCGAACAGTTATACCCGGGTAAAGATTTATCCTTTGTTTTTGGTCACCGTATTTTTCCGGGGAATTATGGTCCTGTGACCGATGCCTTGCTGCAGTCGGCAAACCTCAACCAAGCCCTGGATATTGCCTGTCTTTGCCACTCAATGATTTCTCCTTTAATCACCCCTCATAAAATCATCGATAAAGATATCTGCCATATCTATTTTTACGACACATCAGGCTCAGGAAAGAACCAGAGATTCATTCTGGAAACCATGATGACGGCATTAAGCCACTTTGGCCGCTGGAACAACACCCAGAAGGCTCCCTGGCATTACAGTTTCAACTACCCACAACCGGAGCACATTGAACAGTATCAGGTTCACCTTGGCAGCAAACTTACTTTCAATGCTCAGCTTTGTTCCATGCAGCTGCCAGTGGATTATTTGTTTGAAAAATGGGAAGACGACTCAACAGCTTATACTGTGGCAAGACAACAAAGTCAGGAGATCATAGCCCAGCAACCCAATAGTTTTTTGTATGCTGTGATTCAATACCTTCACGAACATATCAGACACTCACCTTCTCTGGAGTCAACGGCCTCCCATTTCCATATGAGTCCGGCCACATTCAAACGCAAGCTGAAAAAACACGGCGCTCGTTTCCAGAACCTTCAGGATCAGATCAGAAAACAGATTGCGCTCTATCTGTTTCAACACAAAAGCTACAACAATGAGCAGGTTGCCGAGTACCTGAACTTCAATGATATCAACAATTTCAGACGATCTTTCAAACGCTGGACCGGTATGACACCCAGCCTGTTTCGCAGTGACTTTATCTGACCAGAGATTTGTCTCGAAATAACTTCCCGGTTTACATACGGATTCCGTTCACCCTGAGCTTGTCGAAGGGTCGAGGTATTGGACTTCGACAGGCTCAGCCCGAACGGGTTTGCGAAGAGTTCAACAAGGAAGTTAGTTCAGGACTGTCTAGCCCGGAAATTTCATAAAGTGTCGAGCTTCTCGCTCTGCTATTTTTTCGGCTGGCACATTTTTACGACATATTCATGCTTATTGCATGGATCTGTTGTAAAAATGCTGTCACGGCGGAAAAAGAGCTAGCGAGGAGCCGACGAGCGATGTTCGAATATTTTCGTACACATCATAAAACGAACATTCCAGTATTTCTGAGGCCTTGTACCTATTGAAAGCGACTTTATGAATTTTCCGGGCTAGGTATCAGGATCATCTTCAGGCTCGTTCTCAGGATCAGGATCAACACCACCCTGCTCTTGTTCAGGTATGGATAACCGCAGGGCTCTCGAGCACCCATTGTCTATATGCTCCTGCATACTCACATCATCACATCCTTCCTGAGTGTGTGAACACAAAGGACAACTGATCTGACAATGTGCTATTGCCCAGTGATTGATCACCGCTTCTTCAGAATCCAGTGGCAGATCCGCCATGTCAGCGGCATTTTCAAATTGCTGAAGATTACCTCCCACCAGAAGCATTAGCAGCGACATGCCTGCATTACCCTGACAGGCACCACAGCTGTATGACTGTATATGTGTGGTCAGATGTATTTGAAGAGCTTGCTGATTATTGAAAGAAGCAAAACAAAAGCCGCAGCTGTATTGCAGATGGCTATTCATGTGTGAAGCAGAAGGCTGAATGTGCGCCAGCTGATTCATAGGACAACCTGATACCGGGCATTCAGCCTGCCCCTGATGGGAAGACTCAAAATGAGCGGTATTGTCGGTTTCTGCCGTTAAAACAGCCCCACAGTTGGGAAAGATACAGAAAGCATAACAATGTGATAACAAGGCATTCAGCAGTTGCTGCAGGGGAAGGGACAGCTCTATGGGCAGATTACAATGCTGGCACTCCTGATTGATTCTTCCTTGACACCTTTGCTGCAAATGCTCCGTGTGAAAATGAGCCATAACGCCCTGCTGGTCCAACTCCAGAAGCTCACTACCAGGAGGACACAGGTTACAACGAACCTTCGGTCTTCTGTTTTTTCCACAGCATGGACACTTAACAGGAGAGACTCCAAACCCCTTATAGCAGCCTTCACAAAGCCCTCTCCCACAACAGGAATATTGCCAGCATCCCCTATTTTTCTGGCAATACCAGCAAAGATAAGGATTCTTTTTATCCTCCGGTTCAGCCTTGCGATCCTCCTCGTTATTCTCCTTACGATCATCTCCCCCAGCAGCAGCAAGAACCTCTGACGCCTCATCTTCGTCGTCATCATCACTGTCTTCGAGATTTGCAGGTGAACCTCTGCCAGCGGGAGGTGTGCCCTCATTACTGCCACGACTCTGCACCCCTCCAAACTGGATAAAGTCCGGCTGTTCAGAATAAGACGCCTGATAGGTTTTTCCTGCAATCAATCCTTGCAGAAGAGTGCCAGAGTCATTGGATAATATGCCGTTACTGGTGATAGCCAGATTAACCGGCACGTATTGATTAACCCAGGGAGTAAAAAAGGTTAGGAACAAAACCTCATGACAGAAAGACAGATCATGACTGTCGCTCGCCGAAGCATAAAGAGAGTGCCATTGAATCATTATGACCAGTGGCAGAAAAAACATTGTCCTCAAGACTCTGCATGCCATGGGGGGAAAGCAATGTTGTTGTGGATCAGTAGTTATAGTTGCTGGTTTTTAATCTGCCAATACAAAGCGCTATAAATAGCTTTTACATAGATACCCCCTGATGAGGGGTTTCCAATGAACCTGAGACGGCGCACATTAGCCTCTGTAAGCAGTGCATAAGTTCTATCTAATGAAGCATTATTTCCGCATAGCAATATAATTACCGAACATAATCATCAGGACTCCTGCCACGGCACTGAAAGCCCATACATAACCTTCGAACAAGGTTGAAATCATCAGAGCTATCACCGGATAGACTATATCTACATAGGCTGCTCGATCGGCTCCAATGGCTCGGATCAACGCCATATAAGAAACCATCGCAACCACTGAGCCAAAAATGGACAGATAAACCAACGAGCCAATATATTGAGCTGACCAGACAAAATCTGGACTTATCCCTAATACCAGAGCAAGGGCAGCCACCAGCAAACTGCCATAAAGCATGGTATAAGCAGCACTGGATAGAAGCCCCATACCATCCCTTTCATTTTTCTCACAAATAAGGCTGCCGAGAGAAAAAAAGACACACCCTGAAAAGGCCAGACCCATTCCATTCAGAGTGGATGAGCCAACCACGCCCTGAAGCTCCGGAAGAAATATCAACATGACGCCTGCCGAACCGAGTAATCCGCCAGCAATGACTTGCTGCCTGACCGGATTGCCAAACCAGATACGGCCAAAAATCACCATCATATAAAGTTCGGAGGTGGAAATAAGAGCTGAAAGCGCACTGGTTATATGATGCTCGCTCAAGTAAATGAGCCAGTAATAGATACCACACAGGCAGGCACCCTGAAGCATTAAGCGCAGATGCTGCTGTGTAGAATAACGCTCAAACTTTCCAAGAATCAGACTGATAAGCGCCGTCAAAAATGCTGCCAGGAGAAACCGATAACAGACTGACCATAATGGATCAACAACCCCTAACTGCAATGTAATTGCATACCAGGTGGATCCCCAGACAAAGGAGCACACAATAAACAAAACAGCGGTCGGCATGCCTGTATAGACCCCCAGTGTCATTTCTATCTTCGAGACGTCTCAGACACAGCTCTGCCAGGAAAGTTCAAGCTAATGAGTCAGGAAATGCCACCTTCCAGCTCCGTCCCGCAAGGGCATTTCATGAAAAACCCATGAATAAAGTGAATATATCTTTATAGTTGCAGTCTTTTTAGACTGCCAATACAAAGCGCTACAAACATCTTATGCACGAAGACACAATCTCAGTTAAACTGCCGAGGTATTTCCTGATATAAAAACGCGGCATTCAGACGACTTGAATGTTCGCACATAACCTGACGGCAAATTCCGCTCAAAACGGCCTTTAACAGAGAGGTCCTTTCTGGACTTTACCGTGTTTCAGCGGAAGTCTTTTCATTTAAGTTGAGCTGTTCACAGCCTTATACAGAGAACCTGAGGCAAGCATGAAGCTTTCCACATTTGGCACGAAATTTACCAGTCATTCCGGCATACTCCAGCTTATGGATGATCTGGGCCATGCCCTGGCCGGTGGCCAGGATATGATCATGATGGGTGGAGGGAATCCAGCCCATATCCCTGAAGTGGAAGAAACCTTTCGTCAGCGACTTCAGAAAATTGTCGACAGTCAGTCCGAATTCACCCGACTGACCGGCACTTATGATCCGCCTCAAGGTGAAAAAGAATTTGTTCACGAGATGGCTCGTTTCCTGAACCGACAGTTTGGCTGGAAGCTGGGACCGGAAAACATTGCCCTGACCAATGGCAGCCAGGCCGCCTTCTTTATGCTCTTCAACATGTTTGCTGGCGACTACGATGACGGTAGCCATCGCCGTATTCAACTGCCTCTGGCACCTGAGTACATTGGTTATGGAGATGCAGGCCTGAGCGACGACTTCTTTCTGGCCAACAAGCCCGAGATCGAAATCATTAATGAGCACATGTTCAAGTATCATGTTGATTTCAACAGCTTAAAAGTGGATGAGCGTACCGGTGCACTTTGTGCATCCCGCCCTACTAACCCAACGGGTAACGTCCTGACTGATCAGGAAGTCAGCCGACTGGATGAAATGGCCAGAGCCCACGATATCCCGTTAATTATTGACGGTGCTTACGGTACCCCTTTCCCGAACCTGATTTTCAGTGACGCCAACCCTGAATGGAATGAAAATACTATTCTCTGCCTCAGCCTATCCAAACTGGGCCTTCCGGCGGCAAGAACCGGCATAGTGATTGCCAACGAGCAGGTTATCAGAGCGCTGTCGGGTATTAATGCCATCATGAATCTGGCGCCCAACAGCTTTGGCAGCATGATTGTTCTGGATATGATCCGTGACGACAGCATTATTGACCTGAGCAAAAATGTGATCCGTCCTTATTATGAAGACAAAGCCAAATTTGCTGTATCTTCATTGCAAAAGCATCTGAGTGGAGTCAACTGGAAAGTCCATAAACCCGAAGGTGCCATGTTCCTCTGGTTGTGGTTTGAAGGGTTACCCATTAGCAGTCAGGAGCTCTATGAACGCTTGAAGAAACGAAATGTTCTGGTGGTATCCGGCCATTACTTCTTCCCGGGGATTGATGACGATTGGCAGCATAAGCACGAATGCTTGAGAATGACCTACACCCGTGACAATGAAACCGTTGACCGGGGCATCAGCATTATTGCTGAAGAGGTTCGCAAAGCCTATCAGGGGCAGTAACCTCTCCTTGGAGCCTGACCTAGAAGGTATTCAAAGCCCTGAGACCACTCAGGGCTTTTTTCTTTCTGCGAGAAGCGGACGCTTATTAGACTGAATTGAACAAATCCTTCAATCCATTCCAACTTATTGCCCGCTAAATACTGTCAACCGATGACTTTGAAAATATCATGCTCAGGCTTGCATTCCATCCATTCAAATCTACATTAACAGCTAGCCCGTTAAGGTATTTATCCTGACTGAAAATACAGTCACCAAGGGTAGATCCAGTTCTTTTCAGATAAGATGTGAATTCATATTTCTATTTCAATTCCAGTTTGAACGAGATCCCGTCTATGGCCTCACTCCTGAAAAGTGAAGCCTCAGGTACTGTATTATGTACAAAAATCAATTCCTGTCCTGTCTCTGGCAAGCCCCTGTTCTGGCGCTGATTCTGGCAACTGGCAGCAGCTTTGCCGAAACGTCAACACCTGTGAATGACAATCACCTGATGCCTCTGGAACAGATCATCAGCCAGATGCGGAAAAAATATGGCGACCTCGTCGTCCACAATGTTCGTCTGACTGAAGAAGACAAACGTCAGGTGAGAGTGGTTGACTTCTCGGACAGTAAAAACAAAAACCAACGCGCCGTTATTGACGCCCGATCTGGCAAAATCATTGAAGTGGCTCAGTTACAAACGCCCATGTCGCTTGAAAAGACCCTTGAGAAAGTCAAAAGCAAACATCATGTAGCCGCCATCCTCAAAACCCGAATCGATAATAAAAACGGACAGGTGGTTCGGATCGTTGATTTCATAGATAAAAAACACAAACGCTGGAATGCAACACTTGACGCATATACAGGCATGATCATTGATGAATACACCTATAGCATGAAGCCACAGGGAAAAATCATTTCCCTGAATCAGGTCATTACCAAAGCCAGGCAGACTCACAAAAGCATGGTCATACTTAAAACTCGTCTGGCGTATTGGAAAAAGCAGCAGGTTCGGGAAATCTATTACCTGGATGAAAGTCGTCAGAAGAAAAGACTGGTTGTGAATGCCAGCAATGGCGAAGTCATCGAAGACCGAATTTACCCATCGCCTATATAGGTGTCTGTCGAACGAAAAACAGCACAAAAGTGCTTATCACTGGTATTGAGTATTCTAATGAGAGAAACGAGTATACCACCCCAAACATTTAGTTAAGATCAGAACCATAATGTAAGTACTCACTGATTCTGGGCACTGTTACTTACTCCAGTCAGCAACAGCAAACGTAGTTCTACGTAGTGTCATCCCGTTTTTGCGCATATACCCTAAAGCCCTGTCGGAGTTGGGTTCAGCCGCGTACCTGTTTGTCTGGAGCACCACCGGAAGATGCGACAAATGTCCATGGTACAAGACCAAAACCACCATGCTTCCGTGCTTTTGACGGCAGGAAAAAAGACTGTCCTTTTCCTGAGGCCTTCTTTTTTAATGGCTTCAGTACAGGATTCCTTCGTCATCGATAGGTCAGCTCTTAATTTGGCTATTCACTGTATTGTCTGGACAGTGAAGCAAGAGCTATGGATGATGGTCGGTTCGTCAGAGTTACAGAGTGTCCGTCTAATCTCTTCACAGGATGAAGTCGCGCACAAAATGTTGCTCAATCCGCCATGATTCTAAAACAGTCCTGCAGCAATTTAGACTGCAGGCGAAAATAACCTGGCAGAACGTTAAACCGCCTCTGGCCAGAAATGTCGCGCCGTCTATACCCTTCAATAAAGGGCTGATCTTAAGCGTGCTTCATTTCTTTAGAAATCGCCATGCGCCTAATGAAAAGCAAGAGATAAGACGATGGATTTCAGACTGCCCAACCAATCATTCCTGAAACTGCTGGATTTCAGTGCAGATCAAATAGCTGCATTGCTGGATCTTTCTGCTCAACTGAAGCAGGCGAAGAAGGCCGGAACAGAGCCGCGCTTTCTTCAGGGTCGCAACATCGCACTGATTTTTGAAAAAGCCTCCACTCGTACCCGTTGTGCCTTTGAAGTGGCCAGTTTTGATCAGGGTGCCAACGTGACTTACCTGTCCGGTGGCTCTCAAATGGGCAGCAAAGAATCAGTAAAGGATACTGCCAGGGTACTGGGCAGAATGTATGACGGCATCGAGTTTCGCGGACACTCTCAACAACACGTTGAAGAACTGGCCGAGTTTTCCGGTGTTCCTGTCTGGAATGGTTTGACCGATGAATGGCATCCGACTCAGGTTCTGGCCGACTTCCTGACCATGCTGGAGCATGGACAAAATCGCCCACTGAATGAAATGAAGCTCTGCTATGTGGGTGACGGCCGCAACAATGTTGCTCACTCACTGCTGGTAGGCTGCGCAAAAATGGGAGTAGACTTCAGTGTTGCTGCACCAGAAGGCTATACACCCGCCCCTGAACTCCTGGAACTTATCACACCCATCGCTGAAGAATCCGGAGCCAAAATCACCGTCACCCAGTCTGTAGAAGAAGCCGTATCAGAATGTGATTTCATCTATACAGACGTCTGGGTTTCCATGGGTGAGCCTGTCGAAGCCTGGGACGAGCGTGTTCGTCTAATGAAGCCTTACCAGGTCAATGCCTCCATGCTGGAAAAAACGGGGAACCCTGATGTGCGTTTCCTGCATTGCCTGCCTGCATTCCATAATGACGAAACCACTATTGGCCGCGAAATCGCCAATAAATACGGCATGTCAGGCCTTGAGGTGACCGAAGATGTTTTTGAGTCTGAACATTCCATCGTCTTCGATCAGGCTGAAAACCGCATGCACACCATCAAGGCCGTGATGGTAGCGACACTGGGAAGCCAACCGGTGTGATATCAATGATTCAAGAGTGATTGGACTGAAAAACCATTCAGGATCAAGCACTCTTGAACCCATTTGCAGAAAATCAGTTTACCCGCTCGTTATTCATCCAGTCGGGCGAAGTGAAGTCAGGCTCTTCACCCAAATTGATTTTGGCCATTAAATTAGAAATCAGGAGCCTGTCGGACTTAAGCTTTCGAGCATAAATTTCAGTAGAACGAGTCACAGTCTTGAGCGCTCTGGGCAGCTTCGATGGATTCGTGCTAATAGTTAACCTATTTAATCGATTTCATCGAATAATCAGGCCGTTCTTTCTGGAATTCAGGGCGTAAATGTCTTAAGTCCGACAGACTCCCAGACAAACTCTGGACGCCGAAAAGTCTGGAATTGTCTACTATTGAGTAAATTTTGCATTGCATCCAGATTGCTGATCAACACGATAGAACTATTTCTCTCACCCCATCAGCAATCCGGAGATACCTGAGCACTATAACCCTCAATTTTATAGGCGACAGGTACCAGATGATTAACCGGGGGTTCATTGTTAAGAACCTTAAAGCCGGTCTATCGTCCCGATTTTTCAGTTCCCAAGCAGTATAGAGGAGCAGCAATGCCCCAGAGTCTATTGCGATACACCAACATCCTCAGCATTGTTGGTGACTTGATTCGCGTTCAAGTGCCTAACCTGACGGAAGGCAATGCCCGGGCCAGCTATGGTGATCTGGCGATGATCGAACAAAATGGACAGGTATACTCCCTGGCCCAGATCATCAAGATTGACAATGAAGAAGTTTCCCTGCAGGTGTTTGCCGGGACCAAAGGCTTGTCCACTGCCGCCGCCGTCTGTTTCCTGGGTGAGCCAATGAAGGCCACCTACTCCCCTAATATCCTGGGTCGAATTTTCAACGGTGCCGGAGAGCCCATTGATGGAGGCCCCGCTCTGGAGCAGGACCCCAAAGTTGAAATCGATGGCCCGTCCGTAAACCCGGTTCGTCGTGTACTGGCATCGAGAATGGTACGAACCAACGTTCCAATGATTGATGTTTTCAACACGCTGGTTGAATCCCAGAAAATCCCCATTTTCTCTGTAGCAGGTGAACCCTACAACCGCTTCCTGGCCCGTATCGCCATTCAGGCTGAAGCCGATGTGGTGGTTTTCGCCGGTATGGGTCTGATCTTCGACGATTATCACTTCTTCCGCACAGCCTTCGAAGAAGCCGGGGTATCTTCCCGTACCTTAATGTTCACCAATCAGGCTTCTGACCCAACTGTAGAGCGCCTCTTGACGCCAGACATGGCACTGGCAGTGGCCGAACACTTTGCCGTCAATGAAAGCAAAAAGGTTCTGGTACTGCTGACAGACATGACTTCCTATGCTGATGCCATGAAAGAAATCGGCGTAGCCATGGATAAGATTCCTGCCAACCGTGGTTACATGGGTGACCTGTACTCACAGCTGGCCAAACGTTACGAAAAAGCCTGTGACTACAAGGGTGCTGGCTCTGTAACCATTCTGGCTGTTACCACCATGCCGGGTAACGACGTGACTCACCCGGTACCTGATAACACCGGTTACATCACGGAAGGTCAGTTCTACCTGCACAACGGTGTCATTGATCCATTTGGCTCTCTCTCCCGACTCAAGCAGATGGTTCAGGGCAAAGAGACCCGTGACGATCATGCTCACATCATGAACACCATGATCCGCTTCTACTCTGACTCGGTGAACGCCCAGCAGAAACAGGCCATGGCCTTTGAGCTGTCGAGTTATGACCTGAAAGCCATCCAGTTTGGCGAGAAATTCAAGAGTCGCTTCATGATTCTGGATGCCCGGATGAGCCTTGAAGAAGCCCTGGACCTCTGCTGGCAGACACTGGCTGAATGCTTTGAGCCGGAAGAAACCCTTCTGAAGCAGAGCCTGCTGGACAAATACTGGCCCGGCCTCTCTGAAGCTCAGGAACAGGCCGCGGTTACAGCAGCTGCAGAGGCATAAACCATGGCCAAGGTAGCCCTCAACAAAAGCTCGCTGAATAAAGAGAAGCGCAGCCTTAAGACTTATAACCGTTATCTGCCGGCACTGGAATTGAAGCGCCAGCAGTTAATGGCTGAGCGTAAAAAGGCTGAAGAGGCGCTGGCAGAAACCCGGTCACATCTGGCAGACGTCGAGCGTCTGGTCAGGGAACAGCTCCCTATGCTGGCCCGTGAAGACGTTCCCGTCGAAGGACTGGTCAAGGTCACAAATGTCACTCTGATTGATGAAAACATTGTCGGTACTGCTGTACCCAAGGTAGAGAATATCTCCATCAGTGTGAAGCCATACAGTGATCTGGCCAAGCCGGTCTGGGTCGACTTTCTGGTAGACCTGCTCCAGCAGATGGTGCGCCTGCGCATTGAATACCAGGTGCGGGTCTTGCGCCATAAAGAACTGGACAAGGCCACTCGGACCACATCCCAGAGGGTCAATCTGTTTTCCAAGGTACTGATTCCACAAACCCGGAAGAGTATCCAGAAAATTCAGATTTACCTGTCTGACCAGGATCGTGCCAGTGTTATGAACGCCAAACTCTCCAAGGGCAAAGTGCTGGCTCAGGAAGCCAGAATGGCCAAGGCCCGGGAACTGGAATCAGGGGAGGCAGACGTCAATGGCTATTAAACGACTGAATAAGATTACTCTGTACGGACCCGGGGAAGATAAGTCCCGGATTCTGCAGGGGCTTCAGGCTCTGGGCTGCATGCACCTGATTCCACTGTCAGACAAAACAGTGGATCAAAGCCTGCGCATGCAACCGGCTCAGGCCAGTGAAGCTCTGGCCTGGCTGGAGCGTTCACCCCGTACCCGACGACAGCTCAAGGACAAAAACCAGGTCTGTATTGATCAGGTGGTAGCCGAAGTTCTGGACAACAAGGCTTCCGTCCGGGAAGTGTCCGATGCCCGCGATAAACTGGTTGAGCGAATCCGGGAAGTGCGTCCATGGGGTGAATTCAGCTTTCCCAAGCTGTCTGACCTCGACGGTCAGCGCTTCTGGTTCTACGTCGTTCCTCTGGGTGAAATGGAGACTCTCTCCGAAGCCCTGAAGGACAATGACCTGCCCTGGGAAGAAATTCATCGGGATCACCGCGAAGCCTATGTGATCGTGGTCTCTGCAGCAGAACCGGCTGAAGACCTGCTACCCGTTCCTCGCTCCCACGTGGGTATGGTGCCCCTCTCCAGACTCGAAATGGAGCTGGAAGAGTCCGAGCATCTTCTGGAGGAGCTTCTGGCAGAACGCGAGGCACTGACTCGCTGGAACTACCTGTTAGGTCAGGCAGTTGCCGCAAAACAAGATCAGGCAGCACTGGAAGAAGCCAGCAGCGGTACCCAGGATGAAGAAACCTTCTTTCTGGTTCAGGGCTGGCTAGCGGTATCTGAAAAAAATGCAGTGGAGTCCTTCTGTCTTGAGAATGACGTTGCTGCCATTTTTGAAGAGCCAACGACCGAAGACAACCCACCTACCCTGCTGGAAAAATCCAACAGTATTGGCGGTGGGGCCGATGCTCTGGGCTTTTTCCAGACACCCAATTACCGCACCTGGGATCCGGGCAACCTGGTCTTCTATTCGTTCTCCCTTTTCTTCGCCATGATCATGAGCGACGCCCTATACAGTTTGCTGTTTGGCGGCATCGTCTTCATGTTCCGCAAGAAACTGAAAAAGACCGAGGCCGGTTCACGTCTGATGAATCTGGCTTACTTCATGTCCGCCGCTGGTGTGGTCTGGGGCGTACTGATTGGCAGTTACTTCGGTGTTGCCCCCGGTACGGGGGGCGTTCTGGGGCATCTGGCCTTCGTAGACCTCAATGATTACAACGCCATGATGAAGCTGTCAGTCTTTGTCGGAGTGGCTCACCTGATCATCGCTAACCTTATGACCGCTTTGGTCAACCGAGGGAGCAGCTATGCACTCGCCCCCCTGGGCTGGGCCTTGATTATGGGATCAGGACTGTCGATCTGGCTGGGTACGACGAAAACCCTGCCGGTTATCTTCGCTGATCGTCTCGGTCCTGCAGGTCTGATCATGGGTGCATTGCTGGTGTTCCTGTTCACCAGCACCCGACCGGTTCGCTCCATTGGCAGTCTGTTCCTCAGAGGTCTTGACGGCCTGAAGGCGGTTTACAACATCACATCCGCTTTTGGTGACGTCCTGAGTTACATGCGTCTGTTTGCCCTGGGTCTTTCCGGTGCATCCCTGGCCATGACGTTCAACACCCTGGCTATGGACGTGCTGGATTCCAGCCCTGTCACCGGAGTGTTGTTCAGCGGTCTGATTCTGCTACTGGGCCACGCACTCAACTTTGCCCTTTGCATCATGAGCGGTGTCGTACACGGCATGCGTCTCAATGTTATTGAATTCGTTAACTGGGGTCTGTCCGACGAGGGCTACCCATTCAAATCTTTTAGAAAGCAAGAGGACTAACCATGGATAATCTGATCTTGGCCCTGGGCTGGATAGGCGTATTTGCACCGGTTGCACTGGGTGCTGTGGGTTCAGCAATTGGCTGTTCTGTCGCTGGCCAGGCAGCCTGTGGCGCCATGCTCGACGTTGAAAGTGGTTACGGTAAATTCATTGGTCTGTCTGCCATGCCTTCCTCTCAGGTCATTTATGGCATCGTGATCATGTTCACCCTCAGTGGTATCGGTGTATCCGGCAACAGTGCTCCAGGCCTGCTGGGTATTGGTCTGCTGACCGGTATCGCCCTGATGTACTCTGCAATCTATCAGGGTCAGGCTGTTGCTGCTTGTATCAATGCCTCCAAGAACAAACCAGAAGTCTTTGGTCTGTCCATTGCGCCTGCTGCGATTGTTGAAGGTTTTGCGGTATTCGCCTTCGTATTTGCTCTGGTTCTGGGTCAGCAGATTGTTGCCTGATCCGTTAACCATCAAACAGTAGACAGTGGACGGTTAACCCCGTGCACTGTTAACCAGAGGAATAAATTATGACAGCAGCAATCAATCCTGGCGGCCAGAGAGTCTCTGTGGGTGTCCAGGAGCTGATCGAAAAACTGCGTAACCAGGGTGTTCAGGATGGCCGGAATCAGGCTGCCCAGATTGTCACCGAAGCCCAGGACAACGCAGCTGAACTGATTCGAGAGGCTCAGGCAAAAGCAGACGCCATTGTCAGCAAGGCCCGTGAAGAAGCCGACTTCATCACCAAAGCCGGCCAGGAAGCCCTTCAGCTGGCCGAGCGCAATGCCGTGCTGGAACTGAAAGATTATCTGCTGGAAACCTTCTCCGGGCAGATCAGTGCACTGGTCAGCGGCTCTTTAGAGAAAGAAAAAGTGCTCAAGCAGATGATTCTGGAAGTGGCCGCTGAAAATAACCTGCACGGAGAGAAGAACCTCGAAGTCGTTCTTCCTCGCAAGGTGATTGGCGTTGCAGAGCTCCGTGAAAATCCGGATCTGGTAAAACAGGGTCCTCTACTGGAGTTCGTGACCGGTCAGGCTGCGGATATGCTTCAGGAAGGCGTGACTTTCTCTGTGGGCCAGATGGACCAGAGCGGCATCAAGTTCCGTCTGCACGACAAGGACATCGAAGTTGAACTGAGTGACGAAACCGTTACGGCTGTTCTTCTGAGACACCTGCAGCCTCGTTTCAGGGCATTGCTGGAAGGCATCGTCAAGTAAGTTTGAAGTGAGCAGTTAGGAGTTAACAGTTTGAAGTAATGAGTAGAGTCTTCTTCTCACAACTGCAATCTGAAAGCTGTCAACTTCTAACGTTCTTTCGAGGAGATTGAGATGGCAGAAAATGCCTATTACACCCTGCTGACTTCGTTGCCACACATTGATTCCCTGTTTGACAGCAAGATCACTCCAATCTCGCGCCTGCAGTTGGATCGACGCTTGTCCATGCTGAACCAGGAAGACAGGGATACCCTGATCAAAGTGGAACAGCTGATGCACTGGAGCCACCTGGGTGATGATGTTGATGAAGCAGCCCTGATCAAGCTGGCAGCCCGACTTCATGCTGAGCTGCCCAGTCAGACCTTGCGTGATCTGGTGAACTGGCGACTGGATATGAGAACCGTGATGGCAGCTCTGCGCCGTAAAATGCAGGGCAAGCAGGCACCCGGCGACCCTCAGTGGAGCTATGGTACTCGCTACGCCTACATCCGTCGCAACTGGAGCAATCCAACCCTGGGTCTGCAGCATGCCTTTCCCTGGATTCCACAGGCCATTGACTGCCTGAATAAGCAGGACTATCTCACACTGGAGAAAACCCTGCTGGAATCCGTATGGCGCCGACTGGACGACGCTGGCAGACAGCACAGCTTCGATTTTGAAGCGGTTGTTATTTACGTGCTGCGTTGGAATCTGGTGGCCCGCTGGACAGCCTATGACGGTGAGCAGGCTCTGGAACGCTTTAACGAACTGACCGACCTGGCCCTGGGGGAATTTCTTAACCAGTTGCCAGGACAGCCATGAGAAAAGTGCCGTCCGCTCTTACACCGGTATAAAGAGCTTGAGACAGCCATTTTATGGTAAGCAGTAAACAGCTTTGGAAAACTCCAATGAGTGAACAGACAAACACTGAACTGGAACAACAGGCTTCGGCCCGCGTTGTTGCCGTGATGGGTGATATCATCACCATCAAAAGTCTGGGTAGCAAACCACTGACTAAAAACGAAGTGGTTTATGTCATGCCCAGCCGCCGTGCCAATGAGCAGGTTGAAGAACAGCTGATGGCAGAAGTCCTCAGGGTTCGTGGCGATATCGCCGATATTCAGGTTTACGAAGATACCCGTGGCGTGGCCGTGGGCGATGCGATTATCCAGACAGGCCAGCTGCTCTCCCTTGAGCTGGGTCCTGGTATCCTCTCCATGATTTACGATGGCCTACAAAACCCACTGGAAAGACTGGCTTCCCTGCACGGTAAATTCCTGCAACGCGGTGTTCAGATACAAGCTCTGGATCGCAGTCAGAACTGGGCTTTCACAGCAGTAGCCAAAATAGGTGACAAACTGCACGCCGGTGAAACCTTTGGTACGGTGCCTGAAGGTCGCTTTACCCACAGAATCATGATTCCTTTCAACACCGAAGGTGAAGTGGAAGTCATCTGGATTCAGGAAGGCTCCTTCTCCGTTGATACTGTTGTTGCCAAAGTCAGAAATCACCGGGGCGAAGAAATAGATCTGACCATGGTTCAGAAATGGCCTGTGCGTCATTCCATCTCTGAAACCCTGACCCGAAAAGGCAAAACTGAACGTCAGTATCCTAATACCCCACTGGTCACCACCCAGAGAATCGTGGATACCTTCTTCCCGATTGCCCGTGGCGGTACCGGCTGCATCCCTGGCCCATTTGGTTCAGGCAAGACCGTATTACAGCACTCTTTCTCCCGTTACTGCGATGCTGACATCGTAATCGTAACAGCCTGTGGAGAACGTGCAGGTGAGGTTGTAGAAACCATTGAGGAGTTCCCACATCTGCAAGACCCGACAACCGGCGGTTCCCTGATCGACCGTACCGTCATCATCTGCAATACCTCATCCATGCCTGTAGCGGCCCGTGAAGCCTCTATTTACACCGGCCTGACTCTGGGTGAGTACTATCGTCAGATGGGCTACAACGTGCTGGCTCTGGCTGATTCCACTTCCCGCTGGGCACAGGCGATGCGAGAAACCTCCAACCGTCTGGAAGAGATTCCTGGCGAAGAAGGCTTTCCAGCTTACATGGACTCAGCCATTAAGGGTGTGTATGAGCGCTGTGGTGTAATCCGCAACGAAGAAGGTGACGAAGGCTCCCTGACCATGGTGGGCTCTGTATCGCCTGCCGGTGGTAATTTCGAAGAACCGGTCACCCAGGCTACTCTGAGTACTGTTAAAACATTCCTAGGACTTTCGTACGATAGAGCCTACAAACGTTTCTATCCGGCTATTGACCCTCTGATTTCCTGGTCCCGTTACCTTGACCAGTTGTCCGAATGGTATGGCAACAACTTGTCTGCGGAATGGGTAGACACGGTGAAGGAAATGCAGGCCCTGCTGGTCAAAGGCGACAGCATTAATCAGATGATGCAGGTCACCGGCGAAGAAGGTATTACCCTGGAAGACTATGTGACCTTCCAGAAATCCTTCTTCCTGGACATGGTTTACCTGCAGCAGGATGCCTTTGACGACGTTGACAGCAGCTGCCCTCTGAGCCGTCAGAAAGCCTGCTTTGAGCTGGTCGTCAGCTTGATCCGCCAGCAGTACACCTTTAAAGACAAGGAAGTGGCCAGAGACTACTTTGTGAAGCTGACCGGCCTCTTCAAGAACCTCAATTACTCCCATGACGGTTCCCCGGAATACAATGGTTATCTTCAGAAAATCGAAGAATTGAGAAACCTGTACATTAGTACATCAGCCGCCGCTTAACAGGCACCTTCCTCTCAAAATAGCCGACAATTTGTCGGCTACCCTACAAGCAACCACTGTCGTATATAACTAGAATAAAACCAAAGTCCAAGCAAAGATTCACTTTTATCGCTTCTCCCCCCTAACTGCCGCTAAATAGACCCTACCACGGGGGATTACGGCCAATCGTCCCAAAAAAGCAGACAATATCCTTGCACAATCCTTGGTCAAAATTTACATATTTGGCCTCTTGAACTTGCAGCTCTCCATTTAACTGCTAAAAGTTTTGGGTATTTAAAAATTCTCTCACCAGCTTACCGAAACAGCCCAGAGCGAATGGAAATTACTTCCTCGCCTGGTGTGGAAATCATTTTTCACGGTAATAAAAGTACTCAGCTCTGAGGTAGTAGAATGACAAATGCTCGCCCCAATGCATTGAGCCTTGCTGTGGCCGTTGCAATCAGCTCTTCCATCATTGGCACACAGGCACTGGCCGATCGCAAGCTTCAGACAAAGTCTGTTGATATTCCAAGCGACGGACATGCGGAATTTACCCAGAGTGAGGTAGTGGTTAAACCGACTTTAGGTGAAAACCATCAACCAATACCCAACTCCTTTACAACTACCTACCCTGACCAGGCTCAAGCCAGAGCGGGCTATAACGTTCCTTCTGAAGGGTTCTCAGACGTACTTTCTGGCGTCGACGGTGGCGTTTCCAGTGTTGATCTGTTTGAAACAGGTGATGATGACGTCGCTCAAAAATATACAAAGGTACTAAAGGTTGGCGATGAAGGGGTATTCAGGTTCACCCAGAACTTTGAAGAGAATGAACTGGTCATTGAAGTCAGGGGTGGAATGACAGATCACGACTCAGTTGAGGCTGTTCGCGCTCAGCTAGTCGGTAATGACCAGTTAGAGCCCTTAACAAAAATCTCCAACCCTGGACAACTGGCCGGGGTTCTGAAAGGTGCAAATGGAAGAGCAGGAAACCTTGGTGCGGGTGACAATTATGTTGCCCTCGTAACCATTGAAGTAGAAGAAGTTGAAGTTAATGGTCGCACCTTCATGCGTCTTATCTCTTCCGGCGACCAACCTCCTGAGCTTCAGCGCTTGGGGCAATCACTCTTTGTCAATGATGAAGCTCTCCTAGCAGCGGCAACCTCCGCCTATACTCAGGTTCATGTCCTGGGAGAGGATTTACAACAGGAAGCTCTTACTGAATTGCTGGCATACCAGAAACCAGTTGGGTATGTGGTGCACGTTGAGGATGACGCACAGGCTTATCCTGTACCAGAAGGCTATCCGAAACTGGAAGTCACTCAGGCACCAGGTGAGATCATTGTTTTCCATGGTCAGAAGCTGAACCCGGCCGATGCCGCTTTTGTAGAAGGCCTCTACAACCTCAAGGAAGCAGTTGAGGGTGATCAGCCTGCCCCTGCCGTAACTACACAAGTCAAGAAAGACAAGGTCAAAAGCTACCAGTACATTATTCGAAGCAGGCAAATGGAACTGCTGGAAGAGTTTGCAGCTGCACTTGTTGCTCAGCACGATGCAGTTCTTGATGAAGAGAAGTTACAAACTCTTGCCTACTACGAATACCTTCAGCAAGCTCTGAGCAGCGCCACTCCTGACGGAGATGATGAGTTTGAGTTCACAAGAGCGCACATCAAAGTATCTTCGTGGGCTATTACTCCAACCTGGATGAAAGTTCAGCTCGCAAAATTCTTCAGTTTCAAACCATCACTCCAAGGGCTCTTAGCTAACCAGCAATTTATTCAGCAATTTATGCCGGTTGTTACGGGTGTGGCTGCAGCAGCTTATGGTGATGACAAAGAATTTGCCATCAAAGTCATTGGTGACATGACCAAGCAACTGCTTGAAATGGAGAACAAGCTGGAGCAGCTACAGGCAAAAGAAGGCGAACTGGCCCGACTTAGAAATCAACTGCAGACCGCAACTGAGAGAGCCAATGCCAGTGATGAAGAGAAGCTGAGAGCCCAACAACTCAAGCAGCAAGTTGAGGATCAGCTTGAACAGGTTCGTCGAGAACTGGAACAACAGAGAGACCGGGTACAGGAGCTTCAGCAGGAAGCCGATCGTATCCCAGAACTTCAAGCCCAGGTTGACGAAGCCAGAAAGGAAGCTGCCGTAGCTCGCAACCGTGAGTTTGCTCAACAGCTGAATATTCAGGATTGGGACGACACAAAAGAACTGGATGAACAAAATAGACTCATTCAGGAAAGAGTTAGAGAACTCAACCAACAAGTAGCCGATGCTGTTCGAGCACAAGACGACACAGTAAAACAAAAACTTGCTTTGATCGAAGCAGAGTTGGGCCTACAACCGGATGATGGCGACTCAGTAGATGATCGTACCCAAGCTATCCAGAACCGCCTTCAACAACAAGCCGAAGAAGCTGGTCAGGAAGCTGCACGCACTGAAGCTGCCATCAAAGCAAAGCTGGCCATTCTCGAAGGTGAGCTTGGGCTACACCCCGGCCCTGATGATTCTGTTGATGCTCGTACCCAGGCCATCCAGAACCGTCTGCAACAACAAGCTGCTGACGCTGATGAAGCCACTCAGGCAGCTATCAAGGCGAAGCTGGCCATTCTTGAAGGTGAGCTGGGTCTTCATCCCGACGCTGGCGACTCCGTAGACGATCGGACAGAAGCTTTACGTAATCGACTGCAGCAACAAGTGGCCAACGCAGGCCAAGAAGCTGAACGTACAGCAGCAGCCATTAAGGCGAAACTCGCCATTCTTGAAGGTGAGTTGGGCCTTCATCCTGATGCTGGCGACTCCGTTGATGACCGAACTCAAGCCATTCAGAACCGACTTCAGCAACAGGCGGCTGATGCAGCTGAGCAAACACAAGCAGCCGTTAAGGAAAAGCTGGCCCTTTTCGAAGCACGGTTAGGTCTTAACCCTGATGCCGGCGATTCAGTAGATGATCGGACAGAAGCTCTTCAAAACCGATTACAACGACTCACCACCGGAGCACGTGAAGAGACTGAAGCTGCAGTAAAAGCCAAGTTGACCGTCATCGAAGGCGAGTTAGGTCTCCATCCGGATGCTGGCGATTCTGTAGACGATCGTACTGAGGCCATTCGAAACCGGCTCCAACAACAGGCGGCTGAAGCTGACGAACAAACTCAGACAGCAATCAAAGAAAAACTAGCTGTTCTCGAAGGCGAATTAGGTCTTCACCCTGATGCCGGTGACACTGTAGATGATCGCACTCAGGCGCTGCAAAATCGATTGCAACAGCAAGCAGCTGAAGTGCGTGAGCAATCTGAAGCTGCAGTCAAAGCCAAGCTAGCCGTTCTTGAAGGTGAGCTGGGCCTGCAACCTGATGATGGTGACTCTGTTGACGATCGTACCCAGGCTTTGCAAAACCGACTGCAACAGCAAACTGCACATGCTGCACAGGAAGCAGCTCGTACAGAAGCCGCTATCAAGGAAAAACTGGCAGTGCTCGAAGGTGAACTGGGTCTTCACCCTGCACCTGATGATTCCGTTGATGCTCGAACACAGGCCATCCAGAACCGCCTGCAACAGCAAGCTGCTGAAGCCGATGAAACCACTCAGGCAGCCATCAAAGAGAAACTGGCTAATCTCGAAGGCGAGTTAGATCTTCACCCTGATGCCGGTGACACGGTCGACGATCGTACCCAGGCTTTGCAAAACCGCCTGCAACAACAGGTTGAACACGCAGGTCTGGAAGCACAACGTACTGCAGCAGCCATCAAGGAAAAGTTGGCCATTATTGAAGGTGAGCTGGGGCTTCACCCTGATGATGGAGATTCCGTCGATGATCGAACCCAGGCCATTCAGAACCGACTCCAACAACATGCTGCAGATGCGGATGAGCAAACTCAAGCTGCCATTAAGGAGAAACTGGCGGTTCTCGAAGGCGAATTAGGTCTTCACCCTGATGCTGGCGACACTGTAGACGAACGAACTGATGCCCTTCAAACCCGGCTTCAACGTCAGGCAGACGAAGTACGTGAACAGTCTGAAGTAGCTGTTAAAGCCAAACTGGCTATTCTCGAAGGTGAGCTGGGACTGCACCCTGATGCAGGGGACTCTGTAGACGATCGTACTCAGGCTATCCAGAACCGGTTGCAACAACAAGCAGCTGAAACTGATGAGCGAGTTCAGGCTGCGGTCAAGGAGAAACTGGCCCTCCTCGAAGGTGAGCTAGGCCTTCACCCTGATGCTGGCGATTCTGTAGATGATCGCACACAAGCACTTCAAAATCGTTTACAACAACAAGCAGCCGATGTACGTGAGCAGTCTGAAGCGGCAGTGAAAGCCAAGCTGGCCGTTCTCGAAGGTGAACTCGGTCTCCAACCTGATGATGGAGATTCTGTAGACGATCGCACCCAGGCCCTTCAAAACCGTCTCCAACAACAAGCGGCTCATGCCGGTCAGGAAGCTGCCCGTACAGAAGCGGCCCTTAAAGAAAAACTGGCCATTCTTGAAGGTGAACTCGGACTTCATCCCGATGCTGGCGACTCTGTCGATGATCGAACTCAGGCCATTCAGAACAGACTCCAGCAGCAAGCAGCTGACGCAGACCAGACAACCCAGGCTGCTATTAAGGAAAAACTGGCCATTCTCGAAGGCGAGTTAGGCCTTCACCCAGATGCCGGGGACTCTGTTGACGATCGAACTGAGGCTCTACGTAATCGCCTGCAACAACAAGTGGCTCAAGCCGGTGAGGAAGCGCAACGAACAGCAGCTGCCATTAAGGAAAAACTGGCCATTCTTGAAGGTGAGTTAGGCCTTCACCCTGACGACGGCGACTCAGTAGATGATCGAACCCAGGCTATTCAGAATCGTTTACAGCAACAAGCTGCTCAAGCAGATGAGCAGAAGATCGCTGACATCAAAGCCCGATATCGTGCTATAGCCGATCAGTTAAACATCCAGGGTTTTGATGGTGATGCTGATATTGATGAACAACAGCAAGTGCTTCTGCAGAGAATTCAGCAGTTAAACGCTGCTGGCGGCGGGAACGAAGCTGACATCAAAGCCAAACAGGATGCTTTAGCCGCTGTACTGAACATTGAGCTGGATGAAGACGGCACAGTCGACGATCGAAATGGTGTCCTTGAAGAAGCGATGCAGGGCAAAGTCGACAGGGTCGCAGAGCTGGAAGAAGCTCTGGAAGACATGCGAACACCAGGCCACCCCCAAGCCAAGCCGGAAGTGGAAGAGAAGCTGGGTGAAGTGGAAGAAGCTCTGGAGATGGATGACCTTGATGAAGAGGATGATGAGTATCTGCGTCGTCGGGCCATTTCCGAGGATATGAAGAAATACATCACTCAAGCCAGAGAGCGTTCTGAAGAAGAGGCCATTGAAGTTCTCGAAATTCTGGAAGAAAAACTCAACCTCGAAGTCGATGAAGACGATGATAGGGCTGCCAGGCTGGCCAAGGTTCGTGAAAAACTTGCTGCCGATGACTTGGAAGAAGGTGTTCTTGATGAGATAGAAATCGCGCTTAGAGATGATGATGCAGAGGCTGAAGCTCCTGAGGGCACTAAGGATGAAAAACTACAAAGACTTCGTGATCGACTGACCAACGAAGTTGAAGATGTGGATGAGAGAGCCAGAGAAAGACAAACCGAACTGCTTGAAGCTGCTGAAGACAAGCTGGACATCGACATTGACGAAAACGCGGAAAAAAGAGGCAAGGCTTTTAGTGATGACTTAGCAGGACAACTGGACGTTGAATTCGATGACGACGACCCTGATCTGGATGACAGAAAGGGAGCACTTAAAGCCAAAATTCAGGCGTTAGATGACGAAGTAGGCCAAGGCTATGCAGATGAAGGTGTAAGAAGAAACAGGAACATTGAGATAGCCCAGCAGCTAGGCATTGAAGACTTTGATGAAGCCGCAGAAATTGATGCTCAGAACCGTGTTCTTCGGGAAAAGCTCCAGCAACTCGATGGCCAGGTAGACCGTGCCGGTCAGTATACTGTTCAAGAACGCATCGCAGATATTGATGCCGAGCTCGATAAACAAATGGCTCGCCTTGGACCCAAACCACGATACGTGCTTGATCGTGAGGTAGCCTGGTCCAGGCAATTGCTGGCAGAAGCCCAAAAAGAACTGGATGCTGTTCGCCGTAAGCAAGTGGACATTGTTGGTCGTGCTGGCGTCCACCCCATTACTGACGATGAAGCCACTACTCTAAACCAGAGAATGAAGCAGATTCAGACCGAACTGGGCCTGGTTCCAGAAGATGAACAAACCACTGCAGAACGAGTCGAAGCCATCAGGCAGCACCTGCAAGGAGATGGTGCTGGAAGGCGGGCCGATGCCGTTCAGAAATTGAGAACGGCAACAACTGACCTGCACATCCATGTTGATGGTATTGAGGGTGTTGACGATGCAAATCTGGAAGAACCGCAATTTCTGGATGCCATTACAGCCCATGCTGCTAATCATGGAGTCGAAGAAGTAGAAGAAGTGGCAGGTAAACTGCCTGAAACCAGAAGAAAGTACACTCAGGTCACTGACTTCCTGAATGATCACGACCAGAAGCACTTGGATGTGACCAATGCAGAGCGGGCACAAGCAGACGCCCAACGGGATCTGGATGCTAAGAAACAGGAAATAACCAACTTTGTAGGTGACGATCAGCCCGCAAAAACAAGGCTTCAACAGCAAAAAGATCAGCTTGAGTTAAGGCTCAAACATGCCAATGATGCGTTGCCACCGCTCAGAAAAACACTTTCAGATCATGAAGCGCTTCTTAAAACCACTGAAGAAGCTATGGGCCTTAAGCCCACCCCTGCTGATGAACATGAAGCCCGGGTTGATGCCCTGAGAAACAAACAGGCACAACTAGGTGGTGGTGATGGTAACGGCGGTGAGATCCATCGACTGACTCAGGAACAGGCTCGTCTGGAAGGCGAAATTGAAGCCAGGCAAGAGGATTTCCAGACAAGAACTGTCCGTCTGGCAGAAGCAAAAGAAGCCGTTGAACACGACGGTAGTCCGTTCCAGTACACGCCAAAACAGGGAAAAGTACAGGCAGATATGCATACCTATATGCATGATCACTCGCTCAAGAAACAGGCTCTGGAAGCAGCCATTGGTCTGGCGGAATCAGCTGAAAGCAGCGGTAAGGAAAAACCCAACCTTCTGACTTTCGACTTTGACGATGAATTTGCCCCCATTCGTCTGCAGGCCCTGGTTGGGGACGACCTGTCATTTGATCAGGCCAGACGTATTGTTGAAGTCTTCAAGAATCTGAAGACTGCATTCCCGGCTCCTCCTCCTGTCGAGGAAGGAGAAGTTCAACCTATTAGCGTACTTGAAGAAGCCCAGCAACTGGCAGACAAAGCCAGAGCCGAGATGAAAACCGGTGCTCAACAATACGATGACGAAATACACGGCATGGGTGCATCTGCCATACACTTTGTCGAGTATGATCCCAGGGATCTGAAGGGATTCTCAGAATACTTTGCTACCCATTCTGCCAGCGGTAACAAGATCATTGTCCTGCTGCGTGACGGCCTGATCAGCAAGGCTGAACTAGAAAACTATATGATGGCTGCCAGGGATGTTGCTCAGCTGCAGGTTCCTGATCCCTCTCCAGAGCAAATAGCCGAGCTAAGAGCCCGAACTCTAGCATTTGAAGAACAGTATCATGAGCTTGAACATTTCCTTGGCTACAAACACGGCGTCAAGGTGGCTGATTTCAAATCCGTTGTCAAAATACTGTCCGAGGACGGTGTTGAAGAATTCATGCAACGTGCCTTCAACCCTGTGGCTGTAACCACTACCGGCCCAGCGGGCATGAAAGAGTCTGTTGCTGGCATGAAGGAATACGCCGCTTCCGTGATTGCCAACTATGTTCTTGACGATATTGCCTTTGAGAATGGCCGCAAAACGGCTGCATTCCTGGCCAACATTCAGGACACCTTGACACCTTATGCCAATACTGTTGGCATGTCTGAATCAGACTTGCTCAAGATCATTAATGGAACTCTGATGCAGGCTCACGCTGCAGCGGTTGAACATCAGGTGTTTGATTACTGGGTCAAGCCTTCGGCCTTCCTGGTACAGGCTGTCTCCTGGTATTTCACCAGCTACAAGCCTCTGCTGGCTACCAACACAGCCTGGCAGGCAGCCAAACTGTCCTTCTCAAACATGTCGTTCCTGTACCTTCTGGACCTGACCAACAGGGGTGATTATCTGCACCGGATGCCAACACCTTTCCAGAACTGGATGGAGCGTTACGGCATTGATCTGGATCGAAGCGGTCAATATGCGTACCACAGCGGTATCGAACAAGTCTCTGAAGTGGGCGGACTGGTCATGCCATTTGGTAAGGCAGCTTCTTCCGTGATTCTGCTGAGAACCGGCACTATGCTGTTTGCCAGACAGTACCACGCCAACCCCCAGATGTATCGCAGCATTTCCCGCTTGGTGCCCCAGATGCTGAAATCCATGAGCTCAAGACAGGGAGTTCAGGTGCCATTGCTGCATAGAATGACACCGCAGAAAGTGAAAACTCTGGCTTCCACTACTGCAGGTGTAGTTCTGGGCCCTGTAACCACGGCCGGAGCATACGCTTATGGTCTGGTATCTGGATTCACCTACGCCCAGACATTCGGCGCAGCTTTGGCTGCAGGCATCACTTATGACTTCTTCATGAACGACAACAAGGTGCTCACTCAATGGTTGGGTGGCCCTCTGGGTCGTGGTTTAGACTCAATCAACCGCTGGAGAGGTGTAGGTGAAGCAGACGATGAGTATGTGAAACGTAATGCTGTAGCTACACCTCAACGCTACGGTGAATCGGACGCAGCTTACGCCAAGCGTGTTAAAGACAGCAACATGATGCATGGTTGGACGCGCAATGAATCCTATCTGCAGTTCCGTGAACGTCGTGACCGCACCATGAAGATGTTTGAGGACGGTTGGGAGAAATACTTCAAGGAAAATGTGCCCAAGTGGTCATTCTCTCATGCAGAAAGTATTCCTTATTCGTACACCCTGGGTGCCTTCTACGACTGGCAGCAGGGCGATGATAAGGAAGTGCCTGTTCATGATGAGACAAGGACTCCTAAACCAACCTTTACACCTCCACCCGTAGGTAATGAGCTCGATGACGATGAAGACTGGGAAAGCACCAGTGAGTCCACTGTGAAACCAACGGCTACTTCGTCTACTTCGTCTACTTCGGCTACAAGTGCGACTTCTGCTTCCAGTGAAGCTCCATCTGTTACTTCCAGTGTTACACAGACAACGTCTGCCCCAACACCGGTTGAAACACCAACAGTTGCGCCTGCTGATCTGGATGAAGATGAGCAGTGGGAAACAGAAGCTACTACAACTACCGAGGCAACGATTACAACACCGAGCACCACTAGCACTGAAGCACTGGTAACCAGTGAAGTAGTATCTGAACCCACTTCAAGTGTTGTTCAGACAACAACCACCACTGAGTCTGTCATCAAACCAACCACTACACAGACAACTACCAGCAGTGTCACACCAGTAACCAGTGAGACACCTGTGGTGACTCCGAGTGCAACGGTTGTTTCAGAGTCTGCAGTGGTAACAGAACCAGAAACCACTCCACCTGCTAAGTTGGATACATTCGAGGAAGACGAAGAATGGGAGACCACTAAACCAGCACCGGTAACAACTTCGACTACCACTACGGCAGCTACGATAACACCGGCGACTACTACTTCAACCACAACAACATCCACAACAACGACTGTGGTACCTAAGGAAACACCTGCAGTCAAGAAACCTGATCAGGCCGATCTTGATGAGTTCGATCTTGATGAGGATTGGGGTGACGATGAGGATATCCACGACGAACTCTGATTCCTGATATCAGAGGATGACACATCTATAGAAGTCATCTAACTCGAAGCCAGTATGCAGGGATACATACTGGCTTCTTTATGTTTGGAGCCTATGATCAGGAATCTGAAGTCAGGTTGTTAGCTTTATCAGCTGATCAAGACAGTGGTGAATAAATCAAGCACCCGATTGTTTAAAAAATTGACCTCAGATAAAGCCAAATTCATAGAAAGTCGCTCTGTGCAAATAGAGTGTTGATTTCATGGAAAACACCACAACCTGTAAAACGCCTGTGTAACGGTAAATAATATACTCACCATGAGTTGCTGAAACACAGACTTACTACAACCCCCTTATGAGAAGGTATTAATGCATGTATTCCTTCCCTGAAAAAACAACTCAAATGAACAGTTCAAAGGCCCACTTAAATAAAAAGGCACTGAGCCTGTCGAAGCCCAATACCCTCCCCCACAGCCAAGTTCAGGGTGAACAGAATCTGTGTGAAAATCGGGAAGTTATTTCGAGACAAATTCCAAGAATGACATCAACCAGTAGACCTCACTCTTTCGCAACTTCAGCGGCTTCGCTCCTGGCCATCTTAATGGCTTTGAGTTTTACCAACCTGAGCTATGCGGATTGGAATGAAACAGAGGAAGATGAAGATCAACCCATTGCCGAGCAGTTCATCAGTGAAGATGATGACTCCGGTTCTGTAGAGCCTGTTCCCGATGAACCGGATCTGGATGAAATGGAAGACCAGGGTGAACTTGAAGGCTATGATCCAGAAGAAGCAGAGCAGTAGTAGAGCCAGCCCTCTCTTCCAAACAAAATAAACGACTGCGTCAATAGCTAAATTCTGTCGCATGCCCTGGGCATCTTTTGAACGGCTTCAAGGACCCATGCGACAGAAAAAAGTGTCCCATGAAAATAGATAGCAGGAAGTTCGATTCTTCACTGGATATCCAGAACTCTTTGTTGCGTTAGCCTGAAAATGCAGGTAAAAAAGGGCTGCAGAGTAATAATTAAGATAAAGCGGTTCTCATGCCAATCCGTTTCAGGGATCGACTGTCATTCAAACAGGCACGCAACACGGTTGTCATTGCCTTTATCCTGGGACTCTTCCTGAGTCTGTTCCAGGTCATTACCGACTACCAGTCTCAGGACCAGCAAATTGATGCCACCATAGAAACCTATATTGCCATCACCAGGACACCTGCTGCCCGTATTGCCTACAACATTGATAAAGAACTGGCTAACGAACTGGTATTGGGACTCATCGAATCGCCCACCATTGTCAGGGCAGAAATTGTTGACCCATCGGGTGCAGCACTGGCTGCAGTCAGTAAAGAGCCACAACAGGATAAAGCACGACCCTTTACCGATATGTTGTTCGGTGCCAGCCGAACCTACATCAGAGAGTTAAAGGTTCCTTTTGACGAAGATGAAAAACTCGGCTGGCTGAAAATCGTCGCCGATACCCGCCCCATCAGTATCCAGTTTTTCGATCGTTCCATTGTCACCATGGTCACCGGCCTGGTCAGGACCTTCTTACTTTCTCTTGTGCTGTTCATCATGCTCTATCTCATGCTGACCAAACCACTGCTGACCCTTACCGACAGAATGGTTGAACACCCTGAAGACAGTAACAAGATCCAGCTCCCTGAGCCCAAGGGGCATGAAAATGACGAGATTGGTTTGCTGACGCGCACCATTAATCACTATCTCAATAATATTCACCACCACCTGCATCATCGGCGTCTGGCAGAAGAACAGTTGCGGGAACACCTGGCAGAGCTGGAAACCATTATTGCCCGACGAACCAGAGAAATTCGCAAAAATAACGAAACCCTTGAGAAAACCAACCGGCAACTGGAAAAAGCTCGCAGTCAGGCTATGGAAACGGCCAGTCAGAGAGCCAAACAGTTATCCAGTCTGAGCCATGAAATCAGAACACCCCTGAACGCCCTACTGGGTATGCTGAGTATTGCGCTGGATGAAGAATTGACAGAAGTACAACGCCAGCGTCTTACCATCGCCCGGGATTCAGGGTCTCATCTGATTCGACTCTTGAATGACATTCTTGACCTGTCCCGCCTGGAGTCCGGCAAGATGATCCTTGAAGAGATTCCTTTTGATTTGAGGAGCTCTCTGGAAGACGTTGTGGTTCTGACAGGACAGTCCACCTTTGCCAAAGGTGTTCCCGTATTCTGCGATATCGACCCGACATTGCCAGAAGAAGTGGTGGGCGACCCCACCCGATTCCATCAGGTTATTACCAATCTTGTGGGAAATGCGGCCAAATTTACCGATGAAGGTGAAATCCGTATCTGGCTCGACTGTCAGAAAACATCAGACTGCTCGCTGGAAATTATGCTAAACATCAGTGACACCGGCATTGGTATCCCTGAGTCAGCCCTGGATGAAATTTTCAAACCCTTCGCCCAGGCCAGCAGCGATACCAGTCGACGTTTTGGTGGCTCAGGCATGGGGCTGCCTCTGACCCAGTCCATTGTCAGCAATATGGGTGGACAGTTGTCCGTGATTTCAGAACCCGGCGAAGGCAGTACTTTCTCGGTGAAACTCCCTTTCCGCTATGAAACCGGAACAGAAAAAGCACCCGAGCCCTTTGATATCAAAGGTAACCAACTGGTACTGGACTGTTCGGAAGCACTTCAAAGCTGTTGTTCACATCTACTGACCCATTGGGATATTAGCCACCGTCAGACCAGTCATATGGACCCAGGCAATTTGTCGGGCGAATGGGCTGACATTCTGATCACCGAGCATGAAGAGACTGCCAGAAGCGCCAGTGAAGAAAACCCTTCCCTGAAAGTCATTTATGCCGCCCATACGCCTCTGGAGAACAGTCCAGACACTCTGGTTTGGTTACCCTTGCCCCTGACACGAACATTACTGATTCAGGTACTGGAAAAAACCCAGACGATCAGCCATCAGGTTTCACAAGCTCTGCCAGAAGCCCTGAACACCAGTAAACGAAAAGGCAGTCATTACTCGGTACTGGTGGTTGAAGACAACCCCATTAACAGAATGGTGGCCGAAGGAATGCTGGAACAACTGGGCTATAAGGTTGAACTGGCCCACAATGGTGAGAGCTGCCTTGAGGCCTGCCAGCACAACACCTACGACCTGATTTTAATGGACTGCAATATGCCGGTGATGGACGGATTCACCACCACCCGCAGGCTCCGCGATCAGATTGATACCCGGGAAACCCCGATCATTGCCCTGACCGCCAATGCCCTGAATGAGCACAGAAAGCAGTGTCTGGAAGCCGGGATGAATGACCATCTGGCGAAACCCTTCAACAAGGAGCAGCTCGAAGGCACCTTGAGCCGTTGGTTAACCGCCTGAATCAGTCTTCCTGCTTAAACTCCAAAGCCACGGAATTCATACAATATCTCAGCCCCGTTGGCTCTGGCCCATCAGGGAACACATGACCTAAATGGGCTTCGCAGGCAGAGCACACCACTTCTATTCGGTCCATTCCCAGGCTCTTGTCTTCAATGTACTTCACCGCCTCTTTGTCCACGACTTCCCAGAAGCTGGGCCAACCACAACCGGCATCAAACTTGGTGGTTGATTCAAACAAGACCTGCCCGCAACAGACACAGCTGTATGCACCCTGCCCGTCAAAATGGACGTACTCCCCGGAAAAAGGCCTCTCAGTGCCCTTCTGGCGACAAACGTGATACTGCTCATCCGTCAGCTCTTGCTGCCACTGGGCATCGGTTTTCTCGATTTTCATATCATCTCCATCACCCGGAACGGAATAAACCGGGTTTAGATCGTGCACTGAAGCCATAAAGGCATCATAATGATCGCCTGATTCCCTGTCAGAGAGAACATTTTTTACCAGATCTTGTCTATTTATTGCCAGATCCTGGAATTCAGGGAATCCGTTGGCCTGATCCATAGCGATCAAGGAAATTAAAACACTGATTGATGGACAAACGCTCGGGCCAACCCGCCATGAGCATGACAACATACAAAAAGAGATGCGGCCTTTATAGAGACCGCCTGGAAAAGTACCCATGAAGGATATTGAGAAGTCCCTGAAACTGGAAAACGTCTGTTACGAAATACGGGGTCCAGTATTGCGTGAAGCCAGAAGATTGGAGGAGGAAGGCCAGCGTGTTCTGAAATTGAACACAGGCAACCCTGCGCCTTTCGGCTTTGATGCACCTGAAGAGATTATTCAGGACGTCATTCTCAACCTCCCCAACTCCCAGGGTTACACGGATTCCAAAGGCCTTTTTTCAGCACGCAAGGCAGTCATGCACTACTGCCAGCAAAAGAATTTCCCCGGTGTTGAACTGGAAGACATCTTCATTGGCAACGGCGTCAGTGAACTGGTCGTGATGGCCATGCAGGGCCTGCTGAACAATGGCGATGAAATCCTGATCCCGGCACCGGATTACCCTCTCTGGACAGCCGCCGCCAACCTGTCAGGAGGCCGTGCGGTTCATTACCTGTGTGACGAACAGTCTGACTGGTATCCTGATCTGGACGACATTCGCAGTAAAATAACCGCCAAAACCCGTGGCATTGTGGTGATCAACCCCAATAACCCAACCGGTGCAGTTTACCCTCCTGAACTATTGCAGGAGATCATCGAAATCGCCCGACAGCACAGCCTGATTGTTTTTGCTGACGAGATTTACGACAAGATTCTTTACGACGGCACCGAACACACAGCCATGGCGTCACTGGCTGATGACGTTTTCATGATTTCATTTAACGGCCTGTCCAAATCCTACCGGGCAGCTGGTTTCCGCTCTGGCTGGATGGTGGCCAGTGGCCCCAAACATAGAGCCAAAGATTATCTGGAAGGTTTGGAAATGCTGGCTTCCATGCGCCTGTGTTCAAATGTTCCTGCCCAGCACGCTATTCAGACGGCACTGGGAGGCTATCAGAGTATTAATGACCTGATCTTGCCAGGCGGTAGACTACTGGCTCAGCGAGACGTGATCTATGAGCACCTGAACCAGATTCCCGGTGTCAGCTGCGTGAAGCCCAAGGGAGCTCTTTATGTGTTCCCGAAACTGGATCCCAAAAAGTACCCGATTCACGACGATGAACAGTTAGTTCTGGACTTGCTGATTCAGGAGAAAATCCTGCTGGTTCAGGGTCGTGCCTTCAATTGGCCAGACCCTGATCATCTCAGGATCATCACCCTGCCCCGTGTTGAGGATCTGCAGATGGTGGGTGAAAAACTGGAACGATTCCTGAGTCGTTACAAACAATAAAAAAGAGTAGAAAGTTTGAAGTTAACAGCGTTCAGTCGAAAGTGAGATGCCACTCAATACTGAAAGCTGTTAACTGAAAATTAAATACTGTTAACTGAACCCTGTTAACTAATAACTAAGAAAAATGGCCGACATACACATAGACGATTTCTTCCACGACTGCGCCAAAACCCTGGTGCATCTCTACAATGCCTTCCCAAGGCTCACCTCCCTGTATGTCGATGACATTATTACGCCAGAGCCTGTGGATGAGTTTGGACTCCCTAGCAGACGACACCAGGCTTGCTTTGACAGCTTCCTGTGGCTGGCCAGAGAAGGCTACATTCACTATTCAGAAAGAGTCCGACTGGAAGGGCTGGATCAAGTTGTCCTGACAGAAAAAAGCTTCTTGAGACTCAGCTTGCCCAGCCTGAACATTGATCCTGACGAACAGCCAGAACATATCGCTTTAAAGCGTGGAACTCTGGGCTGGCAATTTAGGGAAGTTCTGAAGTCCGGCACCACCCACCAGCTGAATCAGCTCTGCCAGCACTTTTTCACCATCAAAAGCTGACAAACTGTAAACAACTGTAAAAAGCCTGAGTGAGGATTGAAATCCTCACTCCGCGTCTCCATATTTCTTTTATCCGACTAACAAAAGGTAACCATTCCGGTAATGAAAAGAATTCTGCTGTTTCTGGCCACCAACCTTGCGGTCATCGCAGTCGCCAGTATCACCCTGAACATCCTTGGCGTGGGTAGCTATATCACAGCCCAGGGGCTCAACATGAGCTCTCTGCTGGTTTTCTGTGCAGTTTTCGGCTTTGCCGGTTCATTCGTGTCACTGTTCCTCTCCAAAACCATGGCAAAAATGGGTACCGGTACCCAGATCATTGATCAGCCCCGTACCGCTCAGGAGCAATGGTTAATGGAGACAGTGAAAGAGCTGTCTGAAAAAGCCGGTATCGGCATGCCTGAAGTGGGTATTTTCCCTTCTCCGGAATCCAATGCTTTTGCCACTGGCTGGAATAAAAATGCCTCACTGGTTGCAGTGAGTCAGGGCCTTCTGGATCGCTTCAGTCCAAGAGAAGCGCGGGCTGTTATTGGTCACGAAATTGGTCACGTTGCCAATGGCGACATGGTGACTCTGGCTCTGATTCAGGGTGTAGTGAATACCTTTGTCATGTTCTTTGCCCGAATCATTGGCTATGCCGTAGACAGCTTCCTGCGTCGTGACGAAGAAAGCAGTGGCCCGGGTATAGGCTTTTATGTGGTCAGCTTTATCGCCGAGATTGTTCTGGGCATTGCTGCCAGCTGCATTGTCATGTGGTTCTCCCGTAAACGTGAATTCCGGGCGGACGAGGCTGGAGCAGAACTGGCAGGCCGTGGTGATATGATTGCTGCCCTGGAAAGACTGAGAGCGGAATACGACGCTCCAAGTGTCATGCCTGCCACCATGACCGCTTTTGGTATTCGCAAGAATGGTCAGGGCGGACTGGCAGCCCTGTTCTCCAGCCACCCGGCTCTGGAAGACCGTATCGAAGCTTTGCAAGCTCATCGTTAATCACGCACCAAAAAGCAAAGCTCTGATCGAGGCTCGCATATGCGGGCCTTTTTTATGGGTATAATAAAAACCTGCAGTTTCCAATAAGAAATCTTATTGCCGATAGGAGACAATCTGTTTACAGTATTGCCATGGATGACTGAATGATTCAAAACGAAGCAACAACATATAAGCAGAAGTCATTGCAGGAGAATAATAATGAACAAGGCATACCCGACAGAAGGCAACAAAGCTTTTTTCTCTGACAGCCTGGCTGAGGTGGATAGCGCCATCCTGGCTGCTGTTAAAGATGAAAACCTCCGTCAGGAAAAACAGATCGAACTGATCGCCTCAGAAAATATTGTTTCCAAAGCCGTTATGGAAGCCCAGGGCACAGTCCTCACCAACAAGTACGCTGAAGGCTACCCCGGTCGCCGATACTACGGTGGCTGCGAACACGTTGACGTGGTTGAAGCCCTGGCCATTGAACGAGCTAAACAGCTTTTCGACTGCGAATACATCAATGTTCAGCCTCATTCCGGCGCCCAGGCAAACGGTGCTGTCATGCTGGCACTGCTGCAACCAGGTGACACCATTATGGGCATGTCGCTGGACGCCGGTGGTCACCTGACTCATGGTGCTCGTCCTGCTCTCTCTGGCAAATGGTTCAACGCGGTACAGTACGGCGTTTCCAAAGAAACCCAGCGCATTGATTATGACGCCGTTGAAGCTCTGGCCATTGAAAGCCAGCCAAAAATGATCATTGCCGGTGGTTCTGCTATCCCACGAGTCATCGATTTCAAACGTTTCAGGGAAATTGCGGATAAGGTCGGTGCTTATTTGATGGTGGACATGGCCCACATCGCCGGACTCATTGCCACAGGTGCCCACCCATCTCCACTGCCCTACGCCGACATTGTTACCACCACTACCCATAAAACCCTGAGAGGTCCAAGAGGCGGGATGATCCTGTCCAACAATCTGGACCTGGGCAAGAAAATCAACTCAGCTGTTTTCCCGGGTCTTCAAGGTGGACCGCTGATGCACGTTATCGCCGCAAAAGCCGTAGCCTTTGGCGAAGCCCTGCAGCCAGAGTTCAAAACATACATTAATAGTGTCGTTGAAAATGCCAGAGCACTGTCTGAAGTCATGGTTGAGCGTGGCTGTGATGTTGTCAGCGGTGGTACTGATACTCACCTGCTACTGGTCGATTTGCGACCCAAAGGACTGAAAGGCAATCAGGTAGAAGAAGCTTTGGAAAGAGCCGGTATTACCTGCAACAAGAATGGCATTCCTTTTGACCCTGAAAAGCCAATGGTAACCTCAGGCATTCGATTGGGCACACCCGCAGGCACCAGCCGTGGCTTCGGAGCAGAAGAGTTCCGTACAGTGGGTCACCTGATCAGTGATGTGCTGGACGGTTTGATCGCCAATGGAGAAGAGGGCAATCAGGCTGTTGAAGAAGAGGTTCGCCATAAAGTAGAAGCGCTATGCGCCCGCTTCCCACTCTATAGCTGATCTACTTCAGACCCAGCCAGCTCGCTTGAACGGGCTGGGTCTGAAAGTCTATTGTTCAGGTTGTCACCCAAAGAATGACAGCATCTTCCTGGCTGGTTGAAACCACTACGTGGCCCATTTCCGCGTCGTAATAAGCACTATCACCCTCATCCAACTCTATAGGCTGATAAAACTCGGTATACAGGCAAACCTGCCCACTTAACACCAGCAGAAATTCTTCCCCTTCATGACGAACCCAGTCCTGAAAGTCATCGAAAGATCGGGCACAAATGGTTGTACGGTAGGGAACCATTTTTTTGCCCGTCAGCTCTGCTGCCAACAGTTCATGCTCATAGGTCTGGGTAGGATGGGGCTTACCTTCTCCCTTCCGGGTCACGTCCCTTCTACCGACCGCAGGCATATTGCCTTTTGCAGGGCTGAACAACTGGGGAATATCAATCCCAAGCCCATTCACCAGTTTGGTGACGGCAGCAAAGGTGGGCGAAATCTGGTCATTTTCAATTTTTGAGATAGCAGAACGAGACAGTCCGGTCAGCTTACTCACCTCTTCCAGGGTCAGCTTGCGGGTTTGACGTATCTCTCTCACTCGCTGGCCCAGCTGTAACGGTCCAATCGGCTCGTCAGCCTGGATGGCTTTTGCCTTGCGGCGCTCAATACTGATAATTGAATCTTGTTTTAAAAACTCCGCTTGTTCGGTCATAAAGCGCCTGATGACTGATTATTTTCTAAGGTCTCCGTCTGAATATACCTTATCCCCTATTGTATGAATATCGAAAAAACCTTTCCTATTGGAAACTTTTTTATTGATGAAGAAAAACTGACTTGATAATCTCTTCAGCAAGTCATCCACCTTTCAATAATAAAAAAGGAAATTGCACCATGGCAGCCACCCTGAAATTTGCAGAGTCCCACGAGTGGGTTCAACTGAATAACGATGGTACCGTTACTGTAGGCATCAGTGAGCACGCTCAGGAGTTACTGGGGGATGTTGTATTTGTTGAACTGCCCGTAGTAGGTACTGAAGTAACAGTCGGCCAGGAGTTTTCTCTGGTGGAATCGGTGAAGGCCGCTTCCGACATCTACGCGCCGGTCAGCGGAGAAGTCATCGCCGTTAACGAATCTCTGGAAGACACCCCTGAGACAATCAACGAATCCACTTACGAAAATGGCTGGATCGCCAAGATTCGTCTCTCTGACGCTTCAGAGCTGGATAACCTGATGATTGAAAGCGACTACCAGGCCTCTCTGGACTAAGAAAGCCATTTAATCTATGGATTCAAGCAAGGCAGAAGCGATTGAGAAACTCCCCCCGAACCCGCTTCTACCTTGTTCATAGTAGCCAGCATATGATTTTGACTACTGTAACGGTCTTCTTTCGAAAGCAGCACTTCCACAGATCAATTCACCTGAATCCCCAGGAGGCTGACCAAACCTGTTCAAAGTTACTGCGCTGTTCATGCTACTTTCCCCTTCTGTGAAGAATAATATTTTGGCTTCAGTAACAAGCTCTTTATAATAAGCTTTTATTTCTGACCCTACTGCTTATGCCTATAGAACATCCTGATCCTATCTGGGTCCTCGACAGTGACAGCCTCTCCCAATATTGCCAGCAGTGGCTTGAACTGGATGCTATAGCGCTGGATACCGAATTTATTCGTACCGATACCTTCTACCCGGTCCCCGGCCTGATTCAGGTGGGAACAGGCCAGGAAGTATTTCTGGTCGATCCAGTCAGTGTTAAAGACTGGAGTGCGTTTGGTGAAGTTTTACAGGCAGAATCCGTCGTCAAGGTATTGCACGCATGCAGTGAAGACCTGGAAGTATTCAACATTCTGACCGGTTGTCGCCCTGTGTCACTGATGGATACTCAACTGGCAGCTGCCTATGCAGGCCTGGGTCACTCCCTGAGCTATCAAAATCTGTTGAAAAATCTTCTGAACGTTGACCTTCCCAAAGACGCTACCCGTTCAGACTGGCTGCAGCGGCCTCTCACCGAAGCACAAATCAGCTATGCAACTCTTGATGTGGTACACCTTCTGGAAGCCTACCAACTGCTTTTGGATATCCTGAAGGGCAAGCCTCAGCTGGACTGGGTTAAAGAAGACTGTAACAAGCTGGTCACCGGACCTTTATTCCCGGACCCAAGGGAAGTCTGGAAAGATGTTAAACGTGCCTGGCAGTTAAACCCGCAACAACTGGCCGTACTTCGAGAGCTTTGTGAATACCGGGAAAAAGAGGCGAGGCACACAGACACGCCCCGCAACAGAATTATTGCCAAAGGCAGCCTGTGGCCAATTGCACGGTATATGCCAGACAATATTCGGTCATTGTCAGCCATTCAGGATATGAAGCCCAAAACCCTGAGAAAATATGGCGACACTATTCTGGAGCTCGTAGAACAGGCCAAAAAACAGCCTGAAGAGAGCTATCCTGATAAGTTACCTGCACCGCTGCCAAAATCAGCCAGAGACTACGGCAAATTGATCAAAGCCTGGGTTCAGCATAAGTCAGACGAACTCGGAGTGCCTGTAGAGCTGCTCTTCCCTGGCAAGATGTCCAACGCTATTTTACGACAGTGGCAAAGCAGTGGTCGCTTTTCCATGCCTGAAAGCATCAAGGGCTGGCGTCAGACAGAGATTGCAGAACCTTTGATTGTGACTCTGAAAGACTACAAAGCCGACCAGAGATAATTTGATGTCCGTGGTTTGAATGATCCCATCACTCAAACCACGGACTTTGTGAATTGACTGAAGTGATCCAAACCTGATTATGTCCAAGATTCTCGCCTCCATTTATAAAAGCAGCAAACGCAACGAAATGTACCTCTATGTCGAAAAGAGAGATCAGCTTGAGAAAGTCCCCGAGGCTTTGCATCAGGCCTTCGGCAAGGCTACCCATGTTATGGATATTCTGCTGACGCCAGAGCGAACATTGGCCAGAGCCGACGTGGAAAAAGTCATGACAGAGATTCAGGAAAAGGGTTTTTACCTACAGATGCCACCGGTCGAAGAAGACTATATTCAGCACCTTCCTGAAGAACTGCTGAGCTTTAACGACCCTGTATGACAGACCCTTTCTGGCAAACCAAATCCCTGACAGACATGACCTCTGAAGAATGGGAGAGCCTGTGTGATGGCTGTGGACGTTGCTGCCTGCAGAAGCTGGAAGATGAGGACACCGGTGAGGTTCACAACACCTCTCTGGCCTGCCAGCTTCTGGATATCAATAGCTGCCAGTGTTCAGACTATGCCAACCGCAAGGAAAAGGTGCCTGAGTGTCTGAAGCTGACCGTCAGTGATATACCGCATTTTCACTGGCTGCCTGCCACCTGCGCCTATCGGCTATTGTCAGAAGGCAAGCCTCTTTATGATTGGCACCCGTTAATATCCGGCAACCCTGACAGTATTCACCAGTCGGGGATGTCCGTCAGGGCTTTTGCCCAATCAGAAACCACTGTGCCTGAAGAAGACTGGGAAGACTATATTATTCCATTGCAGTCTATTGACTCTTAGGCAATCAACTTTATCCCTGCCACGAACTCACAAAGTCTTGCGGATTTAAAACCTCCACCTTCTTTTTAGGTCCGCTGGGTGTTCCAAGATAGATAAAGCCCAGCAATTTCTCATTTTCACTTAGTCCAAGACCTTTGGCTGTAGCCGCATAATAATTTACCGCGCCTGTTCGCCACATGGCCCCTATGCCCTGCATATGAGTAGCATGAAGAATATTCTGGGCTGCCGCACCGGCTGACAGGTATTGTTCTAATTCAGGTACTTTTGGATGCTCGGCCAGCTTACAAATCACCGCCACCAGCACAGGAGCCCTTAGAGGCAACCCTTTGAAGCGCTCTACCGCTTCAGGGGCAAGATCAGGCTGCTCCTGTAGAGCTGAGTGCGCAAACAACTCACCCAGCATTACTCTCGCATCGCCCGCTATGGTTAAAAAGCGCCAGGGTCTCAACCTCCCATGATCAGGAGCTCTCAAGGCGGCTTGAAAGATAACCTCCAACTGCTCATCACTGGGACCCGGGTCACTCAGAACCGGCCTTGAAACTCGATGAGTCAGCCACTCCACAGGCAGGTTTTGCTCATCCATAGATTGAAATCCTCACAAAGTTTTTGATGCTGAATACAACCTGTCCCGTGCCAGCCACAGCCGGACAATAAAAGACTTCAGCATTGTATTGAAGGCCCGGGCCATCTGAAAATTACTGGTCGGCTTACCATAGCAGAATCCACTCATCATGAAAGCCATTCAGACTGACTCCTACTGCCACCTTAATCTGGGCTATTTTCCAGATAAGAATGATAGTGTTATAGTCTCTACCACTGACATACGCTTGTCTGGGACGACAAGCCTTCCAGCCCCGAAAGACGGGCTCCATGATTCATTTCGCCTGAACTGAAAACTTCAAGGCATTACAATAAGAAAGCATCCATGAGCGAGAAATGCGCCCAAGACAATGACACAGGGCCTATTCATGGGAGAATAAGTGCCAGGAGTGCAATGGCGAAGCAAGCAATCTTCAGCAGCTTATACAGCCCGGTCAGCAGAGATTACCAGGCAAGAGTCCTGGCCTATACTCTGGTCGCCCTGAGTATCGGCTTTGGGGTTTACAAGGACACGCTCCCCAACCATATGGTCTTTTTCGGAGTGTATGCTGCGGTGTACCCTCACATCGCTACACTCCTGCTGTTCTTCATTAACCAGCTTTACCCCAAGAAAGATAAATCGGCCTCTCTGGTGGCTGACTCCCTGAATTCCGGTGCATTTCTTATTGCTGCAGGCTTACCCCCGGTAGAGTCAATGCTATTCAGTATGATCCTGATGTGCAGCGGCATTATTCGATACGGTCTGGTTTCTCTGGCCGTGATCCCCGTATTGATGCTGGCATCCGGTGGCGTGACTTACTTCCTGCTTCCTCAACAATTGATGCAGCCCTTACCCATTCCGGTAACCCTTGTTGTCACATTATCGGTGATGATTTACATGTTTTATCTGGCCTGGATCATACGACAGAAGCATAAAGTTTTCGTCAACCTTCGGGACAAGGCCAGAGCTCAACAACGGCGCTATACCATTCTGGCAAGCAGTCTGACCAAGTACCTGTCCCCTCAGGTCTGGCACTCCATCTTTGTTGGCAGGAAAAGCGCCAAACTGGAGAGTCAGAGAAAAAAGCTCACTGTCTTCTTTTCAGACATCAAGGGATTCACCGAACTTTCAGAGGAGCTGGAGCCGGAAGCCCTTACCGACATGTTGAACCAGTATCTGACAGAAATGTCTAAAATCGCCTTAAAATACGGCGGCACGATCGACAAATTTGTTGGTGACAGCATCATGATTTTCTTTGGTGACCCTCGTACACGGGGCCCCAAAAAAGACGCTTTGGCAGCCGTTTCAATGGCTGTTGCCATGAGAAGGCACATGAAAGTGCTCCGCCACCAATGGCGTAAACAGGGCATTGAACGCCCTCTGGAAATCCGTATGGGCATTAACACGGGTTACTGTACGGTAGGTAACTTTGGTGCCGAGAACCGAATGGATTACACCCTGATTGGGAAGGAAGTAAACCTAGCCAGTCGACTGGAAAGTCAGGCTGATGCCAATCAGATTCTGATCTCTCATGAAACCTGGTCACTGGTGAAAGAGCTGATCTTATGCCAGTCGGTGGGAGCATTACGAGTAAAAGGATTCAGCCGGGCGGTTCCCTGTTATCGGGTATTGGATTTCCGTCGTAATCTGGGCCAGAAGCAAAGCTATATGGACTTTGAAGCAAAAGGCTTCTCAATCTATGTAGATGGAGACTCTATTGATCATAAGGATCGAAAAGAGATCATACGAAACCTTAAGGTAGCTGCTGAAAAACTGGAGCGAGAAGTCCTGACAGAAGACGGCTAAACAACATACCACCGCACTTTTTTTTGAGGGTAAATAATCCTCTGACATCCACTGAGGCTTGCTCTCATCGCTTTTCTCATCACCGTCCCTGATTTGCAGAGTCCCCATTCCTTCGCCCAGGGCAGAGGCTTCATCCTGCAACTCCACCGTTTGACCTTCGGGCCCTTCCTGATCCTCATCACTTAAGTCTTCAAAGACGGTAAAGACAGCAGGTGCAACCCCTGAGACAGACGACAAAAAGCCATCATAAGCATTCATCTGAACATTCCCCTCCTCGTTATGAAAAACCTTCAGGGTGACAGGGATCGTTGCGCTGACAGATACAGGAATATTGGCTTGTACCAGCCATATGGGCTGATTCTGCTGATCGCCTACAACCTGAACCTGATGAAAATGAATCAAAAGCTGGCCAAACAGTTCGGGCACAAACAACTGATTCGTTGACTGAATGTTGATCACACCTCCTGAAATAAAATGATGAGATAACCATAATGCAGTGATTCCATTAACATTTGCTTGATTCTCACTGTCAACACGAAACTGAATTTCCTGTTCATACTGCATCATCTGTCCAGTGTAGTATTCCAAGCCTCCGAGCCCATTAAAATTAGCTTGACGAGCCCACCCCTGCCGCCTGAGCAAAACCGTGGAAAGTTGCTCCAAAGGACTGGCACCTCTCATGGCTCGACGATCCAGTGCCATACATTGATTCAGCCATTCCACAGTAAAGGTTCTGGTAATTTGCAGGTTGGATAGATGGGTTGTGTAGGTTTTTTTAGCCAGCGAAGGAGTGCAACACAACAAAGCAAGAAGTGCTAAAACAATGCCAAACTGTTTGCGGGAGAACAGCACCGGGAGCAACCCATTCTTCTACATCAGTAAAATAATAGACTGAGCCCGGCGTGCGAAGGGCGTATTTTTTACTGCCTGATCAGACGCAGATCATCTTGCTCAGCCTGATCAGTACTGCGCCATGGATTAATGTCCAACCCACCACGCCTTACGTAACGGGCATAAACCGTCAGGGATTCCATCTGGAATCGGGTCTGAATCTCAGTAAAGACCCTTTCAACACACTGCTCATGAAATTCCTGATGACCTCTGAACGAACAGATAAATCTCAGGAAAGACTCATGGTCAATGGCTTCGCCCTTGTATTTAACAACAACTGTCCCCCAATCGGGTTGACCGGTCACCGGGCAATTGGATTTCAGCAAGTGAGAGTGAATAGTTTCATCTCTTATGCCATCAGCTTTTTTCAACAGGTCTGGTTTATAGTCGTAACAATCAATAGCCACATCCAACTCATCCACCCCTGTACCTGGAGCAGGCTTGAAACCAAAAGCCTCCATTTCAGCCACAGTCATCAGTTTCACTTTTACTGGCGCGCCGGCGCTTTGGCTCAAATCTTTTTCCATCACCGACTGAACCTGCTCAACTGAGTCGAACTTTGTCTGGTTGAATGAGTTCAGATAGAGCTTGAAAGATTTGGATTCGATCAGGCTGGGAGAGTTACAGGGCAACTCGAACCGCCCTACCATAGCCAGGGGCTTACCCTTGGCATTCAGCCAGGACAACTCATAGCCAAACCATACATCACTGCCAACAAAGGGCAGACTTTCCGGGTCCAGGCCCAGTTCAACCTGCTTCTCCTTTCGGGGAATGGGGAACAACAATTCCGGATTGTACTGAGTCTGGTACTCACTGAACTTTCCCAGGGGGGAAGCATTTACTAACTCGCTCATAACTACTATCTGACCTGTTGAGATCTGGCAAAAGGATTAAAAGCCGGGCTATTCCTGCCAGACCCTATTTAACTCAGCACAGTCAAATAACCTGACTTCCTAGTACTGCCAAGCGTTAATTGTCATACCTACTCCGTTCATCCTGAGCTTGTCGAAGGATGCTGGAAATGCACTTCGACAGGCTCAGTGCGAACGGTTTAGGGTTTAACGCTCAGTTGCACCAGGAGCCTGTGCCGTGCAATCTGCAAAACCGCCAAATGATACGCAGATGAAGCATAGTCTGCCAGAAGTACGATTGTTTAATAGACAGAAATCAGGGTAAGCAAGGTATTTCCGGAAAAGAACTATGAACGTTTGTTCCAAGTATTATCAGGCAGCAAACAAACGGGCTATGAAAGCCCCGTTAGATAGATCAATTGTTTTAGTTTCTCAAACCTTTACCGACTCGTAGCAGATGCAGTGCCCAGGCGGCCATAATCACAATTGCCACTATCATCACAACGAAAGCCCAGCCAATACTGATGCCACTGTCCTGACCCAGGATGCCGTAACGGAATGCATTCACCTGATACAGGATTGGGTTCAGCATTGAGAGGGATCTGAAAGGCTCAGGTAGCACGTCCACAGAGTAAAAAACACCACCCAGATATGTCAGAGGTGTCAGTACAAAGGTAGGAATAATCGCCACATCATCGAACTTTCTGGCAAACACTGCGTTAATAAAGCCACCCAAGGCAAACAGTGTTGCTGTCAGGAAAACAGCCAGCAGGGTAATGAGCATATGATGCACCTGCAGCTCTACAAAGAAAGCCCCAAGGATCATTACCAGGATACCGACATACAAACCTCTGACTACGCCGCCCATGGTATAGCCCGCCAGAATAATCCAGTTTGGCACAGGGGAAACCAACAGTTCTTCAATGCTTTTCTGGAACTTATTGCTGAAAAAGCTGGAAGCCACATTACTGAAACTGTTGGTAATCACTGCCATCATGACCAGGCCTGGCACGACGAAGGTCATGTAGTCAAAGCCACCCATTTCCCCCACTCTGGAGCCAATGACGGCACCAAAAATGACGAAGTACAATGACATGGTGATCGCAGGTGGCAACAAAGTCTGCGGCCAGATGCGCATGAACCGGCGAATTTCCTTGCTGAAAATGGTGTTAAACGCAACCAGGTTATACTTCCATTCACTCACTGTGCGCTTCCCCTCTTCTCAACTGCACTGCCATTAGCGGGTTCATTCGTGTCAGAAGTCAGATTGACAAACAGTTCCTCAAGTCGGTTGGACTTGTTTCTCATACTGGCAACTTCAATGCGGTATTCACTCAATTGCTGGAACAGATCATTCACGCCCTGATGCTTTCCAACCTCAACCTCGATACTGCTGTTATCCACTTTCTTCACGGTATAACCGGCAAATGTTGGCAGATCATCAATAGGCTTGTTAAGGTCCAGAACAAAGCTTTCCTGCTGGAGCTTGCTCAACAGTTCTTTGGTGCTGGTATTCTCGACAATCTCACCGCGATCGATAATGCCGATGTTACGGCAAAGCTGCTCAGCTTCTTCGAGATAGTGAGTGGTCAGGATAATCGTGGTGCCCTGCTCATTGATTTCACGCAGAAAATCCCAGAGAGAACGGCGCAATTCGATATCAACGCCGGCCGTTGGTTCATCAAGAATCAACAGCTTTGGTTGATGCACCAATGCCCTGACAATCATCAGACGGCGTTTCATACCGCCGGACAACATTCTTGAGACATTGTGTCGCTTATCCCAGAGGCCCAGCTGCTTCAGGTATTTTTCAGCACGACTGCGGGCTTCTTTTGCTGGAATCCCATAATATCCGGCCTGGGTGACAATAATGTCTTCGACTTTTTCAAACTGGTTAAAGTTGAACTCCTGAGGAACAACCCCCAGCATCCGCTTAGCTTTGACAAGGTCAGTATCAATATCGTGTCCGAATACAGAGACCGAGCCGGAACTCTTGCGAACCAGCGATGAGATGATACCGATAGTGGTCGATTTGCCAGCACCGTTGGGTCCCAGCAGGGCGTAAAAGTCCCCTTCTTCGACAGAAAGATCTATCCCTTTCAGGGCTTGAAAACCATTGTCGTATTGTTTTCGTAGATCCTGTATTTCCAGTGCCTGGGTCATGCTTTGATAATCCGTAGCATGCAGAACCTTTACTCCGTCAAAGGCACTGCATAGTTTCACTCGTAATTGTTTTCGCTCATGGCTGGCCCATGAGGATCACTCCATCGACTGAAGCGACGAAATGACTGATTATGCTCATGGCCGTTACTTTGAACGTTTTTCCATTGTGAGGATATAGAAAGACACCCTGCTACTCATAACTGTCAGTACTTACAGCTTATTGCGACATAGAGGTTCCACTCTCTGGTTGAAGTGGTAAACCCATCAGAAGGGTACAGAAAAGAAGATTGCAGCTGCCGCTCAATCGCTCCCCAGAATGGAAAAGAGAATCATTCTATTATAAAACGAATCATTAAACGGCATTTTTAGATCATTTTTTTGCGCTAGTCTGTGATCAGCTGGCTCAGAGCTGTCTTCAAGTCAGGATACTCGAACTGAAAACCCTCAGCCAAAAGGTGTTCCGGGTAAACATTCTGACCTTTCAGCAGCATTTCAGAAGACTCCCCCAGCATTAACTTCAAAACCACAGCTGGCATCGGGAGAAAGGCAGGACGGTTTAGAGTAGCGGCCAGAGTTTTGGCGAATACTTTATTACTGACAGCTCCAGGTGCAGTGGCGTTATATGCCCCTTGTGCAGTCTCGCTCTCCAGTAAAAACAGCAATGCATTCACCATATCATCCATGTGAATCCACGACATCACTTGTTTACCTGAACCAAAAGGGCCACCTATTCCCAGCCTGAATGGAGGCACCATCTCATGCAGCGCACCCCCTTCAGGATGTAAAACTACACCGGTTCTTATCTGACAAACTCTCAAGCCAAGAGATTCTGCCCGTTGCGCAGCCTGTTCCCAGCGGATACAAAGACCTGCAGAAAAATCGTTGCCGGTCCCGGAAGATTCGTCCAGTCGGACATCATCGTCCCTCCCACCGTAATAGCCAATGGCTGAGCCACTGATCAGGCAGGCAGGACGATTTTCCATTCTTTCTATCAGATCTACCAGCTCAGAGGTGAGCGTCACTCTGCTGTCTAACAACTGTCTTTTTCTGGCGGGTGTCCAGCGTTCATCCATAACGCCTTCGCCTGCCAGGTTGATGACGGCGTCAAAAGCTACTGATGGATTTACGGCTGATAAGGATTTAACCGGCTTCACTTCGCTGGTGAGTAAACGACGAACTTCTTTAGCATCCTGGCGACTCAAAACAGTGAGCCGGTGCCCCTTTGACAGGAGTTTGGCCACCAGCCTCCGACCAATAAATCCTGTTCCACCGGTAATCAGTATCTGCATGGTAAGAAAGCCCTGAAAAGATATCTGGTGAAGATCAGAAGAATCTTCTGCCCTTATAGGATAAAGCCCTTACCTTCATAATAAACAGCCACGGGGACTAGAAACAATTTTTCAGGACATAAATCAGCCCTGATCGACAGAAAGTATTTACATCACCCTCAGACATGGAAAAATTTTAACCATAAAAAAATACCCTGGGTCCCCTCAAACCCGGGTATTTGACTGGCTGGCTTGTCACTGGCTCCCGCTTCTCTTTGTTATATCCCTGAATTCCCTGGCGCTGTTGGTGTTTTTGTTGATTTGCCTGAGTGACTTCATCATACGTATTTACCGACATCAGAATTTTGACCCAGATCAATTTATTGCGACTTATACCTATCCACGATAGTTTTCAGTAGTGGGTTATCAGTGGACAGTTTTAAGCAGATAGAAAGTCAGGAGCAAAAAGTTGACTGTTGCAGTCGGATTCACCTTAAACATTTAGCTGCAAGAACCTGCCATGAATGACTGAAAACGGTTAACTGCAACCAGCCTGCTCAAAACAGAATACTGTTAACTCACTACTGTTATCTTCGATAATGTTTATTTGTGACAAGCTTCTCAGTATGACGGCCAGCAACTTGGTTTTTTGATTTATGTCAACCATAATGTAACCGGTTTCAGAAACCGGTTACACCATGAACAAACACAGTGTAAACTGAGCTTCACAACTGATTTTTCAGTAGCTGAAAGTACTTTTCATAAAAACACTTTCAGCTTATTGGGTAACCGTTTTCCAGACAGGAGTATCACCATGGATCTTGAATCCGCCGTAATGGAGATCATCATCAACTCTGGCCAGGCCCGAAGCTGCGCTTATGAAGCCTTGTCGAAAGCAAAAACAGGCGACTACCAGGGCGCTGAAGAGATGATGGCCCAGTCTCAGGAAGCCGCCAAAGAAGCCCATAAGGTTCAGACACAACTGATCGAGGAAGATCAGGGTGAAGGCAAGACACCCATGACACTGGTAATGGTGCATGCTCAGGATCATTTGATGACCTCCATGCTGGCTCAGGAAATGGTTCAGGAGTTGATAACACTTCACAAAAAAGTCGATCAGCAGTAATAATGGCCGGATCACAGCATTTCAGAGGAGAAATTGCCTTTTTCCCATGGTTTTCCATAAAAGGGCTCTTTCTTACTCATAACTGCAGACAAAGACTTTCTGGCTGCAACACAGTGATCCGGACTTCACATGCCCATAGCGCAATCGCAAGAGAGCCGTGAAGAAAAGGGTCGGGTAGCCTTTTACGCAGGATTGGACTAATGGCAACAATAAAAGACGTCGCAGAGCGAGCAAAAGTATCCCGGGCAACAGTCTCCAGGGTACTGAACAACACCGGGCAGGTCACTGAGGCCACACGCCTGCGGGTGAAGGCCGCTATCGACGATTTAAAATACCGCCCAAACCCTGTCGCTCAGTCTCTGGCCAGCAACACCACCAACACCATTGGTTTGATGATTTCGTCTTTCCGAGGTGGCTTCTTTGGCGACCTGATGGCCGAAGTTCAGCAGGTAGTGGACTCTGCCGGAAAAGTCATGATTGTCACCCAGGGCAAGCACAGTGCGGAAAGTGAACGCGCTGCCATTGATTACCTGATCAACATGAGGGTCGATGGCCTTCTGCTTCACGTACGTTACCTGAGTGATGACGAACTGATAGCCATTGCCGAAACCGCGCCTCCCTTTGTACTTCTTGATCGCTATGTCGATGCCCTTGCTGAGCGCTGCATCACCTTTGATCACATCAAAGCCAGTGACAGTGCGGTAGAAATTCTGCTCAAGAATGGTCACACCGATATAGCCTGTCTGGCCGGTAAGCTGACCAAATCCAAGGCCAAAGAACGCTTTCAGGGTTATGCCAATGCCCTGACACGACACGACATAGCTCTGGATATGGACCTGGTCACAGAAGGCAACTATACGAGAGAAGCCGGATATGAAGGTGCTAAACAACTGCTTTCTACCGGTAAACCCTTTACCGCTGTTTATGCCTGCAGTGAAGAGATGGCTGCGGGCTGTATGGATGCATTTCGTGAGAGCAATATCCGTGTTCCCGAAGACGTTTCCCTGATCAGTTACGACAGTGTGGACCTGTGCACATTCCTCACCCCACATGTCACAGCTCTGCATTTCCCCGTAACCGAGATGGCCAGCGTCGCCGGCACACTGTTAATGAATCGACTCAGGGAGGAGGGTTTTACCAGGCCGGATCACACCCATTTTGAAGGGGAGCTGCGCCTGAGAAATTCAGTAAGGAAACTCAATTAGCTTTCGGTCAGACAGTCCTCTGCCCGTAGTCTGTGTCTGCTGGCTCAAAACAAGAGCTTTGCAAAGCCTGAAACGACTGCTGTCCGAAAAGCCATGAGCTTAAAAAAACAGCCAAAAGCTAGATAGTGCAGCCTCATCTGAATGATTAGAAACAGCTGCATCCCGATGGCTGCATTTTGATAGTAAAAACATTTTCTGCAGCCTGAGTTCCTGCCGATTCAATCTTTATCCAGGCAGGCCAAGGCAGCAGTCGGAAGTGAAGGTATACAGATGAAAAAACTGAAACTCGCCGTTATTGGTGGTGGCAGTAGTTACACGCCAGAACTGATTGAAGGGGTGATCAAAAGAGCCGATCGCCTGCCCGTGGCACAGATTGATCTGGTGGATATTGACGCCGGCCGCGAAAAGCTTGAAATCGTTACCCGTCTGGCTCAGCGCATGGTTTCCAAAGCTGGCCTGGACATCACTGTTCGTGCAACTCTGGATCGTCGCGAAGCCATCAAAGATGCCAGCTTTATCATGACCCAGCTGCGTGTGGGTGGACTGGCGGCTCGTGCTCGTGATGAGCGCATTCCTCTGAAATACAATGTCATTGGTCAGGAGACCACTGGACCGGGCGGCCTGGCTAAAGCCCTGAGAACCATCCCTGTTCTTCTGGATATCTGTCATGACATCGAAGAGTTGGCTCCGGATGCCTGGCTGATCAACTTCACCAACCCGGCAGGCATGGTGACCGAGGCCATCACCAAGTACACCAAAGTCAAAGCTCTGGGTCTGTGTAACGTCCCTATCCACATGCATCACGATGTGGCCAAGGCTTTCAACGTTGACTTTGATCGCATCAAAACCACATTTGCAGGCCTGAACCACCTGGTCTGGATGAGCGATGTTCGTCTGGATGGAAAAGACATTACCGGCGACCTGATCGAGAAACTGTGCGACGGCGCTCACATGAATATGAACAACATTCATGAATCTCCCTGGGATCCAGACTTCCTGCGTGGCCTGGGCGTCATCCCCTGCCCTTACCACCGCTACTTCTACATGCAGGACGAAATGCTGGCTGAAGAGCAGGAAGCCGCCAAGTCCAAAGGAACCCGTGCTGAACAGGTCATGAAAACAGAAGAAGAACTGTTCGAGCTATACCGTGACCCGAATCTGGACATCAAACCCCCTCAGCTGGAAAAACGGGGTGGTGCTTATTACTCCGACGTATCCCTGAACCTGGTGGACTCTTTGTTCAATGACACGGGCATGATCAATGTTGTAAACACTGTTAACAATGGCGCCATCAGCAATATGCCTGATGATTGTGTCGTGGAAATCAGTTCTGTCATTGACAGTGGCGGTGCCCACCCGATCTCTATGGGTGAACTGGCTGAAAACCAGATTGGCCTGGCCCGTTCAGTGAAGTCTTATGAATCTCTGGCGGTTGAAGCTGCCGTTCACGGAGATTACAGCAAAGCTCTGCAGGCACTGACCGCCAATCCGCTGATCCCCAGTGCCAAGATTGCCAAGTCCATTCTGGATGACATTCTGGAGCAAAATGCCGACTACCTGCCTCAGTTTGATCTGAAGAAGTAATCCAGACGCGCTCACTGAAATACACTTCCCGGTTCACTGCACCGGGAAGCCATAAATTTTCACGATAAAGCATGTGACAGCTTCCGGCTTTCACAGGAGAAGTCATGAAACTGATTGCCAATGCCGACGACTACGGGCTCAGTGAAGGGGTCAACTACGGCATCATTGACGCCTATAAAAATGGTATTGTTCGTTCCACCACCATGATGGTAGGTATGCCAGGCGAAGCTCATGGCGTTGAGCTGGCCAAAGAGTATCCCGGCCTGAAAATCGGCATTCATCTGCGTCTGACCGCCGGACATTCTCTGTGCAAGGGTCTTAAGACACTGACGGATGAAACGGGTCAGTTTAATTCCCAGACCGACTTTTATGGCAATGAAAACATCTGCCCCGAAGAAGTTGAAAAAGAGTTTCGTGCTCAAATCGACCATTTTATTTCATTGGGTCTGAAGCCCACTCATCTTGACAGCCACCACCACTGCTATGGCCACCCTGTCGCCTACCCGGTAGTAAAAAAGATTGCCAGTGAAATGGGAATCCCCTTAAGAACGGTGGATTCAAAAGAAGTCAGTACCATTGGCGAATACAGCTATCGATTCAGTGATGAATTTTATGGCGATGTCAGTGAAGCCATGCTGCTAGAAATTGTTGATCAGGAAATCGCCTCTCAGGGCAGTAACTGTATTCTTGAACTTATGTGTCACCCGGCGTTCATTGACCCTGCTCTTTATCAGATGAGCTCTTACTGTATTCAGCGAGTTAAAGAGACCGAAATACTGAATTCAGAGTCTTTGAAACAGAAGCTGGCTGATCGTGGCGTTGAGCTGACCGACTACAATTTCGTATCACAACAGGCTTCGCCCTGAACGTCTGAAAGCCTTATAAACAGGGCTTTCCATTGATCTTTCGCCGCTTCTGCGGCGGAAGAGATATCACTCGCCTAAACACTAGACAGCACTCCCTTTCCCTCCCTTAATGAACCGGCCACCCTCACTTTAAAAAGTTCATTTTTATTTCACCAAATTGACATTTTTGTGAACTCTGTCACAGCAAAGATCTGAAAATGCAGCACAATAATAACCACATGTAACCGGTTTCATTCTGTGATCCAGCAGTACAGATATGGCGTCCAATAACAAAGTGAATTCAAACAGCTGGCTACCCAGCCCTTGTTAGAAATTCACACCAACAAGACATACACAGGGACATAATAATAATGAAAATCATGACCAGGTCACTGCTAAGTGCTGCCGTCAGTACTGTTGTTGCTTTTTCCGCCCCTTCAAGTGCTGTTGCCAATGAAGCCTCCCCATTCTTCGCAGACTCCTCCATCAGCGGTAGCGTAAACTTCTTCCTTCGTGACAGGGATCGTGCGGGTACTGATGCCAATGGCAAAGACACCTCCAAGGCCAGCAACCTCGATCACGGTTCCGCCTTTGCCAACCTGAGCTTCCAGTCTGGCTATATCAATGACTTTGTGGGTCTGGACGCTATGGTTTATGCCACCTATGACATGTGGCAGGACGCCAGTCCTGATCATGAAATGAACTTCTGGAATGTTGATAACCCGTACGACAAGAATCCGGAAGACGCCAAGTGCACCAACATCTGGACTGACTGTAATGTCAATGGCGCTTCTATAGGCACTGCAGCCCTGAAGTTCAAACTTGGGGAGAACAGCACGGCCAAACTGGGTTACTTCCAGCCTTCTGTACCCAGCACATTAGGGGTTAACTGGTCTTTTGCTCCAGGTACCTATCGCGGTGGTGAAATTGGCACTCAGTTTGGCGGCGTATCACTGGGTCTGGTGGTGGCAGATCAATATAAGGCGCCCTGGTATAAAAACGACTACGAGTTCAGAACCACTCTCAATAAAGATGCCGGAGAAGTTTACTCGACAGGTGCCCGCTACACACTGGAAAATGGCATCGCACTTGATGTTGGTTACGGTGCTCTGACCGATGGCGACAGAAAGAATGCTCACATCAAACTGAAAGGTGAAACAGCCGGCGGCGTAAACTGGTCACCACAGCTTTACGTGACCAGCGATGACGAAAAGTATGATTCAACCGCTTTCCAGCTTGCCCTGCTGACAAGCATGTCTTCAGGCCAATATTCATACAGGGCTGAAGCCACCTACACATCTGCGGAATCAAAAGTTAAAGGAGTTTCTGAAAACTTCACCTATCGTCTGACCACACAGTTTGGTGGCTCTAACGGCGCCTATGACATCTGGTGGAATAATCGCTCTGACTTCAACCATGATGAAGAGTTGGCATTCTTCCTTTCAGCCAGTCGAGACTTTTCAGATATAGATGCGCCAGGATTCAGTGCCGGTATCAGTGGCGCTTACGGTTTTGGTTCCAAAGCCACCGGGTATGATGATCTGAAAGAGTATGCTTACAGCCTGTTTGCCAACTACTCCATCCAGAATGGTGCTTTGAAAGGTGCGAACATCGGCCTGCACTTCACTCAGTACTTCAATGACACGGATGCAACGGCCTGGAATGGCTATACCAACCTCTTCCAGGATGAAACTGATTTCAAACTGATCTTGAGTATGCCATTCAGCATCAAGCAGTAATCGAAAGACGAAAAAAAACGGAGCCCAACGGCTCCGTTTTTTATTTCCGTTCAGTGAAGTCTTACCTGCGACCCATTGGGCCCGGATTAAAAATCATTGAGCTCTGTTCCATACCACCGCTTCTGGCAACAATTTTCCAGGTACCAACGCCACTGGTGAAAGGCAAGTAAATCTGAGCACGACCTTGACCGTCAACCTCTCCCTGTCCAACCACATTGCCGTTTGTGTCCATAACCATGACCTGACCCTCTGAAGCGGGCTGGCCATCATTCATTACATGCACATTGGCCATGTTTCCGAACATATTACCAAACACGTCCAGGTCAGCGGCTGAGGCACTCACAGTAAAAACAGCCAGAGCGGCAGCAGAAGTCACTTTAAGCATTTTCTTAAGCATGATTATCTCCTTCAATCAAATTCAGATGCACAGCACTGGGCTGTATAAAGTCATATTAGGTGCTCATACAGTGAGGCTATTAAATAGCACATACCCTGAAATAACGTTTCCAATCTTGCTAATTACCTGAGGTTCTAAAAATTTCTGAAGGTCACTCTTAAAATGCCCGCCTTTAAACTTTAAGCGCGACTCACTTTGCACACCTTTCAGAGGCTCAGAAAAAAGCCTTAAAACTCAGTGCATTAAGAACATTAAAAAGGAACAATAAAATGACACTCCTCAGCCATGATCACTGTGCAACTGCGCTCATTTGACAGCATGTTCCATGGGAATTTATACAAAAGACGTCTCGAGAGTTTCAGATCAAAGAGCTACCAGCACACAGGACCTGTCTGAACTCTCAAAACCCGTTCGGGCTAAATCTGTCGAAGCCTAATACCACCACCCTTTAATAAACTCAGGATGAATGGCATCCGTGTGTAAATCGAGAAGTTATATCGAGGCAAATCCATACATGACTGCATGGCCATATTCCTTGAGCTTTAAAGTGAGCCACATGACCTTGAATTGAAAATGTTTTTCCTACGCTCACGGCTGTTTGGTCTATTCTTGCATCAATTCATAAACCTTCAGCTAGCTCTCAGATTAGAATCTTCCTCCCGGAGTCTCCCAATGGTCAAATCTGCATTCGGCACACTTCAGCAGATAGGTCGGGCACTCATGCTGCCTGTCGCAGTTCTACCTGTTGCAGGGATACTGCTGGGTGTAGGCAGTGCCGGCTTCGATTTTATTCCAGACCTCATGTCCAGCATCATGGCCCAGGCAGGCGGCATGGTGTTTGGCAATCTGCCTCTGATTTTTGCCATTGGGACAGCCATTGGCCTCACAGACAATGATGGTGTTTCCTCAGTAGCCGCTATCGTTGGCTATGTGGTCATGCTCGGCACCATGGGCATTATGGCTACTGAACTGGGTGTTGAACCCAGTTCCATCATGGGCATCGATACCATAGAGACGGGGGTCTTCGGAGGCATCATTGTAGGCATTCTGGCGGCCTGGCTCTTTAATCGCTATTACAAGATCAAACTGCCCGACTATCTTGGCTTTTTTGCCGGAAAACGCTTTGTTCCAATTATCACGGCCATTGGCGCTATTTTCCTGGGCATACTCCTGAGCTTTATCTGGCCACCAATTCAGGACGGAATAGATGCCTTCTCACAATGGTCCGTGACTGAAAACCCGGTTATGGCAGGTTTTGTTTACGGGGTGGTTGAGCGCGCTCTGATTCCCTTTGGACTGCATCATATCTGGAATGTCCCCTTCCAAATGGAAATGGGCGAATTCATTGATCCATCAGGTAATGTATACACAGGTGATATTGCCCGATTCTTTGCTGGAGACCCCACTGCAGGATTCCTGGCCGGAGGTTACCTGTTCAAGATGTTTGGCTTGCCAGCAGCAGCTATAGCTATCTGGCATTGCGCCAAACCTAAAAACAAGCACAAGGCAGCAGGTTTAATGATATCAGCAGCACTCACCTCCCTGCTGACCGGTATCACCGAACCCATTGAATTCTCATTCCTGTTTGTAGCCCCCATTCTCTACGTTATCCATGCTCTGCTGGCAGGTCTGGCTTATGCCATTACCAACTACCTTGATATCAAGATGGCCATGTCATTCTCCAATGGCCTGATTGATTATGCCCTCTACTACAGCATTGCCACCAAACCCTCATGGATAATCGGGCTGGGAGCGATATACGCCGTTCTGTATTACATTATTTTCAGGGTTATGATCACCCTGCTGGATCTCAAGACACCAGGCAGAGAAGAAGAGTCCGAGATGGCTGCCAAAGTCACTGTTTCCAGTGATCTGGCCAGAAATCTCATTCTTGCATTTGGAGGAAAAGGGAACATCAAGAACCTGGACGCCTGCATTACTCGACTCAGAGTCACTGTCAACAACCCTGATGACGTCGACCAGGACGCCATCAAACAGTTAGGTGCCACCGCTGTGGTGGTGGTAGGCCAGAATATGCAGGCTATTTTTGGTACTCAGTCAGACAATATCCGTACCGAAATGGAAGAAGCGATCAAGGCTATGTAGATCGTTTTACTGAAAAGCTTCCACAGATTGACAGAGAGAACGGACTCTCTCAACGGACACCTCCCCCCCTTCCAGCACACTGCTGTAGGCATGCACACTGACAGGATGATTTTCTACCGGCAGCTGGTCGAGAATCTTCCGGATATTATCAGGAACGACACCTCCACCAACCACCAGCTCTAACTTTTTATCCGCTCTCAGCATCAACTGCTCAAGCATTTTCACACCTTCAAAAGCCCCGTCTGCTGACCCCCATGCAGTTCCACTACTCAAAATACGATCAACGCCGTATTGAATAAGCACTTCCAGGCTTTCAAATACATTAGGTGTTGCATCCAGGGCGCGGTGGAAAGTCACAGACAAATTGCGAGTCTTTGCAGTATCAACAAGCCGCCCCAATACATCTCTATTAATGGTATTGCCAGGAAGTTGCAACGCACCAATGACAACGCCGTCAGCCCCTGCTTTTGCAGCATCAGAAATTTGCTTCTCCATCAGCAAGACTTCTTCAGAACCGAATGCAAAATCACCACCACGGGGACGTATCATGCAAAGAAGACCGGGTCGATCCCTGAATGCCTCTCTTGCAGCTTCAAGGTGAGTAAGATCAGGTGTTACACCGCCTACAGACATATCTCCGCATAACTCAATGCGTGAAGCACCGCCATCATAAGCAGCTGCGACAGAACGATAAACATAGTCTGGGTTTAAACTGTTAATGCAGATCTCAACAGGGATGGACAATGTATGACTCCTGAAACACGACACCAAAAACCTATTATAGAAGCCTGACTCAGCCCAGTAAATGATCCACGTTCTTAGAACGTGGTTTTGCTTTATGCCCCCCCTATAAGGGGGCTGAAACCGCCAGCCTTCAGAGAAGGCTGGTGAGAGTTGCCCCAAGATTGCAGATTATTTCCTGAAATCTATCTCCTGCTGGAGACGTTCTTTCTTTTCTTGGTACTTCACATATTTACGGATCATTTCTGCATCTACTCCGACAGTATCGACACAGTAGCCTTTTGACCAAAAGTGATTACCCCAATA
>NZ_LASA01000117.1 GCF_001562015.1 Endozoicomonas arenosclerae | reverse complement strand
CCAGTTGTAGAGCTCGTTGTTCTGTACTAGAGAGCTACCGATGTTAGAGGGGTTCGTTCTCTGCCAGCCATCAGCATTATTGCCATCAAATGTACTATTGAGAACCTGTGTGCCGATATCGTTCAATGTTGCGCCATCGGTAACGGCTGCAACATTAAAGGTCAGGTTGTGTTCCCCCGAGTAGCTATTACCATCATGTACCTTGAAGCCAACGGACGCATAGTCGTCCCCGGCCTCATTGCTGTCAGGTTCGAAGACCAGGTTACCCGCGTCAATATCCGCTTTAGAGATAATCTGGTCTGCGGTTACAGCAGCACCATTGAGTTTCAGCGCGCCTTCAGTGGGCAGTGTTGACACCTGAATCTGGGTCATCTCTGCACCTTCCTGATCGCTATACCCAAGATCAGCCAGTGTCAGCGTATAACCGGTATCTTCATTGGTCGAGAGTGTGTTGTCCGCCGCAGTTGGTGCTTCATTAATGTCGGTAACATAAACCGTATAGTCACGGGTGCTGCTCAGCTCACCATCACTCACCTGAACCGTAATGGTATGAGTGGCATTGCTCTCATGATCCAGTTGACCACTGTCTGCTACGGTGATTTCGCCGGTTGTACTGTTAATGGTGAAGCGGCCACCGGCATCGTTACTCAGTGAATAGGTCAGTTCATTACTGGCGGTATCAATATCAGTGGCCGCAACTGAACCCAGTACGGTGCTGTTAGCACTATTTTCCACCACATGGAACGCATCGCTTACAAGATTCTCGACAGAATCCGCTTCATAGACGGCTTTGATCTGATCCGCATTGAGAGCGCTGTTAAATACGGCCAGGTCATCAATGGAACCATCCAGAGAACCGTCCCCATCCCAGTTACTTTTACCTATATAGTTGTTGGTTCGAACCAGCTCCGGCGGAACCGCACCATTTAGATTTTCACCGGCTAACTCGCCGTTTTTATAGATGCGCATGGCACCGGTGTCATCCACCGTAGCAGTGACATGTACCCACTCACCTTCCGTAAAGAAGTTACTGATTTTGAGAACGCCATCCGCTGGGGATCCCACCCCGTCGTAGATTTCAAAGGCAATCGTATCGGTTGGACCATCATGAGCGAGGATAATATTGTTGTTGGCTGAACCGTTACCAAAATCAACAATACGTGACCAGCTCTGGCTCAGGCTGTCGTACTTCACCCAGGTTGAAAGGGTCATTGCACCACCGGTCTGCAGTCCGGCAATATCGGCATGGCCTGCAGTACCATCCATTTCAAAGGCCTGACCACCGTTATGACCGGTACCCAGTGTGGCACTGCCACTCAGCGTCAGGTCGTTACCATTGCCAGAAGTGTCAGTGCTGTCGGAGAAGCTGTATGCCGCATCAATGCCACTGATCAGAGGACTGCCTGAGAGTTCTGGCGCATCATTGACCGCTGTCACATCGACCGTCGCTGTAGCTGAAGAGGTTACAGTTCCGTCACTGACAGTAAAGCTGAAACTGATGTCGGAGCCGTTGAAATTATCGGCAGGACTGAACGTCCAGGTACCGTTGCCATTATCCGTCAGAGATCCATGACTGCCGTTGTCTAAGGTCAGCGCTGTGATACTCAGACTGTCACCGTCGATATCAGAACTGTTGGCCAACAGTTGTGCTTCCGTGATCACCAGATCGGTATCTTCGTTGCTGCTGCCCAGGTCGACATTGGCAACCGATGGACCGTCATTCATGCCACTGATGACCACAGAGATATCATGAGTGGTACCGTCGGCGGTTTGCACGGTGAGGGTATCGGTGACGTTCTCTCCGTCATCCAGAGATTGAATCGCGTTTTGACTGTTGCTGGCTGTGTAAGTCCAATTGCCTGAAGCATCAATGGTCAGGGAGCCGTAACTACCGGTGATGGTTTCTGCAGTGAAGTTGCCTTCACCGGTATCCGTATCATTGACGATCAGAAGCCCACTTTTCACCAGGTTACCACTGCCATCCACACCACTGTCTTCAGTCAGAGCAGCATTTGTTGTATCGCCCTTCGCTTCCAGCATCAGGTTGTCTACTCTGACGCCTTGACCATCGCCGTTTATGTAGATGCCATTCCAGTTATCCGGATTAGTATGATCAGAAGCAGCAGGATTGAGTTGAGCATCAATGCCAGACAATCCTGACACTGTAGTCCATTCGGTTTCACCGGCAGAGAGGTCTTTATATTTAACAGTTATGGCACCGCTACCACTGTTTGCTTCAAGATCGACCTCAATTCTGAAGCGGGTCCAGCCATTACCATCTGAAGGCGAGAAAGCAACAGTTTGAGTTGAACCGTCGGCTAATTTCAGCGTCAAGGTGTCGTTGTGATCAGCAGGCTTGATGCTAATGGCCTGTTCATTATCATTCTTGCCAATTTTGCCATCGTTGTTGTTATCACCACCTATGCTGAAATCAGTCCCCCACCAGTTTTTGGCAATGTCAGCCTCAAAGGCAAAGATAGATGCATTGCTGAGATCAGGAACGGAATTGAGTAATGAACCGGCTGCCGATGCTGAAACCTGATTAAAGCTGAGCGCCTGGGATCCATCCTCCCCTATATCTGCCAGAGAAAGGTCCACAGAACTGGACTTCTCGGTCACCCAGCCATTCTGGCCGTTGAGATCCCCCGCTGAGAAATCATTGAAGTCTTCGGTATAGGTTTCAACAGAAGTAATATTGGCCGTGTCGTTGGTACCGGTCACTGTAATCGTGACGGTATTGGTGCTGGAGTCACCCTGCGCATCTGTGACTCGATAGTCAAAAGTGACGTCTCTTGTGGCGCCTTGAGCCAGATCCTGGAAATCCGCTCCGGGATTGAAACTATAGGAACCATCGGCATTCACGGTCACACTGCCTTCGGAGGGCTGAGTTTCCACGGCAAACGTCAGGGACTCACCAGCATCACGATCAATAGCACTTAACTGTCCAGCAATGGCTCCGCCATCTTCGGTGGCGGAAAGAGTGCCAGAGAGCGCTTCCGGTACCCGGTTGACGTCAATAGTAAGTGTTGAGGTGGCAGTGTCGGTACCGTCAGAAACGGTGTATGTGAAGGTATCCTGGAGCGTGCTGGTTTCAAATTCATAACCCAGTGCTTTGACTTCTTGATGATTCAAGGCCCGGTCATAGATTCTGGCTTCATCAATCAGGCCATCAAAGCCGAAGTGGTTTTCCGGGATATCTACGGAACCATCATGGAAACGTGTCGCGCCTCGCAGGGTTTCACCTGAGCTTTCGTTGTAGTGAAGCGATACACTACCGAACGATGCTTCATCACCGTGATGTCCCATTGCTTCAGCATGTCCTGACCCGAACTCTTCGCCATTGAAGTAGGCTTTCAGGGAGTTGTTGTCTGAATCAAGGACCAGCGAAACCTGTTGCCAGTCACTACTACTGATGGAACTGATATCTGTGGTGAGGTAGGTGCCATTATCCCAGCCATTTTCATTGGCCCAGGCGCCTACATACAGAGTGCCGTCATCTATGTAGATGTTATAGCCTTTACTGCCACCGCCTTCTTCGTACAACACCTGTCGACCACTGAGATCATTGTCAGAATCAATCTTGAAGGAGAAATCGATGGTTCGCTCAGTCTTGTTGCCTGAATAGGTGTTCAACTCACTGGAATCGGTAATGTCGACGAGAGCACTGGCGCCATCAAACTGCACCGCATTACCATTGAGACCGCCAGATACAAAGGCTGCCCCTTCTTTCAGTACACCATCGGTGGAAGTACCGGAGGTACCGTCGGAAACAGTGGTGCCTGATGTTTCATCAAACGACCAGTGCGCAACAAGGCCGGATGATAGATCCACAGAGGCCGGTGTGTAAGTCCAGTTACCGTCGCCAGAAATGGTCAGGTCACCATAGTCACCTTCAATGGTGGTCGATCCAGAAACCGTGGTTCCGTTAACATCAGTAACGGTCAGAGGATCATTTTCAACATCGCTATCATTGGCCAGAACACTGGCAGAGCTTGTTATTGCAGTACCTTCTATGGAGGCTTCATCGGTGTTTGTATCACTGACGAGATCTGGCCCATCATTGACTGCTGTGACGCTGACTGACCAGAACACATCGGTTGAATCAGAGCCATCGGACACGGTGATTTTTACAGAAATATTGCCAACATCCGGGTCGTCGGGTGTGCCACTGAAGGTTCGGGTTCCAGCATTGAAGCTCAGCCAGGCAGGTAAGGGGTCACCACTGGCAAGGCTGGCGCTGTAAGTCAGTGCATCACCTTCATCATCAGAGAAAGCATTGATAGGTAAGGTGTAACTGAAAGGCGATTCTTCCGCTACTGTCTGGTCGTCAATACTTCCTACCAGTTCCGGAGCGTCATTGGTGTCGCTTAGTTGAACCGTGTAGGTTTGCTCTGACGTGAGTTCACCGTCACTGACCTGCACTGTGATGCTATGAGTAGATGCCGTTTCATAGTCCAGAAGACTGCCATCAGCTACTGTAACTTGCCCGGTTGAACTGTCTATGGCAAAGCGTCCGCCAGCATCATTGGAGAGGCTGAATGTCAGATTGTCACCTTCTACGTCTGTTGCAGTAACGGAGCCGACAATCGTTCCATTCGAGCTGTTTTCAACAGAAGAGAATGGATCAAGATTTTTTCCAGTGGATGTATCCAGGAAGCCAGAAACAGTAGGTCCTCCATTGATTGATACATCACTGATGCCGTAGCCTGGGCTTGAATTGGATGTTGAGACAGTCTGTGTAGTACCAGAGCCGCTTTCGAAAAAGTTAGCCTGTTGTTCTGTTGTCAAACTGTTCCAGTTGGACTGAGTCGTATAGGCAGACGAAACTGCTTTGATGTTTACAGTTCCATCACCATTATCACTGATCTGTACTTCAACAGCTTTTCTGAATATATCGTCGTTCTTGTGAACCCAGAAGGTATCCCCAAGATTGTAATCATCTGGCAGGGTATAAGAGTCCGCTGTTTTGCCATTCATGCTGGAGCCACCCCAAGTGAAGGCAAACTGATCCACTTCAGGTACGGGCGCGATAGGAGCATCATTAACAGCACTGACATTGATATTGACATCAGCAGACGAACTTAAAGAAGCATCACTGGCGGTAATCCTCACCTGTACAGTACCAACATCAGGATCGTCTGGTGTGCCCGAGAAGGTTCGGGTTCCTGCATCAAAACTCATCCAGGCAGGTAGTGGGTCGCCATTGGACAGAGTGGCTGAGAACGCGAGATTGTCACCGTCGAGATCATTGAAAGCATTGGCATCAACGGTATAACTAAAGGCAGATTCTTCAGCCACTGTCTGATCAGATAGACCTACATAATCAGACTCTGCCGGGCCTGAACCGGAAGGCACATAGTTGACATCATCGCTGATAACAATTTTATCAACCCCAGTACCGTCTTCACGCATCCATAAATTAAGTTGGTGAGTACCTGGCTCAGTAACCTCTATAGTTATACGACCAGCACCATTCATTCGGTCGTTAGCCCACTCCATTGATGTAGAGTCGAAATCAATGCGACTGCCACTCTCGACAGCCTCCCCATTCAGACCAATATGAATACTGTCGCCATTCCCATCTGTCTCATTACCACGAACCCATACGTAATAAGTACCCGCAGAATCAAACTGAATGTCATATGTCAGCTCTGAGCTTTGGCCTGTATAGTCTTGATCAAATCCAAGACCATTATCTGCCGTATCAACGTATTCTCCGCCTGAAGCAAAGCTATCACTTTTAACACTCCAAGCATTCCCACTGCGATTGACCTGGCTGCTGAAATGTTCTGCTTCGATGGATACCAGTCCGTTGTCCTGGGCAAAGACTGGAGATGGCGCATCGTTTACGTTATTGACGACCAGGCTGAAGCTCGCATCGACAGTTTCTCCATCTTCATCGGTAGCAGTCACCTTCAGGTTAAGAGTGGCAACGTCGTCATTATCCGGTGTGCCAGAGAATGTCCTTGTGGATGGGTCGAAACTAATCCAGTCAGGTATTGCTGAGTCATCCGCCTGGGTTGCAGTAAAGGTTAAGGTATCTCCGTCAGCGTGAGAGAAGGTATTCTCGGGCACGGTGAAGTTGAAAGAAGAGTCTTCATTGACGGACTGGTCACTGACGCTGTTGGCAAGAATCGGGGCGTCATTTATTGAGGCAACATCAAAGCCTGTCTGAATAGTCGACACTGAGTGGCCGTCAGAAATGTTGAATGATATTGTTCCATTGCCTGACCAGTCGGCATCAGGCGTCAGGGTCCAGGTACCATCATTGTTATCCACAAGAGTGGCTTGCCCGGAAGTTAAGGTGACATTAGAGAGTGATAAGTGACTGTCATCTACATCAGATACTCTGGCCAGCAATTGGGCTTCGGTAATCACCAGGCTGGCATCTTCATTCAGGGCAAGATTCACTGAGTTGCTGGTAGCAGCAACGGGTGCGTCATTGTCACCGCTCAGGGTGATTGTGATGTTGTGTGTTGTACCATCCTGGCTTTGAACCGTGATGGTATCTGTCAAAGTATCTGCTCGACCGGTTATCAGGTCAGAATCTTCCAGACTGCCGTTGGATGTTCCTGTAGCCTGATTGCCCGACTTGTCTGTTAAGGCTTCTGTTAAGTTGCTGCCTGCAAAGTCATAGTGAGACAGTAGATCGGGTTGCGTTTCACCGTTCATGGTGTCGGCTATTTCTGACGGTGTCAGCGCCCTGCTGTAGGTTTGCAGGTCATCCAGCTGGCCATCAAGTGTGTTATCTACCCGGCCTAACTCGGTATAGCCCGAAAGCTTTACATTATCCGGTGCAGAGTCAGTGTGAACGAGGTTGCCATCTTTGTAGAAGCGATATTCATTGCCATCTTTGACCCAGGTGATATGCGCCCATTCACCCTGAGTGAATAGAGAATCTGTCAGACCTGAATAGCTTCCACCATTGACGTCGACTGATGACCAGTGCAGATCTCCGTCCGGTGCTACCCAAAGAGAAGGCGATCGGTCATTGGGATCACTGGGTTGGGAGCCAAAGAATCCATGGTAACTTCCATCAACAGTATCCGGCTTAACCCAAAGACTGACGGTAAAGTCATCGCTGGTGACCAGGTCAGAGTTAATTCGGGCTGTACTGTTCCAGTCACCCTCAAGGTTCAGTGTCTGACTATCGCCCAATGACTGAATGGCACTCTGGGAGTTATCTGCTGAGTAAGTCCAGTCACCGTTAGCATCTATTACCAGTGATCCGTAGCTACCATTAATGGTTTCAGCCGTGAAGCTGGCTTCTCCGGTGTCGACATCCGATACTGTCAGAGAGCCGGATGCTGAAAGTGTGGCTGCAGTATCTTCGACAACTGCTCCTGTATTGTCGCCACTGATAGAAGCCGAATCATTAACAGCCTCTATCTCTACCTGGATGGCGTGTGTGGTCGTGCTACTGTCACCTCCAGAGTTCTCGGTTGCGGTAGCAGACAATGTCATGGTGAAGTTGGCGTTCGCATTACTGGCCGGTGTTAAAGACAGATTACTGAGATTCCAGCTGGATATATCAATACCAGAGCCTGAAGAAACAACGGTGTTTGATCCATCAGTGAGCGTGTAGTCGGAAGGAATACCGGTAAGGCTTAAGCTCAGAGTTTCAGAACCATCGTTATCAACCAGTGCAGCAGAGAGGTCAAACTCGAAGGCTGTGTCCTCTGTTGCAGAGATGGTTGTCAGCCTTTGAATCGATACATCATCCAGAAGAATGCCATGATCATCATTCTCGCTGTTGGCTGAAAGTTCCCTGAGTTCAAGTACACCTGAGCTTGCAGAGATCGCTGGTAGTCTGATCGTGACAGTATCCCAGTCTGAAGCTGGGCTGATGGTTTGAATGACCTCACCGTTCCAGACCACTTCCATATCGTCTGTGCCAAGACTGTCAGGTCGGGTTCTGGCTTTGAACGTTAACTCATGATCGAAGCCCGAACTGGTATCAAGGGTGTAACGAAGAGCGTCGATAGTATTTGCGGACGCCCCTTCGTTGTCATCCAGGTCCATTATATAACCATTGCCACCTGAAGCATCGGTTACACCATAGACACTGGCCTGATTGATCTCAGGGGTGTTCTCCGATGTCCAGCCGCTGGCAATATCATCATTCTCAAAATCCATTGAGGTAATGAGTTGCGCACCGGAAGGTGTAATAACAGGTGCGTCAGCATCAGGAGAAATAGTGACATTGATTTGTCCGGAAACGGTTGCAGTGCCGTCGCTGACATCGAGGGCAATTTGTCCTGATCCAGACCAGTTGGCATCAGGAGTAAACGTCCATGTTCCATCACCGTTATCCATGACGGAAATAGAACTGGAGTCAATACTGACATTGCTGACGCTTAGGGTTTCTCCATCTACATCAGTGGCAGATACCTCGTTGAGCAACTGAGCTTCAGATAGAGTGAAACTGGTATCTTCATTGGAAGAAATGGTCTGAACTGCGCCTAAGGATGGCGCATCATTGGTTCCCTGAATCGTGATCTCGATGGTGTGTGTCGTACCATCATTGGAGCTGATGACCATAGCGTCTGTTAACTGTTCACCATCATCCAGAGACTGAATACTGTTTTGGGTGTTATCGGCAGAATAAGACCAGTTACCGTCAGTATTGATCGTCAGAGAGCCATAAGTTCCGTTCACCGTTTCAGCTACGAAGGATGCGCTGCCATCAGCATCCGTTACCGATAAACTGCCAGAAGCTGTGAGAGTGGCGGCTGCATCTTCAGTCACTGTTGCACTGTCATCGCCACTGAATTCGGCGGCATCGACGACGGGTTGCATATCAACCCGGATGGTCTGTGTATGAGTTGCAGTATCGTTGTTACTGGCTTCTGTAGCTGTGGAAGTGACCGTGACTGTGAAATCGGAGTCGTGGTTTGCAACTGGAGTGATGGTGAGGTTCGAAAGGTTCCAGCTCGACGCATCCACGGCATTACCGTCGGTAGTCAGGCTATTAGTTCCGTCACTGAGAGCAAACCCTGCAGGTATACCACTCAGGCTGATGGACAGTGTTTCAGAACCGTCAGAATCACTGAGCGATGAGCTTAAATCCAGAGCAATACGGGTATCTTCCTGACTTGAGATTACTTTGTCGTAAGCAGGATCTGTGCTGTCATCTGCACCAAAGCGACTGATGGTGATCTGATCCAGTAATGGGCCAACGCCATTGTTTTGTCCCGCCACCTCTCTTACAGCCAGCTGAGTAGAGGCCTGATCCGTATCGGGAAGATTAATGGTAACTTCTTCCCAGCTGGTTCCCGGATCAATGGTTTGAAGTACCTGCCCATTCCAGACAACTTCTATTTCATCGGTACCATCATAACTGTCACGCTGCTTAACCCAGAGTGAGATCTGATGGTCGTGTCCCTGGCTGGTATCAACGGAGTAGTAATAAGCATCCGGGTTGCCTGAGCTGCCTGCATCCAGCTCAGCAACATTGGTTCCGCTATTGGACGCTCCAACGGGACCTCCATCGCTGTGCACTTCAACATCATGCTCAGAGGTCCAGCCTGAGGCCAGCCCTCCGTTGAAATCCATGTTACTGATAACGGTTGTGCCGGTTACTGTGATATCCGGAGTATCTGCAACGGCAGATACAGTAACATCAGCCTGGCCTGAAACAGTGACCGTCCCATCCGAGATATCAAAAGACAGTTCTCCGCTACCTGACCAATCAGCTGAGGGAGTGACTGTCCAGGTATCGTTACCGTTATCTGTTATGGAAACCTGACCACTGGTGACCTGTACATTACTGATCGACAAATTATCACTGTCTGCATCTGTCGTATTGGCCAGCAGTTCAGCTTTTGTGATGGTCAGGCTGTTATCTTCACTGGTTGAGTGACTGGTTGGGCCTGTGACGACAGGAGCATCATTGATGTCTGTGACTGATAAAGTGAAGTTGTCGGTATGGCTGGCACCTTCGCTGTCCTCAGTGGTGACATCAAGAGAGATACTGCTTTCTGTTTCATGATCAAGGCTGATGCCGTCCTTAAGTTTCAGCTGACCGTTCACGACTTCAAAACGGTTGTCGCTGACGGTATAGGTGTGACTGTCACCCGTATCGGCATCGGTTGAGCTCAGGTTTCCGACAATAGCTCCATCCGAGTTCTCGGATACTGAGAGAGCATCAAGGTTAACAGCGGTAGGAGTATCGTTCTCTGTAAGAAGCTCAACCCTGAGGCTGATGCTGTTACTGGCCAAGTCGCCATTACCTTCAGTCGCAGTAGACGCAACGGTAATGGTGAAGTCAGAGTTGCTGTGAGCAGGAGGCGTCAGGGAAAGGGCTGAAAGGTTCCAGCCAGATACATCGATATTGCTGCCGTCAGCATTAATTGAGTTGGAGCCGTCTGTCAGCACGCTGCCCGCAGGAATACCCGCCAGACTGGTGGAAATGGATTCTGTGCCGCCACTGGTGACGGTGCCGAGATTCAGGGGAATGCTTGTGTCTTCGAGGCTGGTGATACTGAAGTCATAATCCGGGTCATCACTGGCGGAAATGCCTACTTTCAGTACTTTCAGATCATCGATCAGTGAACCTTCATAGTCATTAGCCCCAGAGGGCTCCCTGATCTCAAGGCTGGTGGTATCTTCCCCTGTTGGAGGTAGCTCAATGCGATGAACAGTCCAGCTATCGGTGGGTGATACAGTGGCGATTTGCTCCCCATTCCAGTAAATCTCAAAGTCATCAGTGGTATCAGCTCGACGCTCCCTGGTGGCAAACTCAAAAATCAGTGGTTGGCCGTCGCTGGTGTCTGCCTGGTAACTGATGACGTCGAGCGTCTGATCTGTATCAAGCTCAAGCCATTGGTTGCCTTCATAAGCCGTATTGCTGTCAGCGCCATTTCGCTGTAACTCAAAGTGACCGGCAGCACTGCTCCAGCCATCAGGTGAAGCGTTAACATCCTGCCAGTCAGATCCGATTACGGTGTCTTCAAATCCCCAGCTAGTAACGACTTCTTCACTCGTGTCGGGTGAAATAGCAGGACTGTCAGCAACGGCATTAACGTCAATGACCGCTGAGCTATTGGTGTTTCCACCAGAATGGCCATCACTAACCACAAAATTGAAAGCAACATCATCACCGTTGAAGTTGGCTGCTGGAGTAAAGGTCCAGGTACTGTTTCCATTATCAGTAATGGTGCCGTGGCTATTGTTTCCCAGAGACAGGCTGCTGATAGAAAGACTATCGCCGTCTATATCAGAGGCGTTGGCAAGCAGTTGGGCTTCGGTGATCAGGACAGAGTTATCTTCATCAATGCTTCCAAGGTCGATGGATGAAGAAACCGTGGGGGCATCATTGGTTCCCTGCAGAGTAATGGTGATATCTTGAGTCGTCCCATCAAGACTCTGCACAGTAAACGTTTCTGTCAGGTCGTCACCAATACCCATTTGCTGGATAGGAGACTGATTATTATCTGCTGAGTAGCTCCAGTTACCGTCAGCATCAATGCTGAGAGTGCCATAATCACCGATAAAATTGGCTGCGGTAAAGGCAGACTCACCGACATCAATGTCGTTGATATCCAGTTTGCCGGTAGTAGTGAGAGTGGACGAGGCATCTTCTGTAACGGTGCCGGTGCTCACGCCAGAAATAACAGCTGTATCATTGACGTTAGTGACGGACAGGCTGATGTTGGTGGAAGTACTGGCGTCACCATCACTCACACTGATCTTGATATCCAGAGAGCCGACATCCGAATTCTCGGGCGTCCCTGAAAAGGTTCTTGTTGAACTGTTAAAAGAGAGCCAGTCAGGTAATGGGCTGTCGTCTGATAACGTTGCACTCCAGGTCAGGTTGTCTCCTGCATCCATGTCGGTAAATGCGCTTTCGGATACTGTGTAGGAAAATGCAACGTCTTCAGTAGCCGTCTGGTTTGCAGGTGCATTCAGATAGTCAGATTCATCAGGACCGTTGCCACTGGGGACGAAATCCGGATCTGTGGTGAGGATGACTTTATCGGCCTGGAAGCCATCTTCCCGTAACCAGAGGTTGATCTGGTGCCGACCAGCTTCGATTATTTCAATATAGGCCGTCGAAGAGTCCATGGTACCCGTCGACCAGTTACCACCGGAGCCAAACCCTGTAATGGCATCACTGGTGTTCTGATATTCGCCATTCAAACCCAGGTGAACACTGTCGGCATTGCCGTCGGCGGCATAGCCTTTTACCCAGACATAATAGGTTCCCGGTGTATCGACCTGAACCTCATAGGTTAACTCGGCACTGTTACCTTCAGTACTGCCCTGATAGGCACCGCTGCCGTCCTCTGTCGTAACTACATTCCCTTCGGATGCTCCACTCTTACTGGTTGTTGTCCAGGTTTCTCCGCTTCGGCTGATGCTGCTGTGAAAGTGTTCAGCCTCAAAGACCAGTTGCCCCCCGGATTCCGTAAAAACCTGAACAGGAGCATCATTGGTGTCGGTGATATCAAGGTTGAAAGTACTCTCTGCAGAACGACCATCGGGTGTTGTAGCCGTAACTTTCAGATTGAGCGTGCCTACATCTTCATTATCAGGAGTACCGAAGAAAGTGCGGGTAGAAGTATTGAATCCAAGCCATGAGGGTAGGGCACTGCCATCTGCCATAGTAGCGGAATAACTCAGTGCATCCCCTTCTTCATCACTGAAGGTACTCTCAGGAATCTGGAAGCTGAATACGGAGTCCTCAGCAACACTCTGGTTGGTGATGGCTGAATCCAGTACCGGACCGTCGTTTGTTCCGGTAAATGTGATGGTAATGTCGTGCGTTGTACCATCAAGAGACTGGACAGTCAGGGTTTCCTGTAATGATCCATTGTCGGAAAGCGATTGAATGGCCGTCTGGGTATTATTGGCTGAGTAACTCCAGTCACCATCATCGTCTATGGTCAGTGTGCCGTAACTGCCATTGATGGTTTCTGCGGTAAACCCTGCTTCTCCTGCGTCGGGATCAGTGACACTGAGAGAGCCACTGGCGGTGAGAGTGGCGGCAGAGTCTTCAGCCAGAGTAGCTGTATCATCTCCAGAAATGACAGCAGTATCAGCGACAGATGTAATGTTCACCCGGACAAGGTTGTTGACCTCAAAGCCCTGTGTACCATCGCTGAACACATAAAGCATTTCCAGCATGCCATTGAAATCCTGAGCCGGCGTCAGAGTCCAGGTGCCATCGTTGTTATTGACGATGGAATGACCTCCGACTGGCAGCTGGATTGCACTAACCGTGAGTGTATCGCCGTCAATATCAGTAACCGCATTTAGAATGGAGGATTCATTGATGACCAGAGTGTTGTCTTCAGCTAGTGAGCCAAGAAACACCGGCGCTCCGTCACCCTGATCATTGGCACCCTGAATGGTTATGGTGATGTCGTGGGTGGTGCCATCTATGGATTGAACAGTGAGAGTATCCTGAAGGGTTTCTGTAACCCCCAGCTCCTGAATTTCAGATTGTCGTGAGTCTGCAATGTATTCCCACTGACCACTGCTGTTAATGGTTAACTCACCGTAAGAGCCGGTTACGGTTTCTGCCTGAAAGGAGGCTTCTCCCGCATCATGTTCCTGGATATCCAGATCGCCTGTGGCAATCAGTTCTCTTTCACCCAAAGGGCCGTAAGTACTGAAATCATCTTCGGTTACTGAGCCAGTGTTAACACCAGTGATGATCGCAGAATCATTCTGGGGCTGAATATCGATCAGAATTTCGCGGGTGGTGGAAGCTGTATCGCCTCCGGATTGTTCAGTGGCTGTAGCTGTGACTGTAATACTGAAATCTGTCTCGTGATGCTCAGTGGGGGTAACGGACAGGTTGGCAAGATTCCAGCTCGACACATTGATAGGGCCTCCTGTGGAGGTCACTATCTCTGAGCCATCGGTGATTTCAGCTCCAGCAGGAATATCTTCGATAAGAACATTAAGGGTTTCAGAGCCATCTGTATCCGTCAGATCTGCTGCAAGGTTCAGCGCAATACTCGTGTCTTCATTCACACTGACGGTGGCATTCTGAGCACTGTTATTGAAAAGCAGTGAGGGGGCATCAGCATCGGGCGATATAGCTAGAGAAAGAGTATTGGTTACAGAAGCATTGCCATCTGAAATATCAAAAGACAGCTGACTGGTACCTGACCAGTGGACAACAGGTGTGATTGTCCAGGTGCCGTTGCCATTATCTGTAACACCAACGCTGCCATTGTCTACACGGACATTACTGACTGTCAGATTGTCCCCATCTATATCTGAAGCGTTAACAAGCAGCTGAGCTTCTGTCAGGGTAATAGTGTGATCTTCATTAACGGTATGACTGATGCCAGCACTGACAACAGGAGCATCATTCACTGCCGTGACATCTACTGTCATGACATTCTGGGTAGTAGAGAAAACATCCTGCTGATCTGCGACAGAAAAGCTAAAACTGTCGTATCCATCGCCATTGGCATTCAGTACCGGTCTGAATGTCAGAAGCCCTGATGTTATGTCCTGCTGGGAGACAGTGTCGCTCTCTGATACGGCAACTCCATTCAGAAGCAGCTCGCCATGTTCTGGAAGATTATCAATACGAATCTGACTGAGAGAATCGCCTTCATCAGCATCACTAAAATTAAAGTCACTAACGGTAAAGGTGTAGATGCTGTCTTCCAGTGTAGAAACTGTCTCATCCTGAGCATCAGGTGCATCATTAACATCGGTCAGGTAGATAGTGTATGACCGGGTATCCGTTAATGATCCATCGCTGACCTGTACTGTTATGTTATGGCTCCCACCGGTTTCATGATCAAGCAGAGAGCTGTCTGAGGTGGCTACCGAGATTTCCCCTGTACTGGAGTCAATGGTAAAGCGTCCACCGGCGTCATTGGTCAGGGAATAGGTCAGACTTGGGTTGTCCACATCAGTAGCATTCACTGAGCCTACTACAGTGCCCGAAGTACTGTGTTCTTCTACATGGAAACTGTCAGATAACAGGTTGTTGACGGTATCAGCTTGATAAATAGCTTTAGCCTGGTCTGCATTGACTGCACCGTTGGTAATAACCAGCTCATCAATGCTGCCATCCAGATAACCGTCTGCTGACCAGTGACTCTTACCCAGGAAGTTACCAGTACGTACCATTTCTGCAGGTACTACACCGTCAGCTTGTCCCGCAAGCTCACCATTTCTGTAGATAGACATGGTGCCATCGGCTTCAACCGTTGCTGTAACGTGAACCCATTCGCCAGCGGTGAAGAAGTTGTTGATCTCAAGACTGCCTTTTGGGTCATCAGGGCCACCGGAATAAATATGGAATCCAATGCCGTTGTTGTCGCCGGTATGACCCAGCACAATATTGTTGTCACTTTGGCCGTTACCAAAATCCAGAACTCGGGACCAGTGCTCATCAAAACTGTCAAATTGCACCCAGGCAGAAATGGTCATGGCACCACCGGTGCTGAGGCCCTGCAGTTCGGCAGAGCCTGCTGTGCCATCCATATTGAATGCACTGCCCGTGTTGTCATGCCCGGAAACCCAGTTTACGTTACCAGTGAAGCTGGCATCGTTGCCTTCCGAGGACAGATCATTGGCTAGAAGGCCTGCACCTGTATTGAAATCCAGAGCGGTAACAATGCCATCAACCAGAGGTGATTCCTGAAGTTCAGGAGGGTCATTAACAGCAGTAACATTAATCTTGAATTGGCCAGAAGCAGAAAGGTCGCCGTCGCTGGCCGTTACCTTGACGACGATTTGTCCTAGGTCCGGATCATCGGGTGTTCCGGAGAAAGTGCCATTGGATGGATTGAATGTGACCCAAGAGGGTAAAGGACTTCCGTCGTTCAGAGTGGCGGAATAGGTCAGAGAATCTCCATCTATATCGGCAAAAGCATCGACTGGAATCTGGTAGTTGAAAGCCTGCTCTTCTGTAGCAGTCTGGTCGGACATGCCGGCATCAATCACCGGAGCGTCATTGGTACCTGAAATAGTGACATTGATGGTATGAGAGTCACTGCCTGCCGTGGTAACCGTAAAGCTTTCGCTAAGCGTTTCACCATCATCCAGGCCTTGTATGGCAAGAAGACTGTTATCTGCGGTATAGGTCCAGTCACCGTCAGCATTAATGGTCAGGTCGCCATAATTCCCCGTTAGAGTCTGATCCTGAAAAACACTTTCTCCCTGGTCAGCATCAGTGACTGTGAGAGAACCCGTTGCCACCAGAGAATCTACATGGCTGTCTTCAGTAACAGAGCCAGTATCCACACCGGTAATCTGGGCACCATCATTGGTACCCGTGATGACCAGAGTGGCTGTTTGAGAGACAGAACCTCCATTTCCATCCACTACGTCGTAGCTGTAGACAATAGTTTCTGATTGCCCTTCAGGCAGATAGTCATAGGCTCCGGGGTCAATAATCAGTGAGTCGCTATTTATTGAAATACCCGCATCGTTACCAGAACTGAGCGCTAGATTATCAACAGAAAGCGTATCTCCAGAATCAACGTCACTCGCGTGCGTCAGAAGTTCAAGTTGAAAGGTGACTGAATCTTCTACAGCAGTATCCGTGATTGCAGAGCTGACAGTAGGGTCGTCATTGACTGCAGTGATGTTGAAATCAAAGGTGGCTTGAGGAGATAGAAGTTCTCCATCACTGACCTGGAAATTGAACGAAGCATACAGATTACCGTTTTCATTCTCTTCAGGTTCAAACCTGAGTCGGCCTGCTAATAAATCAGTTCGAGTGATTTCCTGATCGACAGTCACGGCAGAGCCATTGAAGAGTAACTGACCTGCAGCGGGTAACTGGTTGATTGTGATGCTCTGGAGAGTTTGTCCAGCGTCTGGATCAGTGAAAGTAAAATCGGAAGTGGTGAAGATATAAGGGGTATCTTCATCAGAGATGACCAGAGAGTCTTCTGTCTCTGGCGCATCATTCACAGCTGTCACGGTGACTGTGCTGGTGGCAATATTGCTGCTGTCGTAGCCATCATCAACACTGAAACTGATGGTGCGATTATCGGTACTGGGTGATTCTGAACTGTTGGAGTAGGTAACGGTTCTCAGGGCTTCCTGATATTGGGCAACAGTGGCTGTGCCCGTCAGTGTCATAGTGCCGGTAGAAGCATTCCAGCTTCCGGAGATACCATTGTGATCACTGAACGAGAGACTGTCTTCGCCAGAAGCGTAATTGTTGCTGATGCTGATGGAGGCACTGTCGATGGTGACTGAATCAATATCAGCCAGTGTTATG
>NZ_LASA01000116.1 GCF_001562015.1 Endozoicomonas arenosclerae | reverse complement strand
TACCGCTATGAAAACATGATGACCCCTTACGAAAAGTTCCTGTCACTGAAGGAACCAGAACAGTACCTGAAAGAAGGGATTACACTGGACCAACTAAAGGACAAAGCGGAAGCCATGACCGATAATGAAGCGGCCAGAAAGCTGCAACAAGCCAGAGAAATCCTGTTTCAATTAGTTCATGAGCGACAAGCCGAGGGTTAGGTAGTAGTACCTGCCTTCAGGCTCATTTCAGGATTGGAAAATACTTGTCATGGTTAAGGCTTTGCTACCTTTAATCTGGATGACTGAGCTTATTACCAAGAAGTTGTCGCCTAAGGATAAGAAAAATCCTTACCTTCGTGACGAGATCCGTGCCATGGCCGACATTGGTGAGGAAGAGGGGGCTCTGATGGGCGCCGAGTCGGATCTGATGAAGAACATGTTGCGTTTCAGGGATCTTAAAATCATCGAGATCATGACGCCACGTTCGGTTCTGTTTTCCCTCCCTGAAGCCACCACTACGGAAGAGTATCTGGAAAAGTATCCGGATAATGCTTTTTCCAGAGTGCCGGTCTATGGTGAAGACCCAGATGAGATCAATGGTTTTGTCAGGCGTATGGATATTCTGGTAGCCCAGAATCAGGGGCATCAGGTCAGGCTGTCTGATCTCAAGCGTCCGCTTATGGCGGTGCTGGAAAATGAATCCCTGCCGAATCTGATGAGCAAGTTTCTGGAAAAACGCTGCCATATCGCCATGGTCGTGACAGAATATGGAGATATCCGGGGTGTTGTCACTCTGGAAGATATGATCGAAACCCTGCTGGGTCAGGAAATTGTGGATGAAAGTGACAAGGCCGTTGATATGCAACAGGTAGCCAGACAAAAATGGGCTGAAAGGTTGAAGACTCCACAATAATCAATGGAGCTGACTTCTTCCTGATGTCTCGTTAAAGACTCCTGGTGATGTGAATGCTGCTTCATTTTGCTCTCTGGTTATTTAGGGGAGCATTTGAGCAGCATTTCCGGCTCATGGCTGTTTCTGTCTATATTTGTTTGGTAACGACTAACAAAATACACACAGAAGAAACTCCATGGCGATTTTAGAACTGGTTCCGGAATCCAATCCTGTCCTTAGAGCACCCACCACTCCTGTTACCGATTTTGGTCCGGATTTTCAGAAAATCGTGGATGACCTGTTTGAAACCATGTATGCCGTTAATGGCGCCGGTCTGGCCGCAACTCAGGTAGGTCTTGGTATCAGGGTGGCGGTCATTGATGTGACATCAGATCAGAGTCAGCCACTGGTTATCGTTAATCCCGAGATTATTGAAAAGTCCGGTGAGCAAAAGATGGACATGGGGTGTCTGTCTCTGCCGGGGTGCTGGGCTTCTGTTAAACGTGCCGGTTGGGTAAAGGTCCGGGCACAGGATCGTCATGGTGAGTTTTTCGAGATAGAAGGTGAAGGTGTGCTGTCAGAAGCTTTTCAGCATGAGATTGATCATCTGGACGGTGTTCTCTTCATCGACAAGCTCTCGGCGCTGAAGCAGAAAATGGTCCGTCAGCGCGCACGTAAAGTGATGAAAAAACATGAGAGAAGACAAAAGTAAGGCGCCATAAGGTGCCTTACTTTTGTTCAGAGGTTACTTCTTCAGATATTTCTTCAGGAACTGCTCAGCCCTTCTATAGCCCTCTACCCAGGGTGAGTGTCGCAGGAATGAATGGACTTCATCGGGAATGGCCATCCCTTCAACTGTGACATTTCGTTTTCTCAACTCATCGTAAAGTCTCTGGGATTCTTCGAAATGGACGTTTCGGTCATCATCCGGGTGAATCAACAATACCGGAGACTGCCAGGTGTCCAGATAATGCCAGGGTGAGCTCTCCAGAGCTTTCTGGGCTCGTTCCCTGGCCTCATCAATCTCTTCTGCGGCAATGCAGAAAAACTTCTCTGAATTCCAGTGTCCCTGTCGAAACTCTCTCGGGAAGTGATGACAGCCTTCAATATCCACACCGGCTTTGAACATGTCACTGTTACGGGCCAGAGCCATAGCGGTCAGATAACCCCCATAGGATTTACCCCAGATGCCTATTCTCTGGGCATCGACATCCAATCGGTTGGCCAGCCATTCTCCGGCTGCCTGTACATCCTGATATTCCGTGGCACCATTCCAGCAATAGGGATCTGGCTGCCGGAATGCCTTGCCATAACCGGAGCTGCCACGGTAATTCAAAGACAGAACCAGAAAGCCCTGCGAAACCAGATACTGACAGAAAGCATAAACATAGGAGAGCCCGTGCCAGTTACTGAAACCGGCAACCGTCTGGCACCAGGGGCCTCCGTGAAGGGTCAACAGTGCGGGGAAGGGACCTTTGCCCTCTGGCTTCATCAGTTGCCCGTGTACTTCCAGGCCATCCTTTGACTGGAAGCTGATACCTTCCACTTTATGGAATCCCCGGCAGCCTGTTTCGTAGGCGGGTTGCCCAAAGCAGAGCACCTGCTGCTCATCAGGTTTGATCAGTACCGGGATCAGGGGTTGCTGGTCTCCACCCATAATCAAACCAACCGCGTTGCCTGAGGCTACAGTGACCGGTTGAAAGGCAATACTGCCTTCTGGCAGCAAGCTTTGAAGGTCTTCCTCAGAGCCATTATTAAGATTTAGCCGAGACAGGTGGTAGCCGTGGTGTTTACCTTCGTTATGAGTGAAATAGAGCCAGCCTCCATGGCGATCGACAGCATAGCTGTGCAGAAGGTATTCGCCTTCGGTCAGCGCTTCTACCTGTCGGCGATCAATATCCAGTCGGTAGACGTGATCCCAGCCACTGGCTTCGTGACTGAACAAGAGTTGCGATTCATTTACCCAGGTAATGGGCCTGTCTCCTTCCTGCAGACTGAGGCCGTGTTCTTCAGGGCATTGCCAGTAACGTCTGGCTTTCATGGAGTTGGTATTGATCACCCAAAGTTCAAAGCGGTCTGAAAAGCTGTTGAACCAGAAATCAGTGATATCGGGCTTTACACCATGACATTTCAGGTAGGCAATATGTTGGCCGTCTGCTGACCAGGTGGGCTGAATGTCCCGGTCAAAACTGGGGTTAAGCCATTGAATGCGATCCTGACCAGGACTGTGGATACCAATAAAGCTATGGCGGTATCGGGTGACGGTCATGGCGAGCCTGTCACCTTGATCTGACCAGCTCAGTTCAGTGATCTTGCCTCGGGTCGAAAGGACTTCTTCAGGCTCAAGAGTACTATCAGCAGTATCAACCCTGAAGAGTTGGCCTTTTCGACTGAAATAGATTTCAGTGAAATCCGGTCTGAAGCAGGCAAGGGAAGTTTCCGCCAACTCAACAGGTTGTGAGCCTCTGTTTTCAAGATCAATAAACCATAACATCTGCTTCGGAGGCTGGTTCAGTGACAAGGGGTTTGGGTATTCATCCAGCTCATTCTTGCCTTCTCCGCGGATGAACAACAGATAGCGGCCATTATCCGAAATCTGCAAGCCTGAAATCATTTGTCCATCGTCTTCACGCCAGGCCGTTACCTGAACAGGGTCATAGCCTGGGGCTGAGGCTATAAACAGGTTGCGAATACCTTTTGTGGTTCTAACCCAGGCCAGGCGATCCTTTTGTCGCGCACTGACCATATTCTGGGAGAAGGTAAAACCAAGGTACTCCTCAAGGGATTGCATAAAAAAGGTGCTCCACCAGGATTGTTTCCTTAAGGAAAGTTAATGCTGTTCATTTACGCAAGCAGTATGGCTATTTCGATTAACGGCGTGATGAATGAATGTGGGCTATTTTGGGTTGTGGTGTGTTTTTTTGATTGGGGGTGTTGTTTTGCTCAATAAAAAAATAAAAGAATTTCTACGATCGGGACGTCGTTCATTATTTATAATCATATTTATTTCTATTCCATGGACTGCTGCTGAAGGATCAAACAGCCTGGTCATTCAGGCACTGGCTGTTAATGCCTTTCTTGATTATCTGTACAACCTGCAACAAGGCCATTTGCAAGGAGAAAGTGCTTCCGGAAGACCCTTTACCATTGGTCTGGATGGACCTTCTGGAGCCGGTAAATCTACTTTCCTTGATGAATTTACAACACAGCTTCGAATTTCATCTGCACGCTACCATCAATCTCAGCCAGTATTATCAGAGAGAGTCTGCAGCCTGGAAACACTGGGGATTGATACTTTTCTCCACTCTCGTGCAGACCGGAGGGAAATGTTCAGAACTCTGGGTGACGGCGCATCCGGTTACAACCGTGGCGAAGAATATCGGACGGAACTGAGAGACAGCTGTCTGGCAGCAATAGCCTGTGGGGATTCTTTTCGGTACACACCTTATTGTCGCCATCTTGAAGGTCGGCTGGGTCCGGAAGAAACCCGGCATATCACCTGCGATCTCCTGATTATTGAAGGCACTCATGTGAATGATCCGGGAGCTCGTGCCTCCATTGATCATGCTCTGTTTTTAAACAGTGATGACATTTTAATTCGATGGAATATGTGGAGAAGGAATTATCAGCAGGGCAGTCGAACCGAAAGAGAGTTGTTTGCTATTTTAGGTGTCCTGTTTGAACACTTTCAATCCTGGCGGGAAAGAAACGCAGACCTGTCAGATATTCATTTTAACTGGCGTGCGATGAATGCAGTTCCTGAACTGACAGCAGAAAATATTAATTCAGAACTGCCTGATATTATTCGGCAGCTTCAACTGCGTCATTTTAATTCGGGTTTTGCTCTGACTCGTCTCTTTCAACAGAACCGATTGAATTCCGAAGTATTAAGTGGCTCTATGCGCCATCACTTTCAACCGCTGATGCCCAACAGAAGGCTGGTGGCGATGGAGCATAGCAGGTTTCTTTCAACGGTGAGGCTCATGCTGGATCCACTTGGGCTTGTGCTTCATGAGGTTCATCATGGCAATGAGTGTTTGTTTGTTTCACTGGACTCAATCCTGCGACAGTATTATCTAAATCGGGGGGTTGTGATTGCTCTACTAAGGCAATTGGTGAATGCCTGGAAACAGAACCGGTTGAATGATGCCCAGAGAAGGCTGTTAAGCTGGATTGCCGGAGATATTCATGCTGAAGCGGACTTTTTGTCGGAAGGTAATCTGGGAGGTCTGCCTACCATTCTGATGACGTGGGCTGCACTTATGGGGTCCAATCATCCACCTGACAAGTCTCTGTATCTTCTGATTCGGTTAGGTTCAGTTATCCAGATATGGAGTCTCAATCTGGATGGTACCATCAGTGAATTAGATACTCTTCCCGAAGGCGAACCGGTTCTGATCTACGATGGTGTTAATCGCTGGATGTTTGCAACGCCCGGACAGAGCTTTATGGAGGATATGGCTGGTGTAGTCCCTATGATACTCTCCAGTGATGGATGGGAGCATGATGATGATTCAGGCGTTTTTTCAACGTCCAGTTCATCCTCTTCCCTGCAGTCACCCTTGAACTCGCTGGGTCATCCTATACCCCCTGATAATGGGGCTGGCAGAGTTAATGCCTCTCAGCCTGTTTCTAACACACGGTCTTATCGCTCTATTTTGCCAGAATTGATGAGGCATTCTCAGTGGTAGTCAGGGCGATCTCTTCAACAGAGCAGGAACGTAGCTCAGCGAGTTGTTGAAGGATAAGAGGCAGTCGGGTCGGAGTATTTCTCTGACCCTGATAGCCAGCCATGGGCATATCCGGTGCATCGGTTTCCAGAACGATGCTTTCGAGGGGCAGTGTGGTCGCTAATTGACGGGTTTTACGGGCTCTTTCATAGGTGATTGTTCCACCAAATCCCAGCTTGAAGCCTAAATCAATGTACTGTCGGGCCTGCTGCTCGCTGCCGGAAAATGCATGGACGATGCCACCTCTATTCAGCTTCACGCGCCTTAGTTGTTTGAGAATGACATCGTGAGCCTTCCGGCAGTGAAGGATCACAGGCAGGTTAAACTGATCTGCGAGTTCAAGCTGTTTGATCAAGTACCAATGTTGAAGGTCCAGGTCAGAATCCTTCAGTGCATAATCCAGACCGATTTCTCCAACGGCACAGATCGTCTTCAGATTCTGCTTCAGTTGCTGTTCCAATCCATCAATGTGCGATTTCTGGTGACTTTCCAGAAAATAGGGGTGTAACCCCAGTGCGACATATCGTCGCACATTATCAGGGGTCTGGTTGACCAACTTGAGAACCCTTGGCCAGAATCGAGCTTCAGTGGCCGGTATGCAGATGGATCTGACACCTTTAACCCAGCACTGTTCGAGGGTTTCATCACGATCCGGGTCGAACTCGGGGAAGTCCAGGTGGCAGTGACTGTCAAACAATTCTGGCTTTGGCTGCATAAATTCATACGTTTGGTGATAGGGCTTCAGTCTGCTATGTTACCCCGATGAAAATAAAGCAGTATACAGGGTTGGGTGTTTCACTGGTGTTGATTGGGGCACTGGTTTTTTTACCCGGCTACTTTTCTAAATTGAAATCCAAATCGGAATCTGAAGCAGGGTTGGCACGACAGAGTTATCAGGAAATATGTCAGGTAGCTGAAGGTTGTCGATTGATGACTGACAGTGGCCAGATTGACCTGAATATCAAGCCCGCCAGCTTACCGAAGCTGGAGCCTCTGGATATAGAAGTCCGTCTGGAGGGAATGTCGGCTGACAAGGTCACCATGGAGTTTCTGGGTCGCGATATGCCAATGGGTTTGGCTCCCTTTCCACTTTACAAGCAGTCCTCTTTTCTTGGGCCTTCGGTATACAGTGGTGTAGGCAATCTGACTTTTTGCACTGTCGATAAAAACATGACCTGGATGGCCAGACTGGTGATTGAATCAGATTCCGTTGTGACAACGGTCGTATTTGAACTGGAGAGTTGAAGCATGAAGCCTCTGGCAATTAGTGCGCTGGGTATTATCGCGGGTCTGACATCCATGACCCTGCAGGCTGCGGATGTTGAGATCAAGGATCAGTATGCAAGAGCAGTCCCCGCTGTTTCCACAAACTCTGCGGCGTTTTTGACCATCAGCAATAAGGGTAAGGAAGACGTCAAACTGGTGTCCGCCGACAGTGATATTGCCGATCGGGTTGAGATACATGGCCACAAACATGAAGGGAACATGATGAGAATGTTCAAGCTGGAGGACATTAATCTTCCAGCTGGCAAGACGGAAGCACTGAAAAGCGGTGGTAATCACATCATGCTGATGGGGTTGAAAAAGCCCATGAAGGCGGGCGACAAGATTGATATTACCCTGCATTTTTCTGATGGTGATGCAGTGGATGTGAACGTACCTGTGAAGGACCTCAGTGATCAAACCAAAGACACCGCCCACGGCTCAATGAATGATGGCAAAATGGACCACAGTAAGATGGACCATAGCTCAATGGATCACAGCAAGATGGGGCATTAATCTTGTCAGGAGGCAGATGAGCTGTTCGTCTGTCTCACTCCTGCTACTAAATCCAGCTGCTAAAAGAAGTAGACTGCAAAAAGATATAAGTACCGAGCCGCTATGCCAGCACATATTCCTCCGATAGAGTGGGCGAGAATGGCTTTGGAAGTCAGCTTCCGGTATCCCAAAGTATCCAGCATGGCGGTATGGGTGCTGAGAAAGCCACTCCAGCACATTCCCATAGCGGTGAATACGGCAATATCACTTTCTGAAACCAGCCCCTGGGAAATAAAGTTAGGAACCAGTGACATAGCTGCCCCTACTGCACCCAGTGAAGTAATGGGGAAAGCAATCAGTTCGGGATGCTCAAAGCCAAATAAAACCCTGAAAGGCCATTCCAGATAGCTGGCCAGATGGGGAAGCAGTGCCACACCTTCAAAAGCACCGCCCGAATAGCCGGATTCCGGAGCGCCAAAGGTCAGAATCATGACCAGAGTACTGATGATCAGAACACCTGGAATGATGGCCATACCCATTTCCACACCATTCTTGCCACCATCCAGCAAGGCATTCAGGGTTCTCAGCCAGGCTCCTTTGTGTTCATGATCTGCAGGGTGTTCAGTGGCACTGACCGCCAGATAATCAACAGGATGATGATCAATTTGATTACGGGTGAACTTTTGCATAAGGCGGGTAGAAATAACAGCGCCTACCAGCGCACCCGCCAGTCCTATGAGGGCGGCCCGGAAAAAGTTCTGATCGGTGCCACTTTCCAGAGTGGCCATAAATGTAATGACAATAAGACCCATGCCAAAGGCTGTTCCAAAATTGGTCAGAGAGAGTAATTCATGGGGTTTGAAGTTCGCGCTGAAACGTCGGTCCCTGGCCAGGCTGACAATGGCAGGGTTGTCTGAGAAGAAGGTCATCATGGCTGCCATGGCGGCTCTGCCAGGGAGGTTGAATACCGGGCGCATCAAGGGCATCAGAAGTCGTTCAATCAAGGCGATGACATGAAACTCGGTTAGAAGCTTGCTCAAGGCACCAGCTAAAACGGTGATTCCCATTAGCAGCAGAACCGTGTTCAGCAACAGTTGATGAGCTGTATTGAACAGGGTGTTGAACATGTTGGTCACACCCATCTCACCTGCGGTATAACCGAAGGTAATGCCCAGGAAAGCCAGTAGCAGCAGGGGCTCAATGGTCTGTCGATATTTGCAGGCTCGTTGACTTGGGGGTTTGACAGTGACAGGGGCAATCTCAGTCATGAAGGCTCCGGATTTAATGGCAATACAGAGCGAGTGCGTCCCTTGCTGTTTCCAGAGAGAAGTATTTCATCCCGACGTGGAAAGTGAAGTGGTCTAATCCATACCTGGTATCAGTATTGCGGTGAGCCGGTTATTGTGGCTCAGGCTATTTATTGGGCAGAAGAAAGTAGAATAGTAGGCCAATATGCCCATTATTGCCTGAGTGAAGGTCGATCTGACCACTCTGATTTGAGTCAGAGCAGTCAGAGCAGAGAGCAGGATCAGTGTTCGCGGGTAGTACGGAAGGTGACTTCTGGGTAGCGTTCCTCAGACAGTGAGAGGTTGACGCGAGTTGGTGCCAGATAAGTCAGGTAACCACCACCATCAATGGCCAGGTTGTCTGCGCACTTACGTCTGAAGTCTTCCAGCTTACGCTCGTCTTCACAGTCCACCCAGCGGGCTGTATTGACGTTTACCGGCTCGTACATGGCTTCCACCTTGTACTCATCTTTAAGACGACGCATAACCACGTCAAACTGGAGCACACCTACCGCCCCAAGGATCAGGTCATTGTTGTTCAGTGGCATGAACAGCTGGGTAGCGCCTTCCTCAGACAGTTGCTGGAGGCCTTTCTGGAGCTGCTTGAGCTTCAGAGGATCTCTGAGGCGTACGCGCTTGAAGAGTTCAGGAGCAAAGTGTGGAATACCGGTGAAACGGATCTCTTCACCCTGGCTGAATGTATCGCCAATCTGGATGGTGCCGTGGTTGTGCAGACCAATGATATCGCCAGACATGGCTTCTTCAACATGGGAGCGATCGCCAGCCAGGAAAGTCACGGCATCGGCAATTTTGACATCTTTGCCAGTACGTACGTGCTTCATTTTCATGTTGCGGGTGTACTTGCCGGAACAGATACGCAGGAAGGCAATACGGTCACGGTGTTTGGGATCCATATTAGCCTGGATTTTGAACACAAAGCCGGAGAATTTGGCTTCATCTGGCTCAACTGTTCTCTGGTCTGTTTCACGCGCCAGAGGTGAGGGAGCCCACTCAGCAAAGTCGTCCAGCATTTCACGGACACCAAAGTTAGCCAGGGCTGTTCCGAAGAAAACCGGAGTCATCTTGCCGGCACGGTAGGCTTCCAGATCAAACTCATGGCTGCCACCACGAACCAGTTCTACTTCATCGACGAAGTCTTCATGGATGTCACCCAGCAGTTCTTTGGCTTCGTCAGACTCAAGACCCTGGATACGGATATCATCAGGCACTATGTGGCCCTGACCCGGGGTGAACACATGGATGGTGTCTGTGTAGAGGTTATAAACCCCTTTGAAATTCTTGCCCATGCTGATGGGCCAGGTGATAGGGGCACACTGAATCTTCAGGATGCTTTCCACTTCGTCCAGAACTTCAATCTGGTCCCGCACTTCACGGTCCATTTTGTTGACGAAGGTGAAAATAGGGGTGTCCCTCAGGCGGCAGACTTCCATCAGCTTGATGGTACGGTCCTCGACACCCTTGGCGCCGTCAATCACCATCAGGCAGCTGTCGACAGCGGTAAGCGTACGGTAGGTGTCTTCCGAGAAATCTTCGTGTCCGGGGGTATCCAGCAGGTTGACTGTGCAACCTTTATAAGGGAACTGCATGACCGAGGTGGTGATCGAGATACCACGCTCCTGCTCCATTTTCATCCAGTCAGAAGTTGCCATACGACCGGTTTTACGGCCTTTGACGGTACCTGCCATCTGGATAGCACCACCCAGCAGCAGGAGCTTTTCCGTGATGGTGGTTTTACCGGCATCGGGGTGACTGATGATCGCAAAAGTACGTCTTTTGCTGACTTCTGGCGCTAATTCAGGGTTCGACATGCTGGAATTCTTAATTCATTCACAGACCGGTCTCTAACAGAGATTGAGCCTGCTTTGTGGAAAATGGGGGCTATCTTAATGAACCGGTGAATCAACAGCAACCGGTTGGGAATGCTGAAGAAAGTAAATCATAGATGATAGATGACTGCCATGATTCCTGAAAATTCGTACCGGAGTGGAATTAAAAAGCCTGGGCTGATCTTCTCTGCTCAATCTTTTTTTGATTTAATCCTGTCAGCATACGACGAAATCAGTAGGGCAACTCTCCTCCGAGTTCGAAGTTTGTCATGAATGCAGGCAATGCATTCAGGAATAACAAGACCCATGTCCATAGGGAAAGAGGATTTCATTCATGGCAATTTACATGAATTTCAACAGCAAGCAACCGGCTGGCAATGTCACTGCAAAAGGTTATGAAGACTGGATTGAACTGGACTCGTTTAACTTTGGTGCTGCCCGCAGCATCACCATGGAAGCGGGAGCTATGTCCAACCGGGAAGCCAGCCGCCCCACACTCAATGAAGTGAACCTGGTTAAAAAACTGGATGCCGCTTCCGGTGGCTTGTTCAAAGAGTCAGTCACGGGCTCGGAAGGCGTGACCGTTCAGATTGATATTGTCCAGACCGGTGCCAACGCAGTGACTAAATACGCCAGCTATGTATTAGAAGAGTGTATGATCTCTGACTATAAAATAGGTGCCAGTGCAGGTGGTGCACCGACTGAAAGCATTTCCCTGAGTTATGCCAAGATCGTTGCTGACCTGAGCCATGCCGACAAGAACCACAAGAACAAGAAAAACCTCAAGGTCGGCTACGACCTGACTACCGCTGAACCTTTATAACCGGTTCATTCAGGCTCTCCATGAACGCAGGGAGACACTCTCTGCGTTCCTTCTTTGCCCATACAACCTGCCAGAATGATAGCGCTATGTATCGGTTACGTTCAGTATTTCTGGGGATCTTCCTCTCTCTTCTCGCCATAAAGGGGTCTGCCATGTCGATTCTTGATGTTGGAAAAATGTGTACTTTCTCGAAAGTTTCGGGAGTCATCCTTAAAAACGGCAAGCCACTAGCAGGTGCCACAGTGTTGAGAGAATCGGGTTCTCAGAAGAAGGTCACAGACCAGACCACTACGGATGAAAATGGTTATTTTGAGATGCCAGCAAAGTTTGAGCGCTCCATTGCCAAATTCCTGCCTATGGAGTTTGTAGCAGGACAAACTCTCACCGTTGAGTTTGACGGTGAGACTCATAGTATCTGGCGAAGTGTCAAGAGAAGTGTTGAAGAGAATTCTGAGTCAAGAGGAAGACCTATTGAAGTCAGATGCGATCTTCAAAATGAAGAAAAACCATTTGTAGTGAATCAGGTCGTTACTATCACGAAGTGTGATTGGAATGTTGAGCCAGATGAGGATGATTTTGATGACTGGAAGCTTTTTAGTGATGAGTAATCAGCAGGGAAGGATAAATTAATGTCACAATCTATAGAACCAAGGCTTGCAGCCAGAATTGCAAACGCAGTATATGCATTAGCTGAAAAGCCTACCATTGAAGATGCTATCACCGATATGAATGTTCTTTTTAATGGCAGCTTAACTTTTCACAAATCCAACCTCCTCAAAGGGAAAACCGGCGGCCCCGGCTTTATCAAGGTAAGAACCGCCTTCGGTTTTGTCCTTGAAGGGAAGAAACAGCTGGAAGGCCACACCTTTGTCGTGTTCCGTGGCACCAAATACCTGGCTGATTGGCTCAGTAACGCCAATGTTACGGTGGGGCTTTCCAACACCGGCCGGTCGGTTCACCAGGGCTTTATGAAAGCCTTCCAGTCCATGCTGCCCCAGCTTCGGGAGTTTACCGGGCAACTGTCTAACGGCTCACAGGTTCATTGCATTGGCCACAGTCTGGGTGGTGCTTTGGCTACCATTGCGGCCGAGTGGTTGTCTGTTGAAAAAGGTATTCGACCCAAGCTGTATACCTTTGGCAGCCCGAGAGTGGGGCTGGAGGATTTTGCCAGTGGTACGACCAAACGACTGGGCAGTGAGAATGTTTTTCGTGCCTGGCACAAGACCGATATTGTTCCCTGTATCCCTATATGGCCTTTTGAACATACACCCCATGCTGGCAAGGATTATTTCCTGCCTTCCCCCGGATTTTTTCCCGGAGCGGAGTGGCATTCTATGGATCTTTACATTCGTTCGGTGGGAAAAAAGTCCTGGAAGGTGATCTATGCCCTTAGAGAGCCCCAACCTGCCGACTCAGATATCAGACGATGGCTGGCAGATAAAACGATAGTCACCAACACACTGCCAGCCATAAAGTGGCTGCAGCATGCCCTGGCCTATGTGGTTGGCAAGTGCCTGTCGGCAATAGGTAGTGGATACCAGATGCTGAAGTTAACCACCTCAACCCTTATGGACACCCTTGCCTGGATTCTCAGCCGGGGCGTTGACATGACAGAAAAACTCTCTGGCTGGGTTGTTCACCTTATGCGCAAGATTGCCGAATTCCTCGGTATGCACAGGCATGTAAAAACGGAAAATCCTGAAAAACAACTGATTCGTTATCTGCTGGAGCGCCTGTCAGATAAAGTGAACCAAATGGCTAAACAGGTACTGAGCCAGACTCTGGCTGATGGTCGGGCTATTTGATTTAAGTCTATAGAGCTTCCGGTTAAACCGGCCGATAACAGTCTGCGGGAGATTCGAGATAAGGAACTGGCGAATTGAATCCAACGCAGCAGACATTGCAATGTCTTCAACCTTTGCTGAACAGGGATCGGGAAGAAGCTCCGGTCAGTCCTGTCAGAGCTAAATGGCGGGGGCGTGAAGCAGAATTATTGCCACTTCCTGCCAGAAAACTGGATGAAGGCGATGAACTCAGCGCCAGAGAAGGGGCTGTAGCCTTTGCTACCAAGTACGGCAGTTATGTGGAAAAGCAGCTCCACTATGATCTCAAAAGCAAACCCCTTAATCAGCGAACCCTGAAAAAGCTGGAAACCGAAGCCTCAAGCCTGCTGAGAGATGTCAGAAAACTGAATCGCAGCAGTATCGAATATTGGCTGGATTCAGGTTTAGTAGAAAAAGCGTTTGAGAGTGCGACACCTTTCAAGTGGCGATCCCTCCCTCCTCATGAGCAGGAACATCTTGAGGAAGTCCTGCAATTTCAACTCTCGCTTCACACGGATTATCTGAGTTATTCAAAGGCGCTGGATCTGGCTGTAAAAGCGGTGAGCCAGCATGAGTCTGTTTTTGCGGCCTATGCACCCGGGGCGGCTCGGTTTCTCAATGAAGAATCTCAGGGAGGCCAGTCTCTTTTTCCTGGCCAGCTCAGGCTCTGGGCACAACAACATTACGACAAGGATCAGACTCCTGGAACGGTGATAGAGGAAGGAGGTGAAGATCTCTACATCAGTGAGTATGAAATGAAGCTGATTGGCAATGCAGAATATTACACCAACCGTGTTGCTGGTCTTCTGTCCGGTTCACCCTTGGAGCGACTGGAGCATTTCAGTTATGAACAGCAGGCTGAGGAAGCCAGAGATGTTGCGAAAAAATTGATTAAAACCCTGGATGCTCTGGAGCGTCATGGGGAGAACATTCCGAGCGAATTAACGGAGGCGTTAAAACAGGACTTGATTGGTCAGCTGGATGGATTGCTGGATTTTATTGATCATCTGGAGGTCAGTGATCAGGAGGATCCACTGGGGCCTCAGCAGTGGGAAAAGTTCAAATATCTGGAAGTGCTGTCTTCCATCAAAGTGCTTGAGCGCGAAATAGTGCAAATCAAAAGCTCAGGCGACGAAGGGTCACTCAGCAGGAAAAAAACTCAAAAGCTGGCGGTCCTGGAAGCTCTGCATCAGGAGTGGAGTGCTCACCTCACTAGCATTCAGCAAGGAAACGACAATGATTTTCCTCCCGCCAGAAGTCACTCAACAGGCAGGGTTTCCCGCAGTGATGTCCAGCCACTGAATGATGCAAAAGCTTACACAGCGAGTATTTTGAAGCAGCTCGATGAGGTTGGACTGGGCAAGGCTGAGAAAAAATTGAAACACGCCCGCAGTCTGGTGCTTTCCACGGTTAAATGGGAAACCGTGACCACCCATCTTGATGTCAGGATTGAAGGGCAGGTTCGACATTATGAAAATCAGTTGACTCCGGCTTCCCAGATGAAATGGGGAGAGGGTGATAGGGATGTCTTTGAACATTCCTATCATGGTACGGGCAGACCCTCGACAGAGACAAAAGAGCTCTTTCATGCCATGAATATGGGGCAGTCTGAGTTATCGACAACAGTAAAAGGGAAGAAGAGAGTCCTGTTCAAGGGACTGCGTTCAGGCACCCTGAGTGCGTATGGCATAAAGGACAAAAAGCCCAGACAAGCTGCAGCCCGCAATCGGGCCAGAGAACTGGTAACAGCAGGCGTTAAACAATTTCTGGAAGATAACCCCGGCTATTTAACATCGAGCAAACCTATTCCTTTGAAATTGCTTTCGACCTCTCTGCTCAGTGCAGACAAGCTAAGGCATTACCTGCATATCCATGATGATGAGCTCACAATGCAGAGAGTGCAGGTTGCAGCGCTTAAGAAAATACAGAAAGAGCTTAATGGCGGTAAACCGCTGGTATTTTTTGATGCCAATGGCACAGAGCACAAATTGATGGTCGATATGAAGCTGGCCAACACCAATTATGGTGTTAATTCGCTTTCACTGGGTGGTTTGAAATCAATTGTTCGGCCTTGGGGTGAGGCCAAAGGTGTCAATAAGGAAGGGCTGGTTGAGTTCATAGGATCTGTTGATCAGTTTGATCCCATAGGAGGATGGGTCGGAGACTATCTGGCCGGGAGTGCTTCAGAAGAGTCCAAGAATATTGTCCGTATGCTGGTTGAACAGGTCAGGGATCTGCATGCTTCCGGAGACTATCGTAGCGAAGGCGAAGACGCTTACAAAATGATCGAGCGTCTGCAATTGTTGGCTTTCAAGATAGGTGCTGTAGGTCATATCAATTGTAAGAGCGGCAAGGATAGAACCGGAGAGGCAGACGCTTCTATTAAACGTTTTGCTGCCGAAGTGGAAGCCAGGGGCTATGTGCCTGATCCACGAAAACCCATCAGCCGGGAAGACCGTAACCTGAGTCAGGCTTTCCAGTTCGGCTCAGGCAATATTGAGTGGCAACAAATGAATATTAACCGACCTGGTTTCAAGACCCAGTTAAACAAGAAACGATTGGGTGAGTTTGCCTACCAGCGCTCTCATAAAGCCCGGTTTAAAGTGAAATAAGCGTTCATCGCCTTCTAAACGTTCATCGCCTTCTAAAGGAATAGCAAATGCTTGATGCAGAGCCAGCAACAGTCAGGCAGGGACATTATCAGAAAATCTCTGACTATTATCAGGATGCCCTGGCTTTAAGTCGGGCAGGTGACAGGGCTGCAAGCCTTGAGCCCGACAAACAGACGGGTAGGTTGAAAGCTCGAGAAGTGTCAGTAAGCAGCTATCTGGCAACGCAGCTTTCTCTGGCTGCACCTATGGCGGAAGTATCAAAGGCTATAAACCAGATGACGGTAGCGGCGGCTGAATGGGAACAGAAGTTACAGATGCCAGTGTCTGTTGATCAGTTCAAAGTATCAAACAGTTATGATCCCAACCCTGAAGCCCTTTCAAAGCATCTTGATGGGCTGCTCAATCAAAAATCTTCCCAGTACCTGCGCCTATCAGAGCGATTGTTAGGTCGGTTGAGGGCCTGTGGCGATAGGCCCGAAGCTGACTGGAAGAATACCAATAGACAATATGAAGCCATTGAACAGGAGTTTTTTGACGGCTATCGTCGTTTGGTGTCCTTGTATGATGGGGACCTGGAGGCCTTGAATAAGAAGTTTCACGAATTCCTGGACCTTTCTGTAGTCAGTGTTCAGGGATATCTGGAGACGTTACCTGTCAGTGGCCAGGTCAGGCAGCAATTGATGGATGCTCTCTATCAGCGTATGCAGCTATTCATTGACTTGATGGAAAGTTATTGCCTGCAAACAGAAAGCCAGGCAGGGCACCTGTCTATTACCCGGTCTATTTCAGGTCCTGCTGCAATGCCTGCACCCGGATTCCCGTTCCTGAATTTGAGAACCTATAAAACTCCGGATTCCGGGCCTTTTTATATGGAACCCCAGCAGGCTCAGTCCTGCAGTCAGCACGCCGCCAATGCTTTTTTTGGTGGCCCCCTGGTTTTGCTGCCAGTATCCAGAGATCCAAAACCCATGGATGAAATTCTGCCTGAAATGAAGGATATTATACGCCGTCTGAATGATCAGGACATTTTTGGCCAACCCATGTTGATCAGAGGTGGACAGTTTTTAATGAGTGAGGATCTGGCAAAGGCTTTGGATAATCTGAAGCATGATCGTGTGATGCTGGTCTCAGGCATTAACTCTCATTATGTCTGCTTCCGCAGGGATGCCAAAGGGCAGTGGCATAAGCTTGAGAGCGTGGCTTATGAAAAAGGCGAGCAGGAAGTCATCAGTCCAGGGCGCTATCTGCTGGAGAGAATCTACAATCAACAGGACTTGAAGAACCTGGGCGATGGTGATGCCCAGGTGGATATTATCCACCTGGAGGGAGAGGAGCTGCCTGGCGTGGTTTTTCAGTTCTAATCAGAACGTTCTGGCCACGGCAAAGCGAGCCAGATCTTCCATCGCGTCACGGTACTTGCTGTCTGGCAGAGCCTGCAGACAGGCGATAGCTTTCTCGGACTGCTCTCTGGCTTTCTGTGAGGTGTAATTCAATGCACCACAGGCTCGAACCGCTTCAACGATCTGGTCAATCTTGTCCAGACCACCCTGTTCAATGGCTTCTTTCACCAGGGCTTTCTGCTCAGGGTTACCTTCCGCCAAAGTAAAAATCAGAGGCAGGGTGGGCTTGCCTTCAGCCAGGTCGTCACCCAGGTTTTTGCCCATGGCTTCACTGTCACCTTCATAATCGAGCAGGTCATCCACCAGCTGGAAAGCCATTCCCAGGTGGTTTCCGTAATCTCTCAATGACTGTTCAACCTTTCTGTCCACATTGGACATTACAGCAGCGGTATGGGTTGAAGCTTCGAACAGCATGGCAGTCTTGCACCGAATCACTTCCATGTACTGTTCTTCTGTCACGCTGGCGTCGTTGATGTTCATCAACTGCATGACTTCACCTTCAGCAATGACATTGGTGGCGTCAGAGAGAATCTTGAGCAGCTTCATGTTGTCCAGGCCGACCATCATCTGAAAAGCTCTGGAGTACAGAAAGTCACCCACCAGTACACTTGGCGCGTTGCCCCAAAGGGCATTGGCGGTATCGCGGCCTCTGCGCAGGTCAGACTGATCAACCACATCATCGTGGAGCAGGGTAGCAGTGTGGAGGAATTCAATGACAGCAGCCATGGGAATGTGGCCAAGCCCCTGGAATCCAGTGGCCCTGGCGGTCAGCAGAACCAGGAGAGGACGAAGCCGTTTGCCTCCCGACTGGATTATGTACTGGCCAATCTTGCTGACCATGACAACATCCGAGTGCAGCTGTTCGGCGATGCACTGGTTAACCAGGGCAAAATCTTCGCTGACAACGGTTTGGAAGGAGTGCTTGTTGCGTTCAGGCATAAGGCTGCTGCAGAGATTGGGAAATCGAGCATCGTAGGTAGTGGCTGCCTGACTGTCAATAGCTGCATGGCTTCTGTATTAAATTGATGGATGTAAAAGTCGATCAATTGACAGACATCCACACATGTTGATGGCTAATTCGTACTGATTCAGTAGCCGGATTAAATGGGAATAGTCCGTAAAAATAAGTCTAAACTGTATTCGCCAGTAACCAGTCGATGCCTTAATGAGTTTCTGATGGGTTAATAACCTGAATGGCTTCCCATGCAAATCCAGATTATTGCTACCCCTCCGGGTGAAATGCTGACTTGCCTTTCTTTCTCTGTTCCGGAAGGTGAAGTGGCGACTATAGGCAATACCACTGCCAGCAAAATTGCACTGCCCTGTGCTGCCAGCCAGGAAAAAGAGCAGTATGGCCGCATCGTTGAAGAGGGTGGGCAGTGGTCGCTGGAAAGTTATGCGCCGGAACTGTTTATCCTCAATCATTCTCAGGACGCCTTGCCCAGGGGAGAAACAAAGGATCTGAATGACGGTGATCTCATCAGTTGCCGAGGTTATCAGCTGATGTTCAGCAATTTTTCACCCTGGAAGCCTGACCAGCCACCCACCTCTGAGCAGGAATCCACAGAGGTGATTGAATCGTTGGAAACACTGGCTGCTGAATCCGGGGTTGGCTCTCAAGATCCAGGCTTTCTGGATGACCCTTTTCTGGTGGGTGAACCCAAAGCTACCCCTCAGCCTCGGGTGTCTTCTGAAGTTCACCTCCAGCTTCCGGACGAAGCGATTCAAAAGTCGGCTCCAGGACTGGTGCAAGGCATCACGCCGGGACTGATTGATGTGCTGGCAGACGAAGGGTTTCAGAATGAACCCTTTGAACAGTCAGAGACGCTCTGGTCGGCCGAATTGCAGCTGAAACAGACCAACAGGATGATGGCGCACTTTCCTGCAGAATCTGATCGTTTGCCGGCTCAGCCAGCTCAGGAGCCTTTGCCGGTAACTTCTCTTAATGAGCCCATGAACAAAGCTATCCTGATGGCACTGGAAGAAACCCTGAAGGAATTGGAGCCTGAGCGATTAATGAAATCTATGAAGGTCACTGGTAGCTGGTGGTCAGGGCTTGGGCCAGGCTCAGCCTTCTGGAAGGATTTTGTATCGTTATACAGGAGTAGGGCGTTCAGTGAAGAGAACCAGTATTTGTTTATCCAGCGGGTTCATCAAGCGTTGAGAAACAATGCCTTTAAAAAGACAGAAGCCGGTGAAAAAGTGGAGCGTTAATATGCTGAAGACCCGCTGTTATCTGGGTCGTTTTGGATTCATCAACACCTTATGCCTTAGAAACCTTTCGGGCGCTCTACAAGTCTGTGGGTTGGCTCTGACCTGTTGGTTTTTGATGGGCTGCAGCTCAAAGCCTGACAAGGTTCCACCTACATTATTGACGCTAGATATCAAGGCCGGCCCGGTGATCAATGCCAATAAAGATGAGAAGGCAGCACCGCTGCAGATTCGACTTTATGAATTAAAAAGCAAGGACATTTTTATTCATGCTGACTTTCTGGATCTTTATGGAAACGACTCCGCCACGTTGCAGGGCAGCCTGGTCAGGAAACATCATCTGCCCACTGTCTGGCCGGGTATGAATACCACCCTTTCCTTCCAGCTGGACAGTGAGACGGCTTTTGTAGCTATCCTGGGGGAGTTCAGTGATTACCTGTCCGCGGTGACTAAACTTTTGCATCCGGTGACTAAGGGCAAGAGCAATCATCTTGTCCTGCATATAGAAGGCAATAGGCTGAGTTTTTCTACTCAGGTCGAGTCTACTGCACTGCAACAAACGAAAACCCCTGATACAGAGAAGGCGATGAGTCATAGAACAGAGGTGGGTCGTGGACAGTCATTATGATCGTGTCGTCTGGTTGGAGGGCATGTTTCTCAGCCCTCAGCACTTTCAACAGCAGGAGCGATATCTTGAGCATTATATCCGCAAGATGCTTGAGATTTTTGAGCCAGGCAGGGCCGGTTTTATTGAACTCAAGCTTGATCCATTGCAACTGAAAGCCGGTAAGGTTTATCTGAGGAAGGCCGTGGGTGTCTTCCCGGATGGCAGTCCGTTTATTTTAAAAAGAGATTTGAGCATTACGGTCACCCATGCTGATAAGGGATCTACGGTTTATCTGGCTCTGCCTCTGGTTAAAGGCGGGTATGTGGATACTGCTCTGGAAGAAAATGTGGATAAGTCAGCCCGTCATGCCAGCTATCCCTGTTCGGTTCTGGACAGTAATGATGAGTCCAGTGAACCCGTGGATTTACAACTCTCTTCCCTGAATCTCAGTTTGCTCTGCACAGGCGTGTCGCTGGACAATTACACCTTTCTGGCGGTGGCCAGAATTCATGATGTTCAGTCCGATGGTGAACTACTACTGGATAACACTTTTATCCCAAGGTGTTTGAATTACAAGGTATCGGCTTATCTGGAAGAGCAGGTTCAGAGTCTCTATGCCCTGATGAGGCAAAGGGCTGCCGTTCTGGCTGCACAGGTAGGCGTTCAAAGTGACCAGAAAAGCTATCAGACCCTGCAGATTTCCTACATGTGGCTGCGATCTCTGAATCGTTACAGCGCCGAGCTTAAGCTCATTAATGAACAGCAGGGAACCAGCGCCTACCAGCTCTATTCCCGGCTGGTTGTGATGGCATCAGAAATCAGTACTTTCACCCAGACTCTGGCGCCAGAGTTTGATGCCTTTGACGAATTTGCGACATATGCGTCATATGCTCCGGTACTCTCAAGCCTGCTTCAGAGCCTTCAGCATGTCAGTCAGGATAAAGTGGTCCATCTTGAATGGGATCGACGTTTGTTTAGCAGTCGTCGTCTGTTAAGAACACGGGTGGAAGACAGAAGCCTTTTCAGCGATTCCCGCTTTATTTTAGCTGTGTCGTCCAGTCTGGGTCGGGCCCAGAGCATGGAAGTCTTTCCGATTTCTGCCAAGCTTTGTGGACAGACGCAAATTGCTGAGAAAGTCAGAAATGCTCTTTCCGGAGTCAGTATGGAGCACTTGCCGTCAGCACCTATAGAAATTCGCTCGAAATCCCAGTGTGCCTATTTTGAAATAGATACCAACGATTCACTCTGGCTGGATATGGTGAAAAAGCAGGACATACTGGCGTTGCATGTTGATGAGCAGATGCCGGATGACACTCAGGTCGACTGTTATGTGATTCGTTGATATTTAGGTGGTGAACATGGCGCTTTCAGAAGTTGAAGCCCCCCCTGAATCTCTGGCCAGCTGTCGGGATGTCATGGCTCAGTTGCAGAGCTTTTCCGGATCAGACAACAGGCTGGTCAATCTTTCTGCAGAATTGCTGGCCATCCTGACGACACTTTCAATGGCCAAATCAACACCCAATATCAATGAACTCTATAACTACCTGAAAAGGTCTGTGTCCGAAGTTCATAGCCGGGGGCTGCAGTCCGAATATTCACCCCGAACCATGGAGAAGCTCTGTTACCTGCTTTGTGCTGCTCTGGATGAAGAGGTGATGAAAACCTGGTGGGGACAAAATCTTTGTTGGGAGAATCACAGTCTGGTGGCTGGGATGTTCCAGCAGCGCAATGCCGGCGAAGTTTTTTTTATTCTGGTCAATCAGGCGCTGCAGGAGCCTGACAAGATGCGTGACTTTTTAGAAGTAGCGTATCTTCTAATGAGGCTGGGTTTTCATGGCCGCTATCTGAACAGTGACAATCGAGAGCTGGTGGATCTGACAGACATCCTGTTTCGGGAAATTCAGGTTCACAGAATTGACCCTAGAATCGATTTTCCTTCTGATCGACATGCAGCATGGTTACCCATTCAGCAAAAGCCGGTTCGATTCATTCTGATTTCTGCATTCATTATTCTGTTATTGACAGGCATTGGCAGCCATCTCTGGATTCGACATATTAATCAGTTGTCCGATGACAATCTGGTTCCCCTGCTCAATGAAAAATGGAGTGTCCAATCCGATAATAAATCCCCTGTCGTGTCCGGAAAACTTCAGTCAGGCGGGCACGGATCACCATGAAAAAAATAGCTTTGATCCTGGTGCCACTGGCCGCAGTGGTTTTATTGCTGGTTATTTGGCTGGCTCCTGAATTTTTTCCCAAGATGTATTACTGGCTGGGGTCCGCGCAAAGAAAGTGGTTTTCGATCGTTATAGTGGCTGGCCTGTTGATGTTTTTTATCCGTCCAGCCATGCAGCTCTTCAAGAAAAAGGGACAAGGACAGAGTGGTAATGAAACATCAGAAGATCAGCAGCGGGAAAAATGCCTGAAAGAAAGAATCAGAGATCTGGAGGAAGACTGGTGTGCACTCTGGGCCAAACTGAAAGAGCTGGATAAGGCTGAAAACCCTTATTCCCTGCCGTGGTTACTGATCATGGGCTCTGAAGGTTCGGGGAAATCTTCCTGGCTGGTGGATATCGGCTTTGAAAAGGTCTCCCGAAGTCATGACAAGGCACTGGGTATTGTATTCTGGGTCAGCGAACAGGCTGTAATCATCGAATGGAATGGTGATGAACACTCTATTGAAGACAGTGAAGAAGATCTCAAACTCTGGCAAACCCTGACTCGGCTTATTTCCCGAAAAAGACCAAGGCAGCCTCTGACCGGTCTTTTCATGACTCTCTCTATTGATCAGCTCTTGAGTCGTCATCCCAACAGTTTGCTGGAGCTGGCCAGGCAGGTCAGGCGTTGCCTGCAGGAACTGTATCGGCAGTGCCCTGTCAGGTTGCCCATGTGGCTGCTATTAACACAGTTTGACCGGCTCAGCGGTTTTGCTGACTACTTTCGCCGACAAAGTGATTTTGATCAGTCATCGCCGTTTGGTTTTGCCTTGAAGGATGGTTATGACCACAAGCAGTGTGTGGATGCTTTTTCAAAGCTGCACCATTCTCTTTATTCGGCTCTGCAGAGCACGGCCTATCAGGAAAAAGATACAGAAGCGCGAAAGTCACAGGTACGCTTTTTTCTTCAGTTTACCCTGCTTGGAGAACGGTTGAGTTTCTTCTGCGATGAAACGTTCAAGATGGGGACGCAGCAAGGATTTCCTGAGTTGAAAGGTGTCTGGTTAAGTTCCTGTGACCAGCATGGAAGTGCACTTAATCTGCTGGCCACTGATGTGGGAATGAAGCATGGTTTCTCGGTGAAATCAGAGCAGCATCAGACCACTGAACGGCACAGTTATTTTACCCGGAGCTTTCTCTCCTCTGTGGTCATGCAGGATCTGAACAACGTAGGTGAGTCAGCCCGTGGCAGTAACTGGTTAAGGCGAAGGTATCTGGGTTATACCCTTCTGGGAGTGGTTCTTATAGGAGGTGTTTCTTTCTGTCTCTATCAGGTCTATCTGAACAGCCTGTTGGTTGATTCAATGAAAACAGTCAGTCGCGAATACTCGGATGCCACTGCAAAGCTGGGCGCTAAGCCAACTTTTCCCCAGGTGATTCAACCCCTGACTTCTTTACAGAGGCTGGACAGTCAGTTTCAGCAATCAGAGCGTTTTTTCTGGCATCTTGGAATGATGGATACCGATCTGGCTGAGAAGGTTCATCAGACTTACCTGATTCAGTTGAACAAGTGGCTGTCCCAACCACTGGCTGACCATCTTCACAGCCGACTGGAAGATGCCTTGGGTCACCATCAGGAAAAGCTGGTGGACATTATGATGTTCTACCTGATGCTCTTCTATCCCAAGCTGATGGATCAGGAGGTACTGACTGAACATGTCATGGAAAAGGTGCGTGAAAAGCAGGATTTAACCCTGTCAGAACAGAATGAACTGAATCAGCTTCTGAGAGATCTGTTATCGCGCCCCTTGAAGGGTATCCAACCGGACCAGAAGTTAATTGATAAGGTCCGGAACCAGCTGGCCGGTCACAGTGATGAGGAGATGGTATACGACTATATCCAGACACACGGTCATTATGGGCAGGTCAGTCTTGAAGTATTGCTGGGGCAGGATGTCATGGACGTCTTTGAGGCGGCTGATGGGCGTCACACAGGCTTTCCATCCTTTTATACCCGGGCTGTCTACGATCGGCTGGATCTTACGGAAAACTCCGGGTTGATCCGCCAGGCTGTCTCTATCCTGAATCTGATCAAGTCTGGCACTGCCAAAGTCAGCTCCGATGAAATGAAGAGAATCAGTGCCCAGGTCAGGGAGCTGTACTTTCAGGACTACATTCGTCATTGGCAGAGTCTTCTGGGCTCCTTAAGGCTAAGGAATAAAGCAGGACTCTCGCAGACGACACAGCAGGTCACGCAGCTCTTTCAGGGGGAGAAGGCTGTTCTGTTTGAGTTAATCCATACCATTAGCTGGCAGACTCAGCTGGCACATACTCCACCACCTGACACAGAGAAGTCTGAAACCACTGCTGATTCAGGGAAGTCCGGTGAAGACAGTCAGCAGGAGAGTGGGGCTAAATCCAAACCATCCGGTCAGCAGACAAAAAAAACTGCACCCAGTGATCCCGGTGTTGTCAATCAGGCCTTTAAGGGGTACGCGGGTTATACCGGCGAGAAGGTAGGGAAAATTACCCAGGCATTGGCAGCCTTACTGGTGGATCTGAATAAAATACAGGCCGAAGATAACAATGGCCTGGGCTTTTATGAGCAAACGCTGAAAATCATGAAAGGGGAAAGCAACAGTCTGGATAAGATTGAGCAGATTGCTGCGGCCGATAGTACTCAGGTTCATGACTGGCTGGAGCAGCTGGTTCAGCAGGTTCTGGTCAGCTATGTTGCGGGGGCTGCCAGTTATATCCAGTTCAACTGGTCGGAAACGGTATTCCCTTTCTGGCAAAAATATCTCAGTAATTATTTTCCGTTTCAGCCCAGTGTATCAATGGATGCCAACCTGTCGGACTTCATCGAGTTTTTCAAGCCAGAAGGTGTTCTTCGTCGTTTTGTTGCCGGTATTGCAGCCCCTTTTCTTGAATCGGGTCGCATGGGCTGGGAGGTAAAAAGTGTCAGAGGTCAGCGATTGCCCCTTGATGATAATTTTTTACGTCAACTGAGTAATGCTGAAGTGTTGACCCGGGCTTTCTTCACTGCAGACGGCAGGCTCCAGATTAACTACAGAATGCGTTGTACCGATCTCTCTGACCAGACGACAGATATCGTTATCAGGGATGCTGGAGGGCGCTTTACCTACAGTCATGGGCCTCAACTATGGCAGGAGCGAAAGTGGCCGGGGAGTATGACAGAGAATATGCTGGTGACTTTCAGTCGCGACAGCGTTGTTCTCGGACAGACCCAGTTTTCAGGAGCCTGGGCGTGGTTCCATTTTGTCTTTGCCTGTCAGCAATGGCGCAGTGATCGAAATGTTGAGCTTCAATATGCCTTGAAAGGGTTTAAAGCGGTTCTTGAAATTGACCCTATGCAAAGCACAAACCCCTTCAATCCAATGCTGTTTACCAAGGTGTCTTTTTCTCAAAAGATTACTCGCTAGACTGTTAGGGCTTGTCTGAAAATTTACTTCTTTGCTGGCCCACTCTCAAAACCCTTTCGGGCTGAGCCTGTCGAAGCCCAATATCACGACCCTTCGACAAGCTCAGGGTGAACGGAATCTCTGCATAAATTGGGAAGCTATTTCGAGGCAACTCTTCAGCCTATCAGAACGGTTGGCCAGCCAAAAATAACAGTGCCACCGTGAGCGGTAGAGTCTCCCATGCGTACAGCCGGTTTGTTATTGATCAGAACGGTGAAGCTGCCCATGATCACAGAGTCAGGGGGACCCACACAGATGCAGGGTTGCCCCAGGGTTGCTGCGGGGAGATTGCCGATTAATACGTTGGTAGGTAATGGCAGTAGTGGGCCGCCTACATGGGGCGCAGAGACAGGAGGTGGATTTTGCATTGAGCAAATGTGCATGTCTGTAGCTCTTGCTGCAGGCAGTCCAACAGGGCCGGCTGGGAAGTCTGGCGTAGCGGGTTGAAAAGAGGGGGGTGTCGCACTTCCCTGAAAGGATTGAGCAGTGGCTTTCTGTCCGGTCAGGGCATCAATGGTAAAGTCAATGAAGCCACTTTGATCAACGGAGTTGAGAATCTGTTTAACCGTGTTCAATCTTGGAGCTACTGAGGGGTTAAGCTCTGAAACTTTGTCCAGCACTGTGGTAGTGACTTTCTTCCCCAGGTTCTTCAGGTTTTTAAGAGTGGCTGAGATTGAATGCTTCTTCGGTTCCAGCTTGAGTTGTGCACCAGTGTCCTTGTCACCGGTACTGACCATTGGGTCTTCCTTGATGGTTTTTCTAATGACTTCGGCCCGAGCTTTGGGTGTATCAATAGGTCCCTGACTGAGTAAACGTCGAGTGACGTAATCCAAGGTGCCGTCTTTTTGCAGGTTCTGGAGTCCCTTGATGGCGTCGGACACTCCCAAGCTCTGGTTCAGAGATTCAAAGGTTTGGGTGTTGATGACTTTATCCGCCAGTTTGAGCCCTAAACCGGTTGCATGGCTGAGCGCTTTCGAAACATCAATCTTGTTGTGGGCTTCAGGATCAACGAGGTTTTCAACCAGTTGTTTACCGGTTTTGATCAGGGCCTGAGCATCCTCGTCACTCAGCATATCCACGGCAGCCTGAACACCTTTGGCGGTGATGTTGAAAACCTGTTTGGATTCCGGGTATTTTTCCTTAACCCGATCAATGAAGTCACTGGCGGTGTGATGAACAACTGTCTTGAACAGATTTCCGGCTGAACCAACCAGCTGGCGACCTGGAGACGGTTCTTCGTCGCTCCCCGCGGGGTCTACCTGATCCGCGATAAACTGGAAACCAAGATCTACGGACTGGCTGAACAGTTGCTTAAGAAAAGTTCGTTTGGGGGCGGATTCCGGTTTATCGATCAGCTGTTTAAGTTGATCCGTGGCAACCTGCCGACGCTTTTCCAGCTGCAGGTTGGTCTCCTGTGGGCTGACCAGATGATTGACCACCAGACCACTAACCCCGGACAGGGTAGTGAGTATTCTCTTGACCTGACTTCGATAGTCCTTGCTGACCAGAGAGCTGACGTTGTTGATCAAGTCATTCTGAAGCGCTTCGAGGTGTTGAGGTGAGTGAAGTAACGAACCTGAGGAGTCAAAAGCGAGTTCTGTCTTTGAATCAGGCAGGTTGCTTTTTCTCTGAAAAGAAGTGAGTGGACCTGTTACATAATTGGAGGTCAGTGCCTTTATACCTTCACCCTGTTGAAGGATTTGTTGGCTCAGGTTTTTGGCTTGTGTGCACTCCGAAGAACTCTGTAGGACATTCAATTCCTGAATCATCGACGAGAGTTGCTTCAGTACTCCATGAGCAGGGGCCAGACTGGCTTCAAGACTCGGGTCCTGCTGTGTTTTTTGATCTTTGATCAGTCGTTCAAGGTGGGCCAGAAGCTCTGTGATCAGTGGTTTTATCAGCTTGATCCCGGAGCTGGCATTTTGCTCCAGAATCATTGCCTGATGCATCAGGGCCTGATTGTTTTTATCCAAAAATGTCTGGCTTAAATGAGGACTGGCTGCAGAAAATGAATGAACAAACTGGGTGGCTGTAAAGCTAAGCTCGATTGGGATCTCACTCTGTATCAAAGCGTATTGGTCAATTTGATGGGTCAATTCCCGGAAGGATTGCAGTGTTTGTTGCTTGCTCTCCAGCAAGCTATTCGATTCTGACGCTTTTACAGTTGAGGAGGACTGTGTCTCCTTTGTAATTTCTCTCAGCGGGTTTGACAGGGCTGTCAGTGAGTCATTCAGCCCTGAATGGCTGGGAGACGATATGGCAGAGACAGTTCTGGTTAGCTGGTTGAGGAGTAATGGCAGTCTGGATTCAATACTCTGATTGGCAATACGTTCAGAGTCGCTAATGTCAGACACTGGCTTCAACGAGTCCGGAACGGCTTTTGTGAAGGCTCCAAAAGTCTGAATCAGGTCCTGACTTCTGGTACGAATTGAGGAAAATGTCGGGTCTCGAAGATCAATGAACGGTTTCTGATTACTAATGACTTCATACAACTCCTGATCATTTCCAGACGTATGACATTCTCGCAGTAAGGTCTGCAGGTTTTTCGCTGCTATACGGCGCTTTTCAAATAGATCGGGTTCAGACTCTGACTGTAAACGTTGCATGCCGATGACAAGGTGCTGGAAGGATTCCTTTTCTTTCAGGCGGTAAGCTTTGGCGGTCTGGAAGGAGTCCGTCGAAGGAGTCTGGCCTGCTTCTGAGTATTGCAGATGGAGTTGCTGAGCGATCTCCAGAAGGCTTCTGATATTGTCAGAGAGGAGTCTTGTACTTTGCTGCATGGCCAGGTGGGATGCCTGATAATGTTGCAGCATTGCCAGCAGAGTAGAATCTTCAATGGTTTTGCTGGATTCTGTTAGTCGCTCATACTGTTGATTAAAATCAGAATCCTGATGCAGTAAAGGTTTAAGACCGTCCAGATACCGCAATAACCAGCGGATAAGAATCAGCAGGGTTTCCAAAGAGGTTTCGAGTTCATTTTTCATAGCTGCAGCTAATTGATTTTCGCCAGAGCCCCGGTGATTTGAACCATTGCACCGGCTTTCACAGTGGTCATGGCATTACCGTTGATGGATACCAGGGTGCCTTTCACTTCGGCATTGGCTGTGCCCGAGAGGGATGCGGATACTCCGCCTTTAACCTCAGAAGAGATTTTGCCATCCACCACCACCTGCATGCCGGATATTTCAATGCCAGTGGGCGACAGTTTGATACTGCTGGCGGCACAGGTAATTTCTATTGCAGTGTTGGATATAGAGATTTTGCTGCCACCCACGCTCAGCTCAATAGAACTTTTTCCGGTACCATGAATTGAAGTGGCATCCATAGACAGTGTGTTGGCTGCTTTCTCAGCAATGTTGGCATTGGAGTCAATGCTGAGGTCGCCTGTGCTTTTTGTTGCCGTGCTACCGCTCACCGTCAGGCTGTAGTTACCATCGGTTTTCTGGGTATAGTCACTGGCTGTGGTCACCTGATAGTTTGCATCTGTCTTCAGTCGAATATCTTTCGTGACTTCAGTGGTTTGGAGACCTTCTACCTTGTGGGCATCATCCTCTTTCACTTGTCGGCTGGAATTTTTTTCTGTCAGTGATTTGAAGTTGCCCTTGATGGTTTCGCTGCAGTCATTTTTGACCAGTGTTTCCATGTCCTTTTCAGCTTGCAGATTAATGAGCTCTTCATCTTTCTTACATTCGAATCGAAGCTCATTGTAGTTCTCGACTCCGGCTTTAGGCGTTGACTTCAGTTTGATGCCCTGTTGTGACGGTGTCGTATAAGGCTGGGCATGTTTGCCGTTATAGACAGTACCTACTACCAGAGGCTGATCGGGGTCGTTATCCAGAAAACTGACCAGAACTTCGTCGCCAATTCTGGGTGTGAACTGGCAGCCAAAGCCATCGCCATTAGCCGCCTGAGCCACGCGAACCCAGCAGGAACTGTTCTGGTTACTCTGGCCATAACGGTCCCAGTGAAACTGCAGCTTGATGCGATGGTATTGATCCAGATAGATCTCTTCGTTGTCAGGCCCGGTCACGGTAGCACTTTGCAGTCCCGGCATTATGGGTTTTGGCAATGGATCAGCGGGCTTCCATTCAAAGCTGAGGGGAATGCAGCAGAAGCAGTTTTTGTACTCCATAGAGCGACCGTCTTCATTGCTGACCAGAGTGTGTTTCACTTCCTGAAGGTAATACTTTTGCTGCTCTGCAGCATTGGGGTGATGAACCAGCTGGAATTGCGTGCCGGCAGCAAACTTGAAAAGACAACTTTTTCCTTTTACGAAACTATATCCTGCGTCGATGCTTTTGATAGCCCTGTCGGTCACCTGCTTACCCTGACTTTTCTCTTTAAAACCTCCGGGCCAGGTAAATTGCTGAAGGACTTTGCGATGAGGTATCGACTCAGGACTCTGGGAGATATCGGCTATGACCGGTTCTGCAAGGTCCACGTTATAGTCCGCTGTTGCACAGGAGCCTGACAACATCTGATACTGATGAACCCATTCGGTAATGGCGTCATTGAGGTTTTGGCTGTCGACAAAAAATTCTGCGTTATTTTCCCCACATTCATTGAAAGCCCGATTGGAGTCACTGATCACCAGATTATGCTGAGAGCTCTGTTGGTCAAAATAGAAAAACCACCCTTCACTGGCCAGAAGCCTTCGAATATAAGCCCAGTCACTTTCGTTGAACTGAACGGAATATTCCCTTTTCCGGGGGGCGGTAACATTGATTTTAAGCTGGGGATGAAAACCATGCTCTTTGCAAATGGACTGAATAATCTCAGTGGCAGTGAGTTGCTGAAAAATACGACAGTTAATTCTTTGATCCAGAAACCAGGTCCATGGTGAAGCGGTCACTTCAAAAGAGAGAGCGTCATGGGTACGCATTTCTCCCTGCGCCTGAAGTTGTGTGCAGTAACCATGAAAATAGCGTTCCTTGACATGTGAAGAGCCTTCTTCAGGTTGATAGCAGAAGCTGATGGTTTTACCCAGAAAGTCTTTCTCATCAAGATCGCTGGCCAGCACTACGGCTTTGTGCTCAAAAAAATCATCCAGCCGTTCATAACTTGTCAGTTGTGAAACAATCAGTTCATCGCCATTTTCCAGTGAGGCTATGAGGGGGCGATCCATTGGCATCATCTCTTTTGCTTAGTGCATGGCAACTATTGGCTCATGGCGGTTTAAACGATTGAAAGTCCGTCGGCAATCCTGATTCCGTCTCTGATAAATTTTTCATATCGCGCTTCCTGCTCTTTACCATCGGGTAGAACGGCTGCTAACCCCAGGGCTCCAGCTACCGCATGGCTATAGAGAAAGGCCGGGGCAGGACACTCCGGGCCATTGACCGGTGTGATACTGCCGCCACTCCAGAAAACGGCTTGAGCCAGCCAGCCCCATGGGTTGTCGAGCCCCGCCTGGGAAGCAGCCACTTCCGCCATACGTCGATGAGTTTCTTCAGGTTTTTTCAGCCATTGAGCAACCACATTCTTTGCGTTTTTCTGGATGTCCTGTACAGGCATGTCCAAAGATAAAACCGACTGATATCCCCACCAGATACACTCTATGGAAGGGAGAGCGTGGCAGAGAAAGACGATCAGGTCCTGCCACTGACTGTTGTCGTATAGCTGATTGGCCAGTTCAACGGGTGAACTGTTTCTGTCGACCTGTTGTTTAAAGCTACTGCTCTGCTGATAGCGACAGAGAATATCCGTAGCTTTCGGTTGAGGTATCTTTTTCAGGTCGAGCTTGTCAATCAGCATGAGTCAGAAAGCCTCCTTTGGACTCGTTAATAGTTTATCTGTCCCGACTTGTAATCTTTCTTGATCACTTCAAACGCAATGCATTCTCCGCTCTTCATGATCTTTTTCTGACCTGCATACTCTTTGGCTGCTTTTAACAAAGCTGCTTTGTCGTCTGATACTACCTGTTCAAGCCGATCTCCCTGCTTGGTAACTGATTGCAATACCTGGCCGGATGAGAGCTTGATTTCTTCGGTGGCGTACTCAAAGTATTTGCTGTGGGAGTTGCCTGCAAAACCCTCAACCTTGTTAATCTCATCCACAGACATGACATCACCATAACCGTTGAAGCCCGGTGTTCTGGCAGCTCTTTTCTGAACAGAGTCGGCTTCGTTATCAAGGGTGGCCAGCAGGCTGACCATCCGGGTTCTGCAGTCCATATACACCTGGTTAAGTTCGGACTTGGAGGCTTGACGATTCAGGTATGGGCTGAAGGAAACAAAACGCTGCGTCAGATAAGTGCTGGGGTAATGTTTCTGCATTTCATAGGAGAGTGCGTGAATAGCAGGTACTGCCAGCGCATCGTAACCCACCAGAGCTATACCCCTTGGCGATACAATTCCGCTGGCACTGATGCTGGAGCCTATGGCCATGGCGGCTGAAGCTTTGGTATCGAAGCTGACTTCATCCACTGTGGCCTTGGCCGCCAGCTTGGCAGCAGCACCAAAGCCCGCCTGAAACGATTCTTTGGCGGTCATTGAGAAAATGTTCACCCGCCGACTTGGGTGAATCAATCGAAGCGTTTGCTCGCTGGATACCTCAAAGCCTGCAAAAAACTCCGCGCCAAGATCCATGCCCACACCACGGCCATTGATAAAGAAATTCATGTTGCCACTGCCTTTGGCTCCTGCGAAGAGGTCACCACTGAGTTCGATCTCAGCAGCCTGCCCAACGTTTATACTGGCATTGCCGCTCATTTTTACGGCCAGAGTGGCTTCTCCTTCCAGATCCACTTTCACGCCCCGGATCAGGGCTTCCCCTTTGGACACTTCTGCTTTGGCTGATGAATCCTGCAGATCTTTTTCCGCTCCAACCTCACTTTTATCACTGAACAACCTTGCCGAAGCTTTGGCAGTGCCGCTGGCTGTTGCATCTGCTGTTGCCTGTCCGGCGGCATGAACCTTGATAAGGTCAAACTTGGGGCCAAGAATACGCCGCAAGTGTTCTCCCTTGACCTTGCAGGAATAGGTCAGCTCGTAGTCAATGTCAGCCCGGAGATGGGCGTCGGATTCCAGGCCCGCTTCCGCGCTGGCAGCCAGTTCTGACATTCTGGCTGCAGCATTGGCGTTGGCATTCAGGCTGGCAGACGCTTCAAGGTTTCCTTTGAGTGTTTGTTTAAGTCCGCCTTTTTCGTATTCCTTGTCCAGCTTCAATCCTGCAGCAGCGGAACCACTATAAGAAGCGCTGGCCTCGGCGCTGGCTTTTCGAATACCGTCTTTGAAACCTGTGAGTTTCCGGCTGGTCTCTGCTTCAGAGTTCGCACCAGCTTCATACCAGTCCGCTTTGCTTTCCTGCCATTCAAACCAGGTGCTCCAGTCGGTATCCGACTCTTTCATATAAGAGTCGACAGCTCGGTCGGCACTGGCAGCCAGCAGTTCGTAGCGGAGTCGTGATACGGCCAGATCACCAATAGTGACCACGGAACCGTCCTTGTCTTTCTTGATGATGTCGAGCAGATCAATCTTGTTGGATACCACCCGTGTTACCAGGGTGTTTCTGACCATGCGTTTCACCCGGGTCTGCTCAGTAGGGGAGGGTTGAAAAATAGCAATGTGTTCAGGGAAGTTTCGTTTTCCACAACCGATGAGCAGAGTCCACTTGGGGTGAGACATGATTTTTTTCGGATCACTGCTCTGAAGCTCTTTCTCGAGGCAGGTATAAGCTGTATCTACCGCTTCCTGCCAGTGCTCCACTCGTGTTGACTTGCGGTAACCAAACAGTTTGCTGGCCCCCATCTCCCGGGTCCATCGGTCGATCAATTGCTCATACTCTGAGTCATTAATGCTCAGTAGAGTTCGATTGGGACCAAGATTTAGCGCTTCAGAAAACCTCATAGCATCAGGACTCGTTCAGGAAGTATCGGATGGTCTGACCATCCAGACTGATTCGAACTGAGTGGATTTTTTCATTTACTGCCATTAAGGACAGACACTCAGAAGCCAGGCTGGGCAGAAGCTTTCTTGTGATTTGTTGTTCAATGGCCCGGGCTCCGGATTCCGGCGTCACATTCCAGGCCACCAGTTGTTGAACAACCTCATCATCCACAGACAGTGTAGCTCCGTATTGTTCCCTCAGGTTTTTGCCAATCCTTTTCAGGGAAAGACGACAGATTTTTTCCAAGTCCTGATCATTCAGTGGGAAATAGGGCACTACGTTGACCCGACCCAGAAAAGCAGGCTTGAAGAAATGCAGTAGTTCATTCTGTACCTGGGGCATGAAAGATTCTGCTGGCTGGCTGTTCAGATCCTGATGGGTAGCCAGGTCACACATTACGCTGTCAGCGGCATTGGTGGTCATGATGATGATGGTGTTGCGAAAGTCGATCTCCCTGCCTTCGCTGTCGGTGATCATTCCCTTGTCAAAAACCTGATAGAAAATATCGTGAACGCCGGGATGGGCTTTCTCCATTTCATCCAGCAGTAAGACTGAAAAGGGGATTCTGCGAATGGCTTCTGTGAGCACACCGCCTTCGCCATAACCTACATAGCCTGCCGGGGCACCTAACAGCATGGATACCTTGTGCTCTTCCTTGAACTCAGTCATGTTGATCACGGTCAGATTGTGTTCTCCTCCGTAGAGTTGATCCGCTATAGCCAGCGCGGTTTCTGTTTTGCCAACTCCGGAAGGTCCACACATCAGAAAGACGCCAATGGGACGTCTGGGATCAGACAGTCCTGCACGGCCTGTACGAATGCTCTCGCTGATGGCTGTTATGGCTCGATCCTGGCCAATCACTCTTTCGTGCAGACTGCTTTCAAGATCCAGTAAACGTTGTATGTCGTCTTTTAATACTTTGCCCGCAGGAATTCCGGTCCAGTCGGCTATCACGGTAGCGACACAACCGGCATCCACTCTTGCCAGCACCATGGGGTCTTCGCCCTGAATTTCTCTCAGAGCGTTGGCAAGCTCCCTCAGTTCCTCTGTAGTTGCCGGCACTGGATTATCAGTTGTCTCTGATTCGTTGCTCTGATCAAGAGTACGTTCCATTTCAAAGAGTTTGCAGGCCAGTTCTTTTTCCTTAAGCCAGCGCTGTTCAAGCTGTTCTGAAATCTGTTGATTGGACTGCAGCGCCTGTTCAAGTTCAGCAATTCTTTCAGACAGGTCGGCGCCCAGCGTCTGATCTCTTTTCAACTCGGTGAGTTCAGAATGAATAAACTGCTGCTGTTCCTGCAGCTTTTGCAGTTTTGCAGGTGTTGTGTTCTGGGAAAGGCTGACACGGGAGCAGGCAGTGTCCAGCAGGCTGATCGATTTATCAGGCAGCTGACGTTCAGGAAGGTAACGGACAGACAGTTTCACTGCATCGGACACAGCCTCGTCATGCACCCTCACACCATGGTGTTGTTCAAGTACTCGGGCCACTTGACGCGTCATTTGGGTGGCGGTTTGTTCATCGGGTTCCGGAACTTTGACGGGCTGAAATCTTCGGGTCAGAGCAGCGTCTTTTTCAAAAAACTTCTTGTACTCGGCCCAGGTAGTGGCAGCGATTGTGCGGAACTCTCCCCGAGCCAGGGCTGGCTTCAGTAGATTGGCTGCATCGTTCTGTCCGGCAGTGCCTCCAGCCCCAATCAATGTGTGTGCTTCGTCAATGAAAACTATGACAGGGTGAGGAGACTGTTTTACTTCCGTGATCACATCTTTCAGACGGCTCTCGAATTCCCCCTTGATGCTGGCACCGGCCTGGAGCAGACCCAGGTCCAGGCTTCTGATCTCAATACCCTTGAGTTGTTTGGGTACTCTGCCTTCAACCACCTGTTGAGCAAAACCTTCAACAACAGCCGTCTTTCCGACACCAGGATCACCTACCAGAATGGGGTTGTTCTGGCGCCTGCGGCAGAGAATATCAAGTATTTGTCGTATTTCCTGATCTCTGCCAACAATCTCAGAGGGTGTCTTGCGAGCTTCCTCCGTCATGCTGGTGGTGTATTTGTTCAGGGCTGTTGTGCCAGCTTCAGCCTTTGCCGATCTCTCGCCTGTTCTCTCAGGCACTTCACTGGCAGCCAGGGACTTCAGGCTTTCTTTAGAAATTTTCTGCAGCTCTTCACCCAGACGGGTGTTGTTGAGAGCCAGACTGTCCCGATCCATCAGGGCCAATAGCAGATGAGCAGGCATGATAACGACGTCGTCAAAATTCACCGAGGCTGTCAGCCAGGCATCCTGAATCAGTGAAACAGTTTCGGCCGATAGACTGGGTGCATCCACATCGGCACTGCCCGGGGACATCATGCGGTTCTCAATCTCTTCGATAATGTTCTCAGCTGAAATCCCGAAGGTCCTGATGAGAGTCTGCATAGAGTCACCGGGCGACCTGAAAAGTTGCATGAGCCAGTGATCTATTTCTATGGATCGATGTTTCTTTTTGACGCACAGGGCTGCCGCTTCTTCCAGTCCCAGTTTGAGCTCGTTGCCCAGCAGGCTGATCAGTTTTTTAAGGTCAAGCTGTTTCATTGAGGCAGACCTCTGGCAGAGCAAGGACAACGTATTGATCCGGGTGGAGTTCAGGGCGAAGGCAGCTAGAGCGGTTCAACCTGACTGTATCCTGGGAGGGGCGTGATGAGATTCTCGGTGCCTGAAGGAGTCGTCTTGGACATCGGACGGTCAGGCTGACGGAGCGATGTCCGCCAAAATAGCTGGCCGAGAGTTCGTGTATGGCTGGAATCAGGGTGCAGTCGCCATAGACTGCCTCAAGCTCTCGCCGATTGTTGATTTCTATTTCCAGCTTGGCCTTGAACCTGGGAAGGAAGCAGTACTGACCCAGGGGAGCTGCTCTGCCAAGGCAGGCGTTATGCTGCTCATATTCTGAGGGGCTGGCTTTCAGTCGTGTCAGACAGTCAGACGACAGTTTTTGTTTTTCTAGCTTGGGTCTGTGGGCATTGACCTTTATGGAGAAGTAATCGCTCAGAATGCCAGCAAATTTATGCATGTCGTTGGAGGTTCTGCCCAGTGTGGCATTGTATCGAAGCAGGTTGCTGCCATCGGTGTTTTTCAGACTCAGTAATTCAGGCGTGCCAGTCAAGGCCAGCAACGTGTTGACCAGGCTATGGCCCCTTACGTGTCGCTGTTCATATCTGAAACCCAGGTTAGAGCGTGTTTTGACATCAGAACTTAAAGACAGGGTTCTATGGTTCAGAAGGGAAAAGAAGCCGTAGATGTCGGTTTTATCCAGGTTGGTTCGCTGATGTTGTTCAATGTCCTGAAGGTAGTAAGGCAACACGCTGAAAAATCCAAACAGTGATGGCTGGAAGCTTTCCAGTTGCCAGCCTTCTTTGGTTTGGGTCACTCTGGCCAGTTCCCGGCCCGGAAACTGATAGGAAGGAGGTACCAGACAATGACAGGGCTGCTGAGAGAGTGACAACACTCTGATTGCCTGGGCGTATTGCCAGCGTTCAGGGTGATGGATAAGACTCTGTTTCAGCGGCTGATCTGATAGCCATGATGGCGTGTACATCGGTAATACTCTCCGGTCTGGCCTTCAAATTTGACGACCAGTTGCAGAAATGTCTGGTCACCGGACATGGCATTTGCCAGGTAATCCAGAAAGTTAACGAACATCATGATGGAAACATTGGCCAGCTTTGAGTGATCCAGAGTGAATGTCACTTCCAGACCTGAGGAAAAACAGGGGCGGCCTTCTATTAACAGGCTGGATACTTTGGGTTTGGCAGAAAGGGAGGTAATGGAGTCCAGCCAGGTATTGCTGGTCGGATTTTGTCGAAGATTGTAAAGGGTGAACAGACTTCTCAGGGGTCTGTTCAGTTGCGCAAAATTCAGCATGGACTCAAAGTTTCTACTCAAATGAGTCAACAAGTTCAGGCGGTCTTTGATATTGAAGCTGCGCAGAACCGGTGCTGTAGGACGGGTCAGAATCTTAACCGGGCTGGGCAGGCTGAAATTATCCAGGCATTCAATTTCAGGGTTGTTGGGAAGCTTCAGGGGCTGGTCACCATTACTGCAGAGCAGGAGCGGTGAAAAAACCCTGGTTTCATTTTTATCCAGGTTCAGTTCAGGGGCAATGACGGTAAGCCGCCCGTATTCTTCATACTCACGATCTCTTGGCGTATAGAGCCAGAATCGTTCGCAATGAGGCTCATTATGATGCAGCCCATACATGGGTGGAAGCACACTGGGCGTGTCCTCTGTGATATCCAGCACCCTCAGGACAGACTGGATCTCTATGGTGTTGGCGCTCTGGCTGTCAGGCACCAGAGAATAGTTTAGTTGGGTATGGTCATCGACTACGGGTTCTGCCACCTGCTCAAACAGATTGATGACTGGCGCGCAGCCCAGTAGCAGTCTCACATACTTCATGATCTGTTCTTGTGAGTCTGTGGTGTCCTTCAGAAAGATGAGCAGATAGAGTGAGCTGCAGTCGAACTGCTGAAATGCATTGCCCAGATTAGATATTCGGAAACCATTAAAGAATTCGGGCCAGCAGAGAAACTCCATCATGATCTGAAAGTCGACAAAACTGGTGTTGTCTCTGGTCAGCATCCGGTCGTTCTGGCGAAACCCTATGGGGGATATGCTGCTCAGGGGGAGCTCGACGGACTGTCCCTGCTCATTGATCAGCTGAATGCCGCAGCGATGCCGGGCAATGTAGTCATAGACTGTCGCATGATCTTTGAGTATGCCCTGCAGATGTACGTTCAGGCTGTCAAAATCTGGCAGGCTGCTGAAGGTTCTGGAAGGGTCCAGCATTTGCAGGTCAAGTTTTAGCAAAGAGCTGGCTTCCCTTGGTATTTTATCCAGAGGCAAAGAGTAAGGAGGGCTGAGAAGTTGGTTGGCGACAATGTCAAAAGGGCAAAGCTGCAGTTCTGAAGTGGTTTTAAACTGGCAGAATGAGTCCTCACTGTTCATCATTCTGAAGCGGGTTCCATGAGGTAATGCAGTTACTTCAGGTACCGATTCGGAGGGCCTGATTCTTATCATGCTGGCAGAGGGCAGGGGTTGCAGGGCCATCGGGAAGATTACCTGCAATAGATTATTGGATATTTGTGTGGACTCTTCTGACAGTTGTCTGGACAGCCTGGCGTTGCATAGGGCAAAAGAATCAATCAGTCGCAACATGTGTGGGTCATCGACCCCTTCATGCCTGATCCCCAGACGTTTTGCCAGAAAAGGGTGCTCGCGGCTAAGGCGGTAGACCTGGCTGCGCAGAAAGTTCAGCTCGCGTTCATACCAGGGCAGAATCGACTCAGTCAAAGGGATTCTCCTTGAAGGACAAACTGTGTGAGGTCAGGTTAATTGCTGATTGAAAAGTCAGTGTCCCGGTTTCGGTTCGGTCCTTGTGCTCTATGGTAAAAACACCATCAATTCTGAAATGCAGGCAGTTGTCATCCTGATTTTTTGACAACAGTTCAATGGATACATCTTTCAGCCTGGGCTCATACCTCAGAATGAGGTTGCCAAGTGATCTGGCCAGACGATTGCCGTGATAAAGACTATGGCTCATATTCCAGACATCCAGTCCATGGTCAAAGTTCGATGCGGCTGTTTCGGGGTAGACTTCAGGAATGGTTGCAAGGCTTTTGCGGGTTTCCAGCAGTATTTTGATGTTCCTGCAAATGGAATCACGAAGGTCTTCTATTTCGTCCCCTGTTGAGTCCTCAAGCAGCAGGTTGGCCAGCAGATCAAGACTCATAAGATGATATCCACCAGTTCACTGGCATCCGTCTTCAGAACAATATCCGTCTTGATAAAGTCGAACTGGTATTGAGGCTGGATATAAACGACACATGTATAAATACCCAGATTCTTGTCGCCGGTGATTTCCGCTTTCGAATGCCTTAAAGGGTATCGTGCCAGGATCTGGTCATTTCCCTGATCAACATTGGATGTGTATTCCTGAAGCCAGGCATTCAGCTGGCGTTCGCAGGCTTCAGCACTATCATAACTGCCAATGTGTTCTCTGATCAGTACTTTCAGATAATGACCAAAACGACAGCCGATCAGTGTCGTCTGAATCATGCTGGTGATTTTCTGGTCGTTCAGTTTGTTGGCTGGCTTATAGATAGAGCGGTTGTTGAAAAAAGCCAGTTCCTGTCCAAGGTAGCAGGTCTCCATGGGAATAAAGCCATGCTCACTGAAGAACTCTCCCAGCCGATCAGTGAGTTTGACTCTGGCTACTAGATTCTTTTGCTGATCATTGACGACAGCCCCGCCACCATGGGCCACCCTCAGAAAGCCAAACCAGTGGATACGGTTGAATTCACTGACAATGTTGCCAGCCAGAGCAAATGCACTGCTGCCCCATAGATGATGGCTGACGGGTGAGTAGGTTGAAATTTCATCAAAGCGGATGCCCTGGTAATAATGATGCCATGGGGCGCGAACCAGAAACTGGGGAAGAGTCAGACCCAGAAAGCGGCTTGAAGGTAGATTTCTCAAACGTCGCCACCCGCTGAAGTCATCACTGGCCAGTATATGGGAGACCCGTTGAGGGTTGCTCCAGACTTCCTGATCCCGGGTCAGTAAAAAGTTGGGCGATAAAGCCATGATGACAGGACAAAGAGAAGCCTGCCCCAATTCAGAAAGCAGCTGAAGTGTGTAGATCTCATCGTGATCAGTGTTATCACTGGCATTCAGTGATACATAGTGATCAACAACGAGTAATCCAAAAGGATGCCCACCGAGAGTATTGAGTTCCTGCTGGTTGATCAGTCGATAGAGGACGGATGATTGAAAGCTGCTGCTCAGATTCAGGTCGTCTGAAAGCTCTGACCAGCTCATATCCAGGATACGAATTCGAGTAGCCGGAGAGGGTTGACTGCAACTGTTCAAGTGCAACAGTCCTCGCCACAAAGACTCAAGCTCTTTGAAGCGAGGGTGTTGTATGATCAGGCTAAGCTGCTGTTGAATCATTTCATCAATAGCAGCGACCAGCTTCTGGATCAGGGCTTCACAGTAGAGATCGTTCATCAGCCAGGAATATCAGCAACCATTCTCAGTGAGGTGGTCAGTTCTTCCATCTGCAGCCAGGGTCTGAGCCATGCTACAGCTGAGTAACAACCGGGTCTTCCCGCTTGTTCCTGAACCATGACTTTAGCTTCACGCAGAGGCGTTTTTGCCCTGGCTTCATTGCCTACAGCGTTCGGATTGGTATAGAGACTGATCCAGCTGGTCAGGTCTTTTTCCACATCAGCCGGATCCATGGCTGAGCCGATTTTGTCCCTGCCCATAACTTTCAGGTAATGGGCAATTCTGGAGCTGGCCATAATGTAGGGAAGCCTGGCCGAGATTGCAGCATTAGCCGTCGCTTCCGGATCGACGTACTCTTTTGGGCGTTGCATGGTCTGAGCACCCATGAAAACGCCAAAATTGGAGTTCTTGTAATGAACCAGCGGCAGGTAACCAAGGTCCGATAACTCTTTTTCACGTTCGTCGGTCAGATTCACTTCGGTAGGGCATTGCTGAATCAGGTCGCCTGCTGTTGATTTGTAGGTATACGACGGAAGGTTTTCAACTTTGCCGCCATTTTCAAGGCCTCTGATTGCAGTACACCAGCCAAAGGCGGTAAATGCATTGTTAATCAATAGACCCATATCGTAGGCTGCATTGCTCCAGGTGAAGCTGTCGTTACCTTTGTCCGGACGTCTCTGGCCATCTTCTGACGCGGCAAATTCTTCAAAATCAAAAGCCTTTACCGGGCTGGAGGATTGACCGTAGGGCAGGCGTGCCAATGTGCGTGGCATAGTCAGGGCGACATAGCGGGAATCGTCACTGTCTCTGAAGGCGTTCCAACTGGCATAAGCGGGGGAAGAAAAGCCAGGTGCTACCGGCTTGCCTTCATTCAGCGTTTTGAAGTCATCTATACCCAGGGAAGTGGGAGAAGCTGCTGCAATAAAGGGTGTATGGGAAGCTGCAGCTACTTCACCGATATAGCGCAGTAATGCCATATCTTCATCGCTGTGACTGAACGAATAATCGCCCAGCAATACTCCATAGGGTTCACCCCCGGCGGTACCAAATTCATGTTGGTAGATCATGTTAAACAGGCGGCTTCTGTCCACGGCAGGGGCATCTTCAAACTGATCCATCAACTCGTCCTTGTTGATATCCAGCATTTTAATTCTCAGCATGGGGCCCAGATCGCTGTTTCGAACCAGTTTATTAAGCCCTCGCCAGGAGCCTTCCAGTTTCTGGAATTTTTCATCATGAAGTATTTCTGCCAGCTGGGCTGAAAGGGTCTGATCCAGTGATGTGACGGCTTTGTCTATGGTGCTGGTCAGATTTTTGCTCCATGTGACTGTGCCTGACATAGCCTGCTCGGTGAGTGTGCCCAGCAGTTCTTTGGTGGTGTCCGGAGTCACCTGATGAGTGGCTTCTATGGCACGGTCAAGAATGCTTTGGGATTCCTCGGCCTGTGCAGCTTCCTGGGCGGGTTCGCTTTGTTTTTCAGTACTCATTATTGCTGCTCTCCGGGTTCAGGTTCTCCCTCACTGGGAGCCTGATCGGGCTTGATACCCAGCTCATCGGACAGTCCGGCCAGCGCATCGGTACTCTGCAGTACCTCTTTTAACAGCTTTTCCAGATCCCGGGAGCGATCTGCCTGTGCCAGTAGTTCCCTTAGTTGATTGCGGACTTTCAGAAGTTGGCGCAGGGGTTCTATCTGCTCCACCAGGTGGGCGGGGTCAAAGTCCCGAATGGATTTAAACTTCAGATCGACAGCAAACTCAGTGTTGTCATCGCTTAGCCGGTTATCCACTTTGAGCTGCAGTTGTGGGTCAATGGTGGACATGACCGTGTCAAAGTTGTCCTTGTTAATCTCAACAAACTTACGAAAGTCGACGTTTTCTTTTTCTTCTTCAGGCTTATCACCGGAAAACTCCCCGATGACACCGGTCACAAAAGGCAGTTCTCGTTTTTCCAGGGAGCCGTTGGTTTCCACATCATAAGTAATGCTTACCCGGTTTTTGCTGACTCGCTTGTGCTGGGTATTCAGGGCCATAAGTCATTAACCTTTAAGCGGGAGGGTTTACCCTTTGTTGGAGTGAGATTCTGCTTTGCCAGTCGGCAGGTCATAAGTGACGTCACCTCCGGGCTCGAGCTTGCCGCCTTCTCCTTCATTCCAGTGCTTGACCTTGACCTTGCTGTAGGCAACGGCAAGGCTTTCAAAAGGTGTGGCTCCGTCCGATGCGCTGAGGCTGTAATTGACAATGCGGCCATGGGTGAGCTGAATCTGCAAGTAGACCTGGGCACCCTGACCGGAGCGATCTGGTTTGGTGACAATAATGTCGATGGTGTCGCCTTCATCGCCAGGCACGTAAAGGTGGGAAAGAATATTTTCCGAGGCGCCATCCAGCTCCTTGCTGACGGTAATCTCGTTCATGGCGATCATGCCTGAGTCCCGGTTCATGCCATTACCAATGTCCATTGTGACAGCACGGGTAGCCCCCCAGCTGAATGACCGGATGGCAAACCAGCCTTTGCCACCGACATTGTCACCTCCGGAATATTCGGCTGTGGCTTCACCTTTGCTCTGGGCATCGCCCAGCTTCATATACATATTGGCCATATCCAAAAACCCTCTGACTGCTTGTGTTATTTCCTAACAGGGTGCCGAATGCCCTGATTCATCCAGGTGCCAGCCGGCCGGATAATCTGATGGCACTGAGTGTCAGCTCAGGTCATCCAGGTTACTGATGCCTAACCCTTCAAGACTGACAGAGGAGGTAGATGCCTCTGAACTGTCTGAAGGGCTGGGGAACCTGTTGGGTACTTCAACAGATTCCTCTGTAATGATTGGCTGTTGGGGGCTCTCTTGTTCTTCATTGATAGCCGTGGCTTTTGGAACCGGACTGGGTGCAGCAGGTGCTGGTGATTTGAATTGTTGGGGGTCCGGAGTTCCAGGAATCATCGCTTTTTCGGTCAGGTTCATGCCGGTCAGCTCAGTAATTCTGTTCAAATACTGATCGTTTCCCTGCAGCAGCTCATTCATCAGCTGTGGTAAAGGGGTATAGCCCCAGCGAATGGCTTTTTCCAGAATGTACGACACAGGGCTCTGAGGTTCTGTCTGCTGAAAAAAGTCGGCCAGCATTCTGAGCTGGTGGAATGCCTGATCCCTGTTAAAGCCCTCTTCGCTGAAATGAAATGCTGACGTCGTTTGTCCGGTTGACTGTTCTGTAGTTGTATTTGTGGTTTCTGGCTGGTCATTACTTCTGGTTACCGTAGGGGAGGCTGCCGTCACTTCAGATTGAGCCAAAGGCCAGGGAGTTATAGCGTCACCCACCAGGTCTTTGAGTGCTGAAAGGTTGTTGTCCAGTTGTTTTCTCAGGTATTCACTTGAGGGGGCAGGCATTGAGTAAGCTTTGAAAAGCTCTGTCAGGGTCCCATCCAGTTCATCCAGTGTTGCTGTTATCTGCTGAATGCCTTTTATTCTCTCAACAACGATAGCTTTCTCAGTGCCAAGAGTTGCAATGGAGATTTCTTTCAGTTCAGGAAGGCTTGAACGTTCACGCTGATATCGGGAGAAGTCAATGTCACCCACCAGGGGCTGCATGCATAAAGGTGGAATCAGAGGGCAGGTCGTATCGGACTCACCGAGCAATCGTTGCATGGTTTTGTAATGGTGCTCGGCCCGTTCTGTTTCCGGGTTTTCCGTTTGCAGCTTGTTGTCGGGTAACCAGGGTTGAATAGCTGGCCAAAAGGTTTTCAGGGATTGATTAATCAACTTCAGGGCTACTGTCAGCCTGGTGTACGGAGTTTCTGTGAACATTTGCGCGATGGCCAGCCAGGACATGCACTCCAGATCCCGTGATTGGTTTTTCAGACAATCCAGAAGAAGACTTTCAAGTTCCTTCCAGTTTTCACTGTTGATGATTTTCAGGTCATCCAGCTCATCCGGGTCAGGATTCATGGACAGTTTGTGAAAACTGGTCTGGGCAATGTTGTAGGCATTGCGCAATGATCGATAGAGGGGCTTGTTACCTTTCAGGTACTCACCGGCGGGAGCCTCTTCAGATAAGGGGGTGAGATAAGCATCGAAGTGCTCTTCAGACAGTGGACCTTGCATTGTGATCAGTCTGGACTTCTTTCAATGTGGTATTGGGAAAAGCCTTGAGCCTGATATGTTTTTGGAGTCACGGTCAGGCTCGATCAAAAAAGGTTAGTTGCAGCCTTCAGTTTTAGCCAGTATCAGAACCCCTTTGTTGGAGGACTATGGATGGCTATTGGAAGAATATTTATAACTTCTATTTACATTTGTTATGTCGTTCAGGATCTGTCTCGAAATGACTCCGCGATTTACATACGGAATCCGCTCACCCTGAGACTTGTCGATGAGGGGCTTCGAAAAGTCTCAGAGTGAACGGGTTTTGAGAAGGGTTTAACAAGGTAGTTTATTTCAGAATAGTTCTTAGCTGCTGGGTAAAAATCAGGCAACAGTTGTCATGTTGCTTGGCGGCTAAAACAACTAACCTGCTTCCAGAGAAGTCAGGCCGAAAATTCTTGCGTAGTCCATTTCAGGTTCATAACCGTTGTACATTCTGATGGTCTCGAAGTCGGTTTTATCCCCTAAGGACTGGAAGAGTTTCACTCCCTGTTCATTGGGTTCCGGTATGTCACAAAATGCAGGCGCCCCTTGAGTTTCAGAGAGCAATGTCAGCAGGATTTCTTTGGCGATATCAGGCGTGTCAGCAAAGAGAGGGCCTATCTTAAAGCCTTCAATGCATGGACGCATTACGCCATAACCCTGAATGGTTTGATCTTTCAATGAGCAGTAGCCAATGGCATCTTTCTGAGTGAGCCAAGCCTTCAGGTAAGCTTTACGACGACAAGGAAACAGGCCCTGTTGTTCGTAATCCAGTAACTCGATCAGGGTGATGTCTTTCAGGGCGGTCAGTTTTGCTCCAGACGGCTTCAGTGATTTTTTGAAGCAAAAGCGGAACGATTGATGGGCGGCACGAAATCCTGTTCTTCGATAGGTAGGGCATTGTTCTATTACTCCATCCAGAGCAATATTTCTGTGACCGGCCAGGTGCAGGCGATGACGAGTCATCTCAAACCCCAGACCTTTCTCCCTGAAGTCCGGATGAACGATATAAAGACCGAAATAGGCAAAACGGTGACTGTGATTGAATACTCCGGAAACTCCCGCCAGTCTGTCTCCCTGTTTAATGCCGAGCAGGGCTCCATGGCCATGGGCAGCCTTGTAAAACGTTGAAGCATCCTGCAGGCCCGGATTCCAGCCTTGCTGTCTGACCCAGTCAAACATAGCCACGGTATCTTCTTCTTTCAGGGTAATGACTTCTGGACGTTTTTTCATAGGCACATTGTGTTCTCTTAGAGACAAGTGCTGAAAGCATAGTGTCAGCTAACGGCTTCTGCTCGTGGATGATTGACCGGACACTGCTTCATCCACTCTCTTGCCAGGGCTTCTCGGGTAATAAAGCTGACCTGTTGATGGGTTTGGACGTATTGAATGAACTGATGTATCGCTTCACTTCGACCCGGATGGCCGGAAATCCGGCTGTGCAGGCCAACAGACATGATACGGGTCTGTTGGCTGTTTTCATGATAAAGGCTGTTAAAGGTTGCCTTTAGGTGGTCAAGAAAACAGGAAGGGGATGTCCAGCCAGGGCTGGTGCCATAAAGGCAGTCGTTATTCACCAGGGTGTACGGGATTACGAGATGCTTTTTGTCATTAGAGGGTAACCACCAGGGGTAGTCTCCCGAGTAATCATCACTGTCATAGAGCAGACCTGCTTCTATAACCAGTCTGCGGGTATTAGGGCTTTTTCTGCCGGTATACCAGCCACTGGCTTTTTTGCCGGTATGAGCAAAGATGGTTGTCAGACACTTCCTGATGTCTGCAGCCTCATCCTCCGGTGTAAACAAGCGATAATCAATCCAGCGGTGGCCATGACCTGCGACTTCATGGGAACCCTCCCCAAGGGCTCTGGCAAAGGCAGGGTTTCGTTCAAGGGCAAGACCACAGGCAAACACAGTAACAGGGATGTTGAACATGTCGAACAGTCTCAACAGTCGCCAGCAACCTGATCTGGACCCATAGGAGAACAAGCTTTCGCTGGAATAATGTCGCTCACCCACCAGACACGGAAGTGCGGGAAAGCCTGACAGGTAATGTTCGGATGCCTGATCGCCGTCCAGAATATTGCGCTCACTGCCCTCTTCGTAATTCAGTACCAGATTAATCACCAGGCGACTGCCATCAGGCCACAGGAATTGTTCCGGTGTGTCGGAAATGCCGTTGAGGTTTCTCGGATAGTAGTCGCTCATAGCCCCAAACCTAGTGACTTAACGCAATTAGAGGCAGCATAGTCAAAACAGGGTTGCCAGTTGGGTTGCAATTCCTTAAAATTTGCGCCCCCTGTCTAACAATCTGGCTGAGAATCCGGGCGACGATCCATTTTGTCATGCTTTTGGGCTCTGTTTACAGAGTTTGACCAGAAGCCTATGCGGCGTTGCCCATCTGGAAGTGATGATCAGATAGACGTAGATAGTATTGAAAATTCCGGTCTGAGTACCCTGGTTCTATTCATTTGAATGGATCTCGATCTCGCCGGATGCCTTTGACAAAGAGGCTATTTAAGGATTTTCGGAGATTAATATGTACGCAGTTATCAAAACTGGCGGCAAGCAGTACCGTGTTGCTGAAGGCACAACCCTGAAGGTTGAAAAACTGGACGTAGCTGCAGGTGAGAGCCTGGACATCAGCGACGTTCTGCTGGTAGCTAACGGTGAAGACGTTAAAATTGGCGCTCCAGTTGTTGAAGGTGCCAAGGTTACTGCTGAAGTTGTAGCTCATGGTCGTGGTCCAAAGATCAAGATCATCAAGTTCAAGCGTCGTAAGCACCACCGCAAGCAGATGGGCCACCGTCAGTGGTTCACTGAGCTGAAGATTACCGGTATCGCTGGTTAATTTTTACTGAAAAGGCTGATGGGCTGGAAACGGTTCATTTAATACTTCTAAGGTCTGCATCTGGTGTGGTAGCCGGCTGTCGGACCGAGCTAAAAGGAGAGCAGCATGGCTCACAAAAAAGCTGGTGGTTCTACTCGTAACGGTCGCGATTCAGAAAGTAAACGCCTTGGCGTTAAGCGTTTCGGCGGTCAGGTCGTAAACGCTGGTAACATTCTGGTTCGTCAGCGTGGTACTAAGTTCCACGCCGGTGAAAACGTTGGTATTGGCAAGGATCACACCCTGTTCGCCAAAGCTGACGGCAAAGTTGTTTTTGAGGTTAAAGGTCCTCAGAAGCGTAAGTACGTTCGCATCGAAGCTGCGTAACAGTACTTCAGGTGTCACCCTTCGGGGCTGACGCCAAGGGAAAGCCCCGCTTTTTGGCGGGGCTTTCTTGTATATGCGTAAAGTGATTTGAGTGGTGTAGACTCCTCGGGTCAACCCGCAGATTACATAAAGTGCCGAGCTTCTCGCTCTGCTATTTTTTCGGCTGACACATTTTCTGGCATATTCATGCTTATTGAGTTGTGTGGTGCTGTTTCAAAATTATTAGCGACTTTATGTAATCTGCGGGTTCAGTGTCTGGAGATAAATACTTTTCTTTCGCTGCAGCATTGAGATAAGTGTTTATCTGCAGGCATTGGCCGTTTGGAGCCCGTGCTGCGGGAGGTTTTGAATGAAGTTTGTCGATGAAGCCACCATCAAGGTTCAGGCTGGCAAGGGTGGCAATGGCTGCCTGAGTTTCAGGCGTGAGAAGTACGTTGCCAAAGGGGGTCCCGACGGTGGCGATGGGGGCGACGGTGGCAGCATTTTTGTGGTTGCCGAGAACGACTTGAACACGCTGGTGGACTATCGCTATCAGCGCAGCTATCAGGCTGAAAGTGGTGAGTCTGGTCGTGGCCGTAACTGCTCTGGAGCCAAGGGGCAGGATCTTGAGCTACCCGTACCTGTGGGTACCACTGTGGTAGACGATGAAACAGAGGAGGTAATCGGTGATTTGACCCATGTGGGGCAGAAGCTGCTGGTGGCTCAGGGTGGCTGGCATGGTCTGGGTAACACCCGTTTCAAGTCCAGTGTTAACCGTGCTCCCCGACAGACAACCAATGGTTCCCTGGGTGAAGAGCGAGCTCTGAGACTTGAGCTTAAGGTGATTGCCGATGTGGGTCTGCTGGGTATGCCGAATGCCGGTAAATCCACCTTTATCCGTTCTGTTTCTCATGCCAAGCCAAAAGTAGCGGATTACCCCTTTACCACTCTGGTTCCCAATCTTGGTGTGGTCAGTGTGGAAAAGCATCGCAGCTTTGTGATTGCGGATATTCCGGGTTTGATTGAAGGGGCTGCAGAAGGTGCGGGTCTGGGGATTCGTTTTCTTAAACATTTGTCTCGTTGTCGTGTACTCCTGCATTTGGTCGATGTGGCGCCCTTCGATGAGAGCGATCCTGTGCAGGTGGCGAAAGCCATTGTGGATGAGCTGAAAAGTTTCAGTCCGGCTCTGGCTGAGCGTGAGCGTTGGCTGGTGCTGAATAAGCTCGACCTGTTGCCGGAAGATCAGCAGCAGGAAGTGTGTGATCGTGTGATAGCAGAACTGGGCTGGGAAGGTCCTGTCTACAAGATTTCTGCGATTTCCTCCCAGGGTACAGAAAAGCTGGCCCAGGATCTGATGACTTACATTGAAGAGCGTAATCTTCAGGAAAGCGAAGACGCTGAAATGGCGGCTCAGGAAGAAGAGGTTCGTCAGAAGCTGGAAGAGGAAGCTCGTGGTCGTATGCGTGAGCTGGCTGAAGAGAGAAAACAGCATCGTCTGGCCAGAAAAGCTGAAAAAGCGGCCAAAGACGATGATGATGATGACGACGATGATGATGATGTTGAGGTGTTTTACGCACCTTAAATAGGTAAGCGTGCTGGATGACTGCAGGAGAGCGGTATGAGTGAGCGTGGCAGGCTGAAAACAGCCCGGCGCTGGGTTGTCAAAATCGGCAGTGCCCTGTTAACCAATGAAGGGCGAGGCCTTGCAACTGACCAGATCGATGGCTGGGTTGAGCAGTTGTGTGAGCTTCGCAATCAGGGCATAGAGCTGGTGTTGGTTTCATCGGGAGCTGTGGCTGCAGGTATGGAAAAGCTTGGGCAAAAAGAGCGACCGACCGCTTTGAATGAGCTTCAGGCTGCTGCAGCCGTAGGGCAGACCCGGTTGGTTCAAACCTGGGAAACCAGCTTTCAAAGACGAAATGTCCAGCCAGCCCAGGTTTTGCTGACTCATGCCGATCACAGCAATCGCCAGCGTTACCTTAATGCCCGCAGTACCCTCAGAACTCTTCTCGATATGGGGGTTGTGCCTGTCGTCAATGAGAATGACACCGTTGTGACGGATGAGATTCGCTTCGGTGACAATGACACTTTGGGTGCGCTGGTAGCCAATCTGGTTGAAGCGGATGTTCTGGTTATTCTTACTGACCAGGATGGACTCTACACAGCAGACCCAAGAAAAGATCCGGCTGCCGAGCTGATGACTGAGGCTCGCGCTCAGGATTCGGCTCTGGATGCCATGGCCGGTGGAGGCAGTGGTCGTCTTGGTCGGGGAGGTATGCAGACCAAGCTCAGGGCTGCCCGCCAGGCTGCTGCCTCAGGTGCTGCGACAGTGATTGTTGGTGGCAAGATTGAGAATGTTATAAGCCGTTTGTATCAGCAAGAAGCGCTGGGAACGCTACTGACACCGGATCATGAGCGGATGGCTGCCCGCAAACAGTGGCTGCAGGGGCATATGCAAACCTCCGGTCAATTGGTGTTGGATGCTGGAGCTGTTGATGTTTTGCGTAATCAGGGAAAGAGTCTTTTGCCCGTAGGGGTGAAAGCTGTCAGCGGGAACTTCCTGCGGGGTGAGATGGTTGCCTGTGTTGATGAAGCCGGTAATGAGGTGGCACGGGGTCTGATCAATTACGGCTCGGGAGATGCCCGAAAAGTGATAGGTAAGCCCAGTCATCTGATGAGTGAGTTGCTGGGTTATTCTGGTGAGCCGGAGTTGTTGCACCGTGACAATATGGTGCTTGCCGGGTATTGATTCTGCAGTGGGATCAGATATGAGGCTTCATGATCTGATCCCGATTTTCATCTTAGCCGATTAACTTTTCTTCTTTTTCCACATAAATGTCACTGCCTTTCCTAAGTGCCCGCCTACCCAGCCAGCCTTTCCGGCAATCCATTGTGATTGTTTGGCTGCCCAGCCAATCAGGGCGAAATTGCTAACAACGACTTTCTTGCCGTAATAAGGCCAGTTCCTGGCACTGATGGCGCTGTAATTTTCATCGTATTTGAAAATGGGTATCCAGTCTTCCAGAGGAGAGCCTGTTACGTTTTCAAAGAGGATGTTAAAAGCGGCCTGACCAAATGAAACGCCCAGCGCTTGAGTTGTAGTCATGCCCAGGTACTTGGATGCGGCAATTTTCATGGAGTTGAATGTAAATGAAGCCACTGCAACCTGGCTGGTAAGAACAGCCCATGTAGTTGTTGCTACGGCATTGTAGTCTGCATCTGCGTCTTTAAGCTTCTGGTATTCTGCTTTTACAGAGTCTTTGGCATAACCTCCAGTATTCCAGTCGTCTTCGAAGTCGGCTCCCTGGTTTTGCTGGAAGAGCAGGCCTGCTTGAGCAGCAATACCAGCCGTGTTTAATGCCAGTACGGTGAGCGAATTCCAGACACCTGTTTGGTGGAATGAAATACCGATCCCAAGCCCCAGTAAATAGTAAATGGTGAATTCAGGCGCGCCGCTAACAGTGAATACCAAGGGGGGGAGAAGCAGGAGCATGCCTGTGTTCTTGCTCATGTAGCTACTCAGGCCGCCACTTGTGGCCGATTTCTGCTCAATAATAGAGCGTTTGAAAATATCTTTTGTATCCTCTGGAGATATGCTGCGGTAAGTAAACTCATAACCATCTCTGGATTTTAGGGGGTAGAGTTCCGTTTCTGCCCTTGCAAAGGCATTCGAGATATTCTGAAAAGTTTCCAGGTCGTTGTTGGTTGCAGCAAGATTGGGGTCAATTTTGACTTTATCCCTCATCTTTGAAAGTTCGCCTGTGCAGACGACCAATGGGAGTGTTGGGAAGTTTGAAACAGTCTCTTGCGCTATTGCGGCAGCCTTGACTGGGTTTATTTTGTAGTCAAATTTGGCTACCCCTATGTCGCTAATCATTTCAGAGGAGCTGCCTTTCAGGGCGCAAAAGACCAGGGTGCTCTGTTCGGGAATAGGTGTCGCATAAGAGAGTGATGTGGTGAGGCAGGTGAGAGTTAGTAAGAGTAGGGAATAAACAAACCGCATAGTCAAAATCCTCATTGAGAGGGGTAGGAAGAAACAATGCGGAAGTATAGTTGTGAATTTTAAGTTTCAATTTGTAAAGGTATAAAAAAAGCCGGTAAAAACCGGCTTTTTTTATCATGCCCTTGCCGTGCAAGGGCTGAACATTATGCAGACAGAGCTTTGATCTGTGCATTCAGACGGCTCTTATGACGAGCAGCCTTGTTCTTGTGGATGATACCTTTGTCGGCCATACGGTCGATTACGGGTACAGCCGCAGTGTATTCAGTTTTAGCCAGCTCAGCGTCTTTGGCTTCGATGGCGCGAACAACTTTCTTGATAGAAGTACGAACCATGGAACGCAGGGAAGCGTTGTGAGTACGACGCTGTTCAGCCTGACGGGCGCGCTTCTTGGCAGATGGTGAGTTAGCCATTTGTGGTGCTCCTAAGAATCTTAATTAACCGTTTGCACTGTTCTTAAACAGGGCTGCTTCGGGCACCCTGTTGTGAGTATGGAGTTTGCCGCGTCACCGGATCAAAACCCCCGGGCAAGGGTTTCACCAGTGCCATACCCATACAGTCAAGTCGCGGAATCATGCCTATTTGGACAGGGGTTGTCAATAAGGCTTCTTGACGTTATGGCGCGCAAACCCGCATCATGCTGTTAATGGCCCTGGCAACTGAGTAGTATTGCCGGTTTTTGATCGTTTGAGCGACCTGAATGTCCACAGAGAACTTTTCAGAGAGCCCGCCCCAAGGCGAGGATAAGGGCAAATCGCCCAGTTTGCTGAGATCGAGCCTGGTTGTGGGCATAATGACCATGCTGTCCCGGGTGCTGGGATTGGCTCGGGATGTGGTTATTGCTGGGTACTTTGGTTCCACTGCTTCCGCTGATGCTTTTTTTGTAGCCTTTAAAATTCCCAATTTTCTCCGTCGCCTGTTTGCCGAGGGGGCCTTCTCCCAGGCTTTTGTGCCTGTGTTATCGGAGTACCGAACCAAACGCAGCTTTGATGAAGTGCGTTATCTGGTCAGCCGGGTCAGTGGTACGCTGGCTGGGTTACTGCTATTGGTGACTCTGGTCTGCATGCTGGCTTCACCGATATTGATTCGGTTGTTTGCCCCCGGCTTTATGGAGTACCCCGAGAAGCTACTGCTGGCGGGAGAGATGCTGAGGATCACCTTTCCTTATCTGTTTCTGATCTCATTGACAGCTCTGGCAGGCTCTATTCTCAATAGTTATAACCGTTTTGCTGTACCCGCTTTCACTCCGGTTCTCTTGAATCTGAGCTTAATCTGCTCCACCCTGTTCCTGACCCCCTGGTTTGCTGAGCCTGTTATGGCTTTGGCCTGGGGGGTGGTGATTGCCGGTGTATCCCAGCTTTTATTGCAGATACCTTTTCTTCTGCAAATTCGTCTGCTGCCTGCTCCAAAGTGGGGCCATAAGCATGAAGGTGTCAGACGAATCATGAAGCTGATGATTCCAGCTCTGTTTGGGGTATCTGTCAGCCAAATCAACTTGTTGCTGGATACCGTGCTGGCCTCATTTCTGGAAACGGGCAGTGTATCCTGGCTGTATTATTCGGACCGTTTGTCAGAGTTGCCACTTGGCGTCTTTGGAATAGCTATTGCTACGGTTATTTTGCCCAGTCTTTCACGAAAGCATGCTGAAGACTCGGGCGATCAATTCTCCAAAACCCTGGACTGGGCCATACGTCTTGTATTGTTGATTGGTGTGCCTGCCGGGATAGCGTTGTTTATTCTTTCAGAACCTTTATTGGCGACTCTATTTGATTACGGTGAGATGCAGAACCGGGATGTGATTATGGCTGGGATGAGTCTGCGTGCATACTCTCTCGGTCTGATTGCTTTCATGATGATCAAGGTTCTGGCACCCGGTTACTTTGCCCGTCAGGATACCAAGACGCCGGTAAAAATCGCCATTATTGCTATGGTGGCCAATATGGTGTTAAACCTGATGCTGGTGTTCTGGCTGAAGCATGCTGGACTGGCGCTGGCCACTACCTTGTCCGCCTTCTTGAATGCAGGGTTATTGTTTTGGGGGTTAAAGCGTTCTGGCGTGTTTACCCCTGGATCTGGCTGGTTGTTATTCGGGGGACGTCTGGTTTTTGCCAATCTGGCTATGGCGGCATTACTGCTCTGGATGGCGGGTGATGTGAACTGGTGGCTGGATGCAACGCTCTGGCAGCGTGCCCTGGAAATGTCAAAAGTAGTGGGAGCAGGACTGGCTGTCTATGGAGTATCTCTACTGGTTGTTGGTGTCCGTCCAGCCCACTTCAAGCATTAAAGGCTAATATTGGGCAGGCAGTATCTCTGTCTGTCCTTCTTTCCGGTTGAAATATTACGAGCCGAAAATACATTGTCTTTAAAAAAGTGCGGTGATTTCATGGTCGTGGCTCTTAAGTCCAAAACGCTCCTGAGATATAATCCCTGCTTTTGCCAGCCTAACAGAGAATAAACCGCCCAATGCAGTTGATTCGCGGAATGCACAATATCAGACCAGAGCATCGCGCCTGTGTTGCGACCATTGGTAATTTTGATGGTGTTCATCTGGGGCACCGCACGATCCTGGAGACACTGCGGCAGCAAGCCTTTGAACTGGGCGTCAGGGTTTGTGTGATTACTTTTGAACCTCAGCCCCGGGAATATTTTCAGGGTGATCAGGCGCCTCCCAGGCTTTCAAACCTGAGAGAAAAGTTGACTCTTCTGGAGGAGGCCGGTGTTGATCAGGTGCTTTGTCTGCCTTTTAATCAGAAGCTGCAAAACCTGACACCGGACGAATTTGTTATGAAGGTGCTGGTTGATGGGCTGGATATACGCTATCTGATAGTAGGTGATGATTTCCGTTACGGGCTGAATCGTCAGGGCAATTTTGCTCATCTGCGTAAAATGGGCGATCAATTCGGGTTTGAAGTCTGCGATACCCGTACCGTTTCCATGGATATGGGCCGTATCAGCAGTACCCGGATTCGTGAATTGCTGGCTACTGTAGAACTTGAGGCGGCAGATAAACTGCTGGGACGTCCCTTTACCATGATGGGGCGTGTCATCAAGGGACAGCAACTGGGCAGGCAGTTAGGCTTTCCTACCGCAAATATTCGGGTATGTAGACGCACTTTGCCCATTCAGGGTGTATTTGCGGTCAGGGTCTGGCTGGATGGCAGAAGTCATGACGCGGTAGCCAATCTTGGGGTAAGACCTACAGTGAATGCTACCCGGGCGATGCTGGAGGTGCACCTGCTGGACTATCAGGGTGACCTTTATGGCCATACCTTGCGGGTTGAGTTTATTCACAAGATCCGCAGTGAGAAAAAATTTGAATCGCTGGATGCCCTCAAGGCAGCGATTGCTGACGATGTAGAAGCAGCAAAAAGCTTTTTTCATCAGTAGGCCACGCCTTAAGTCAGTGAGATTTGATAGATAAGGATTTTTAGCCGTTCTTTGGCTGAAAAAGGTTTCGGTGAAGATTTACCAGAGGTGTTGTTCCGTGAAACGACATTTCTGAAAACTGTTTGGGATGATTCTTGTGTTTGGCAATGGAGCCCACGAGAAGTGTGATGATGAGATCCAACTATGACCGACTATAAGCATACATTGAACTTGCCGGAGACTGATTTCCCGATGCGTGGAAATCTGGCCAAGCGTGAGCCTGAAATGCTCAAGCGCTGGTACGACCAGGGGCTTTACGAAGAGATTCGCAAGGTAACTGAAGGTCGTGACAAGTTCATTCTGCACGATGGCCCTCCTTACGCCAACGGCGATATTCACATCGGTCATGCGGTTAACAAAATCATCAAAGACATGATCATCAAGTCCAAAACTCTCAGTGGTTTTGACGCACCTTATGTTCCAGGTTGGGACTGTCACGGTCTGCCTATCGAGCACAAAGTAGAAGGCATGCTGGGTAAGGCGGGTGACAAGGTCGACTTCAAAACATTCCGCGCCAAGTGTCGTGAGTATGCTGCCAAGCAGGTTGATGGTCAGCGTGAAGACTTCAAACGCATGGGTATCCTGGGAACCTGGGATAAGCCTTACCTGACCATGGACTTCCAGACAGAAGCCGACATTATTCGTGCCCTGGGCAAGATCACCGATAACGGTCACCTGGTAAAAGGTTACAAGCCTGTTTACTGGAGTGTGGTGGGCGGTTCTGCTCTGGCGGAAGCGGAAGTGGAATACCAGGAAAAAACCTCTATCCAGATTGATGTGCGTTATGCCGCTCTGGATGAAGCTGATCTGCTTTCTGCCTTTAACTTTGAAGGTGAAGAGCACGGTGAAGGTGAAGTAGCCGTTGTTATCTGGACAACCACGCCCTGGACTCTGCCATCTTCCCAGGCGGTTACTCTGGGTGCAGAACTAGGTTATGCCCTGATCCAATGTGAAGTAAACGGCCAGCCAGCTCGACTGATTCTGGGTGAACAGTTGGTTGAATCTGCCATGCAGCGTTATGGCATAGAAGATTACACCATCATTGCCCGCACTCTGGGTGCAAGACTGGAAGGCAAGAAAGTTGCCCATCCTTTCTACAGTCGTGAGATTCCTCTGATTCTGGGTGATCACGTGACCACCGATGCAGGTACTGGCTGTGTACACACGGCACCTGACCACGGTGTGGATGACTTTAATGTCGGCAAAAAATACGGCATTGGCACTCTGAACTATCTGGACGATGCCGGTATCTACCGTAGCAATGTTGAGTTGTTTGCCGGTGAGCACGTTTATAAAGTCGATCCAAAGATTGTTGATGTGGTTGTCGAAAAAGGTCGTCTGCTGGCTCAGGACAAGATGGTGCACAGTTATCCACACTGCTGGAGAACCAAAACACCTCTGATTTTCCGTGCTACACCCCAGTGGTTCATCAGCATGGAAAAAGAAGGTCTGCTGGACACCGCCATGAAGTCTCTGGATACCGTGAAGTTTACGCCTGACTGGGGTCGTAACCGCATGGAATCCATGTTGGGTCAGAGCCCTGACTGGTGTATTTCCCGACAGCGTACCTGGGGTGTGCCCATTGCCTTGTTTATCCACAAGGAAACCGAAGAACTGCATCCAGAAACTTCAGCCCTGATCGAGAAGGTGGCGCAGAAAGTTGAGCAGGAAGGTATGGATGCCTGGTTTGATTTGTCACCAGCGGATCTGCTGTCTGCTGAAGATGCAGAAAACTATGTCAAAGTGACTGATACTCTGGATGTATGGTTCGACTCAGGTGTGACTCACGTCTCCGTACTGGATCGTCGTGACGGCCTGCGTTCACCGGCTGATATTTATGTAGAAGGTTCTGACCAGCATCGTGGCTGGTTCCAGTCCTCTCTGAAGACAGGTATTGCCACTAAAGGCGTGCCTCCTTATAAGCAGCTGCTGACCCATGGTTTCACAGTAGATGCTAATGGCCGCAAGATGTCCAAGTCTCTGGGGAATGTCATTGCGCCGCAGAAGGTATTCAAATCTTTGGGTGCTGATATTCTTCGCCTGTGGGTTTCTGCGACGGATTACACTGCAGAGATGACGGTTTCCGATGAAATCCTGAAGCGTACTGCAGACAGTTATCGTCGTATTCGAAATACAGCTCGCTTCCTGCTGTCTAATCTGAATGGTTTCAACCCTGAAACCGACAGCGTAGCCTGGGACGATATGCTGTCTCTGGATCGCTGGGCTGTGGATCGTGCCATGCGTCTGCAGGAAGAAGTGATTGAATCTTACGACAGCTATAACTTCCTGAACGTGTATCAGAAAGTGCATAACTTCTGTTCCCTGGATCTGGGTGGTTTCTATCTGGATATCATCAAGGATCGTCAGTACACAACCAAGTCAGACAGTTTGGCGCGTCGTAGCTGTCAGACTGCCATGTACCAGATCGTAGAAGCTTTTGCTCGCTGGATTGCGCCCATCACCAGCTTTACCGCTGATGAACTCTGGCAGGCTATGCCAGGCAAGCGCAGCCAGTCTGTGCTACTGGAAACCTGGTATGAAGGCTTAAAGAGTCTGGAAGGTGATGAGCTTGGTCGTGACTACTGGAATTCTGTCATGGCAGTAAAACATGCTGTCAACAAAGCCCTTGAAGATGCCCGTAAAGAAAGTGTCATCGGTGGTGGTCTTGAGGCAGAAGTCACATTATTCGCTAATGATGAGTTGCTGCAGGCACTGGCTAAGCTGGGTGATGAGCTGCGCTTTGTTCTGATTACCTCCAAGGCAGAACTGAAGCCTCTGGCTGAAGCTGCCGATTGTGTGGATACTGACGTGGAAGGATTGAAAGTAGCGGTTCGCAAGTCTGAACATGAGAAGTGTGATCGCTGCTGGCACCGTCGTGAAGACGTAGGCACCATTGAAGCTCACCCTACACTCTGTGGTCGTTGTGTGGAGAATGTCGATGGTGAAGGTGAAGTCAGACACTTTGCCTGATAGATCATCTTGAACCCTGAAATGCCCGACAACGTTCGGGCATTTTTTGTTGTGAATCATTTAAGACTCTTGATGTTTATGGGGGTATCGGGTGGAGTTGTTACTGGCAAAAGTAGTGGTCTCGGTAGCGGCGGTAATGGTTCTGTCGGTCATTGCTGAGCGAGTCAGCACCCGGATTGCGGGCGTTTTGTCAGGCTTTCCATTAGGGACCGCTATCACCATCTATTTTATTGGCCTGGATCAGGGGCCAGACTTTGTTGCAGAAGGGGCTTTTCATACCGGTTTGGGATTTGTTGCTTCTCTGATGCTGGTCATCAGCTGGTATCAGGTCAGTCAAAAGATTAAAAGAAGTTCGGTTGCTATAGCAGCAGTGATATCCACTTTGGTTTTTCTGCTTTCAGCGATGGTACTGAAGTTTGTCTCAGCCAACTTTGTGACTGCTCTCCTGCTGCCATTTTTAGCTATCTATCTGGCCATACAGTTCCTGACACCCATCAAGAATATAAAAATTGAAGGTCGTGCCCGATCAAGCTGGAAGTTGTTGCTTCTAAGAGCTGTTTTAGCAACTCTGATTGTTCTTGTTATTACAGGTGTGGCAGAAAGTGTAGGGCCGACCTGGTCGGGGCTCTTCAGTGCTTTTCCGGTCACGGTATTCCCGTTGTTACTGATTATTCATTTGAGCTACGGACCGCTCCATGTTCAGACGCTTATCAAGAACTTTCCTTTTGGCTTAGGTTCTTTGGTGCTTTATGCCTACTCAATTCACTGGAGCTATCCCGCATTGGGTATTGAATTTGGTACAATAGTCTCTCTTTTGGTGGCTGTGCTCTATATGCTGGTTCTGTATTTATGGACTACAAAGGCAAGCAGTCAGACAGTGGAAGGGTAAGGTTTTTTCGGTTATTGCCTTAGAACATTATCTTCTATTTCGGTTTGTTACCATATCGATATTTATGCGACTCGACATAAGATTTAGACTGGGACAGGCTAAAACAGTTTAAAACAGGGCCTCAATGGTATGAGAAACAAATCCTGGGGAATGCTCCACTGGTTGTGGATCAGCGGAGCGGTTCTGATTCTGGATCAGGTGGTTAAGCACCTTATAGTGGACAGCTTCTATCTTTATGAGCAGATGCCTGTCATTCCATCCTTTTTCTCACTGACTCTGGCCTATAATACCGGCGCTGCGTTCAGCTTTTTGAGTGATCAGGGGGGCTGGCAAAGGTGGTTCTTTGTTGGAGTAGCTTCAGTTGTCAGCCTTATGCTGGTTAGCTGGCTTATCCGCATGAAAAAAGAGGAAAGCTGGCAGGCATGCTCCATGGCGCTGATACTGGGTGGCGCAATGGGTAATCTCTATGATCGGGTCATGAATGGCTACGTCGTAGACTTTCTGCTGGTGTATTATGATCGCTGGTATTTCCCATCGTTCAATCTTGCGGATGTGGCAATCACCATTGGAGCTGGCATGCTGATTCTGGACATGTTCCGATCGCAACCAGCAAGCCAGAGCTGAGTATATTGGATTTTGAGGTGGGCTGATCATGGCCTGCCTCTGTCTGTGAATGGATTTTTCGAGAGCGGGTTTAGAAAAACAATGTCTGATGTTGTGGTAGGACCTGGCAAGCAGGTGACTCTGCACTTTGCCCTGAAACTGGAAGACGGGCAGGTGGTAGACAGCAACTTTGAGGGTCAGCCTGCTTCCTTTGTAGTAGGTGATGGTAACTTGCCTCAGGGCTTTGAACAGGTTATCTACGGGCTGACAGCTGGCGATCAGGGCAGCTACAGAATCCCTCCTGCAGGAGCTTTTGGTATGCCCAATCCTGAAAACATCAGAGAGTTTGCCAGAGACACTTTTTCTGGTGATATGGACCTGCAGGAAGGTCTGGTGGTGTCTTTTGCAGATGCGGCCAATTCAGAGCTGGCAGGTGTGGTAACAGGGCTTACAGAAAGCCATGTTGAGGTAGACTTCAACCACCCGCTGGCTGGCAAAGAGCTGCTGTTTGAGGTGAAAATTCTGAATATCACTCAAGTGGCTCAAACTCCAGAAGCTCATACACAAAGAGAGAGCACTGAGGCATGAAAATCAGGCTGGCAAATCCCCGGGGATTCTGTGCAGGCGTTGACCGGGCAATCGACATCGTCAATCGAGCTCTGGATGTATTTGGGCCGCCTATCTATGTGCGCCATGAAGTAGTTCACAATAAGTTTGTGGTTGAAAACCTCAAGGCGCGCGGTGCTGTTTTTGTCGAAGAGCTTCATCAGGTACCCGATGACGTTATTGTTATCTTCAGTGCTCACGGTGTTTCCAAGGCTGTGGAAGAAGAAGCCGATCGCCGAGGCCTGAAAGTGTTTGATGCATCCTGCCCGCTGGTCAAAAAAGTACATATGGAAGTCGTCCGCTATTCCCGTGATGGAATGGAGTGTGTGCTGATTGGTCATGATGGTCATCCGGAAGTGGAAGGCACCATGGGTCAGTACGATGCCTCTAAAGGCGGAACCATGTATCTGGTGGAAACGGAAGAAGATGTCCAAAAACTGGATGTTAGAAATCCGGAACATCTTGCTTATGTGACTCAGACAACGCTTTCAATGGACGACACTGCTAGAGTAATAGATGCTCTGAGAGTCAAGTTTCCAAAAATTCAGGGTCCGAGAAAAGACGATATCTGCTATGCCACACAGAACCGCCAGGATGCTGTAAAAGCTTTGGCCACAGAATGCGATGCAGTGTTTGTAGTGGGTTCTGTGAATAGCTCTAATTCCAATCGTCTGCGTGAACTGGCAGAAAGAACGGGTTCGTCAGCCTACTTGGTTGATGGTGCTGATGACATCAAGCCCGAATGGTTGGAAGGTAAACAAAGCCTTGGCATTACTGCAGGTGCATCGGCCCCGGAAGTCCTGGTTAAAGGCGTCATTAATCGTTTAATTGAACTGGGTGCAGATGAGCCGGAAGAGCTTGAAGGTGAAGAGGAAAATGTTGTCTTCACCATGCCCAAAGAGCTTCGTATCGTAGAAGCTTGAATCCCCCAAAAGCCCACGTCAGTGGGCTTTTTGTCATATTCGAATAATAAAATTTGTTGCACTGACTTACCCCTCTATCAACGCAGGAAGTTTTGCTATGACTTTTCAAACTGATCCCGCTATCAAACCAAGAATGATGGGAGCTGTGCCTGTTCTGGAAATTGAGAATCGTTTCGCGAAGGCTATGATTTCTTTGCAGGGTGGACAGGTAATGAGCTATCAGCCACAGGGTCAGGAAAAAGTACTATGGATGAGTCCGTTGGCGGATATGTCCGAGGGTAAGCCTATTCGTGGTGGGGTACCTGTCTGCTGGCCATGGTTTGGCCCTCGCAAAGAAGGTGGCCCTAACCATGGTTTTGCCCGCACTCAATTGTGGAAACTGGAGTTATCCGAAGCGCTTGAGAGTGGTGAAAGCAGAGTAGTGCTATCTCTACCTGTTGAAAGTATCCCTGAGTGGGATGGACAGGCAGCCCTGAGTATCGAAGTGATTGTGGGTGAAACTTTAAAAATCAGTCTGGCTTCCAAAAACACTGGAGAGAAAAAAGTAGAAATCAGTCAGGCTCTGCATACATACTTCACTGTCTCAAATACCGACTTGATCTGGGTTGAAGGCTTGGATGGAGAACATTACCTGGACGAAGCCGACGAAGGACGAGCCTGCATTCAAGAAGGCGATGTCACCATCAAGGGTGAAGTCGACAGAACCTACATTGATGACACGGAAACCTGCATCCTCCACGATCCAGGCTTAGGCAGAAAAATAACCATCAAAAAATCCGGCAGCAACGGAACAGTCGTCTGGAACCCAGGCCCGATCCGCGCAGAAAAAATGCATGATGTCCCAACAGACGACTACAAGTCCATGGTCTGTGTTGAAACCATGACGTTACCGCAGGTGCCTGTTGAGTTGGAATCTGGTGTAAGTCATACCATGACGGCTGAGATTTTTGTTGATTGATTTTTTTGGTTTTTTGAAGGGAGCCCTCAGCTTTGCTGAGGGCTTTTTTGTGACTAGTTCCAGGCGTTAGCTAGAGTACCTGTTCCAGCCCTTTGTCCAATAGAGGTAAGAGTTATTGTATCTCCAGCAGTTATACCAGAACCACCCGTAGCCGTGGCAGTTAAAGTATATGTCGCCCCTCCAGCAGGAACAGTTATCGTAAGGTTAAAGTTAGCCTGTCCTGTTTCAGGGCTTTGCCTGTGATATACCGTAGGTGCACCATTATTAGCACCTCCATCAGCTGCACCCAGATAAGAGCCGTTCTGAGCTCTATGCCTTTCCATAGCGTTAGCCAACCCAATCAGTGAAGCTCTTGCGTCTGTAGCAGCGGTATCCTGAACGTGTTGGTTATAACTGGGGATAGCTACAGCGGCTAAAACCCCAATGATTGCGATAACAATCATCATCTCTATCAGGGTAAAGCCTTCCGCATTATTGATTTTAATTTTCATGGCTATCTAACCTGTCTCCAGTAACTGCTGCCTTCAAAATCAGGGCAGCTGACTTCTTTCCCATCGGTTCCGTTAAACATTAGACAAGTCGAACCACCACCGGGAGTTTCACCGCCGGGAGTTCCACCACCAGGAGTTCCTCCACCAGGAGTTCCTCCACCAGGAGTTCCTCCACCAGGAGTTCCATCACCAGGAGTTCCACCGTCAGCCAATCGAATAAAAACAGAAGCATCCACTATACCGTTAGTATTGATTCTTCGACGTTCTATTATTTCTCCGTCCAGTTTGACTTCCCAAGAGTAACTTCGACCTGTTACTGCAGAGCACGTGTTGGTGGCGTCAGCCTCTGGGGTAAAGCTGCTGAAGTATATAGTGCTGTTATATATAGTTGGGTCACTCATTACTTTCTCATGAAGGCCAGGCAAGGTAGACATTTTTAAATACCAACCATTTTCTAGAGTGTCTGAGCCAGACGGTATTGAAGTAACGTAGTCACCATCAGAGTTTTGAGAGTATCCTACTTCCACTAAATCACTATTGTTGACGTCATACATCGTATGCGATGGAACTGATAACTTGGATTTATGATTGTCTGAACTGCCGTCAGGGCTGAAACTGGGGTTGTATAGCTCTTGACTGGTAATGAAGAAAAAACGATCCTCAGTATGTTGATTAATCCGCCCTAGAGGGTCTGAGCGTTTTCCACTGCCTATTGCAATACCGATATTCAAGCGACCATTTCTTCCAAAAGTGGTGATGTCTGGACGCGTGTAGAATTTACGTGCATTTTGAGATTGAGCTAAGGGTGATGTTCCCTGAACTGTTGGGTAGCCTAAATAGGCCATAACCCCATCGTCTGCATCCCAAGTTCCACTTCCATCTGAATCTGAAGGCCATACAAGGTTAGAGAGCTCGTTTCTTGAAGTAACTGCACAGTGATCATTGCTGTAATCCCCATTACTGTCCGAGATAGGAATACATTGATTTATGTACAGGCGCCAGAGCTGACCACCTGTATCACCAAAGAGTATCTGATCTGGATATCCATCTCCTTGTAAATCTGCAAGGCTTACACCACCAGGTATGCTGTACTGCATTTTATTTAACTGTAATGAAGAAGAACTGTCAGTGCTAGCCGACCAGAGTAGTTCCCCTGTAGATGCATTAACTATGTATAACGCATTTCCCATGGAGTCAGATTGATAGGTAGGAGAGCTATCTTGACTGTTGTCATAACCTCCCGAAAACACAAGAACATCCAGTACCTCTGTAAAGCTACTACTTAACTTTGTATCAGCAGAACTATTTGGTGTTTTCCCTATTCTTATTTGAGTTTTTATAGGCTTAGACCAGGTTTGACCGAGTCGGCTGAAGTCACCTTCACCTCCACGAATAAACCATAGCATTTTTGGATTACTTAGATCGGTAACATCCAGAGCATAGTAATTTCGTCCACCTCGTCGCATGCCAATATAGGCATATACAAACTCGCCAGGATTAAGAGTGTCTTCAGGTATTAGCTTTGTACTGCTATCGTTGTCATAGTCCAGCGTATCCGCTCCGCCATAGATGACACCGTTACCATTTTTATCATTCACCCATACAGTTATATCACCATCCAATCCATATGGGCGTCCTTGTTGGCCAACCACCCGGCTTGTTGACTCATTCTTTTCAAGGGTATCAAGAATCGGCAGTAACTCCTGAGGGATGTATGAGAAATACTCCATATTCAGTTCTTCACCGCTAGCAGGATTGGTGTCGAATGCATGGAACATTCCATCGTTACTACCGATAAATAGTGCCAGTTCTAGATTATCCTCACTGCATTGGAACAAGTTTTGTTCAGTTTGATTCCTGCAGCGATAGTTCACCAGCGCGGGAGTAGAATGGAGTGGATCCCCCATCCAGGTGTTAGGATTCCTGGCCCAGTTAATTAGATCATTTTTTCTGGATACATTATTGCTGCTAAGGCCAAACAAGTCTGGTGTTAAGGCTGTATTTGTAGTCTTTAAAAGCCTGTTATCTGAGGTTATTGATACAGCATTTCCAGCAGGACTGTTTCCTACGTAGGTGAAAATTTTTCTATCGTTGGCATTTTTTAGTCGGCTTGCAGCTCCACCCTGATCAACATTATTGCCATCTTGAGTAGCACTCCAGAAGCTTTGAGAGGATTCGTTGAAAAAGCCAGTGCTACTGTCAATAGCGGGTACAGCAGGTTCACTGCTATCGTGGATTTCAGTAACACCAGAAGTGCTGTTTTCCAGAAGTTGGTATTTTTTTAAATTACCAATCCATCGATCAGTGAGGGAAGGCTTGAATACGCTGTAAAAAATTTTATTCAGATGTTGGGATTGGTTAAATGAGTTAGCTGCTACACCTGGTGCCGCAAATGTACTCTCTTTCTCATTTATCTCATTAATGATTTTATTGAATGCATCTGACAGTTCTTGTGCATTTGATGGTGTATAGAAGCCACCTTCTCCTTCTGCAGCGATATCCTCCATGAAGCTTTTTGCAGTGTTATCAGCTTGGGTTGCAAAAGCTATAGTATGAGTTGTAACGTTATTTTTATCATCGATATTACTCTTGAGATCTGTATTTTCCAGCCAGTCTGAGAGAGTTCTTCCACATCTTTCCCCGTCAATATTACTGTCGTAATAGCAGTTTTCTCCAGTCAAACTAGCAATCCCGTTTACTGCAGATTGTGTATTACTGTTTGCTTGGCCATCAGTAAGCAAAACAAAATGATTAAACTGACAAGAGTTGACTATTGGGCTGTTGTTACCTCGAAAGTACTGAGCTGCCTCATAATAGGTGGGTACTATTGGTGTCCCTCCATCAGAGTACATATTGTTTACTAATGAGATCAGGTGATCCTTAACTTTATAACCGCTGCTTTGATCCACACCCCCAGATGCTACTTTTAATATAAGCCTTGCTGAGAACGTGGGGTTATCATCATGACTGACAAATATTCTCTCGCTTCCTGTCGTCATTTTTAAAAGCAATGTCAGGTTATTCCCAGCACTCCATCCATCTCTATCAATGACTTCCTCTATCACATCTTTGATATCAGGAGAACGATAGGTAGTGTACTGTTGCCAATCTTCGTTAATTGTCCAAGCTGTGGAGGCTGTAGTCCAAACTCCATTTCCAGAACGGTTGGTTATATTGCGATTTTGACTGGCTATAGCTAGTGAACTGTCTGTATCTTCAGCCCTGATCTCAATTGAGGCAGATCCATTTCGGTTATGACTTGCTGTTAACTCAAGGTGAGCACTAAGAATTGTAGCGTCTTTCCTAAGTTGAAGTCCGGGATAGTGTAAAGCAGCCATTCTTGAGGTGCTTACATATACAGAATTGTAGAGGTAGACTCTATTTCGATTACTACCGCTGAGCCTTTCATAAGCATCAAAATTGTTAGACTGTATACGGGTATTTATTATTTCATTTCTGCAGCCACCATTTGGTGATGGGGTATACTCAACAACAAGTCGGGCTTTTTTAGAAGTTTCTCCATCAAAGCTATGCGCTACCCTCTTGCCCTCTGGGCTATTTTCTTTTCTCTTAAGATAGAACGTAGCACTTTCATTCCCACACCAGTTACTATCATTGACTACTTGTTGAAAGAGAGAGGTTACATTAACACTATACTGATTTGGTGACTCTGGCGTCCCAATAGCCCATGGACCAGGAAGCCAATCTATCGGATCAAACATACTCCTGTTTGAGAGGTTTGAATCAGAATTTGAAAATGAGTTGTTATTATTATTCTCAGGTCTGCCTGCCTGAACTTCTATAGTAATTGGACTGTTATCATTTTCTGCTGCTGTAAACTGAAGTGAGGCACTTGAAATAGTAGATCCTTGTGGTACTCCAACAGTTTGGAAGCGAACACCTACCAGACTATCAATTTCTTGTGACTGGATTGAGTATTTTATATACAATTTAGGGTGTCTAGAAGAGGACGTGGAGCTATTATTTTTATATGCTTGTCGATCACCCTCTACAGTTTCAAAAAATAACGCGAGGTTGTTTAATTCTTCTTCAGGCGTCCAGTTTAGACTTGAGTCATCTACAACGGCCTGAATGATTGCGCTGATATCAACAGTATCGTAGCTTGTATCATTTGACCATTGCTCGATATTCCAAGTAACTGAATTTGTCTTATTTCTACTACTAAGAACTACTTGATCAAGAGGTTGGGCACTTTTAGATTTTTCTGCACTGATACTTACTGTCGCAGCCTGATGGTTCGTTTCTGCTGCTCGAAAGATAATCTTTGCTTCTTCAATCGTTGCTGTAGATGGAATACCCAGATTTCTAAAATAAAGAGCATTAGTTTGATAACCATATTCAGGATGCTGGTACATTGATAAGTAACTAGTGTTATACCAGAAGTGTCCGCTGTTTGTGACCCCCTCAGCATTATCAACAGGAAACTGTATAGTTGAGTTAATCTCCTGGCTGGATGTGCCAGGTATTTCTGTTAGTCCAATAGTCAGTTTTTCTGATGTTGTGTTAACGCTCTGTTCTGATAAAGATTCTTGCGCATCGTCATTGGATTCAAGCAGTGTAGGTGTACCATCTAGCAAAATATTACTGCCATATGGTGAGTCAATGTCAGTAACTGGAAAGGTTAGTCGTGAAGATTCACCACTTCGTGCATGAAGTTTCATCAAGCCAGCATTAATATTGGATGCATTTCCAAGAATATCTGAAAATGACTCTTGCATTACATCCATCCTGGAATCTTCTCCATTCTGGGCATCGCTATTCCGTGTTAACGCCCAGTTCATCGATCCAGAATTATCAAGAACAAAGAGAACATTTGGTTTGATTGAGCTATCGTAATTTGGGTTGCTCAGAAAAATATCGGTATCGTCACTCCATGTTGCAGTGCTTGAAGTGAGTAAAATAGATGTAAGCAGTGTTACATTAATTGATCTAAATTTCATAAGGCTGTTTCCGTTAATCCAGTACCGCTTTAACAAAACCAGCCTCAAGATCTGTGACTGTATTCGCATTATTCATAGTTGCATTGCTTTCTGTTCTGAATCGATAGAGCTTGAGTCCATCCGAGCGCAAACTTTGACCTTGAACGATACCGACTTGTCTAGTAGTTGCCTGAGCTGTGACTTGAGAACCAGAGGTATCGGTAAAAGTGAATGTTTCCGTGTATCCGTCCACTCTTGCTTGGTCAATGGCAAACTTGAAGTTCATTGCATTTTCATTTTGGCTTAAGCCACTTTCAGCAGCCTGGAACGTTGTATTCTTTTGTTGCACTGTCAGTGAAATGCGTTGATCTAGAGTGGCATAGCGTACTGAACCAATTGCAATAACAGTAACTAGTAATAAAATAATCAAAGAGATGAATAAGATTGCACCTCTTTCAGAGTTTGAGGGGGCTATATTACTCATCGAGTTATCCTCGGTTTCTTAAATTTATTGTTGTTGTAAAAACCCTTCTGAGGAGTCTGTCATTAGCAATGAATTGATTGTTAGCATTTGCAGTATTGAGAATAGGGAAAGTTTGCTGAGTAGGTTGGGGGTGCACTGCTAATCTGGATACAGATATGAGACTGATCCTGATTTTCCTCAGGTTCTGCCACTGACAGTCACCAGCAGCATTACCAAAGTCATCGATATCACAGTATCTAAGACCGTTGTTGAAAATTACACCATACAGTACCTGCATATTTTCGATACCGTCGACCATGTCCACGCCATCCCGGCGCAGGGTGGTACCATTGATATCGTATACTAGGCCTTGAGGGACACCACCCACCATGCTGCCTACTCGGTATAAAGGGTGTCTCTGGCTACATGGTGTTCCTGGGGAGCATGTAGCTTGAATAACAAAATCACTAGTATCTATATTTTGTTGTGATCTGATTTGTTGTGTATTTGCACCAGCACCTGCAGGGGTGAAAATAGCGACGTTTTGGCAGTCAGATATCAGGAAGATATCATTAGCAGCGTAGGAAACAGGGTTGTCTAGTGTAATGTTGCCAGCATTTGAAAAATTGGTGATTTCAGCATTAGCAAAATCCTCAGATGCTGTGAACATCATCAGTGAATCGCTTGTTGTTCCATTCCCTTCAATTCCACCTAAGGCTTGAGAAGCAAAATTAAGAACAGAGTTCTCCATAGCGTTCATAGTCGCAGGAGCACAGTCTCCTTGAAACCCCACCATCCTGATATCACGCTTTATCATATCCATAGCTATACGAGCACTCTCTCTGATTTCGGAAAGAGCAGTTTCTGTGGCATTTGAATTTAATGAGTCGGCAAACATTCTTGTTACTCCCAGCATTAGTAATGCGCTGAGAGCAATGGCTACCATTAGCTCAACAAGGCTTAGGCCCAACTGTTTTGAGTTGTACATCTTCATATTTCAAAACCCATTTCGTAGCTTCTTTGTAATAGGTTTCTTGAGCCACTATCAGATTCCTGCCAGTTGATTGTCAGAGTAAATTCATTGTTGTTTTGAGTTAGAGAAGCAGTTGCGCCGGCAATTGAGGGTTGCCAGTTATTGCCGTCGATTCCTATGTTATTAACATCAACAATATGGTCTAGCCATTCTCTTACATCATGGGCAGCAAGCTGGGCTGCGTTACACCCTGCAGCAATGCAATTCGGGTCATTAGGAGCAGCCAGTTGCCCAGTGCCATAGTCGCCGTTCAATGCAGCATTTCTGTTATTTCTCATTCTTTCTGCAAGGTCATATGCTAAAAGAGCTGCCTGTGTTCGCGAGGCAGCTCCTTGAGATGATTGACTACCCAGCAGTTGAAGGCTGGCCATACCAAGAAGGCCAATTGCAAGAACCAGAACGGCCACAAGAATTTCTATGAGGGTAAATCCCTGCATCCGATTTGAGGAAAATTTATTTTTAGTCATTGAATCCTCGCTTGTCCGGAACCATTTAACTGGATCGATCCACAGAAAGCGGCACCTCTTGCATCGCATACTGTCAGTAGCAGAGGTAGGTTAAGTTGCCCATTTCGATCAAAATCAACCCGTGCTACATTGACTTGATTACCTCCTTCAAGAGGGGTAAATGTCTGAAGAACATTAGCTCCGTCGAGCACAATGAATCCTGTAGACCAGTCTGCACTATTGCACGCAGCCTGATTATTCGAACCACAGACGGTAATAGCCGTATTTCTTGCTGAAGCTTCACTTCTGGCCAGATGAAGAGCCCCAAGAATCCGATTAGTCTGCGAAGTAATCCTGCTGTTTTGGATAGACGCGTCAAAACTGGGGTAGGCAATACTGGCCAGAATGGCGAGTATTGCTACAGTGATCATCAGCTCTATCAATGTAAAGCCGTTATGTTTAGATGGAACCTGAACATCCATGAGAGAGTAATTCTTGTTCTATTTATCTGTTCTTTTTATATGCCACAGGCATTGTGCTGCTTCTTTGCATGGCAGAGTTGAACACAAAGTATTTTCAGTTGGCAGTTGATACCGATAACCGGTAACTCATCCGGATAAGCTGCGGTAAATACCTGTTTTTATGTGATATTTCTCATTCTTTTATCCCTGAAAAATCAAGGGTTTTTGCCATTAGTCGGTTGAAGTGATCTTGCTATCTGTCAATGGGGTGGAGCTTTTCGGGTTCGGAAACAAGAGCAGCTAGAGTGCTGTAAGAAGTTGAGGAAATGCCTCTCTTCAAGCTCAGGTGCAGGGAACTGATTATGGTGTTCGGATCCGGTCAAAAGCGGATGAGCAGCTCAGGGATGACGCTTCCAGAAATGCTGATCACACTGTCTGTTTTTGCAATTCTTATCGCTATTGCAGCTCCCTCTTTGAAAGATTTAGTCGCAGATCGCCGGGTGGCGGCCAATACCCAGGAGTTATTTGGCAGCATGTTACTGGCGCGCAGCGAAGCTATTAAGCGACAGAGTCCTGTTTCTATCTGCAAATCAAGTAATGGAACCGGGTGTGACAACTCACTGACAAACTGGAACACCGGCTGGTTGGTGTTTGAAGATGAAGATGCTGATGGAACTCTGGAATCCGGTGATCAGTTAATCAGGGTCTTTGATGGTGCTGATGCCTTGGTGTCCATGCTGTGGAACAATGGCAACACGGTTGGATTTAACCATCAGGGGCAGGCGCGGCAGGCAGGAACTTTTACATTGTGTGAAGCTAATTCCAGTGGGTTTGAAGTCAGGCAGATTGTGCTGAGCCTCACTGGACGGGCAAGAGTCTCTGAGTCCGGCACATGTAATTAAGAGCAGGTTTTGACAAGCAGTGAGGTGCGTATGAAAGGAAGTACACGCAGCCTGGTAAAGCAAATGCCCATAGCCAGTAAAAAACATCACAAAGGCGTTGGCCTTATTGAGGTGATGGTGGCCCTGCTGGTGATTTCTGTTGGTGTGCTGGGTATGGCTGGCTTGCAAACCAAGAGCCTTCAACAGAATCAATTCTCTTATCTCCGTTCGCAGGCAGTGATCATTGTAAACGACATGATGGACAGGATTCGGGCAAACAGAACGGTTGCAGCCAGTGGCAGTGAATATGTCGTCAATGAAACCCAGCATGTGGCCACAGGCTGTACCACGAATGATTTTGTGAATAGTTGTGAATCGGGAACCTGCAGTGAGTCTCAGCTGGCTACTTATGACTTACAGCAATGGAAGTTTCAGATGGCCTGTCAGCTGCCTGATGCTACTGGATCTATCGCCATTGAGAACACAACTTCAGGTCGAGTCTACGTAATTACTCTGAAATTTAATGATTCCCATGGTGCCCAGGCAGCACGTGAAGTTGTGCTAAGGAGTGCCTTATGAGAATAGGGGGTATTAGACAGGCTGGCCTTTCATTGGTCGAGATGATGGTCGCCATGCTGTTAGGTTTGATTCTTATAGCAGGTATTGGGCACCTCTTTCTCAGTGCCAATCGTACTTACATGTTACAGGATGAACTTTCCCGAATTCAGGAGAATGCCCGCTTTGCTATTGATCTGATCGCCCGTGATATTCGTATGGCTGCTTCAACGGGTTGCCCCTTCAGCTCAGAACTTGCGAATGCAGTATATTCAGCAACGGACGACAGAGTTTGGATGGCTCATTTCGACAAGGGCATTCTGGGTATTCCCTTGGTAAACAAATCCCGAATTGATACTAACGCTATTTCCGAAAGCATCGTGATTCATCGAATAGATCAGGAAAACAGTTTTACTGTGGCCAGCCATAATACTGGCACGGCCAGAATGACTCTTTCAGCTCCTCATGGGTTTAATCAGGGTGATCTACTTGCAGCTGTCAGGTCAGATTGTCAGGGAGTTTCGGTATTCAAGGCAGGTGCTAATACCACCGGTTCGACGGTTTCCCATGAGTCTGCTTCAAGTGGCACATTGTATAACTGCACCAGTCAGCTAGGAGGGACATACAACTGCCTGACATCAGGTGCAGACGCGAAGGTTGAGAATCACACCGGTTCACAAATATATCCCTTGTCGTCAGTTGCCTATTACCTGCGAGAGAGTAACGGCGTTCCCAATCTTTATCGAAGATTTTCAGGCGAAATGTCATCGGGCGCTATTAATTCAGCTGAAGCCCTTCTTGAAGGCGTTGAAGGTTTAAATCTGCTCTATGGCTATGACAGTGATGCCGATGGAATAGCTAATCAGTATCGAACAGCAGCAGATATAGGCTTGTTCAGTATGGAATGGCGAAATGTGACCAGTGTCAGAATGGAGTTGCTGGTTCGCAGCTTTCAGGAAGTCACTGATATTCCACAGTCATACTTTTTTGCCGGTAATCGAATTACCCCCACCGATAATTTTTTACGCAGAACTTTTGTGATGACCATGGAGCTTCGGAATCGAATTCCGCAGTAAGGGGAGGCTATATGGAAAGTCGAATAAAGAATCAGCAGGGAAGCGTTTTACTGGTCAGTCTTGTCCTTTTACTCATTCTCACAGTCGCTGGGGTGACTTCTATTCGTCTAACCAGTCTTGAAGAGAAGATGACCGGTAACTTCAGGAACGAACAACTGGCTTTTCATTCTGCAGAAGTGGGCGTGCTGGAAGCTGAAAACTATGTAGCAAACACCAGTTTTTCAATGTCCAGTTTTACATCAGGCTGCAGTAATGGCTTATGTTTCAGCGGTTCTAATAGCAGTGATGTGGGGACATGTGAAAATGGAACAGCACGGCCCTGGGAAGACGAGAGTGTATGGACTACGTCTTCTAAACATAGAACTACAACAATCAATCTGGCGGGCATTTCAGCTCTGGCCAAATACATTGTTGAATTTCGCTGTTATCTCCCTAAGGAAAGTGATGGACCTATTCCTGACCCGGCCAGCTTCACCGATTGGGCCCAGTTTTACCGAATCACAATTCTGGCGACTGGCGGTTCTACCGATGCCAGGGTAATGCTGCAAACAACCTACAAAAAGAATGACTAGCTAAGCGAAGTTGCTGAACGGCTTTGGGCTGATAGACAGCCTTGAGCTTAAAAAGGCAGAAGCTAAAAGGAGTGCTGTCATGAATATAAAAAATACGTTAACTCATGGCTTGTCTATAGGGATGATGTGGTCGTCTATTGCATTAGCGAATCCTTCATCCAATCTCTATTCATCCATACCCCCATTGCTTAGCCGTAGCTCAGAGCCTCTTGTCATGTTGGTGATGTCTGTAGATCACGAACTGTTCAAAAAGGCCTATCCGGACTATTCAGACCTGGATGGTGATGGTCAGCTGGATGTGACTTATAAGGACAGCTTTGAATATCTCGGTTATTTTGACAGCAAGTGGTGTTACTCCTATAGCTCATCCAACGGTCGTTATTCACCAGTGGAGCAGGCGACTGGTACCAATAATCATTACTGCAATTCTTCTTCAGCCTCTGGCGGTGGAGAGTGGAGTGGTAATTTTTTGAACTGGGCCACCATGAGCCGTATGGATATTCTCAGAAGGGTATTCTTCGGTGGCAAACGTTCGACAGATACATCCTCTCTAACAGTCCTCGACAGGGCTTACCTGCCCAGAGATATTCATGCTTTCGTTAAAGTCTACAGCGGCAGTGATCTATCCAGTTTGACGCCCTACAGTGGTTCCGTGAGTCTCTGTAATCTGGCTACCAGTGAGAACGGAAACCCCAAAGTACGTATAGCCAGTGGCCAGTGGGCTCGCTGGGCATCGACTGAAGTGGTTCAGTGCCAGTGGAATGCTACCAACAGTCCTTCTAGCAGCTATCAACTGGCAGAGAATACGGTAAGGGTTGAAGCTTGCGTCAGTGGCAAGGATGCGGCTACCTCAGATCGTTGCAGGCAATACAACAGTAGCAACTCCAAACCTGTGGGTCTGCTTCAACGTTACGGTGAAGACGGCAGCATTCGGTTTGGGTTGATCAGCGGCAGTTATGACAAGAACATTTCGGGTGGGGTGCTGAGGAGAAATATCTCCAAAATAGGGGGCAACAGCTCTGCATCTGATGATGAGTTAGACGTGTCTACAGGCGTTTTTAATAGTTCAGTTAATGGCATTATCCAGCACATCAACAGCTTTAGAATTGCCAAGTACAGCTACAGCCAGAATAAATATACAGATTGCAGCACCTATGGCATTTCAATTGATACTTTTAAAGCAGGCCGTTCCACCTACTCAAACCGTCATTGCAGCAACTGGGGTAACCCGCTGGCAGAAATGTATCTGGAAGCGCTCCGTTACTTTGCTGGTGAGTCCTCTGCCACCAGTGCTTTTAGCACCAGTTATGATGATCAGTTTGTCTCGGGTCTTTCTACAGAATCCTGGATCTCACCGATCACATCCGCCAATGCCTGTGCCAATTGCTCCATCATTTTATTATCCAGCGGATTAAATTCCTTTGACTCCGATGAACTCTCAAGCAGTGCTGATTTACCTGGGTTAAGTGGAGCTTCGAGCGTTAATAGTAAAACCGATGAAGTAGGGGCGTTGGAATATAACAACAGTTTTGCTGGCAATTATCTGGTGGGCGGTACCGGTAGTACACGTCAATGTACGGCGAAATATCTGAATGGTTTATCAGAGGCTAAAGGCCTGTGCCCTGAATTGCCTCAGCTGGAAGGTAGCTATCAGGTTTCAGGGCTGGCCTTTTATGGGAATCAGACGGACCTGAACGGTACTTTGGATGGCGTACAAAAGGTGAAAACCTATTCCATTCAGCTGGCTGAAAGCATGCCAAGCTTCACATTGAATGCGGGTGGCAAGAGCGTAACATTTCAGCCTGTCTGTCATACCAGTTCTAACTTTGGGTCTGGTACCAACTTTTCTGGTAGTGGTAGTGACTGCACACTGACTGATGTGGTTGTAGAAAATGTTGTACTCAATTCTGATAGTGAAGTTGTTGAAGGCAGCCTGCTGTTTACCTGGGAAGATTCACTCTGGGGTAATGACTTCGATTATGATGCTTCATCCCGGATTAAGTTTTGTGTAGGTGCCCAGTGTTCTGCAACATCAGACTCGACTTTGAGTATCAGTAGTTTTGGCAATGATCAGGTGAGAATGGCGGTCCAGGTCGATGGTGTGTTTGCCGGCCTAAATCTCCGGTTCAGTTATACCATGACTGGTACTTACGACGATGGTCTGAAAAATGACTTTGTCTATAAAGGTCAGAGCCATTACGAGGTGAATAACTTTACCGCCAGTGGTAACTCAGCTGGTCTGCTGAAAAAACCGCTCTGGTTTGCAGCAAAATACGGTGGTTTTGTTGATCTGGATGGTGACGGAACCCCTAAATATGACGACAATGGTGATGGTGTCTCCGACGATGATCGAGAGTGGGATAGCCGAAATAATACAACAGGTTCCATTGGCTCTGACGGTCTTCCAGACAACTATTATTTTGCGCGTAACCCAAGTCAGCTGGAAGCTCAACTCGGACAGGTATTACAGGATATAGCCAGCCGGGTTTCATCGGCAACCAATGCCGCGCTGTTTTCAAACAGTCAAACAGGGACAGGGGTGCTTTATCAGGCCTTGTTCCAACCTACGATGGAATACAATGGCAAAACCATTTCCTGGGGAGGTATGCTGCATGCGCTCTTCGTTGATAGTAAGGGACTGCTCAGAGAAGACAGTAATGGCAATGACCGGCTCGATGGTTATTCTGTCGACAAGATTGTAAAGCTTATATTTGATCCCAACTCGAACCAGACCCTCCTTCAAAGGTATTCAACTTCGGATGACGGTCTAACTCAAACACCTGATGGTGCTCTCCAATCTCTGAATCAACTCGATGCAATATGGGATGCAAGAGATCAGTTAGCCAGTCTGTCCAACCTTACCAGCCAGCGTACATTCAGTTCTCTGGCTTCAGGCGGTCGACATATATTGACCTGGCTGGATGAAGATAATGATGGAGTTGTTGATCTGGGTGAAACTCTGCCTCTGGAACCAGCCACATTCAGTGGCAGTGAGGGTTATCTGGGAGTGTCATCTTCTGAAGTCTCCAATGTGATCAATTATGTGCGTGGTGAAGAACTATCCGGTACCCGTCCAAGAACCATTGATTATGACGCGGATGGTGATGACGATGTCTGGCGCTTGGGGGATATTGTTCATTCCACTCCTCAGCTGGTTTCATCACCGGGTAGTCGTTTTGATGCGCTTTACTCTGACGCAACCTATACCACTTTCTACAACCAGTACAAAAACCGTCGCCATGTTCTTTATGTTGGAGCCAATGATGGCATGATCCACGCCTTTAATGGCGGCTTCTGGGATGAAACCAATTATGGTTACAACACCAGCGGTAGTAACAACGAAGTCAGCCATCCACTGGGTTCAGAGCTATGGGCCTATACCCCCATGAATCTCTTACCCCACCTTCAGTGGCTCAGGGAGCCAGACTATCCCCACGTTTATTATATGGATGCAGAACCGGTTACGTTTGATGCCAATATTTTTGACAGTTCTGATGATGACTACCCGGGAGGTTGGGGGACAGTTCTGGTGATGGGCATGCGACTGGGTGGTGGTAATTATGATGTTTCAGTAGGTGGCAGTACCAAGACCCTTCGTTCAGCCTATGTGGTTCTGGATATAACGAATCCTGAAGAACCTCCAAAGGTATTGGCAGAAATTACCCATCCGGAACTGGGCTTTACCACTTCTCGTCCAACATTGGTCAAACGTCGCGTAGCGGCCAAGAACAATCAGGGTGAAGATGACTGGAGTCAGACACCTACCACTAACGACTGGTATCTGGTCTTCAGTTCAGGCCCTATCGGCACAGGAGAGTCCGGTACGCGCGCGGCGCTGGATGATGGCACCAGTAATCAGAATCTGAAGTTGTTTGTTTATGACCTCAAGACTCAATCTTTTGTGTCCGGCATGGCGCCCATGGATTCAGGTATCTCCTCAGCTTATGGTGGCAGTCTCACAGCAGTAGACTGGGATCGGGATTATCAGGATGACGCTGTTTACCTGGGTTCGGTTGAAACCGGCTCATCAACACTGGATGGGAAACTGCTTAGATTACGCCTTCAGGAAACGTTGACCAATTCCACGCTGGCGACACTTCTGGATACCGGAAAGCCAATGACTGCTGCTCCCATTGTCTTGTCAGATAAAAGCCATAACTGGCTGTATGTCGGTAGTGGAAGACTATTGACGTATGATGATAATCGCACTGCACAAACTCAGTCTTTTTATGGTTTCAAGGAGCCTCAAAACAGCAGTGGTGCAATGACCTATGGCTCAGTCTCGCAATCCGGTCTAATGAATACTACAGACGTGCAGGTATACACCAACGGCTCGATTAACAAGAAAACGTCCAGCGGTAATGTACCTTTCACCGTGGACTCTTCCACTGTCAGCAGCTTTTCGGCTTTGCAATCTGTCATTTCAGCTAAGAGTGGCTGGGTCCAGGATTTGAATGGCGATGGTGTCATCCCCGCAGGCCGGGCAATCACTTCTGCTACCCGATTGTTCTCATTGATTTTGTTTACTGAATACACCCCTTCTGCAGACAGTTGTCGAGTGGACGGTTCGAGCGCTTTGCTAGGCCTTCATTACCAGACCGGCACAGCATCTCCAGACCCGGTTCTGGGTGAGCAGGACCTGGGGGAAGAGGTAAGTTATGACCTCTCCATAAACAGAGTGAACCTTGGGCTCGGCTATGCATCATCACCTGTTATACATCAGGGAACTGGTGGTAATAGAACTGCAGTTACCCAGGGCGCAGGTGGTAGCATCAGCAGCCATGAGCTGAATTATCGCTTTCAGACTTCTGGCAGAATGTCATGGCGACAGATCTTTGGCATTCCCTGGGGAAGCCAGTAGTTTCCTGCACCTCGTCAATTCTTTGAAGATATTTGTTTCTCATGCATCCGGTTCACGTGTGGATCAGCCGCCTGTCATTGTCTGAATGCTCTGTTTTCAGTCTGTTTCTAGAGTTGAGCATGAAGTTCTTTGCAGGAAGCTGATTATGCTCAGACGTAGCTTCTCAAAAGTCAGGCCGTCTTCCATGAAGGGCCTGACTCTGATCGAAATCATGATCACCATTATTCTGGTTGGCATTATTGGCTCCCTGACGGTGTCGATGGACTCTCTTGTTAAGTCCTTTCGTATGGATTTTTACAATCAACGTGTTTTCAGCAGTATGGTGTTGACCCGAAGTGAGGCGATAAAGAGAGGAGAGAATGTCAGCATGTGCCGAAGTCAGAATGGCATTAGCTGTGACACTTCAGACAACAACTGGAAAGCGGGCTGGCTGGTTTTTGTGAATCCTAACAACAACAACTCCGTTGATCCCGGTGAAGATATCATCAGGGTGTACGGGGTGATTGACAGAGAGGTCACTATTCATCTCGATGCAGGGAATACGGTGACATTTGTTCCTCGTGGCAGCCCTGCCGTGGTTCGTACTATCAGGCTCTGTCCAACAGGAGGGGTAGATACTCCTGTAAGAACAGTGTCTGTGTCAGCTACAGGTCAAATCAGGAAAACTTCTTCAACAGACGATTGCTAATGGATGATTATTAATGGAGAGTCATAAAAGGAATTGCAAATCTGTGATGAATATCAGAGAAGCCGGGTTCGGTTTAATTGAAGTGCTTATCAGTGTACTGATTTTTCTGGTGGGCATACTGGGTATGGCGGGCATGCAGGCTCAAGCTGTCAGAGCCAGTCAGGACAGTATGCAGAGATCTCAGGCAACCTGGCTGGCGAATGAAATGTCTGAACGCATCAAGGTGAATTTCGCGGGTCTGGAATCCGGTGTTTATCAGAATTCTGCACAAACAGCCAGCACCAATCTTTCTTCCTACTGTGGTGGATCAGCCCCCAGACAATGTATTGCCAATACCTGCACGGCTGATGAGATGGCTGCTTTTGATGTCCACGATCTTATGTGCCGTAATGCTCGTGTCTCAAATCAACAAATGACCATCAGTTGCACAGCTACACCCTGTAATTCTGGTGAAACCGTGTCGATAACCCTTTTATGGGAAGCCAGAGGAGGAATAGGAAGTCTGTCTTTGGCTCAGAAGTCTCTGACTCTGACTTATCGGCGTAACTGATTATGAGATCGATCTTCCGACAGCAAGGGTTGTCACTTATTGAGCTGATGCTGGCCCTGCTCCTGGGGTTATTGATCAGCAGTACTTTTTTGCAGATCATGTTGAACAGCAGCCGCTCGACCTATTTTCATGAAGATCTTGCTCTGGCTCAGGAAAATGGTCGCCACACATTATATCTGCTCAGTCGTGCTATGAGACGTGCAGGGTACAGTGATACTGTTAACAGTCGGGTCTTGCCTTTTTTTACCGGGAGTTGTGGCAGTGCAGCCCAGTGCACCTTTGATGGCGGTGGTACTGACAGTGATCAGGTCGCAGTGCAGTTTCTTCCGGAAAATGGGGAGGACTGTGCAGGCAATACGGTGCCCACAGGTGAACTGACTGCTGATGTTTACTATGTGGAGACTGATCCGGCGAATGACAACATAGATACCTTGTTTTGTCGTGGCTATAACCCGGCAAACTCGACCGCCAGGGGCGCAGCAAGGCCAGTAATAATAGGGGTTGAGCGCCTGCAGGTGGTTTATGGCGTGACCAATAATGATTCTGGGAATGTACATCAATACCTCGCTGCCAATGCCGTGTCTGACTGGCAGGATGTAAGAAGTGTCAGGGTAGGAGTGTTGGTGAATTCAGGGCAACAGGCGAGAGCTTTTGATCAACGTACCCGGGAATACAACATTCTGGAAAGTGGCACGCTGACATTAACCGATGGTCGTCCACGTTACGTCTTTACTACGGCCTCCAAATTGAACAATACCGGTTTCTAAGATGGGAAAACTACAAAAGGCCAGGGAAAAAGGCGCGATCATGCTGATGACCATGATCATTATGCTGGTGATGTTGTTTTCCGGATTATTTGTCATGGAAATGGCCATTGTGGAAGAAATGGCGGTAAGTAATGAGCAGAGGCGGTTACAGGTCTATCAGGTTGCCTACAGTGAGCTGGATGCACAGTATGAGTATCTGATAGCAAACTCCAGCGTCTTGCTCGATGCTACCGCAGCCAATGTCGCTTTGACTGTTATCCAGAACCCTACAGGTTGCTCCAATCCAACCCAGGTTTGTCAGACAGCCACGCTTCGTTACATTGGAGAAGTTCCGCCACCTCCTGGTTACAGTCTGGGGAAATTCATTGGCTTAATGTTTGAAATTGACAGTGCTGCGACGTTGGGTTCGACAGGCGCAAGATCCAGCCAGACACTGGGCTTTATTTATGTCACTTCTATTTAGCTCCAGAATTTAGTCCCCGCAGAGAATGTCAAAACAACCATGATCAACAATTGCAGCTTACCCCATAACATGAAAAGCTAATAGAATCTGATAGAGCTGCAATGTCATAGTAAAAAGTATAAAAAGTTTTTTTGCAAGACAGTTAAAGGGATTAAGGATAAGGAACTGATCATTGAAGCCGCAAATTGGTATTACACTGACTGGCTTTGTATTTAAAGTATTATTGGCTTTTGCATTGCTAGGTTTACTCAATAAAAGTTGGGCAGATGATATTGAAGTGCTCAGAAATGGACAAGTGCATTTATTAGGGTTTGCCCAACCAGCGACGACAGCAGACGCCAGTAACAGGCTGCAAAGCTCAGATGAAATATATTACATTCTGTTGCGTAAGGAGGATCATGCTCGATGGCGGGGGAATCTCAAGCGATACCGAATTGGCACAGACAATCAGATTTATGATGTTAATGGCAATCAGGCTATAGACAGTTCTACAGGCTTTTTTTTAGCCAGCGCCAGGAGTTTTTGGGGGAATTTCAATGATGGTAGTAATGCGGTGGCAGGAGGTGCTGCAGCTCATATCAACCAGAGCCGTCTCGTCGTGTCCAATATTCAGGGAGACAGTAATGTTCAGTTGAATACAGGAAACAACCGGTTGCATGAAGGTAACTCAGGGATTAATACTTCAATGTTAGGTTTTACGGGAGATGTATCCAGTTCAAATCGGTCTCCACTCTTACAATGGAGCAGAGGCGTAGATATCCATAATGAAGATGGAGATGGCTCGAGCACTGATAACAGAATTAATTTCGGAGACCCGTTACATACGCAGCCGAGAATAGTGACTTATTTTAATAATCGAAGCGGTGTTATCGACCGAACGGTTTACTTCACTACTAACATGGGTTTTCTACATGGGGTTAACGGCCAGAACGGGCAGACATATTTTTCTTATATACCCCGGGACTTGTTAGGCAATTTGCAGATTTATAAAGGTAATTTGCAGCTTGATACTCCCAGCTTGCCACCAGAGCCGGCTCATAATGGTGAATGTACGACAATCTTTCCTGGAAGGTGTAACAATCCGTATTGGTGTATATATGAAACGGGAGTTGATGTCGACAATTTTAGCGACAATAACTGTGTTTTGAGGTATCCCAAAAGGGATGATGATTGTGTCTGGAATATAAACAATCTCGTATGCTCTTATTCTCGCCAATGCCTCTATCAGTTTAGATTTGGTGATATAAACCTGAATCAAAGCTGCAGATTAAGGCCTGACAGGCCATTACATACTCCCCCATCTGCGACGCCACCATCGTTTCCGGCAAAAGTCTATGGCTTGGATGGCCCCATGGCGATTTGGGTGAATGATCTCAATAAAGACGGGGATATCCTGCAGTCTGCTAATGGAGCTACTGATTCTGGGGAGCATGTATACGTCTATCTTACGATGAGGCGTGGTGGTCGCAATATCTATGCACTGGACGTCACAAGAAGGAATGATCCGGTTCTGAAGTGGGTAATCAGAGGAGGCAGTAGTGATTTTTCTGAATTGGGCCAGACTTGGTCTTCACCCACTCTAGCCAAAGTTCGATTTAATGGGGTAGAGCGGCAAGTTCTGTTTTTTGGTGGTGGGTATGATCCGGCAACCGATACTCAAACGAGTATAGGCAATAACGCTATGGGTCGGGTTATCTACATGGTGGATGCCGGAACCGGTCAAAAGTTGTGGTCAGCCGGTATAGGAGGTACCAACCTTAACCTGTCCAACATGAATTACAGCATTCCTGGCGATCTGGCCGTGATCGACATAGACAGAAACGGTCTGACCGATTACTTTTTTGCTGCTGATATTGGCGGACAGGTCTGGCGGTTTGACGTAAATCAGGGAAACAGCGGTGGTGGTAACTTTGCTACCGGTGGACGAATTGCTAACTTTTCAGGCAGCTCTCAGGCTGATGCACGCCGGTTTTATGAAGGACCCGATGTATCTCTTTCCAGATCGGTGGATCACCTGAATATTGTTGTCGGCAGTGGCTTCAGGGCCAAGCCCCAGAGCACCCAGATGAATGACCGTCTTTATGTGTTCAGAGACACGAATATCTATAATGCGCCCGGCAGCTACAACTACAATGGCAGCTCGATCATAACTGAGTCTAACTTGTACGATGCCACAGCCAATCTCGTACAACAGGGTAATGCTAGCCAGAGGGCAGCAGCCCTGAGCAGCCTGGGCAGTCAGAAAGGCTGGTTTATCCGCTTTGAAACTTCAGGTGAGAAGCTGTTCGGCAGACCCACCGTCTTCAATAACGTTCTTACCTTAACCACATATGCACCGGGTGGCGGTGGCGCCAACTTTCTATACGTTCTGAATATCGATAATGGCAGTGCAGTGCTGGATCTTGATGGCAACAGTTCTGTTGTTAAGGGGGATAGAAAGCGTCAGCTGCGTTATACCACGCTCTCTCCTGCTCCAACAATTATCAACAGGAACAGTGAGGGTGCAGATATCTGCGTGGGAGGGGAGTGCTTTCAGGATATTCTCAGGGAAGCGGGTTCAGTCCCTTTCCACAAAACCTTCTGGAGGGAAAACCAGTGAGCAGGGTAAAGGGATTCACACTGCTTGAGATCATTATTGTGGTGGCCATTATTGGTATTTTGGCTGCCATAACCGTTCCCGCCTATAACGAATATGTCATGCAGTCCCGACGTAGTGAGGGCATATCAGCGCTTCTGACCATAATGCAACAGCAGGAGCGTTACTATACCGAGCAGCTGACTTATACCGATGACCTTTCTGACTTGGGATACACTTTGAGTGGTTCTGATGTTGCTTCCGAGAATGGTCATTATCTGATCAGTGCAGCAGCCTGCTCCTCATTAACGATTACCCAGTGTGTACAGCTGACTGCGGTGCCGCAAGGTGTTCAGGCTTCGGACGGCAATCTTACGTTAAACAGCCGAGGCACCAGAACGCCTCTGGATGCCTGGCAATAAGCCATTTCTGGAGGGTTTGATTACCAGCAACCGCTAGAGGCGGTTGAGGTACTGTTAAAGCTCGCTTTGGCGCCCAGGTGATTCAGAGTAATGGTTCGGCAATCGGTATCCTGAAACTGTGTACTGCTGCTAATGGCGGTAGCTGTAATGGTGTAGGTGGTATCAGTCGCGGTTACAGTAATGGTGTAATGCCCGTTCGGTGAGTTAGCTCCCCCCAGATTATTAATGTCCGTCGTATAGGCATTGTCATAGGTATAAAACTTTTCCTGCTCAGCGGCTGCGGTTGTCAATGCCACATGAGCATCTGACCGCCGACTTTCAAAAACATATTGCTGATAAGAGGGGATAGCAACCGCGACAATGATGCCTATGATCGCCACTACGATCATCAGCTCGATCAAGCTGAAACCATTTCCTCTGTAATACTTCTGCTGATTGTCCATAACTCAGCTCCTTTAATCTTGCTTTTTTACAGAATCTTTACCTGGGAATATTAAATATCTGTCGCCAGGGTTGTCGGCCGTCGTCCGTCAGGGTGTATTCCAGATCTGTGTTGGAAATATTACCGGCTCCTCCCTGAATTATAATACTGGTCTTGCCGTCACTGCCCTGGTGGATGACCGGAGCAGGGGCCAGGCCTGCGCCCAGACTGATTTTCTTATTGGAGACGGTGTCTTCAGTAAAATCATCCGGTGTGAGCACTTTCTGGATACTGGCGGGAATAGCCGTACCTGTCTGGTAGTGCAGGGCATTCAGAAAACTGGTGTCATCCACCAGACATTGATCGGCGGGTGGCTGATACTCTGTGAACAACAACAGGGCGAAAGCGTTAGCCGGAGAGCTGACACTTTTTCCACTGGGGTCGGTTCTATCGTAAATCAGTCGGTTTTTCCAGCCCGCTTCAGAAGTCAGGGCACTGCACAGCGACTCAAAGTTATTCACCGTTGTGCCGCCCACTGAGAAGCCTGGTATCAGGTCGCCATCCGCTTCGACCTGAATGTCACTGGTATCAATCAAGCTGCTGAAAGGGACAGTACCAAATGAGAATACGCCACTGAGTGTAGGTTCTTTGACACCAAAGAAATATTCCTGCTGAGTGCTGCGACTGTCATCCTGGGTCAACTCCCGGCCGGTACCTACAAACACCCAACGTTCATTATCACTGTTGGTGACAGCATTGGGTCGGGCCGTAATTGGCCGTTGAGGGCGAGTTAATGTTCCCAAAGTCCAGTTAGACGCCTGAGGATCTTCAAGGTTAATCCTCAGTAGTTCACCACTTAATGTACCCGAGGTTTCAACACTGCCAAAGTAAATGGCATCGTCATAATAATCCTGATCCCAGTCTACGGTTGCCATATTGCCGGCATAGGCAGTGGCTATTCCGCTATCCATGGGGTCAAAGGCGCTGAGAAAGTTTTTATTCTGGAGGTCATAGACAAACACTTTCATATTCTGGTCACTGGTCGCATTGTCCAGTGCTTGTCGAATACCACTGAGGCCTGTGCCTGTAGGACCAGAGCCAAAAGCCAGGTACCAGTTGTTTTCTGTAGGGAAGTTAAAGTCTCCCGAAGCATTCGGCTGGCGTCGTTGAATGACCACCGGTCGGCCGGTGGTAAAGCCCAACTCAGGGTGGGTGATTTCAGCCAGCAGCGTGGGTGGTTTTTCCGGATTGGTGATATCCAGCATGACATAGGCGGAGCGCATGGTTCGGGTGCCTCCACCCACAGAAACATCAATCGGCCCACCTCCCAAACGCATGCCCATAACCATCACTGTGCCCCAGCCTTTAGGGTGATCAGTGTCGGGAGTAAAAATGTTGGCATCGAATATCAGGGGTTCCCCGTCCATGTAATAGACATGGGGATAGTCCGCCTCGGATAACCAGCGCAGATGAGGCAATAAATTCATGGGAGTATACGCCCAGAGTTCTCCACCCAATGGGTGTTGAGATTCTGCTGACCGGTTCAGATCAAAGCGCTGGTTGCTGTCGTTCCAGAAGCCGGCATTAAAGGCATGAATCATCCCGTCATTGGCACCCACATACACCACTTGCCTTCGGTTTTCGTAATGGTTCTGGAACTCTATGAAGGTCGTGTCGTTGCTGTTGAATGGCTTGCTGTCAGAGTAATAGCCTTCCGGTTTGGAAACGGAAATAGGGTTGGAATGAATGATGTCTCCCAGGCGCCAGACTTCAAGATCCCCGTCATTGTCGTAATCCACCGAGCGGGAACGGTAACCAGTCTGATCCTCCCCCCGAATGTATTTCACCAGCTTGTCAGTTTCCGATGAGTTCACGCCCAGGTAGCCACTGTTAGCTCCGGTGAAAGTCGATGAGACAAAGGGTTGCTCTTCTCCTGAATCGACACGGCCGTTATTGTTTATATCCAGCCAGGTCAGAATATGCCGTCCGGTATCAGACTGTGCGTTGTAGCTTCTCTGACTGGTGATGTTGCTGACTTCCATCAGACGCTCCCGGGCATCCCAGACAGGGTTCAGTTCAGTCAGGTCAACGGTACTGCCATCAAGCGTCAATGTATCTCCATCATCAGAAGAGGTGTAACGCTGAATGACGGTGGAATTACTGGTGGGGTCAAAAAACAGGGTGACCACCCGGTCTGTGGTGTAATCATCCAATGTCCGGTTGGCATTGGTGTCTTCCCTGAAGTGTCCCTTGGCGTCGACAAACAGACTGTGAACCAGTCCGGCCCAACTGATTTCAATGTCATTAACGGTGACTTTAGGGCGGAACAGACCCTGAATGGCAGAGCCTACGCCGCTGGCACTGTTGGAAACCAGAGCAGCGCTGGCTCCTGAGGAAATACGACTGGCGATGTCTTTCAGAATCTGACCCAGCTGTTTCTCCAATAGAGCCGGATTGTTCGGGAAGAAGTAATTGTCTGGAATGCCGTCTGCTCCCAGGGAGCCAGTCAGATTGTTTCGGTTGTCCCATTCCTTGTCATCGTCGTCTGGAATGTTGTCGCCATTGGCATCGTGATTGGGGGTTTGGTCATTATCCAGGTCGGTGAAACCACCGTATTTGGCTGCCAGCAGCAAAGGTTTGGGCAGACGATTGGTAAGAGTGCTGGTTGGGGTAAAGTTTTTAGTGACATCGGTAGGCGTTACCGATGTACCACTGTGACCAAGACAATACGAACCGGTCCAGCTGCGGTCAACACAAGTTCGGATCAGCAAGGCAGATTCACTGTCACCATCATCAAAGCTCAGGTTTGTACGACGGGTTCGGTCGTATTCGGAATTGTATTCTGCATCCAGAACCATGCCGTTAAAGTTCTGAACTCCCGAAATGGAGTAGCCATATCTGAAACTGTTGGCACCATTGAACGCTGGGTTATGAAGGCGCACACGCAGATTATTGGTTGAGGTTGTTATGGTATAGGTGGCCTGGGAGTCAGTATCTCCATCCCCGCCAAAGGTTTCATCCGCCCAGCCTATGCGGAAGGTAATGCTGTTTAACAGGCCTGAACCATCCACCGTAAAGTTTTCTATTCTCTGGTCCAGATAACGGCAGGGGCGGTAGTGATCTTCGTTAAAGCCCCTACTAAAGCCAATGGTCTGGCAGATGGGTGTGACAGAAACGATATTACGGTTGCCAAGGCCATCTGGAACACCGAATGACAGTGACGGAACAGTCTGAGCCAGCTCTACAGCATAGGTTGTAACACTCTGACTGCCATCAAGGCTGGATCTCAGGTCGTGGGTCCGGGCATAGTGAGCAAGACCGGCCACATAATAGCTGCCTTCATATTCCGGAACTTCAGGGCAGACCCCTCTGGCATCTGACAGCCCATTCAGATTTCTGGGTTCACATTGCCGGATTCCGCCACCACCGTTACTGCCTACGATAAAAGAGCCGGGAAATGTCAGGCCCGGTTCAATATTTCCGATGTTATTGGTCAGCTGGTTGAGTTGTGCAACGCCGGAGGAGAGGACATCGCTGATGTTGCTGTAATTATCGCCATCGTAGGAGTTCTGGCCTGTGGATAAAAGAATGATGGCACAGTTGGCACACCGATTGGTCGCGTTGAAAGGATCCTGCCATCCTGGTTTGGGTAACCCGAGATCAGTGCCGACGGTATAGTCCGAGGAAGGGCTGGATTCACCAGAGAAGTAACGAAGGGCTTCCAGATAGATTTCCGACATGGGATTGCCCCAGTCTTTACACCCTACAGGACTGCCGCCACTGCAATTGTATCGGCTGCTGCTGTAGCTGTACTCCGATACTCTGAAATTATCGACGGTGGCAACAATGCCAGAGTTGTTAATAAACTGCCCGGTATTCTGGTTCACTTCATCGCTGGCTGACGAGATGTTTTTTCGAATCACACCACCGCGGGTATTGCCTTCATAGCTGCCGGTAATCAGCCCAAAATCCACCATGATAGGTTTGAATCAATCCGACCGGCTTACTGGAGCTGCCATAAGTCTGGCAACTGGAATCGGTAGATCCTGAATGGCAGACAACCACTCTGACGATATAATCCGCATCAGAAGCACCCTGACAGCGCACGCGGCTCAACCCTGCCCAGTTAGGATCATTAGTGCCTTTCGCTCTCATTAAAGGCGCACCACTCTGGCTCTGATTCAGATTGCAGAGCGTGATGCTGGATGAACTGTAAGGGGTAAAGTCTTCAACGTCTGAACCTGTATAGATTTTGCTGAAGGCATGGAAGTCGAAGGGAATTTCAGCCCTTTCAAGCGTGGTGAGAGTAGTGGAGTCAGTGATTCTCATACCGCCATAGAGCACCTTGCGGATCAGGTCGATCCGGCTCATGGTGCCCCAGTTCAAAAAGTTACCGCTCCAGGGTGCTCCTGAAGTGGTACAGCTGTGACCGTTTGTCCCCGTGGCTCTGACAGAAGGCTGAAAGCGACTGCTGGTATAGGTGTAACACCAGTCCGATTCAAAATACCCGTAATAATCAATGGTGTCGGTGTAGGTGATGTCCATGACACCGTCACCGTCGATATCGGTATGGTCGCTGTATGCCTTTTTGAACAGCTCATGATCAAAGGATAAGGCGAACAAAACCAGAGGAGGGGAGCTGGTTGTGCCTTGACTGGGTATTGCTGAGTAGTCCGAGGATGCTGCAGAAGCGTAGGGTGCTGTGGACGTCAGCAACCAGAAAAAACAAAATTGCAGTACTTCAGACAGAGAAAAGCGCCCTGAGCCAGCAGACGGTTTAAACAAGATCACTGTGAAATCCTTTTTCAGCGGTTTTTGCTCACCTTTTGTAGGTGGACTGCAACATGACCTGACTATTGAGGTTATCGACCGAAGCGAGCACCGTTACACGGTAAAGCCTTGACCAGTCGGAAGGATTAGCGGGGTTGGGGGTAACGCCGAACAGAGCTCTGGGAATGTAACAGAGAAATTCGACAATATAGCGGGCGGATGTCCCTGCTGGCAGGGTAGTGGCGGCAATGGTTTTATTGGTATCTGTCCAGAGTGATGCATTGTCCCAGGGGCGGGCATTTCCGGCTCGACAGCTGACAATGCTGGTGCTGTCAGTGCCGTTAAAGCAGAGGCCATTGCCACAGTCACTGGCAAAGTTGGTAATGTCATTGCAACTGTTTTGGCCTTTTACGCAACGTTCAGCTTCCAGCAGGGCTGTTTCTGCAGCAATAAATGCAGCCTGGTGTGTCCTGTAACTGGCAGACATGCGTTGTTCAAGACTGGAGAACTGAACCGCAGTCAGGGCTGCCATTACCATGAGGGTTAGAAAGATCATGGTGTAAAGCAGTGCTGTGCCGTCTTCATCATGATGTTTCCTGATTCGGCTCATGGTTATCCCTTGTTTCTCAATGCCATAGTCATTACATATTCCCGTCTCAGAAACCGATCTGTCTGGGTGACCTGTGTGCCATCAAAAAGGTAGGTTCTGGGTGGTGCAGCTGGAGCCGGAACAGGCAAAACTTCTGATTCACTTCGAGTCAGAAGATGTATTCGAATAGACGTTGTCTGAAGCCAGTCCGCATGGCGGAAGCTGCGGTCTCCGGCACTGATATAGCGATTGGCAACACCGTCATTATCCGTATCCAGCCCATAATGAATTCGAATGTCTTCAACACCGTCCACCACAGGCAAGGCATTGGCAGTGCCTGCTTCTTTTCTGAACAGGGTGGGCAGGCCGTTATCCAGTTTGACAAAATACCCTACAGAAGAGACCGGCTTCAGATAGCCAGGATTGAAAGAAAGTGCTCCGGTAGGCGATGAGCTGTCATAACAACGAAAAGCTCCTTTGAGCTGGGTTACACAGTTTCTGAAGTCGCCGCTGCCACTGGTGGTATGGGTTACAGTATTGCCACTGATCGAACTCAGGGCGATCAGGGCTACCTGAGAGCAATCCTGGCGGGTTAGGGCTGCGGCATCTCCGCTCGACAGGGTTGAGCCAACGTTGCTGTCGAGAGTCAGTGTGCCTGTCGCTGTGTCATGGTTGGTTACAGCAAACACATTGTCTGGATCCAGCTTGAAGATCAACAGGCTTTCGGAAGTGGCCAGTGCATCCATCTTTGACTGGGTGTCAGAAAGATCCATTCCCTGCAGAGGTTGTTCAGCGGTCAGCCATTCGTTGGAGGCGTTGTTCTGAAGCAGGGCATTGCCAATAGAAGATTCGTCGATACAGCCTGTGTATCCTGCCATGCGAACGTCATTGGACATGGAGCTCATGGCGATTCTGGCAGCTTCCTGCATCAGGCCCAGTTGAAAGTTCAAGCGGTTGGAATCATTACTGCTCAGAAAAACCTGGGTTACAGAAGAAATAATAAAGATACCCAGAAGCATGGAGATCATCAGCTCGATCAGGCTGAGACCCTTCTGATAAAATCGGTAGATAGTGATTCCTTTCATAGGCTACATAGTACTCCTGAGAATCACCTGACGGCGGGGCTGCTGGCCTTTACTGTCATCAAAAAAGACGGTGATTGTGTAGTTCCTTCCTTCAGGCGTGTCTGTTCTGACAATGGAGCCGTCGGCATTGGGCAATTGGGCATCCAGAATAAACTTCCATTGCTCAATGTCGTACCGGGCGAGTTCTGAAGGTGTGCAATCAGCGGTGTCACAATCATCAGGATAAGTTGTGGGTACATTACCGACACTGGCGGAGTATCCCGGGCCGTCTACGGCATAAACAGGGTTGGCTTTGATTCTGTCGAGCATGTCGTAAGCAATGATATTGGATAGAGAGTTCAGATAGGCAATGCTGTTGTAACTGATACTGCGAGTTTGCAGTGCTGCCATGCCAAGTAATCCTGAAGCCAGAATAACAACGGTTATCAGGATTTCGACCAGAGTCATTCCAGACTCAGAGCGTCTTGAGGACAAAGAGCCAGAACTCATGGGCAGGTCACCGCATCAGTGGATCGCACCCGGCCAGAAAGGTTAATGGTAACTCCCCTGGAAATAGAAGAAGTCGCCTGCCCATCACAAATCAGAAAAGTACCGGAGCTGGTGTTGTTAACGGTTCCATCCCCTTCGAAGACCACGGGTGTAACATTACTCCAGGTGATAGAAGCTATGGAATCGATTGTCTGGATGCGCCTCGGGGTATCCACAGTATCACCATCATAAAGGCCATTATTATTTTCATCGGTGAAAATGATCCAGCCTTGACTCCAGTTGCTTGGAATAGCCGAGCAGGTAACCCCGTCGGAGGATCCACAGACAAGGGTATTGCTGCCATTCTTAACGGCTTCACTGCGCGCATAGAGTAAGTTGGAAATCAGGTTTTGCTGGATATTGGCAAAGCGGATAGTGTTAGACATGTCACGCAGCTGTGGCAGACCCATGGCAATAATGATCGCTGCAATCAGCAGTGTGATCATCAGCTCAATCAAAGAAAATCCTTTTACATTTGTTGGCTCAAGGCTGTTTGACAGCTCCATGGCGACCGACCGGTTTTTTAGCGCTTATCCGATAAGTCTAGAAGTCGATTTTATGAATCCGGTCAAGGGTCAGAGATGCTGTGTAATAAATAACGAATTCCCATGAACACTGAAAAGCAGGACGGGAAATTGACGGGTTGCCAACATGCCCTAATGATTTCACGACAACGGCAGTTATAAGGGGGAGATAACCCTTAAACTCTCGCTGAATCAGGTCAATGTCCATGGAGCAGGAAAACAGGGATACCCTACGCCTTCTGATTGTTGATGCTTCCTCCGAGGAGGCTGAAGCTCTGCTCAATGTCTATCGTGATGCGGGATATCCGACCCGGGCACATCACATTACTTCAATGGAAAGTCTCGAAGAAGCCTTGTCCGGAAACCAGAAGTGGGATTTGATGATTATCTCTTCTGTAGAGTTGCCTGAAGGCCTCACCATCAATCTGGTTCTCGATCGTGTGGATCAACAGGGCAGGGACATTCCTTCCATTGTGCTGTCAGAGCATCCCGAAGATGAGCATCTGGAACTATTCAAGCTGGGAGTAAGAAGTGTTATAGCTTTGGATAATGACGAGTTACTGCTACTGACCTCAGATCGTGAAGTAGAAGACCTCAACACTCGACGGCATTATCGTCGAATGAGCGTAGCCCTGAATGAGTCTGAAAAACAAAGACGAAATCTATTGGATGATCAGGTCGATGCCATCATCTACATCAGTGAAGGTCAGGTGAAATACTCCAATCCGGCTTTCAATGAGCTGGTGGGGTTGGATGAAGGCACAAGTCTGGCGGGCAAGTCATTTACCGATCTGGTGGCTGAAAAAGATCGAAGGGAGGTCGGAGACTTTCTCGCCAGTATTGAAGACAGTGGTCAGGCGCTGGCAGCTATCCAGTGCCCACTGCTGGCGGCTGAAGGTGAAGTGTCTGTCAGGGCGATGGTCAGTCCTACCTCTTTTGATGGTCGCTATACACTGAGCTTACTGGTGAGGCCCCAGGAGACAGAAGATGCTCCGGAGATTGAGCAGGAAGAAGTGGAAGTGGCTCGTCCGGACAGTGAAACTCACCTTTATGATCGGGAAGCCTTCAAGGAGCAGCTGGATGTTGCCATGCAAAGGGTTGTTGCAGGTAAAGACAAGTTCGCTTTAGTCTGCATTACTCTCGATTCTCTGAGAGCCCTGCATGCGAAAGGAGGCAAGAGAGTTAGCCAGCCTTACCATAAGGAAGTCAGCACTCGTCTTGGACTGGGTCTTATCGAACACAAAGCCGCCAGCTGGAGCGGTGACTGTGTCATGGTTCTGGTGAAAGCCGGTGATGAAAAAACAGTGCAGACGCTTTCCGAACAGCTTTTGAAGGAAGTCACTGCTGAATCTGTGATGGTTGGCAAGAATGAACTGCCTGTAAAGGTGAGTCTGGGTGGGGTGATGTTGACGGATACCAGCAGTGATCTGAAAACCCAGCTTGTGCGTGCCCGGCATGCCGCTACCTTGTCACAGAAGCAGGGAGGGGGGAAGCTCAGCTTTTATCAGAAACGTAAGGTCAACAGTGTCAGCTCCGTTGAGAAACATCTCGCAGGCATGGTCAGTCAGGCGCTCAAGAACGATGATTTTAAGTTGATGTATCAACCTGTTGTCAGCCTCAAGGGATCTGCTGAAAAGCACTTTGAAGTGCAACTGCATATGGTGGATGTCAGAGGCCGGGAGCATGACTCGATCAACTTCCGTAACAAGCTGGATAAAAATGCCCTTTGGAGCAAAGTAGATCGCTGGCAAATTATTGAGGCGGGCAAGGAATTAATGGAAAGCACCCGCAGCAAGGATCGCATTCGTTTGTTTATGCACCTCGGGGGTAACGCGATTCTAGAAAAGGAATTCCTGCCCTGGATGGGGGTGGCATTGAAAGCAGCGGGTATCCCTCCCTCCTCAGTGGTCATAGAAATCAGTGAACAGAACATCGTCCGCTTTAACAAACAGGCGCCAGCTTTCTTCAAATCGGTTAAAGAGCTTGGCTACTGTACGGGTGTCAGCGAGTTTGGCTGTAGCCTTAACCCGATGGAAACCATCGCTCCACTGGAGCTGGATTATGTCAAGGTTGATCCTTCTTTTACCAAGGATCTCACCTCCGAGAGCCAGGGTGAAGAGTTAAAGGAAATGATTATGGCCCTGTCTGAAGAAGGACAGAAGGTGGTTGTGCCACAGGTACAGAGTGCCGTTGAAATGGCTCCGCTCTGGCATACCGGGGTTGATTTTATCCAGGGGGATTTCCTTCAGGAACCTTCTGAGCGTATGGATTTCGATTTTGAAAGTGAGTTCTAGAAAGACAATTCTGAAATCACTGCTATACCTCTTCCCATAAAAATGATTTCTGATCAGGGTAGTACGTTATGGGAAGGCTCTTCTGGCTGTTGTGTCTATTGTTTTTTTGGAGGGCTTGTTCCGCCTCTCCCTTTTATTACTTGATCTGTTCAACATGTAATTCGGATACATTTGTTCTCTCAGGTCAGGGCGTTCAATGCAGCAACCATCACGAACCCCTTTCAGTTTCTGCAGCTGAGGTGATTTCTGTTCTGGGGCAGCAGGATCCAGCCAATCATGTTGTCCATCTTTCAGGCACTTCTTCTACAAACTCTCAACGTTATTCAGAAAGAGTTCAGAAACTTGTACGATCCATGCAGGAAAGCACGAATATTCAGGTACAGAGCCTTTCTGAAGGCGTTGATGATTCACTTTGGCAGCCGACCGTTACCTTGCCAGCGATTGAAGCCATTCTTTTGTCCATGGAATCTGAGCTCAATGACGTTGAGCTTACAGAGGAATTGGTATTACAAGCTCTTCAGCTGGCGGGTATTCATTTTCAAATTCTGGCCACAGGCTCTCAGTTTGAGAATGCCAGCCCTTTGGACAGGGCAGTAAAACTCTGGTTGCTGTTTAAATTCTGGCTCATCAACAGGCTGGGGCTTCAAGTCGATGAGCAAACATTGGCAAAGCTCATGAACCTGATATTTGAGGGGATGGGGAATACGTCATTTCCTGTTGAGGATATTGAGGCATTGATGACCAACCCTACACCATTGATTGCCTCAACACCGGGTCAGCTGGCCAGTACAGCGCTGCAGCTTCAGTTGGAAGGTATGACAGCTGGGCAGCAACTGTCTTTCGACGTTCCTCATAATGGTATACTCATAGCTCAAAATTTGGGCAGCGGGCAGTTTCTTCTGGTCTTGAATAACAATCTGACCGTGACGACTCAAAACCAGAATCAACTTCAGAAAATACTGAGCAATCTGTTCTCGTTTACATTAGGCAATTATCAGCCTCCCTCTGAGCCTGAGTATATGCCCCCTCTGCCAGTGCAGCAGCCTCAACCAGTCAGCACACAATCCCTTCAATTTGCCTTCAATCCGCCTACTGAAATATCTCCCGCTGGTGAAGCAATAATATTTGGTAGTCGATTGCTTGTTGGCACGGTAGTCGGTCTCTATTTGGGGAGCGCAGTGAATCAGATTATTTTCGGAAGTCCTTTGAATAATGGCATTCCCACTGCGCTTGCTATGTTGCTCGGTCAGGTTGCTGTATGGAGTACACCTTACGATCTTTCACCTAGATTCACTTGGCATACACAACAATCCAGAGCGTATGCCCGGCAATTATGGCGATTTTTGCGCTGGTTGACACAGGTGCCTGAGGAACATGACGAACTTTGAGTTTTACTCTGGCTGCAACATCGTTGAGAATAGCCGGCTCTCGGATTGAAGATACAGACATCAGGCTTTTCAATGTCAGCAAAGCTCAATATCGTCATGGCCCAGCTTAACCTCAAGGTGGGCGACATCGACGGCAATACCACCCAGGTGATCGAGTCAGCAGAAGCGGCTCGCGACCAGCATCAGGCCGATATGGTGGTTTTTCCTGAACTGACGCTCTGCGGGTACCCGCCCGAAGATCTGTTGCTCAGACCCAGCATGGTACTGAGAATAGAGCAGGCCCTCAGCAAACTCAGTGCGGTGAAAGGTATTGATCTGGTGATGGGTCTGCCTGCCATAGGGGCTCACGGTCTGGAAAATCAGGCAGTGGTCATCAGAGATGGACAGGTGATCGCCCGTTACGCCAAGCAATACCTGCCTAATTATCAGGTATTTGATGAGAAGCGTTATTTTGTACCCGGCCGTCAAGCTTGTGTTTTTGAATGCAAGGGGGTCAAGCTGGCACTGACCGTTTGTGAAGATCTCTGGTATCCAGAGCCTGCTCAACAGGCCAGGGACGCTGGGGCGGATCTGATTCTGAGTCTCAATGCTTCGCCTTTCCATAAAGATAAACAGAACATTCGATACGAAACCGTTCGCAGTCGCTGTCAGGAGAGTGGACTGCCGGTACTCTATGTCAACCTGTCTGGAGGTCAGGATGAACTGGTATTCGACGGTGGCTCCTTCGCTATGAACGGCAATGGTCAGGTAGCGGTGCAGTCGGATTATTTCTGTGAAGGGCTTTATCTGACCCGCTTTGACCAGCAGGAAAAAACGTTTGTTCAGGAAGATATTGCTGAACTGCCCGGTTTGCATGAGCGAGTGTATAAAGCTCTGGTCACCGGTGTTCGTGACTACGTGAATAAGAACGGCTTCAAAGGTGTAGTGCTGGGTTTGTCAGGCGGTATAGATTCTGCCCTGACACTGGCCATTGCAACCGATGCCCTGGGGGCTGAGCGTGTACAGGCGGTTATGATGCCTTTCCGTTATACCTCCAACATGAGCCTGGAAGATGCACAGGAAGAGGCTGATATTCTTGGTGTTGATTACTCAGTGATGCCCATTGAGCCGATGTTCGATGCATTCATGGGAACCCTGAGTGCCCAGTTCGAAAACACTCAAAAAGACACCACGGAAGAAAATCTCCAGTCCCGTTGTCGTGGTGTCATGCTAATGGCCATTTCCAACAAGAAAGGCTACATGGTACTGACCACGGGTAACAAGAGTGAAATGGCTGTGGGTTATGCCACACTCTATGGCGATATGTGCGGTGGTTACAATGCCCTGAAAGACGTACCCAAGACTTTGGTGTTTGCTCTGTCTGAGTATCGCAACACCCTCGGATACGTGATTCCTCAGCGAGTGATTGATCGCCCGCCCTCCGCTGAGCTGGCACCGGATCAGGTGGATGAAGATAGCCTGCCTCCCTACGATGAGCTGGACCGAATCATCGAAATGTATGTGGAGGAAGATAAAAGTGCAGAGGCGATTATCGAATCCGGTTTTGACCGGGATACGGTTTACCGTGTCTTGCGCCTGATCGATGTTAATGAGTTCAAGCGTCGCCAGGCAGTGGTCGGCGTTAGAATCACGCCTCGTGGCTTTGGACGTGATCGCCGGTACCCGATTACCAATGGCTGGCGTCCGGGAATTTAATGAAATAAATTATATATTCAGGGAGAGGTCTACAAGGAGCTTTTCTGCACTTTGCTTTTGGCGCATGAAAGCAATGATATAGGCAGTCTGGATATCTTCATCATAGCGGTAAAGAATCTTATACTTCCCCATAAGGTTCAATTGTCGGTATTGATCGATACCCAGTACTGCTAGTTCTTGGCAAACAGGCCTAATAGGAACGTCTTCCAGCATAAGTTTTGATTCCAGAACCAGTCTGGATATTAGCATTTCAACCTGCTCCTTGCTTAGAAAAGTCTCTTCCAATATGAAATGAGCCTGAAGAAGGGGCTGGTTTCTAACATGAAATGAGCCGACTTCAGCACTGTCGTTCATGATGAGGATATGAAAATCATCATGAACACCCATTTCATCAAAACCCTGGAGGATGTAAGAAGCCTCCTTTCACAAGCAGACTGTCTGGAGCCCGGCTGGGACTCCAAGGACGAATGTTACCGTTGGATTGAGCTAACCCTCAGCCACTTCAAATACCGTTCCCTGAG